>JBNPEG010000013.1:0-115266 GCA_051117555.1 Elainellaceae cyanobacterium | reverse complement strand
TAAAACGGGTCGAAAAGTTGCTGAAGATTTCAAAGCCAACATGAAGATTGTCTTCGATGAAGTTTTACCACAATGGAATTACACAGCCAAACCAGAATTACAGATTATTTAATTCCCGTTCCTTAGTGTCGCGTCTAAGCCAATTTACCGGGGTATTAACGAAAGCTGACGGGTCTAACCAGCATGGCTATATGCACTACCGACGACTCGAGTGCTTCATAAAAGATTTATAGATGATTCGGCAATCTTATAGAGTCGTTTATGTTTTTTCCACATCAGACACACTACTGTAATGAAAAGCGACCTTAGCTCTGACTTTCAGAGTGTCGGATGTGAGTCGGAAATATAAATGTTTGCAAAACTCAAGTCTGAACCATTGAAAGATCTTTAGCAATCTAATCCGTTTTGTTTCTGATTCATCATAGTTTTTGCTTTTTAGTAGGTCATGGGGTTATGGACAACTATAAAGGCTCTCACAAGTCTCATCGTTTGTCCCGTTTGTGGCAAAAGTATGCAGGTCGGTTTGCAATTGGGCTGTTAGGAGGAATTCCATCTTTCATCGGAAGGCGCCTCCGAAACACGATGTATCGTCCCTTCTTTGCTGAGTTGGGCACAGGTGTGGTTATTCGACCTGGCGTCGAATTTCTGGGTTTCGACCGAATTCACATGGGCGATCGCGTCAGTTTGCATCGAGGGGTTCGTCTCCGACGAATGGGCCCCCATAGTTGTATCCAAATTGGCGATCGCGTTACTTGTGATAAGGGCGTTGACATCAAGTCTCATGGCAAGGGAGCCATCGAGATTGGTGCGCGCACGTACTTCGGTCCTTATACCTGCCTATCTGGCTCCAAACTAAACATCGGAAGCGATTGTTTGATTGCCTCTCATTGCGGCATTTATGCCAACAACCATAACTTCGGTGACCCACACCGCAAAATTAACCAACAGGGAAATAGCTATAAAGGTATTTCGATCGAGGAAAATTGCTGGCTAGGAACAGGCGTTAGAGTCGTGGATGGTGTCACGATTGGAACCGGCAGCGTCATTGGTGCTGGAGCCGTTGTGACAAAAAATATCCCCCCCTATTCAATCGCTGTCGGCGTTCCTGCCAAAGTTGTGGGACAGCGTCAGCCGTCTGAGGTCCAAGACACTGACGATACATCTAATTTGACAGACACCTCACAAAATTCATTGGATCGCTCAATGATTAATGATCCAGATTTTGATTTGACCCTTACCCCTTAGCAAACAGGCCCATGTTTACTGATTGTCAATACTGTCTACTTTTTTCAACAAACCTCTGCCTGAGAGGAAAATATAAATGGTATTTAAAAAACAACGCCCCAGGGTTTGTATTGCACTCCCTGGAATCAACTATCGCCCTGATGCGACACTGATGGTTTCAAATATTGAACCCCTCCTTCCCTATCTTGAACAAGACTTTGATATCACCCTCGTTTTTCGAAAAACCGTTACCCCCCCCACATTTGACTGGCGATATTTAACCATCTTAGACGAGTCTCAATTATCGGCTAAAGAGCGTCACTGGACAGAACCCTACTTCATGCCGATGAATATCTTTAGCGCATGGAAGTTTAGTCAGCTTTTAAATATATTTGCACAGCGTCATACCTCAGCATTTGATGTCGTGATTGAGCGGCAATGGTCATTAGTTGGAGCATTTTCTAACGCCTTTGAGCGTCACGGTGTTCCTAGCCTATTTGTCCTTGAAGCTGAATTTTATAATCGAAGTAAGCAGCCTAATCTATTTAAAGGCTTGATGAAAGCCACTCTAGATCGCATTTTGCCTACTCTCAGGCGACACTGGATTACTTCTGCCAGCGGTGTCATTCTTGAAACCGATCACATGAAATCCTATCTGCTCGAACAGCGTCTTCCCATCGCAGATAAATCGGTATGCTCAATTCCCAATGGGATTGATCCCACAATCTTTTTCCCTCGGGATCAGCAGACATGCCGTGATCAACTCGGGATTAGTCCACAACAGACTATCCTGACATATGTGGGGTCGCTGCGACGATTCATTCAAGAACCCGGCCCGCTTATCAAAGCATTAGGTACCGTTGGATCTGAGAATGTTGAGCTTCACGTGATCGGAGATGGCACGAAGCGCCATGAACTAGAAGCGATCGCCCAAAAGTATTCTGCCCCAGTTATCTTCCACGGTAGACTCTCGCAGAAACAAGCAGCCTTATACATTGGTGCATCGGACTTGTGTGTGGCTCCCTATAATAAGTCCTTGTTTCAAGGTGGAGTCTTTACATCCGCCAGCTTAAAGGTCTGTGAATATCTGGCGTGTGCGCGCCCTGTGCTGTCGATTCCCTGCGACCGGATGCAACACCTGTTAGATGGCGGAGCGTATGGCTTTATGGTAGAAAACCAAACCGAAAACTACGCCAACTTCTTTAAACAACTGCCCAGCCGTGCCGCGTTAGCAGTAATGGCAAACCAACTATCTGAAGATTTAGAGCATTCAGTCCTAGCAGAAAAAAATATTGTGCTTACCTGGCAAGACATTGCGGGGATGTACAAAGAGATGATTTGGAAGGCATTATCCGCGACCAAATACTCTGCACAGCTAGAGACGTCATCTAATTCCAAGAACTTAGTTGAGGCATCCTGACCATGAACGATCACGCATCACCCACAGGGACATTGCATCCTCGTATCTCCGTAGCCGTTTGTACCTATAACCGCGCAGACCGCCTATGTTTTACGCTTGATGCGTTGGCAGAGCAGTCTGTTTCTCTGGAGACATTTGAAATCCTTGTGATTGATAATCGCTCTACTGACAATACGGCGGAGATTTGCAAAACCTATCAAAACCGATTGGCTAATCTACGGTACGTTTACGAACCTGTGCAAGGCTTATCAAAAGCCAGAAATACGGCGCTTCAGCAGGCTAAAGCAGACTACATTGCCTATCTAGATGACGACGCAATTCCATCCGAGAACTGGGTTGCGGCTCTTTTAGACGCATTTGAAACGACCTTGCCTAAGCCTATTTGTGTCGGCGGTCCTATTCATCCACTTTGGGATATCGCAAAACCCGATTGGATGCCTCAAAAGACCTTCTACTTATTCAGCATCGTTGACTACCAGTGCCGATCTCGATGGCTCAAGCTTCCCAAATATCCCTTTGGTGCCAATATGGCATTCCAACGGTCGGCACTCCTTCAAATTGGCGGTTTTATCGAATGCTTGGGCAGAGAAGGACAAAGCTTGCGGTCAGGTGAAGAATATTTGGTGTATCGTCTTCTAATCGAGCAGGGCAAAGGACTTCTCTACTATGAACCGCGAGCCTCTGTCCAGCATTGGATTCCTGAAGCTCGCATGAATTTAAACTGGATGCTACGACGTAGCTACTGGCAAGGGCGATCGTCAGCGTTAACCAGTTGTCTGTTGGGTAAACCCCTTGTCTGGGAATGGAAACATATCATCGGAGGATTGGTTCGGCATGGCCGACCGTTCATCCAGATGGGGATACTGCTCAAATCTCTTCCTAATCCCCAGTTGCGAGTAATAGCGCTCATCAAGACTACCCAAAGCATTGGGTATCTACACGAAGTCTGGTTGCGAACTCTTTCGTGGAATACCTTAAATCACCCGCTTAACCCAGCTAATGCGCTGTTCAACAACATTCAGTCGCCTGCTATAGGAACCGGGAAGTAGGCAGTTTGAACTAATTTTCTGGCGTTAAGTTGATAGATTCTTTACACCAAACTAACCATTTTCAAATCATCATTTGTCTATTTCATCCTGGAGTTAATATGAAAAAACCTGTCATCGCTATCGGATTAGATGCTGCCGATCCGGTACTTCTTGAGAATTGGATGGCTCAAGGATATCTCAAAAATCTCAACCGCTTGCGATCGCAAGGAACCTACTGTCGTCTCGACAATATTGAATACTATAAGGCTGAAACACCCTGGACAACATTTCTCACAGGGTGCTTGCCTCACAAAACTGGCTATTGGACACCGATCGGATTTGACGAAGGCACCTATAACGCTCGACTCGTAGAAGCCTATGACTTTAAAGAATATCAGCCCTTCTATGCCCTAGGCGACGAATGCCGAGTTGCTGTCTTTGATATGCCTCAGGCTCCCTTGTCAGATAACGTTAACGGCATCCAAGTCTTGGCATGGGGTGCACATTCACCCCAAACTCGGAGCCACTCAAAACCAGACAATATCTTACCTGACATTCTCCGCAGGTATGGTGAACATCCGGCTCTCCACAATGATCACGGTGACTGGTGGGACGAAGCCTATTTAACTCGCCTCAAAAAATCTCTACATACTGGAATTAATCATCGCATTTCGATTTGTCGCGATCTCCTTCAACAAGAACATTGGGATCTCTTCTTGACTATCTTCGGAGAAACCCATTCCGCAGGTCATGACTATTGGTTCTTAAGCCAGGCTGACCATCCGCTTTATCACCATCATCGCGTTAACGGCTTCACAACCGACCCCATGTTGGACGTATTTGAAGCCGTCGATCATGCAATTGGAGAAATTCTAGAATCGGCTCCTGAGTCAGCCAACCTGGTCGTCTTTGCGGCTCATGGAAGCGGAAGCAATACAACTGATGTCTCTAGTATGTTGCTGCTGCCCGAACTGCTGTATCGTTATAGCTTTCCAGGCAAGGCAAAACTCCCCGTTGGCAATCCCAAAACGGCGCCGCTCCCCGTGATAAACTTGCCAAAAACCTTAAATTGGCAAACTGAAATCTGGCGCCAATGGCATGATAAAAACCCGATTAAGCGGTGGTTTAGACGCTGGGTGCCTGAAAAATTCAACCAAAAACTAGACCGCGGATTTGCCAAACTGTATAAGCTAGCTGGCAAGACCTATTCCAATCTCACCGGCTTTGCCCGCCCGAGGGGGGCGGTAAGCTGGCAGCCGACAATTTGGTATCAGCCCTATTGGCACCAAATGAAAGCATTTGCAATTCCGAGTTTTTCAGAAGGCTATATCCGTATTAACCTCGAAGGTCGAGAGCCGTCAGGTACTGTGTCTGCATCTGACTATGATGCTGTCTGTGATGAGATTACGGCACATCTTCACGAACTCAGAAATCCTCGAACCGGAGCCTCGGTTGTTAAAAAAGTAGTCCGCACACGACAATCAGCGGGCGATCGCGATCCTAAATTGCCAGATGCAGACTTAGTGGTTGTCTGGGATGACACCCCAGCGGATGTAATTGATAGCCCCAAATTCGGTCGAATTGGTCCGGTTCCCTACCGACGCACTGGTAGCCATCGTTCCCGAGGATTCATGATTGCTTGCGGTCCTGAAATCGAGCCAGGGCTCACGCTAGACAACGCTCATGCTGTCGACCTTGCACCCACCCTCCTAGACCTCATGGAGGTTCCTATTCCTGATCATTTTGATGGTAAATCGATTCTCAAAAAGACAGCAGTCTTGAGCTAATCGTAGCGTATAGTAGAGCAGCAGCTTAACAACCCTAAGCTGCTGCTTTTCCTTGTCTAACTGATTAAAATCCTATCCTGCTACGAGATAAGCAGCAGTCAGGCTTCACTCAAGCCCCTAATGACTTAATGATGTCGCACGCACGAGGATCTCGAATGCCACACGTATCTGTCGTTATCCCTGCATACAACGTCGAAAAGACGATCACTGAAACCATTCAGTCAATCTTAGACCAGAGCTTTTCCGATTTGGAACTGATCGTTATTAATGATGGTTCTACAGATAATACGGTCGAAGTTGTTCGCCAAATTCCAGATCCTCGCATCAAAATTTATTCATTCGAGAATGCCGGATTGCCAGAAGCCCGCAATCGTGGCATTAGGCATGCTATAGGCAAATTCGTGACGTTTGTTGATGCAGACGATTTATGGACCCCCGATAAGATTGAAGATCAGCTTAATGCGCTTCAAACCTATCCGGAAGCAGGAGTGGCATACAGTTGGACAGCCTTTATTGACGAAGACAGCCAATTTCTATACGCAGGTGAACCATTTCCTCATCACGGCAACGTTTATCCTCAGTTGCTCGTCAAAAATTTTATTGCGAGTGGTTCTAACATCATGATTCGCAGAGAGGTCATCGATGAGATCGGCGAATATGATGCAACGCTCAAATCTGCTGAAGATTGGGAATATAACGTTAGACTAGCAGCACGCTATCCGTTCGCTCGGGTGCCTAAGTATCAGGTTCTCTACCGGAAATCATCAACCTCGATGACAGCAAAAGTTGATGTGATGGAACAGGCAATCTTAACCGTCATTAACCGAGGGTTTCAGGCCGCACCAGACGAACTTCGGTTCCTTAAAAATCAGGCACTATCGAATACCTACAGATTTTTTACCAAATTGTGTTTGGACCATGTCTCCGGAAATGAAGGAGTTAAAAAGGCTCGAAAGAATTATGTAAAGTCTATTCGGCTATATCCCAAAAGCTTGCTGAAACCTGAGACTCCACGGATTGGTCTAAAAATATTGATTAACATGATTCTTCCTAAACAACTATCTAGAAAAATCTTGCAGTTTTTAGGCAGAAATTTTCCGCTGGTTTCTAAAAACAATCATCCTGTTAAAGAAGAAGTCCGTTAGTTAAATAGACGTAGAGCGTGAGCTATCAAATCACAGCCACCCCGAAGCCTAGAGTATTTCATAAAAGAATTACAGGGCTGTACAGCAATCCCAAGCGATTTAGGATCGCTAGGCATGGATGAGATTCAATTATTACTGGTTTACCAACAATTATGAATCTAGGCAAAGAACTGATTAACTTCCTTCAGAGGAGGGTACTTTCAAATAATTTCATCAAAAATATCGGCTGGTTGGGTGGCGCCCAAGTTATTAATCGGGTGACTCGATTATTAACAACAGTCGTATTAGCACGAACTCTGACTCCAGAAGACTTTGGACTCGCGGCACTCGTGTTAACGACCTATGACTTTACGCGCATT
Organism: Elainellaceae cyanobacterium; assembly: GCA_051117555.1. Taxonomy (GTDB): domain Bacteria; phylum Cyanobacteriota; class Cyanobacteriia; order CAZCXK01; family CAZCXK01; genus DBGGTD01. The sequence goes on along the minus strand of JBNPEG010000013.1, from coordinate 108,303 downwards.
CTGACCATGTTTGGCATCGGCGGTAAGATTATTCGATCTGATGATGAAGAATTAGAGGAAATTTGCAACGGAGCCTATTGGCTGAATTGGCTGATTTTCTTAACTCTATTCTGTATTCAAATCGGGTTAGCCTTTCCAATCGCTAAGTTTTATGGCAACGATCGCCTCATCCTTCCCATTTGCACGATTGCAATTGTGTATTTAATCAGTCCGTTTGGCAGAATCCAGTCTATTTTGGTGCAGCGAGAAAATCGGTTAAAGGTCACAGCGCTCAGTCATGCATCAACATTAGCGTCTAGCAATATCATTACTGCCGCTTTGGCACTCTCCGGACTGGGGCTATGGGCGATCGTGCTCCCTAAACTCGTTACCCCTTTCATCGAAATTTATATTTATCTAAGGCATCAACCGTGGCGGCCATCCGGCGGATTTACGACTCAGCGATGGGGTGAGATCTTTAATTTTGGCATCAATATTATGGGGATCAATCTTCTGAAAACGTTACGAGAAAATGGAGATTACCTCATTATTGGACGCTTTTTAGGGGTTGAAGAACTTGGAAAGTATTTCTTTGCGTTCAACGCTGGACTGGGCATTAGTTTAACCATTATTCAATCTATTACCGTCGCGCTTTATCCTCATCTGTGCGCTGCTCGTTTGAATTTCGATAGGTTTAAAGAAACTTACTTCAAAAGTCTAAAGACCATTGCCATGATTATTATTCCCTTCGTAATCCTGCAATCGAGTCTTGCATCTTTCTATGTTCCAATCATATTTGGTAGTGAGTGGGTAACTGCTATTCCAATTCTCATTCGAATATGTTTGTCAGCAATTCCACGCCCCTTTGAAGTGGCAGCCAATCAGTTGCTAAATTCTATTGATAAACCCTACATCAACCTACGTTGGAGTGTCATCTTTACTGTCCTATTTTGCGGCGCTCTCTTAATAGGGGTACAGGGTCAGTCGATTGGAGTCGCTACTGCGGTACTCGTAGTTCATTGGGTTTTCCCTCCCATGTTTACCGTATGGGCAACCTGGTATGTTTTCTACCGTAAAGTTGGCTATGCGGCTAGATAAGTTTGAACACCCCACGGTTTGAGATCGATTAATCGAGTTCAAATACAGACAGTATGAATCCTACCCCATCGCTCGTATCAGTCATCATCCCGGCATATAACGCCTCACAATTCCTTGCTGAGACAATCGATTCGGTTCTTGCTCAAACCTATTCCCACTTTGAGCTACTCGTGATTGATGATGGCTCCACCGACACTACCGCCGAAATTGTTGATGCATACCGTCAGAGAGATCAACGAGTGAGCCGAGTATCTCAAACGAATGGAGGAGTATCCCGTGCTCGCAATCGTGGCGTAGACGCTTCTAACGGTGAGCTAATTGCGTTCCTTGATTCAGACGATCGGTGGTTGCCTCACAAACTCGCAACTCAAGTTGAATGGATGAATGCCCATCTTGATATTGCGGTCTGTTTTTGTCGAGCCAGATTTATGCGATTTGATAGCACTCCCACAGACCAATTATCAAACGGTCGATTGGCTCACATCAAACCTGAGCATTTGCTCTACGAAAATCCTACGACTACGACGTCAACCTGGATGGTTCGCCGAGAAATTTTTCAAAAATTTGGTGGATTTGATCCAGAGATGAACTATTCAGAAGACATCGACTATTTACTAAGAATCATGCTGATCGGGCAGCAACGCATCGAAGGCATCAATGACGTCCTGGTGTACTACCGCACCAATGACGGCGGGCTTTCATCAGATCTTTACAGAATGGAGGACGGATGGAATTGTATGCTCGAAAAAGCAAAACAATATGACGCGGAGCTTGTTCATCAGCATTATTCTATTGCGAAAGCCGTCCATCTCCGGTATTTTGCGCGCCGGGCAATTCGCTTAAAGTTGCATCCTGAGGTAGGTAAGCAATATATCAACCGTGCGTTTAAGGCAGATTGGAGAATCATCCTTAAAGAACCCCGAAGAACCGTATTAACCTGCTTGGCTGTCTATGGGTTAGGTCTTCTAACGCGTAAATCTGCTTTCAAGGCAACATAAACATTCAATCTAGAGACGTAGCACAAATCAGCTCATCTAAAATTGCAATGTATCGAGTTCAATGGCTAACAATCCAGTCCTAAATCGTCAATCAAACGTTTACCTTAGAGGTGATTCTTGACATGAAGAAAGTCTCTATTATCATTCCGACCTACAATGTCGAGAAATATATTGCAGATACTGTAGAATCTGTCTTAGCTCAAACCCATTCCAATTTTGAGCTGCTGATCATTGACGATGAATCTCCAGATCGGAGTGTCGAAATCTGCCAGCAATTTAATGATCCTCGAATTAAAATCATTCATCAAAAGAATCAAGGATTGGCAGGCGCTCGCAATACAGGAATTCGGAATGCCAGCGGAGACTATATTGCTTTTTTAGATGGAGACGATTTGTGGGAGCCCAAGAAGCTAGCAAAGCACGTCGCCCATCTAGAACAGTCGCCATTGGTAGGAGTCAGCTTTAGTCGGTCTGCTTTCATTGATGAAGACGGAGAACGACTCGATATTTATCAAATGCCGAAACTCAAAGACATCTCTAAGGCAGATGTCTTTTGCCGAAATCCGATTAGTAATGGCTCAGCCGCGGTCTTCCGGCGTGAAGTATTTGAAGGAATCAAATTTCAGGATCAAGTCAACGGCGAATCATTAGACTGTTACTTTGATAATCGGTTTCGTTTATCGCAAGATATTGAATGCTGGCTTCGGATTGTGATTCAAACTCCTTGGCAAATCGAAGGCATTCCTGAAGCGCTGACATTGTATCGGGTAAATTCGGGCGGGCTGTCGGCTGACTTACTACCCAAGATGAAATCCTGGGAAGCGATGGTTGAAAAATTACGTCCCTATGATCCTGAACTCTTTGCAACCTATGAGAGTCTTTCTAGAGCCTACCAGCTCAGATATCTGGCTCGTCGAGCTGTAACACTGAAGGATGGACAGGCAGCGGTAGATTTATTTCATCGCGCATTAACTAGCAATTGGCGAATGGTCATTAAGGAACCCAGACGAACCATGTTGACAGGTATGGCGGCCTATCTGATGAGGCTGCTGCCGATGGCTTTTTATCATCAGATTCAGCGATGGGCTCTCAAAATCACGGGTGCAACTCAGAAGCTTCGTATTCAACAAGAGCAGTAGAGGACGTTGGGCATGAACCTACGACGCTTTTTGTTCCTAGCAATCATCACTGGCTTGATATTGGGGATGTTGTCGTTGATTTCCCCAAAGTCATTAAGCGTTAGCGATCTCAGATTGCAACGATTGTCTCAAGGCGTGAATTTGAACCGTTGGTTTTCACAAACTGAGCTTACTCATGAAACCTTTCAAACCCGTATTACTGCTGACGATGTGCAGACAGTTAAAGAGTTGGGCTTTCGGCATGTGCGGTTGCCGATTGATCCAGAAATTTTGTTTGACGAGAGTGACCCAACTCGCTTAAATCCTGACAACTTGCCGTACGTAGATGCTGCCCTCGACATGATTTTGGAAGAAGGGTTGGCCGTTATTGTAGATCTTCATGCCGAGGCTGACTTTAAAGGTCGACTCTATGAGGATGCCACTCTCGTGGATCAATTTGCCCAATTTTGGCAAACCCTAGCGGAGCATCTAAGCCATCGAAATCCGGAACTGGTTTTTCTTGAGGTGATGAATGAGCCTGCTACCGAAGATCCGCAGATTTGGTACGACATTCAGGAGAGACTTTTGGCGGCAATGCGGGCAGGTGCTCCTGAAAACACGCTGATTGCGTCTGCGAATCAGCGTGTCGGGGATACATGGATTCCGATCGCTGCTTTAGAGGAGTTAGAGCCTGTTTCTGATCCCAATGTGGTGTACAACTTTCATTTTTATGAGCCCAAGCATTTTACTCATCAAGGAGCGACTTGGACTTGGGATGTTGTGAGTCATTATCGAGATATTCCGTTTCCGTCTAGCCCACAGGCGATCGCGCCCATTTTGTCATCGATTGAGGACGAGCAAGCCCGACAACGGCTTCGCAGCTACGGCGACTATCGATGGAACGCTGAACGCCTCGATGATTTGATCAGTCGAGCCGCAGCATGGGCAACGAAGCACCACGCATCTGTGACGTGTAATGAGTTTGGAGTATTTCGACCGTTTGCGCCCGAGGCCGACCGCGCCCAGTGGCATGCCGATGTTCGCCGGTTATTTGAGCAATACGACATTGGCTGGACAGTGTGGGCATATGGCGGAGGATTTAATATTGTAAAAAAGGTTAATGATCAGCGAATTGCAAATCCGGCGCTGATTGATGCATTGTTGGGGAGCTAGGTTTAATTTCGCGTTGCTAGCGATCGCCCCTTCCTTTCAATTTAATTGGTCGTATCGTCAACCCTCATGACCTGTTAACACCCAAAGGGACCCATTAGATGGCATTCACTGAATCAGCGACCGATCAATTCGATACCCCTCAAGAGCAGAATGCTCGCAAAGATCCCGTGTTTCTACTCGGGATTATGCCTCGAAGCGGCACAAATTATGTCTATAACCTGCTGCGTCTGCATCCAGACTGCAATTGCGTCACAGACGAACACATGGTCGAAGACTATCTCGTTTTTCACTCCAACCTGCTAATGCGATATGCAGATGTCGTGTGTAACTACTGGGGGCAATTTTGGAGTCACCAAGACGAGCCTCCCATGACTAAAGACGTTTATCAGACGCTGAAATATCGTCTGTGTAAGAGTCTAGGAGATGGACTGATCTCCTATTTTGACCAACCGGGCGATCGCCGACGAGTGATTACTAAAACGCCCAATGTTCGGAACCTCGACTACTTTTTTAAGCTATTTCCCAACGCTCAGCTTATTATTTTGATTCGAGATGGACGCTCTGTCGTCGAGTCGGCTGTCAAATCATTTGGGTACAGCTATGAAGACGCAGCGCAGCGGTGGGCGGCGGCAGCTCAAACGATCATCGATTTTGAGGAAGCCCATCAAGACGTTCAGTCTCAATACCTGATCGTTAAATATGAAGACGTTTTAGACAATATCCCAGAAACACTGACAAAAATTTTTGAATTCGCAGGTGTGAATGCCTCTGCCTATGACTTTAATAAGGTCGAACAGTTACCCGTCATGGGGTCATCCGCCTTTTACAACACGGGAGGCTGGAAACGGGTCAGCGACGCCAAAAATTTCGACCCTCGTCAGCGCTGGAGTTCATGGAGCGATGCTCAGATGGAGCGATTTTACTGGATTGCTGGCGATGCCATGATTAAGCTGGGCTACATCGATGAGTTAGAACGAGCCGAGCATTCTCCCAAAAACTCAGTGTGGCACTCTATCCGTGATCAAAAATGGCGTTTTAAAGATTGGGTGCAGTCTAAAACCTACTCTTTAGAAAAGCTGCTCTACGGCGTTTACCTGTATAAAGGAAAATTCAAGCGTTTTCCCATTCAAGACTGAGAAGGATGATGCTTCCCTAAATTAATAGGTGGCAATCGAGTGCCTAGCTCACTCACATTCAGCGCATATCCCCCAGTGACCAGATAGACGGATGTGGCGATCGCCCCGATTTGACGAGTCAGATCTCCTAGGCGATCGCGGAATTTTCTCCCCGATGGATAGGCCGGCACCACCCCCCACCCCGTCTCCTCTGCCACTAATATCATCAAGCCTTCCGCATGGCTCAATGCGTGAATGAATGCAGCCAAATCATGCGCCCATTCGTCATCAGTCTGGTCAAGACGGTTGGCAAGCCATGTGCCTAATGAGTCAATCAGCATACACTGATCAGCTGTAGCGCGTTGAATAATCGACGTCAGGTTAGTAGACCCTGATAGCGTCTTCCAGGTGGGGGGACGCCGTTGCTGATGACGAATAATTCTTGTCTGCCACTCTACATCAGCAGGGTCAATACACGCTGTTGCAACATACGTCACTGCCTTTCCAGATTGAGCAGCCAGCAGTTCTGCCCATTCGCTCTTGCCAGACCGAGATGGCCCAGTAATTAAAACAACGTGGGAAGAGGGATATGACGAATCATCCATACTCGATCAGCGACGTTACTCGATCAGCGACGTTTTAAGATTGACGATCGGCGCCCTTGGAATCGATGCCGTTAAGATTACATCATGAAGTATAGCCTTACGCTCTCGCATTAGGATGTCGGACGTAGATAGAATCTGCGTGTCGCGGGAGTTCTACCTGCAAATCTGAGCCCATAGGGTTTATCGTATAGTCAGATTGATTATGACAGTGCAGTGACAGTACAAAGCATTTGGTGTTGATTGTGAAAACAGACCTTAGGCGCATAGAAACAGCACTTAATCAACTCAATCGTCACGATCGAGGTAAGCCAATTCCATCGCGAACTATCCCACTCAAGCAGCTCGCGTCTGATTCATCCATTTGCTCATTTAAGATTCAGCCAAGCAATCAAGAATCATTGGTTCGCTCGTCGGCTATCCACAGCGCTGACGCGCAACCTGCTATGCGCGCGCCTCTGGGTGAACTGCCAAATCAGCCTGTTTCCCCTAGCTCAGCACTGGCCAAATCGACCCATCAAACTCATCCCGAACTCGCATTGGGATTACTCAAAGAACTCGAAAGTTTAGTCGTCACGTGGCAAGCCAAATTAAGGCAGCTTCAAGCACAAATTCAGGCGCTCTATCAAGAAGGGCCTATTGTGGATGGATGGTTGGAAGCCCATAGGACTCAATCAACGACACAACTGGCGATCGCCTCTCCCGCCTCTCCCGTTTTTCCCCATCAACCACCGACGGCTTTTCTCCCTGTTTCAGAGTCAGACTCTGCTAATCGGATGGGCTATCGACTGTGTAATTATGATGTGAATGGTCAATTATGCAGTCGTGTTTGCCCTCCAGACCAGCTTCCACAAATCAGCCGGGCGATCGCCCGCTATCAAAAACTTAAACAACTAATCCACCAGAGACAGCACATTGAAAATCGGCTGAGTTCATTGATCAAGTCCCTAATTGAAGCACACCCACATCAGATCGAGCGATAGATAAAGAGGCGATCGCGTGCAGTGCGAGCGTCTTGCTTCTCCTGATGGAGAGGCGTTGCCAACGCGGGCAAGATGCCCGCACTCCCATTTCATGAATGATTTAGGATTGCTATAACTCGTGATAGCCATTAACCAGCACCCTAAAATTTTGGAGTGAAGAGCGCTGTCTGAATACGCCCCTGATGTTCTTACAGCAATTTGTGCTTGAGTATCCTAATCAATTTTCTTGAGGTAGCTCATTAGGTTAAGATATCTATACCGTCTCTAATATAATAGGGTCGGTATTTGTTTGATGTATATGTTTAAACTTGCTGCTGCATTTCTTTTGAGTTATGAGCGCTGAAGCAACTGACCCTAATGCCGAAGAGGCGATTGAATCGCCGGAATCTCCAGACCTGGATCGCTTTGAGTGCCGCGCCTGTGGCTACATTTATGAACCAGAAAAGGGAGACGGAGATCAAGTAGAGCCCGGCACCCCATTTGAACAGCTACCTGACGATTGGAGATGTCCGGTCTGTGGCGCAAGCCAACGGCAGTTTAGCAATATTGGTCCGGTCGGAAGTCCGTCTGGCTTTAAGGAAAATCTGGGCTACGGGTTTGGTGTCAACACCCTAACTCCAGGTCAAAAAAATATTCTCATCTTTGGCGCTCTAGCGTTAGGATTTCTATTCTTCTTAAGCCTATATGGTCTCCGCTAAGCGTTTGATTCGCTAAGACTTGATTAAGTCTAGTACTCCACCGAGCCGGGCAGTTGTCTGCACCAAAATTGTCTATATCAGAACCGATATTGCACCGTAACCGTAATCCCCTAGTTTCACCCAAATTGCTGACCGACGTGATAAATCAGAATCGAATGGAAGCACTTCTTACGCCTCTCAAACGTATTGCGATCGCTTTAGTGGCTGTATTTCTATGCACAGGATGTGCAAATGCTTATTTGCCGTCACTGGAATACAACCCCTGGCAGCCTGTCGAATTGCCGACCGAAAGTACGCTGCTTGATATCGGGTTTACCGATGATTTACAGCACGGCTGGCTTGTGGGTAAGCAATCTACCATGCTTGAATCGAGAGACGGTGGAAAAACCTGGGAGCCGAGAATTCTCAACTTGGGAGAGGATCAGTCGTACACCCTGACTTCAGTCAGCTTTTCGGGGCAAGAAGGGTGGGTTGTCGGAGAGCCTAGCATCTTGTTGCATACAACAGATGGAGGTGAGTCATGGTCGCGGATTTCCTTAAGTGAAAAACTCCCCGGAACCACTCGTTTGATTACAGCATTGGGAGAGCATTCGGCAGAGATGGCCACCGATGTGGGGGCTATTTATCGGACGAACGATGATGGAAAAAGCTGGCAGGCTAGGGTAGAAGAAGCAGTCGGTCGGTTTCGGAACATTGCGCGATCGCCCGAAGGCCGTTATGTGACTGTTTCAGCGCGTGGAAACTTTTATTCGACGTGGGAACCTGGTGACAGTGCGTGGGAGCAACACAATCGAAACAGCTCTCGTCGTCTTCAAAATATGGGATATGGAGATCACGGCAGGCTTTGGCTTCTAGCGCGTGGCGGCATCGTGCAGTTTAGCGAACCTGACGGCTTAGACGACTGGCATGAACCCATGAATCCTGAATTCTCGACCAGTTGGGGGCTACTGGATTTGGCCTATCGAACTCCTGATGAGGTCTGGGTTGCTGGAGGCAGCGCCAACTTATTATGTAGTTTTGACGGAGGTGAGACATGGCAAAAAGATCGCGCCATTGAGGATATCCCGTCCAATCTGTATCGCATTGTCTTCTTCTCTCCCAATCATGGATTTGTATTGGGTCAGCGGGGAACAATGCTCCGATATGAAGGTGAACCCCAAGTTGCAACTGTGATCCATTAGGTAATCGCCACCAGTGTTGATACCCAAGTTTAGACCTATCGAGAATTTCAAAACGCCGATCAAAGGGTTTGAATTGTGGTGTAAAAAAAATTAGTAACTGATGGTTCGCTTGTGAGTCTTCAAGCACTCTCGTATGATATAAATTGAGACGCTAACTGATTCTTTGGGAGGAACAAGAGAATGGCTGGCACAACTGGAGAAAGACCTTTTTCAGATATCATCACAAGTATTCGGTATTGGGTAATTCATAGTATTACGATCCCTGCTTTGTTCATCGCAGGGTGGCTTTTTGTCAGTACAGGGCTAGCTTATGATGCCTTTGGTACGCCAAGACCCAATGAATATTACACTCAAGAACGTCAAGAACTACCCATCGTCTCCGACCGATTTGAAGCAGGTCAACAAATTCAAAAATTTGATGACAAATAGCTCCAATTTGTCAGTTCTAGTTTTGTCTGATGAGTCTATTAAGGTGATAGTTAACGATGACGAGTAATAACCCCAACGAACCCATTTCTTATCCGATTTTTACCGTTAGATGGCTTGCAGTTCATACTCTTGCAGTGCCAACAGTGTTCTTTTTGGGCGCGATCGCCGCAATGCAGTTTATTCAACGCTAGGAGGATTTCATGCCCGTTTCTAGGAATCAAAATCCCAACAAACAGCCAGTAGAGCTTAACCGGACATCCCTTTATCTCGGTTTACTTTTGGTCTTTGTTCTTGGGATCTTGTTCTCGAGCTACTTCTTTAATTAATCGCGAGTTAGAATTTAGAATTTTGGATTCTGGCTAGTTAATTACTAGTAGATATTAGCCTTTTCTTGGATAGAAAGTGAGCTGACGTGGCATTTTGATAGTTGAAATTGATCACATCAGCTCATCTTTTTTACTTTCTGATGACCTTTAGTTAGTTTTTGAGGAGTCAAAACGTGTTTGCGAATGGCAGAATTCCCCTCTGGCTCGTAGCTACTATTGCAGGATTAGGCGTTCTTGCAGTTTTGGGTCTGTTCTTTTACGGATCTTATGCAGGGCTCGGTTCATCCGTTTAGGATTCGTCTTCAAAATTTTGCGTGTTAATAGTTTCGCATTGTTACCGATAGAAAGAGCCGCTTACTTAGAATAAGCGGCTCTTTTCGATTCTTTTTATAGGTGGAAAGCCCTACTTATTTGTAGTGTTGTAACACGCCTAAAATAGTGCAAATTCTTAAAAGGGCTAAAACTCTTGAACCCGGTGCGTTACGGCTACGCCTAACAGCACCCTACAGATCACCTTTTTTATGTCCACCTACTTATAGCGATCTTAAATCGCTTGTAAATTGCGTGTGGACCACATTCATAAACTATTCAATCTTAATCACCAAGAATTTTCGAGGCATTTGCCTGATTAACTGACAAAACTCTATATGCTGGCAATCGAGGTTACTAAGAGTCTACAGTCGCCATACGTTAAAGATTTGTCAGTCAATCAGGACATCTTTATTAGAGAAACTGCGGATTTCGAGCGAGGTGTGGTTTACCTGGGAATAAGGCTATCGTTGCATATCCCCCGGTTTTAGCCATGGTTGAGCGATCGCTTAACTAAAGATACTGATGGATTGCAGCGCATCCGACTTAACGACTTCAATCAGCAAATACGCAAAGATGGCGCCGCCCATACCCCCAATCAAAAAGCCACCCGCAAATTCGCTCCATCCTTCTGAGGTACTCAACGCCTCAGGTGGATTAGGATTTGTGATGGTTGAAATAGGTTTACTGACCCCTGTACTAGAGTAAATCGACAAACAAATTGTCAGAATTAAGACAAGCACAACTGCAGCAGCAACCCCTACGAAGTCGCCTATTTCGGAGTTCCGTAAGGGGCCAAGCAATGCAAAGGGACCATATAGCAAGTAGCCATGAGCCATGCCAATTTCTAGCCCACGACGCTGGGGCGACAATCCGGCACGATACGCTGGCAGGTTGTTGATGAATGCTTTCGTAAATGCAGACGAATTAATTGGGGTCGCCAGGTTGCCAATTTGAGGATCGCCAGCAGGTTTGACATAATCTGTCATATTCGTTTATCTCCCTAAGGATCAACAAAATGAGAATAGAGATGTAAAAATTGGAAAACGTTTAGAAAACGTAAGATTGGGGGTTTTAAGGCTGAAGACGCTAGATTCCAGCGGTATCTTCTCTCTGGATGTAAATGAATAGGAGTGCCATAGCGACAGCTGGAAAGACCAGCCCAACCAAAGGCACCATAATTGATGGCAAAAATGAAGCTGACATAACCAAATTTTCCTACGAACAGTACGGGTCAATAGTCATGACTGTACTGCGAATTGAGTTCTAAATTTCTAACTACTAAGAATTTTTAACAAAAGTAGCAATCTGAATGGCTGAATCCACGGGCGATCGCCCTTTCACTCGTGAGATTTCAGAGATTAGAGTTAAATTTATTTACGATTGCCTCAATCAATCTCATCAAACACATCGAATGCAGACGAATCAAAGGAATAAGACGGTAAATCGGGCGGGACTACAGCACGCACGGCAATCGTCTTATGACTCTCACGCTGGGTTGCCATTTCAATGGCGATCGCCTCAAATTGAATTTCTAAACAACCAAACGGGACTGTTAGCTGGGTACTTGCTTCAACCTCGCCCTGTCCATTCGATGTCAAGTCAACCAGCCATCGGGGACCATCAACCATGGTACGAGTTTGGCAATCGTGAATCCACAGCTTCACATAAAACCGTGACGACGTTTCAACTAGTTTGACCGTAATGCTGATGGGCTGCCCCGCGATCAATTCTCCGTCGGGCAGTTCTAACTCAGGACTTGGCAAATCTTTGACATCAAATACACCCCGAGAGTCAGAGGTATCTTTTGCAATCGGTGCAGCGCCTGCCAACGTCGATACGCCATATGGATGAACTCCCGCCCCCAATTGATAGGCGGGTTGTTCATCGTCGACAACAACCTCCCACCGAGCCGCATCCGCGTCAGCCGATGAGTCCATTGATACAGGCGACGTATCGTCCTCTGCCCATTCTTGGTCAGATGCTAGCGCACTCAGTCGCGATATAAATCGATCTTGTAAATCAAGCATTCCGAATGAGTCATACTCAGATTCAGCGAGATCCAACGATCCCTCGTCTGTATCCGATACGCTCAACTCGCTATCTGATACCGATTCTGGGTTTCGTAGCACAATAGACGAATCCGAACTATCTGCCACGAGAGCGTCCCAGTCATTGATATCTGAATCCGGATCTGAATCCAGATCTGAATCCAGATTTCCATCAGCGCCGGGCGATCGCGGTTCGGTCGATTCAGCATCAGATACATCGGCCAGCACCCTATCAGTTCCTCCATCTGCAACGGACGCATCGGCTGATTCTGGAAGGATTCCCTGTCGGCGTGCCAGCGTCTGAAGCGCCCATTCTGACGCTCCGTAGCTGGTGCTTTCAGCCCCTGGCAACAAGCAATAAGGCCCATCCGAATACCATTCGGGCATGATTTCAGCCGCTTTTGACCCCGTCGGTCGAGACGAATCATCGCTGCTGGGCGCTGGCGATTGACTAACTTCAATCGATGACGGACTGGATGGCTCACCAGTCGATGATTCAGAAAATTCAGCTGATGATTCAGAAAATTCAGCCGATGATGCCTCGGATGAGTCCGATAATTCAGTAGACGCTAATGAACCGTTTGATGCCTCGGTAAATGCTAGGGAGTCATCGACATCTTGGGACGAGTCGGCATCACCATTGCTATAAAGAAATGGGTCAATCTCAAACGGATCCATCTCAGGCTCAGGCACATTTTCATCAAAAATTGCCTGGTAGTCTGCCTCATCCCCATCAGCAGTCTCGTCATCAAAAAACGCTTCGTAATTGTCGTCCTCAGCAGTCGACTGGGGCAGTGTTGCTTCATCGTATGCCTCATCATACGCGTCATCGGATAGATTATGAACCCCACTATCGTCAGTACTTAGGTCACTGAACCGTTCATTTTCGTAAACGTTTTCGTCGGATGTCTTCTCGTCTACTGGATGAGAATAGGTCGGATTAGATTCGGCTATAAAAGGATTGCTGAATATCTCGTCCTCATCGGCCTCACGACTCTCCACTACCGGATGAGTGCTGGCTATCTCTGGACGCTCTGTTTCCCCAGCAGTAGCGATGTCATCCTCCAATCCCGCAAGAAATTCAGGCATTTCAAAATCGTCAACGATTTCCTCATCTGACGGGCTAGCAGGCTCATCAGACTCGTTACCTAGCAATATCGGCTCAGTCAAGTTCTCGTCTTCAAACAAATCTGCTGATGGCTCTGATGCGGTGTCATCGCGTCTCAGATTAGCTGCCTGGTAATTCTGAATCGCTTGCAGTGCTGATTCATGCTGATGGGCAGGGGGAGGATTGTGGGCAAAGGAGGGAAGTTCTGGAGATTTGGGTCTTTCTCGTTGGGAATGGGGGTGACGAAGCTGAGGCGGCAAGAGTGGAGCCTCGTCGGGTGTGCTATCTCGAAATTGAGCCTCGTCATCAGAAGCCGGCACACCATCGCCAGGGGTGGGTTCAGATTTCTCAATGCTAGGGCGAGACGACTCTGAATCTAAAGGTGATGCAGCGGGTGAGGTTTCCTCTTCAAATGGAGACTCAACTGGAGGTTGCTGAACGACATCAAGCAATTCTTCGAGGTCAATCGTGATATTAAATGACTGAGATGCGATCGCCCGATTGGATGGAACCCCGTTGGTTAGAATCTCAGGAGTCTCCGCCCCAGTTGATCTCAAAAGAAAAATCTGTCCCACGATCAGGTGGGTCTGACTGCTATCAAGACTATCCACTAAACACGCAAATGCAGAGGGCAACGATTGAACATCGAGCGGATAGTCTGTCTCGCTCAGCACATCAGCATTTTGAGGATTGGTCAACCGAACTCGCAGCATGAGGGGCGCGCCGTCGAGACTATCCGCACCTTCGTGCATCCCATTAACCACCCCCGATAGATGAAGGGGCTGCCCTCGTTGAATACTGTATGTCTCTTGATCGAGGGTAATGTCGAGGGATATCGTCCCTTCACCGTCGACAAGCGCATTATGACTATCTTCGAATGGCGCGTCATCGTCTACAGCAGCTAACTCTGCATCCGCCGTTAGCTGGTCAAACGTCTCGGCCATCGACGCGATGACTTGTTCAGCCATGTGCTCAGCGACACTAAAAAGCTGCGACATTTCGCTAGCTATTTGATCGAGATTCCCCATCTCGGCTGATGAGAGGGCGTCATGACTGAGGTGGGCGATCGCATCTGGGTTAATAGCAAATGACTCATCAACCTGATCGAGCGCCTGAGTTAAGGCATCAATATCGTCTTCGATCGAGAGGTCAGTCTCAGGAAAATCAGCATCGAACAGCTCGGTGTCAGGAGGACTCGATTCATGGCTATCCAGAGCGTCTGGCTCTTCAGCAGATGCGTCGTCGGATTGCCCTCCTTCTCCGCTGACATGAGTCGCACTAGGCGCGCTCAAATCGTCAGCTAAATCGTCATCCGTCGCAAATTCATGACCGAACAGTAGATCCGCGTCATCCTGAGTCAGGCTACGGTCAGGATCGTCAGCCTGGATAGCTTCGGTATCGGGTGAAGGCTGCGGGTCATGGAGCGTTTCGAAGGCAGCCATCAGGTCGTCAATATCGTCGACCGCGGTCTCCTCATCGATAGGCTGAGACAATTCTCGCTCTAATTCATCAAGCAAGTTGTCTGGAAGAGCGTCGTCACTAGAATTTTCAGAGGTTGAGACGTACGGATCATGGGCTGCTTCAAGAGATGCGCCCAAGGTTTCTGTAGGAGAGGGCTCAGAGGCGATCGCCGCCTCCGACGAAGCAGACAAGTCCGGCTGAGTTTCTGCTGCACTAGCAGACTCAGCACGATCAGAAGCGGTGATATCGTCCTCGGGTAAACTCGATGCGCTTGCATCTGCTAAGTCAGCTTGATTAGAGACGATTTCTTGACGCTCTGTATTCTGCTCAGCATTTGAATTTGAATCAGCACTTAAAACTGTTGAGACGTCATGGATGCGATCGCTCGGATCAGGGTCCCAAAGCTCTATCAAATCAGTTTCGGAATGTTGAGAGAGAACTTGGAGCTTGACAGAATATTGCCAACTATCGCCCATCATTTCGCTCATGAGGTCGCTCGTACAGCGCAGTTCGAGCAGACCGGGCTTGAGCAGCGTAAATGGAATGACGACCATCAGACCATCCGGATTGGTCAGACTCGATCGCGTATGAACACGGCGCTTGGGCGAACTAGACTCTATATCGAGATGGCTAACCTGAATTTCGACTGGCACATTCGTTCGGCTCGATCGGGCGATGACGCGATAGCGACCTTCTAAAATCTCTGATTCAGGAGCTTCTAGGGGGAGCCACGAGCGATCGCCCTCTTTTTGAATAAGGAATTCCCAAAATTCCATCGCAGACCTCTGTTAAGAAATGCCCATTTCGATTTACATTCACACCAACTGAAAGGGTTAGCCTAGCTAGGAGTCACATTTCCATTAAAATTAGCAGTTTATTCCACGTTCTTAGTAGTTATTTAAGCATCGTATTCGCAGTCATGGTT
The DNA here is from genome assembly GCA_051117555.1 of Elainellaceae cyanobacterium. Lineage (GTDB taxonomy): Bacteria > Cyanobacteriota > Cyanobacteriia > CAZCXK01 > CAZCXK01 > DBGGTD01. The sequence continues at coordinate 92,749 of JBNPEG010000013.1, read as the reverse complement.
AGGTTGCGACTTTTTTTTACAGAGTTCTGACTTCAATCATTGCTTAAAATCGTCGACCAAAATCTCATTAAACAGTTCCATGCCAGATTATCAGTGGGTTTCAAACGAGCTAGATATCAGCGCCATTGGCTTAAATGCCAATCCGAAGTTCAGAACGATATCTCATAGAATTCCAAGGTAATAACGAAATCGAATCGAATAATTTGCCCCATTTTCCTTGGATTTTTTGACGAAGATTGCAATGAACTTATCAAAAATCAACTCATCTAATCGACATCTAACCATCTGAATGAACGCCAGTTCCTGCCCTCACTCCGTGAATGCATCGCTGGCATCCAGAAGACGGGTGTGTCTCAAACCCCAACCCGTGCAGGCGGGCTTTGCTCGTATAGCAGCAGTTACTCTGCGAGAAGCCGCTATGCGTCTACAACTGCCGCTGCAAAAAGTTTTGTCAGCCAATCTGGAGTGAGGCTGTAAGGATGTCTCTCAAACAGCCCGAGGACATCAGGAACAATGCAATTCCTGGTGTGCCAACCCAATTTTTCGTTAAGACGGTTATTAGTCAGACGGCGATGGCGAAGATGAGTCGTCTGGGGAAACCGGAACCGCCTCGCTTGGATCGCCTTCACGTGCGCCAGAGTCTAACTCCGGAGGTGTTGTACCCTCAGCCGTAGGATCTTCGCCGGATGCAAGTCGCTTGATTTCATCTTTATATTGGGCTGGGGCGAGTGATTCTGCTCGGGTAAAAAGCGATTCTGCTTCGTCATTTTGTCCTTGGGTTTGCAAAATAAGCGCTTTACTCAAAACTGGACGAAAATCTTGCGGGTCATTTTGGATGGCTTCATCATACAGGGCGATCGCCTCTGCATCTCGACCAAGCTCAACATAGACCCGTCCCAACAAAAGCTGTACGGATGTTACATCAAGGCTATTCGGCTGAATTTGATTAATCTCGTCAGCATTGCGAAGCGTATCCTCCAATAAACCAATCGCGGCCTCAGGACGCTCTTGCTGTAGCAACAGCACCACTAGACCTTGCAGGGCATTCATATCGCCTGGGTTAGACGACAACACATCGCGATATATCTGAGCAGCCCCCTCGCGATCGCCCGCTTGCTGCTTCGTCTGCGCCAGTAAGACCGCATATTCAGTCTGCTCAGGGCGAAGCTCAACTAGCCTTTCTAACAGCGGGATGGTCGCCTCTAAATCCTGTTGCTGAATCCGGATGCTCAGCAATTGCCGAAGAGCCGTTTCATTATTAGGCTCCCTCTCTAGAACCAGCTCATATCCCCTAGCCTGAGCCGCCAGATCCGAGCTTTGGGTTTCTGTCGCAGATCCAGTCGCTTGTTGATCATTTTGAAAAATCTGACTGAGCGGCAAAACTAGCGCAATTCCAGCAAAGGAAAGTACCGCTATTCCAAGAATGATATTAACCAGCCAGCGTTTGCGTTTATCTAACACGCGATTGTCCAAACTCTATCTGTCATTATGAGTCACATCTATGAGTTACATCCGGAATTTCCCAGCCTATTTGGCTGAGTAATCCTTTATTTACAGCACTTTGAACGGCTTAATATATGAATCCAATTGGATAATTCTCCCGAAAAATGCCTGAAAACGAGAATCCTTACTGTATAAACAAAAAGAGGATACTTGGCTAGATCACCGTTTAGCTGGGTTTAATATCTCTGTCGTTTGATTTCTAACCTTTCTCTGTCTAGCCCTGTTGGGCAAGGCATTAACTATCGGTTATGTAATTCCCAAATTGATTGATTACATTAAATTAATCTAGAAGGTTTGCAGGGCTCAAACAGTCTGGTGGTTCAAGAAATCCGCTCAGACAGTCGAAGCCGAATCAGATGTAGATGTTAACCTAGTGTTTACTGTGCTCTAGCGGCTAATGCTGAGCGGAAAATTTCCGCTGGAAGGTAGGTTTTATGAATTCCTCCGAGAATGGGTTTTCTCAACCGTCTACGTCAGCTTCATCCTCTGCTAATCGGCCCGATACTCGGCCTGACCGATTGCCGTCTTCGCCGAACGCTCTAGCAGAAACCGACATGGATCAGCATTCACACCAATCAACCGACATGCTCTCTTCCGCTTCCTCATCTACCCCAGAAACGGCATCGTCTCAGACATCTTCTAAAGACGTGACAACTTCCCAAACCAACAATCCATCGCCCGACTCATCAGATATTCCTCGTCAGCAACCGATCCCGCCTGCGAGTGAGCCGATGCAGTATCGAGCCATTGGCTTAATGAAAGGAAAGTACATAGCCTCAGACGAACAATTTACGCGGGGTCAAATGGAAACCGAAGATGGTTATCCCATTGATGCGGTTCTTCTGGGACGGGTAATGAGCCTAGTCAAGAAACATTTAGACCTAGAACAGCCCCACTTATGGGTCGTCTATCCTCGAACTCGGAACAAAGACGAACAGCTTCATGTTCAAGTTGTTGGAGTTTGGGAACCCGAAAACTTAAACAAGGACGCGTCCGATGATATAGACGCCCTTTCGAATGAAGATTCTTCCGAGGAGGATGCCTCCGACGGAGATGAGAGCCAGCCTGACGAGGGGCACCCTAGTGATGCGGCTCTAGACCAAACTGACACGCCCTCGGAACAAGCAGACGCTGAAGTGCCTGTCGAGAGTGCCTCAGATCAATCGTCAGTGCCGTCGACTCATGAGCGTGATGCTGACAATCAAGCCAGCGACATTCAAACAGACCAAACTATTGTAGAAGATTCATCTAGCGAAGAACTTCACACACCAGCAATTCCGGAGCTTAAGCGCCCCCCGACCAAGCCAAGCATCACACCTGAGAAACCCAGCGTATTAAAATCTAGCGTCTCAATGCCTCCTAAAATTGAGGATGGGTATTTCTCAATTCGGGGAGAAGTAGTTAAGCAGTCTAAAGAGGATGACGAAATCAAGGTCAAGATCTGTCAAGCGCCCCGCCATGGCACAAAGCCAGCTAAGACATTTAATCTGACATTGAAAGGGACTCTCGACAGAAAAGCGATTGGCTACTTCTGGGACTTGCACGTCCAACGGCAAGGCAATGATTTGGTGGTGCAAGATGGCATGATGATTGGCTTAGTGCCTCCCAGTAAACGGAGTGGCAAATCCCGTCGCAGTGGTGGTGGCCCGGGTAGAGTCGGTGGCAAGAGAGGTTCTTATAAGGGTAAACCCAGTCGACCTAACAAGCGCTTTCGCAGCGGCCCTCGTGATGGTCAACAGCCTAGCGATCGCCCCTCGTCAGGTCGCAGTTCACCCACAGCACGTCCAGTCAAACGTCGCCAGAATGATTCTCAATCTACTCCAGAGTAATTTGAGTGCTCCATTGATCTTGGGCAACAAACGTTCGATCCATCGGGATGGGGGCGATCGGTTGCGTGAGCAGGAAAGAGCCTGCTTCAATCCACTGCTTTAGCTCGACGGCAATCTGCCGAGACAGATAAATGCTAGTTAGGGGAGCTGTGCGAACGGCTCTGCCATCAATGGTGATCCGTCCTGACTTGAGCTGTGCGTAACTGACCAGTCCAAACGTAGGACGCACTCGTCGAGGAATCGAAAAATCAACGACTGGGGCAACCAAATCTCGATCATGGACAGAACAATGACGGACAACGTCCTCTTCGAGAATGGGGAGAGGCACCCCGATTCCTATCATCAGCGATGGACCATACCCTTTGAAATAACACCCCCGAACCCATTTGGTCCTCATTTGCTTAGCATCGCCGATAAGCGCTAAGGTTGCAGCGGGTCCAATGGGGGTTTGATTGGGAAGCCGCTTTTGGAGCGGAAAGTGCTGAGTCCCTTCCCAAGCAACATATCCAATGCCTCCGCCCATAAAGATTCGCGTTCCAATGCCGACTAGATTGAGCTCAGGGTCGTTAAGCAGGGGCGAGATTGCCCCTGAATTAGCATAGACGGCATTCCCTAAACGCGGTTGCAAAGGCCCCAAATAAGTACATAGGGGGCGATCGCCCCCATTCACACCAACTATAAAGTTTTGATATAAATTTCGGGGATTAAATAAATAAAACTGATTAATAGTGTCTCGAGTAATCGTTGTTTCAAAGGATGCTCGAGCATAGCAGTCTGTAACCTGACCAATGGCTCGTAGGCGCACCTGCTTCCCAGCAATCAGGTCTGCAATCACGTGTCCTCCCCCCCGTTCCCGTGATTCATCGGACAAATCCGGGACATCCGCAATGCCAGAATATTCAGCGGACTGAGTCGCTCCAATATACAAATCAACGGCTCCAAAGCCAGAGTATGCCAAGATGCCATCCATCCAGCACCGTCGAATTTTGATAGGAGGATCGGTATGTCCTAAATTCAAAATGGCCCCCGATGACTCCATGGGCTCAAACGTCCCTGTCGTAATGACATCCACCTCGCGAGCCGTTTGAGCCACACCTACCTCTGCCACTCGCGCCTTTAGTTCCTCCACCGTCAAGACCGTGGCTTTTTGATGCTCAATTTTCTCATTAATGTCTGCAATCGTACGGATGGGCATAGGTTGAACTAAACCAGTGGACTGGCAGCTATGTAGGGAAGCCTTGAGATATTACTACTCGCGGTTCTTAACTCGCCAACTCAGCAGAGCAGCCATGATCATACTAGGCAATAAGACGATCAAAATCGCGGTGACAGGAGTTGCTGGGATGTTTAAATACGGTGCACCATATTTAATGGCGATCGCTGCGATGGTTGAAATTCCTAAAATTTTGAGCACAAATCCAATATTCTTACCCATAGAGCCACACTATATCAGCGCCGAGTATCGTCTACTTGCTTACGCTATACCTAAAATTGTTGGATGAGTAAAAGCTCTGGCCTCTCACTCACCACGAATTATAGTCTTGTTATAGTCTTGCGCTCTCACGTTAGAATATCGAACGCGTTTAGACGCATACGTCGCGGGGAGTCTGAACACAAATCCAAGCCCATAAGACTATACGTCTCTGGTGCAAATTAGCATAACAGCATCCCTAGTCTATAGGGATGCTGTTATAAGTTGGCTTTTGAGAGTGCTGCAGATTAACATCGATAGCCTAACGTCACGACTTTAATGCTAGGACGTCAATGCAATCGTGATCCAGACTCTCTAGCTCTGCATTACTGAACCCAAGCACCGCGATACTTTAGACGAATACCAGGATGCTGATCAGGAGCATTCACTGGCTTCCTCATTCTGTAAGTTGCTCCGCGATAATGCTCGACAACTTCGCTTTCTGTGGTTTCTAGCGCTGCAGGGGAGCGGTCGTAGGTAACTCCACGATAATGTAATGACATAAGAAATCGCCTCTCGATTACGACAGAAGTAATGAATCGCGTTCCTTCGGGATTAATCCCTACTTCCGTCTCCTATTTGCCTCTGATTTGCTTCTGGCAGTAAATTTCCTTAGAAATAGACTCTTCGCAACAGAAGCGAGAGGAGATGAACGATTTATTTCTGTATCTATTGTTACGGAAATTAGGGTGAATTGTCAAGGTGTCCTAAATTAACTTCTATAACATTAGGGCTAGAGATATTCCTGGCAATTGCAAATTGCCATAGCCCTATGGGCTCAGATTTGTGTAAAGGACCCGCCTGCCGCACGGGTTTTACACGTTCGGCGTCCTAACGCGAGAGCGTAAGGCTATAGCTTTAGATTGATTGGGACGCGTAAAAACTTTGAGTAATCTCACCGAGCCGATGTGAGCGAGAAATGCTAGATTGAAAAAGTTGTATTTATAAGGTTGCGTAGACCGTTGAATCGCTATCCCCATGTTGAGTATCCCTGGAAACCGCTTTGGTTTCTGGAGATGAATTTAAAGCGAAGACGCCTGTGCGACCCTGCTCTATCTTGGGTAGACCGGTGCGAGGCGCCCAGTATAGGCTGATCGATCTGCAAGTCTGGGTTTGCAGGGGTTGGTGCATGATGTTGACGTTCTATCCCGATATGCATCACTCTGTCCCTCGCAAACTGGATCGATCAGAGTTTGAAGAATTTAGCCGAAATTAGATGTTCCTGGTTGCGCTGTCATATGGCGTATGACAGGCCGATGGTGTGGGTTAGCTCAATATTGCCCAGGTCTAAGACGGTCGTTTTGCCGATAAAAAGCCCCTGGCTTTGAGCCTGACAGGGTCATGTGGAGTGTCATGCCTGTAATGTCGTACCTATACAAGGGGCTTCGATTTGAGCATTGCCTAGCCCTCGGTTCCAAGTGAATAGAGGTTACTTAATGAAAATTCCTCTATCGGCAGAGTTGATTTCTATTAGCAACGTCATATAGCGACCCTAAATCGCTTGTGAATTGTGTGTGAGTGGTGGGGCGGGTGGCGCCTGCCCCACCACTCACAACCCATTTGGGATTGCTGTAGACTGCCTAATTTTTCAGGTTCTCAAGCATGCGCGTTTGAATTTTGGATGACGGCTCTTGTCTTCCATCAACCCCAATCTTCTAACGCTCATCTTGATACTCATCTTGATACTCAATATTTACGATAGGAGTCTTTCCATGTCTAAAGTGCCTAGCCGCAAAATCGCGCCCGATCCAATTTCCGCGAATGTCAGCGTAGTTGATTTGATTGATCACTATTTCACAGCCTATAACTCGGCTCGCCTACGGGAAATCTGTCATTTGCTGAGCCGAAACGTGATGAGAGAGGGAGTCACCGTAGGGCTAAGCTTGTCTGGCGCGATGACGCCTGCAGGATATGGAATTTCTGTTCTTGCGCCTCTAATTCGGAGTGGCATGATTGATTGGATCATCAGCACTGGAGCTAATCTTTATCACGATATCCACTACGGACTGGGGCTCGATTTATACTCTAGCCATCCGTTTGTAGATGATGTCAAACTTCGGCAAGAAGGCCGTATTCGCATCTACGATATTGTATTTGGCTACGATGTTTTATTAGAAACTGATGCGTTTATTCGCAACGTGATCAAGGCTGAGCCATTCCAAAAGCGTATGGGAACGGCAGAGTTCCACTATCTGTTAGGGCAGGCCGTGCATCACGTTGAACAGCAGATTGGGGTAAAAAACTCTAGTTTGCTGGCAACGGCTTATGAGTGTGGCGTCCCGATTTATACGTCATCACCTGGCGATAGTTCGATTGGGATGAATGTTGCAGCGTTGGCGCTAGAAGGCTCCGAGTTGGTTATCGATCCATCCATCGATGTTAATGAGACGGCGGCGATCGCCTACAGTGCGCGCCAGACTGATTCGCCAGACGGAGAAGGAAAGAGTGCTGCTATTATCATCGGCGGTGGGAGTCCTAAAAACTTTCTCTTACAAACTCAGCCTCAAATCCATGAGGTGCTGGGGCTAGAAGAACGCGGGCATGACTACTTTATTCAAATTACGGATGCTCGCCCTGACACGGGCGGTTTATCGGGGGCTACTCCGAGCGAAGCCGTAAGCTGGGGAAAAGTTGACCCAGATGAACTTCCCAGCACGATTGTGTGTTACACCGATAACACCATTGCATTGCCTATCTTGACGGCATATGTCATCAACCAATGCCCGCCCAGACCCTTAAAGCGCTTGTATGACCGTCGTGAAGAATGGCTCGAAACGCTGCGACGTGATTACTTAACCGCGCAGGCGCAGCAATCTGAACGGTCTTTTATTCAACCGACTCAGAGAAAACCTACCGCCGGGAGAGAGCCTGTGGCGACCTATCCATGTGGAACCCCCATTCGCAAATAGCGGCTTGCCCATTCGTAAACACCCTGGGTTTATAGGGTGTTTATAGAATAGCGCTGAAACACGATTGGTTTCTTCTTTATAGATCCCCTAAGTCCCCGGAATCTCAAAGATGCCGGGGATTTGAAATTCTTTGATTTAGAGACATTCTTCTTTAGGGTGTTCAGCAAAGAAACGTAGCTATGCTTATGGGGATGCTCTATAGCGGAGCATCTAAGCAGTTCGGCTTCAATTCAAGGGCTCGATTATACGAGGCAAGTGCTTCTCCGAATTGCTGGAGTTCTTCGAGAACCTTGCCCCGGTTATACCAGGCTAAGTGATAATCTTCCCGGTTCTGAATAACGCGATCATAGGCTGCAAGTGCCTGCTGATACTGATGCAATTGGGCAAGTGCAAACCCCTTGCCAAACCAGGCTAAATAATGGTCGGGAGAAATGGCGATCGCCCGTTCGTACCACGCAATCGCTTCCCGATACTGATATCGCAGAAACGATGCATTACCCCGTTTCATATAGGCTTCGACTGATTCTTCATGCCCCGTCACCACATCCGCCTCGACGAGTTCAGACAGAATATCGTCAGGCATTGAATTTACATCAGGAGGCTCCGCAGAATCATCATTTGCCAACTCGTGCGAATCGTCAAAATCAGAATTTTCGGCCTCAGTTAATGCATCTGAATTGCAGGAACCCAGCAATTTAGTCTCAGGTTCAGCCTCCATGGATGCCGGGTAATCCAAACATTCTGCTGATTCATCCTGTTCCAATACCTCAGGACTCGACCACTCAGGCAATTCGGTACTGGGTGCTGGGTCTTGAACAACACTATCTGATTTATCGGTTAGCGTCTCAGTCGTAACCTCGATCGGGCAGCTCAGCGCCACGACATCTTGATCCAAGCTAGAGGAAAGCGATTCAGATTCGCGGCTACGTCCCGATTCGAGGGCAGGTCGAGGGGCACTAAAACGGGAAAAATTTTGAATGACGCGCTGATTTCCTAAACCTTCTAGCGTCAGTGGATAGGGATAATCGGATGAGCGATGAAATATTTCAATTTGGAGTTGCTCTAAATCACGCTTTAATTGAGACGATTGATCTTGCAAATCAGTTAATTTTTGCTCAATCCGTTGTTCTTCATCATGGAGTTGATGGGTGACGTCATCTGCAATCTTTTTACCATTGCGATAAAACAGAAGCGCCAATAGCCCAATAATGGCTGGCAAAATAATGATTAGCTCAGCACTGAGAACTTTCAGCAAATCGAGAGTTAGTCCAAATCGTTGGTCGAGTTTAGACTGAAATGAATTCTGAATAGCGCTGCTTTCCTGAACAACATCTTCAATCCAATGCTGGAGTTCATAGGGATGTTCGTCTAGAAAACCCAACATGATTGACTCTTGTGAAGGAGTCGCTGTCTCAGGCTGCGCAGGCTGTGATAGAGACGGATGGGGCGAAACAACAAAGATCCCGCCCATCATAATTGCGGTGCAGAGCAGGATGAATAGGCCCTTTCCTCTCGTTCTCACTTGCAAATCAGCGGCAAGTGCTGCAATTAAAAGCGAAGACAAAAGGGGAATCAGGGAAACGCGACGTTTAGACTTCATGAATGTGTCTTAGCCAAGCATGGCAATTGGGAGACAGGATTGATTTGATCTATCTACCCTCAGTTGCCTAATTTTTCAGCCAAAACGCGGCTCATCAGGATAATTTGCTAGCTAAAACTGGATATGAGCAGAGTATGGATTCTCTTCTGTAAACTGACCCCATATAATAGAGCGACACACCGTCGATAGCCGTGCTAGTGCAGGTTTAAAACCTGGATCTTCATGAGCAATGCTCTCTTTTGCATCGAACACGTTCGGGTCGCTTATCCGCAAACGAGTCCTCAAAATCTGTCATCTGCTAAGCAGTCAGTCGCTGCGTCACCTCAGACTTGGGCAGTCGATGATGTCTCGCTAACTCTGATGCCTGGAGAAAGGCTTGGATTAGTTGGAGAATCAGGCTGCGGAAAATCCACGCTCGGACGCGCTGCGATGCGACTATTGCCGTCATCCACTCACATTGAGGGAACGGTTTTATTTAAGGGGCAATCGGTTTTTGATCTATCGGCTGATGCGCTCCGCACATTTCGCGGAGAAGCGATCGCCCTTATTTTTCAAGACCCAATGACGCGCCTCGACCCGCTGATGACCATTGGCAACCACTGCATTGAGACTCTGCTCGCTCATGACCCTCACCTTTCTCGCCAAGATGCCAGGCAGCGTGGCATTGAGATTTTAGATGCTGTGAATATTCCGGCAAGTCGGTGGGGACAATATCCTCACGAGTTTAGCGGAGGGATGCGGCAGCGCGTGGCGATCGCCCTAGCGTTACTTCTAAATCCAAAGTTGATTGTTGCAGACGAGCCCACGACTAGCTTAGATGTCACGGTTTCGGCACAGATTTTAAAGGAACTGACCCGCCTCTGCCGGGAGCGTCAGATGGCGTTGATGTTAATCTCCCATGATTTGACGCTCGTCGGCGAATATTGCGATCGCATTGCTGTCATGTATGACGGTAAGATCGTTGAAACTGGAACGGTCGAGTCTGTCCTCACCAACCCCCAACATTCCTATACCCAATCGCTGTTATCCGCCGCACTACACCTCCAACGCGGAGAAAGCGGCAGCGAGGGCAGAGAAGGCAGCAGAGCGCGTGATGGAGCGATCGCCCCATCGTCACCTCAAATTCGCTCAGCTAATTCATCCATTTCATCGTCTTCTCCACCGCTTCTGAGCATTCGCCATCTCAAGCAGCATTACACCTTAGAGCAAAATTTTATCGCTCGGCTCTTTTCACAGACGAGCGATCGCACAATTAAAGCCGTCGATGATGTCAGCCTTGATATTTTTCCGGGTGAGATTTTGGGCTTGGTGGGTGAGTCGGGCTGTGGGAAAAGCACATTATCGCGGACAATTTTGCGGCTCGTACACCCCACATCAGGCACCGTCGAGTTTCTCCAACAAGACCTAACAGCGTTATCGCCAGATGAAATGCGGCGACAGCGTCGGCAGATGCAGATGATTTTTCAAGATCCCCATGCCTGCTTAAATCCACTCATGACTGTGGGACAAGGCATTGCCAGTCCATTGCTGATTCATCAGTTGGCACACGGAGACAACATCGCTGCCCACGTGAACGCCATGCTAGAGCGAGTTGGGTTGACGCCACCGGATGAGTTTTATCATCGCTATCCAAATGAGCTTTCCGGCGGGCAGCAGCAGCGAGTGGCGATCGCCCGGGCGCTCATCACTCGACCTAAATTGCTTATCTGCGATGAACCCGTGAGCATGCTCGATGCCAGCATTCAGAGTCAAGTGTTAGAACTCATGCTAGAGCTAAAGCAAGAGTTCGACCTGACCTATTTGTTTATCACCCACGATCTTTGGGTTGCCCGATACTTTTGCGATCGCATTGCAGTGATGCAAGCGGGTCAAATTGTTGAATACGGAACTACCGATGAAATTTTCTCGAATCCTCAACACCCGTATACTCAAACATTGCTGAATGCAGCTCCCTTACTGACCCGCTGGCACAATGTCGCGGGGCCCCATCCATGAGTGAGGTGAGCTATTCTCTCGTGATCCCGGTCTATAACGAAGAAGACTCATTGCACGAACTCTATCGACGGCTTTGCGATGTCATCAATCGATTAGAGGGAATCGCTGAATTTATCTTCGTTAACGACGGCAGTGGCGATCGCTCCTTGCTCATTATTCGAGAATTGAGACACCACGATTCCAGGGTTTGCTATCTCAATTTTGCCCGCAACTTCGGTCATCAAACGGCTGTCACGGCTGGACTTAATTTTGCACGGGGTCAGATTGTGGTCGTTCTAGATGCCGACTTGCAAGATCCTCCAGAGCTAATTCCAGATATGCTGCATCAGTGGCAAAACGGATATCAGGTTGTGTATGCTCAGCGGACTACTCGGCAGCGGGAGAATTGGTTCAAACGTCTCACCGCTCATTTGTTTTATCGCCTCCTCCAGCGACTCGCTGATGTAGACATTCCTACGGACACCGGAGATTTTTGTCTCATGGATCGGCGGGTCGTGGATGCACTAAACGCGATGCCTGAACGCAATCGATATATTCGAGGATTACGCGCCTGGATTGGCTTTCGACAAACAGCCGTGCGCTATAATCGTTCGCCTCGATACGCCGGACCCGTTAAATATACGTTTGGCAAATCCCTTGCGCTGGCGATCGATAGCTTGGTTTCCTTTTCAAAAATTCCGCTGCGCATTGCAACGTATATCGGCTTATTTTCAGCAGCCGTTGCTCTCTTGATGATGGTGCTAGTTGTCTATTGGCGCTTTCTTCAACCCAACTCGCCATTGACGGGCTATGCCACAATCATCATGGCAATTCTCTTTTTTGGGGCAGTCCAGCTCATTTGTATCGGCATTTTAGGCGAATATATCGGGCGTATCTATGAAGAAGTGAAAGCTCGCCCGCTTTATACGGTCACTGAAATTGCCGGATTTCCTGCTGAAATATAGCGGTATGCGCTTGAGCTAAGCACGGTGGTGTGGGGCGCGGCGCGTCTCACACCACCATTTCTGTAATTGACGCAATTGCAAATTGCTATATCTTAAAGATTGATGGAAGTTGATGGTCTGTTTTTCACGCTCTCCGATAGAATGGCCGCTTAACCACCTTACATGGATGCGTTTTGCCGCGAATTTCAACCCCGAGCTCTTGCCCAACGCTAGATAGCTCTGTCGGAACATAGGCTAGCGCGATCGGGTATCCCAAGGTTGGAGAGAGCGTGCCGCTCGTGACCTCACCAAGGCGATCGCCCCCATACACCACCGGATATCCATGACGAGCAATGTTGCGCCCTTGCATTTGGAGCCCCACCAGTCGGCGTGGTGGGCCTTCTTTCTTGTGCCGCTCAATCACCGAACGCCCGATAAAGTCTCCTTTGTTGTCGAGATGCACCAGCCAGCTTAGCCCCGCTTCGATGGGAGTGATTGTATCGTCAATGTCTTGTCCATAAAGCGCCATGGCTGCTTCTAACCGCAAGGTATCTCGTGCACCCAGCCCACACGGGGTTACGCTAGCCGACAGGAGCGATCGCCAAAGGTCTTGTCCTACCTCCGGATCAACCATCACCTCGAAGCCGTCTTCCCCGGTATATCCAGTTCGAGCCAGAAATGCAGGCCGACCGAGCACAGTTCCCTCTAAATGCCCAAAGCGCCCAACGGTTGATAAATCTTCGTCCACCAGAGATTGCAATTTGGCAACCGCCTCAGGCCCTTGGACTGCAATCAACACTTTCCGAGATGACAGGTCTTGAAATTCAATCTGATCTCTATCCAGATGACTCAGCATCCAGTCTCGGTCTTTCTCAGTGGTCGCCGCATTGACAATCACCATCACCGTTTGCTCGCCTGTGGCGCTTTTGCCCTGATAGTAGATGATCAAATCATCGATGATGCCACCGTCTGAGTTTGCTAAAACCGTATATTGAGCCTCGCCGGGCGTTAAACGGCTCAAATCAGACGGAACAAGAATCTGAAGCTGATCGATGGCCGCCTTGCCTACCAGATAGAATTTGCCCATGTGAGAAATATCAAACATGCCCGCCGTTTGCCGAACTGCGTCATGCTCAGGACGGATTCCGCTATACTGCACAGGCATTTCCCACCCTGAAAATGGAGTCATTCGGGCTTGCAGTTCGATGTGAAGCGGATAAAGGGGTGTGCGAGATAGAGACTCTTGCGGGGGCGTTGATGCGCTCGATTTAGTCACAGGCAGACTAATCCTTGGATGAAGCTCCAAAACGACTATTCATCATCCTAAGAGAAACATGCGAACCTAACCAGAGTTGACAAACGATCCTGGTCGTTGCGTTTAGTCATAGAAAGATGTGTCTGAATGCTGAAGCCCAGCCCAATTCTACGTTGTCCGCTGAGATTCTATTGAGATTCTGTCGAGATTGGGAGAGCTATTCAAACAATTTTGAAAAAACTTCTGAGATACGTTTTTCGGCTAGTGTATATTGAGCTACGAAGTAAAATCATCTCGTCTATGAAGCGGGTCTAACATTCACACACATTTTATGTCGCCAAAGTTGACTGACCTGCATTTGCACTGCGAACTCCCAGTTTTGTGCTGTTCAGGGCAGTGACGTTCCAGAAACCGTAAGGAGAAGCCGTAACTGTGAGATTGCACGGGATTTTCCCAAGTTTATTGGGTGTTATAGGCGTTTTGCTGTTGTCCTCTCCTGCTGAGGCAGCACGATTGCAATTTTGGCGTTTCAATGCGGATGAAAATCGCCTGATTTTTACGACCGATACCGCCGTCCAACCTAGAGCCCAACTCATTCCCAATCCAACGCGCTTGGTGATTGACCTGCCCGGAACGAGTTTTGGTCAGCCATTGGTGAATCAAGCCGGAGAAGGGGCGATTCGAGAAGTCCGCGTAGGACAATTTGATGCGCAAACGACTCGAATTGTGGTTGAGCTTAATGAAGGCTATACCATTGATCCGCAGCAAGTCCGGGTGCGTGGCGCGACTCCAACTCAGTGGGTGGTCGAAATTCCAGATCCTCAGCCGCTTGATGAATCAGTAGCAGAAACAGACGAGTCTTCACCTCTAGCAATGGTTACATCGGGAGACACATCACCGATCGTACCCGGAGCAGCAACGGTTTTAGAGGGTATCCGGGTTACGCCAGATGGTATTTTTGTGCGGACGAGCGGCGCAACGCCTGAGATCGAGGTTGAGCGGAACCGCCGACAAGAACAAGTCACGATTGATTTTGAAGATACGGCGTTGTCCAGCCAACTCGCTCAGCGAGAGCTGAACCTCGATAGCTTTGGAGTCAATCGTATTGAGCTGAGTCAAGAAGACGAGTCGCCCCCACGGGCTAGGGTAACGCTGGACTTGGCAGATCGAGAGGTAGATCTACAGGCTACGGTGAGCACGTTTGGCGGGGTTGTCGTAATTCCTCAAGGAGGAGAACCAATCCAAAATCGCCCTCCCAGTTCTCTCCAGATTCCTCGCACAGCCGCTGAGCCAGTTCAACAACCCGCAACGATTCAGTCCATCGAGTTGGCAAACGGCGGAACTCAGCTTTTAATTCGAGCCGATCGCCCTATAGAGACCTTTACCGGCGGTTGGGATCGAGCTACAACAGATTATCAAATTACAATTCCTAATGCTCGCTTAGCAGACCAGATTGCGGATCCACGCCTTGGTGCAAATAGCCCCCTTTTGCGAGTGCGATTGCGCCAGGAAGAAAACGATACGGTCATTATTTCGCTACAGCCTGCGGCGAGGGCGCAGATTGGCGAAATTAGCCAACCGAGTCAGCAACTCCTGGCGCTGCCGCTTCAGCAATCGGTTCCCGTTACGCCAACGCCGCCTGTCTATTCGCCTGGAAATCCGGTCACGCTGCCTACTGTGCCCTCCACGATACCGAATAGTCAAGTGGTGATTGTCATTGATCCAGGGCATGGGGGGCCTGATCCAGGAGCGGTTGGCATTGGTGGCTTGCGAGAAAAAGATGTAGTCTTACCCATTTCACGGCAAGTCGTGCAAATCCTTCAGCAGCAGGGGATGTCAGTTGTCATGACGCGCCAAGACGATCGCGATCTTGACTTAGAACCTCGCGTGCAAATCGCTGAGCGGGTGAATGCAGATATTTTTATCAGTATTCATGCCAATGCGATTAATTTGAGCCGCCCTGATGTCAATGGCATCGAAACCTATTACTATTCCGATCGGGGGTATCGCATGGCGCAGATTATTCACCGCAACATGGTGCAACTGACCGGACGCCCCGATCGCGGTGTTCGGCGGGCTCGATTTTATGTCATTCGCAATACATCTATGCCCGCAGTGCTATTGGAAACCGGATTCGTCACGGGAGGCCAAGACGCTCCCCTACTAGCCGATCCTGGGTTTCAAAGTCGCATGGCTCAGGCGATCGCCCGTGGTATTCTAGAATACGTCCAGCAAAATTTCTAGAATTTCTGCCTTGACAAATCAGATTTTTGGGTTTCCAAATCCGTAACCAGCCATCTTCACCGTGTATCCACGGATTAGCCTTAGAGCAACCAGTACGCTGAGGGAGGCAGGCTACTATGACCCACCAGCCACTCTATGACTCAGACCGCTCGAATTCAGACGCCCCACTAGACTCTGCTATGGAGGTCGATGATATTGATCAACAAATTGGTCAGGGAGTCAAAGATCTCATCCAAACTATTCAAGACAAAATTTTCTCCAAGCGGCTAAGCGAGCCTGTTTATCGAGAACTCGGGGTACTGCTCGAGCTGCTGCCGTATATTGATTTGACTAACAATATCGATCTGCTGCATATGGCGCGTTTTGCCGCCTCTCTGTTGATGGCAGACCCCGAATCCAAGGATGGGATTGACAGCGAGCCAGCAAAACCGATGTATGAAACTGGCATTCGTCGTTGGCTGAGAAAATTACCGGGGTTCTCAACTCCCAAAGAGATGCCGGGCAATGTGCTCCTAGCCCGCAAAATTCGGAAGAGCATTGCAGGGGAGATTCGCTATTATCGATCGCCTCTTTGGGCAATTTTGAGTGCGAATGGCTCGCCTGCTAGCCAGCTCATATCGGGGCTGACATGGTTTTTTATCATCTTTGTGATTACCCCTGTCATGGCGACGCTGCTGTTTGTTTCTGTGCGATCGCGTATCGAAGAAGACTACAGTGCTGGATTCAACCTCGGCTTCGATCTAGGGTTTGACCTTGCAGCTCAGCAAGCTCAAGAATCGCCCTTGGGTCCTACCGACGATATTGAGGACAATACGGTCACCTCGGGGCAACCTCCGCAATCTGGATCTCCCCAGTCAGGGATTATTACGCCTGCTCCCTCAGCCTCCGGTCGGATCGAGGTTCAACCGGCAGACAGGGGTGGGGGGCTTGGTTCTGAACAACCCTTATTTACCCGCGAAGAAGTGCAGCGATTTTTTCTCGTCGTCGTCTCTGGCAGTATTGGCAGCGTAGTAAGCGTCATGGTGCGGTTGCGCTCGGTTGATGCTCAAAATCGGGCAAAATCGATGGCTCCCTTTTTCTCTGGATTTTTTAAGCCGATCATCGGCACTGCATTTGCGATTTTCATTGTGGCGCTGTTTGAGACCAATATTGTGGCATTTCCCAGCATTCAATCGGGCACTCCTCAAAAATATTTGTATATTGTGCTCGCCTTTACTGCTGGATTCAGCGAAATC
Source organism: Elainellaceae cyanobacterium (assembly GCA_051117555.1). Taxonomy (GTDB): domain Bacteria; phylum Cyanobacteriota; class Cyanobacteriia; order CAZCXK01; family CAZCXK01; genus DBGGTD01. The sequence goes on along the minus strand of JBNPEG010000013.1, from coordinate 75,785 downwards.
TTAGTTCCCGATATTTTGACGAAAACAGAGCAATCGATCGCTGGCAATCCTTCGTCAAGCAAGTCTAAGAAACCAGAATAGAATCAGTAGACGGTTGAGGAACCTCAGAACAGATGAATGAAGTCCTCTTGTTAGAGTAGTAGTTAAGACAGCGCGCGGCGGCTAAAGAGCGCGATCGCTCTATTCCTTTCCCCTGTTTTTCCCTGTTTACATATGTTGAAGTCCAGATTCCAATGAATTTTAAGCGATACAACCGATTTAGTGCTGTAATGGTGCTGATCACCTTAGGTAGCAGTATTGCTGCGTTTCCTGCGATAGCGGCAGATAGGTTTGGGGCGATCGCCATGTCTCCCACAACTGGGGCATGGGGCGTAACGTTTGATTATGGCAGCAGAGTCGTCGCCGAACGAGAAGCTCTCAGGCAATGCGGTCAATCAGATTGCAATATTCGGATTTGGTTTAAGAACCAATGCGCAGCACTTGTTCACAACGACCAGTCAATGGCGTGGGGATTGGGAGATACGCTTCAAACTGCTCAGACAAATGCGCTTGATGCGCTTGGAACCTCTGGACAAACGTTAGCCCAGGTCTGTAGTAGATGAGTTACGAGTTAGAAAATCAAGAATGGTGGGTACAGCGGTGGGTTGATTTGCTCAACTCTTACCGATTTAAGAAGCGGCTAGAAAGAGGTCGTATCTACGCTAGAGAGGGCAACATTCTCAGCATCGATTTTCAGGGTGAAAAGGTTCAAGCTAAAGTTCAAGGAACCGCTCCAGAGCCCTATACTCTCTCGATTTCTATAGATCCCTTCAGCGACGAAGATTGGGATTTTGTCATTGATACGATGGCTCAGAAGGCTGTATATTCTGCCAAGCTTTTGGCGGGTGAAATGCCTGATGATATCGAAGAGGTCTTTACTTCAAATGGAGTGAGCTTATTCCCATTTGCCTTGTCAGATGTTCATTCTCGATGTAGCTGTCCCGATCCCAAAAATCCTTGCAAACACATCGCCGCCGTATATTATCAGCTCGGTGACTTTTTCCGAGAGGATCCCTTTGTGCTATTTCAACTTCGGGGGCGAACTCGTGCCCAGATTTTGGATGCACTAAGGCAAAAGCGAAGCGGGGCATCGTCAGCTTCCGAATCATTTGAAACCGAAGAGAGCCAACCTGTTACGTCAGACGAGGACGCAGTGCCACATTCGCTGACTCTCCATCACTTTTGGGACTATTCTGCCCCCCTTGATCCAAGTCTGGTGGTCATCACACCCTCTGGCGGACAAACGATCTTGGATGTTTTAGGTAAGATGCCGCTCGCCGCAACAGATGCACAAACCGTTCGCCAACATCTAGATGGAATCTATCAAGCGGTTAGTCAGCACGCTATGATGACCGCACTGAGCCGTAATTCTTAAGACATAAGTCGAGTAGTACTCCACAATTCGTATGCGCGTAGTTGTTCAACGAGTTTCCTCCTCCCAAGTCACCGTTGCGGGTACCTGTGTTGGCAAGATTGGACGAGGATTAAACCTTTTGGTAGGTGTGGCTGCATCAGATACCGAGGCTGAACTTGATTGGATGGTGCGTAAATGTTTGGACTTGAGGATTTTTCCTAGCAAAGAGAGCGATCGCTTTGAGTATTCAGTTCGCGATATTGGCGCCGAGATACTCGTAATCAGTCAATTCACTCTTTATGGTGACTGTCGTAGAGGACGACGCCCCTCGTTTGACCAAGCAAGCCCTCCGCACCTTGCAGAATCACTCTATGACCGATTCGTCGACATGCTGCGACAAACAAGTGGGTTACGGGTGGAGACGGGGCAGTTTGGTGCCATGATGCAAGTGTTTATCGAAAATGACGGGCCTGTAACCCTGCTTCTGGAGCGGGAAGCTGAGTGAAGAGTATCGGCTGCGAGACGTTTCATGACGTTTCATACTGATAGCAACCGCCACAGCCCCTTGGGCACTTGACCCAAGCACCTACCGCTATATATTCGTTGCTCGACGACACAACGTCTGATAAACCGATTATATATATAAGTTTTTCTAACTGTTTAGCAGCCTCAAATCATTGACGACTTATTGGTTAATTCTTTAATGTAAAGAAGAATTACGCACTTAATTATTTCTAAATCTTTCCTACAATGCTCAACGCCGCAGCATGTCACTATCTAGAACGCCGTAAGAGCTATCAGAGCAATGCTCCCTTGCGGACAGAGAGTCCACGCACCGTTTTTTGCGACTTCGATGGGCCGATTGTCGACGTTTCTGAACGATACTACAGTACCTACTGCTCGGCATTAGATCACGTGAACTCGGTACTTCAAAGTCAGCATCAGGGGCGATCGCTGCATCGCCTTACAAAACATCAGTTTTGGCAAATGAAGTGCAATCGCATCCCAGATTCTGATATTGCAGCGCATTCAGGGCTGCAAGGCAGTCAGATTGATATATTTCTTGAGAAAGTTCAAGCGATTGTGAATCAACCGAGTTTGCTTCATCAAGACCAGTTACAGCCAGGTGTGAGGCGCGCGCTTGAGCTTCTTTATATGCATCATGTCAAGCTGATACTAGTTAGCCTACGTCATCAAACCCAGTTGAATTGTTTACTAGAACACCATGGTTTGTTGCATCTCTTTGCAGGCGTCTATGGGTCTCAAGATCGCAAATCTGCTTATCAGAATTGTGCAACGCACAAAACTCACCTACTCGAAACGGCGATCGCCCACCACGGCGTATCTACGGCACAAGGACAATGTTGGATGATTGGCGATACCGAGGCAGATGTTCTAGCGGGGCAAGCTCACGAAATTCCCACGTTTGCCTTAACCTGCGGTATCCGTAGCAAAGCGTATTTGTCTAGATTTCATCCGACTCGCATCCATAAAGATTTGTTGTCTGCCGCTCGCAATGTGTTAATCGCAGAGCCAGCTATGTCTTTAGTTCTATAGCCTGAGCAGGCGATTGACTGTAAAATATCGGCCTCGGTCGGCGTTATCGTAACGAGAAAAAGTTCTTAGTCATACATTTTGTCTTTTCTAAAGCTTTTTCCATCTAGATTTTGCCCACATCCCTATTGGGGGGATGTTATCCTATGTGAGATGACAGAGGGCCATAGTAGTCAAATTCGTCATAGTGCTGATACGCTCATGTCGAACGCTATTCAATATGCAGGTCAACGTGCATGACTTAGCGAACTGCCTAGCTAGATGACTACAACGTCCTGACGTTATTGAAAAGAACATTATTCGACTGAATACCGAGGTGCAAAGCGTGGTTGCGACCCCTGAGAAGTCTTTAGATCAAAATCCCAATTCTGCTCAAACCCCTAATTCTGGATCTACGGATGACCGAGTAGCGGTTTTGCTGATGGGGTATGGCGAGGTTGAGAGCTACGAAGACTTTGCGAACTATAATGAGCAGGCGCTCAACTTGCTGACTGCGAAATTTGCTCCCGTTCCAACTTGGATTTATCCGCCTCTGGCCAAGCTTCTAGCTAAGTTTGATCTCCATGAATGGAGTCACCAGCACGGAAATTTTATTTCTCCTCATAACGCAATCTTTGAACAGCAACGTGCTGGGATCGAACAAAATTTGCAATCGGTGTGGGGCGATCGCGTCAAAGTATTTAAGGCATTTAACTTCTGCGCACCGCATCTTCCTGATCAGGTGCTTGCCGAGATTAAAGCGCAAGGGTTCGATAAATTGTTGATTTATCCACTCCTTGTCGTCGATTCAATTTTCACGAGCGGTATTGCAGTCGAGCAAGTTAACGCTGCGTTGTCAGAGCTTGCCGAGGGAACTGAGCATTGGGTAAAGGGTATACGCTACATCCCGTCTTTCTATGACGAGGAAGCTTATATTGGCCTTGTCGCCCAAATGGTTGAAGACAAAATCAAGCAGGATCTTGCAGTTGCTCATCTTCCGTCTCAGATTGGCATCGTGTTAATGAATCATGGCTGTCCTCATGAGGCGAAGGGCTTTACGTCTGGCATCACGGAGAGTCAAGCTCTTTATGAACGAGTTCGAGAACGTCTCATCTATCGTTTTCCCCTAATCTCAGTAGGCTGGCTCAATCACCAAACTCCGCTAATCAAATGGACTCAGCCGAATGCTGAATTGGCCGGGAAGAACCTAATGGATTTAGGTGCAACTGCGCTTGTCTTTATGCCAATTGGGTTTGCAACCGAAAATCATGAAACGCTGCTCGATGTTGAGCACATTATGGGTAGCCTTCAGCGTCAACGACCCGATGTGACCTATGTGCAAATGCCCTGTGTGAATGACCATCCTGAATTTCTCAAAATGGCGGCAGATTGGGCAAATACACATATTGCCGACTTGCTAAATGAGCAAGCGATGGTGGTCAATCCGCAGCTTGCAACAGTTCAACCTCGTGCCATTCACACGCATGACCATGGGCATGGTCATCACCATCATCATGATGGTCACCCTCATGATCATCATCATTGAGAACCTCCGCAAAGAAAATGCGTAACCGGATAGCTAAGATTGACTATCCTGATGGTTAATAAAACAGCGATCGCCCTTATATTCGGGGCGATCGCTGTTTTGTGTCCTAGATTGTGCTGATATCGCTACTGGTTATAAGGCAGGAATCTCCTGACCGACAACCCATAGCTCAACCCCCTTCCCAACAACAACATCTTGTCCGTTAACCATTGTAGTTACCGTTTCGTTACCGTTACTCGCCGTAAAGAAGAGTCGTCCATTAACGTTGACAAACTCTGGATTGCTCGGAATCGAGCTTTGAGTACCAACCCAAATGTCATCAACATTGACAGTGTTTTCTGCTGTTCCGTCTGTCTTCCAGAGTTCGCGCCCAATCGCATCCGGTCCATCCGTGACGCCATTATCTGCGGTGAAGTATAGGGTATCGCCTACAGCAATGAGGTTTTGTGGCGTCGAACTGCCAGAACCTAGATTAATATCCAAAACCTGGGAAAAGGTCGTTCCATCAGTTTTCCAGAGTTCGCGGCCATTGCTGTCTTCAGCCGTGAAATACAGCGTGTTGCCAACAACAGTCAGTTGGTCAGGTTGATAGCCTACTACTCCAGTGCTATTCGTCACCATCACGGGAGTATCTCCCTCTAGCTTCCAAAGCTCGGTTTGATTACCACCAGCAGAGCGTTGAGCCACGAAGAATAGCGTATCGTTCAACGCGATTAGCTCCATCGGTTCAGCACTTTCAAATCCAGAACGAATTTCTTCCACCATCTGAGCAGTGCCAGTAGGACTGGTAATCTTCCAGATTTCGCGTCCTGTGTCAGTACCACCCGAATTACCAACCGCCGTGAAGTAGAGAGTTTTTTCAACAGCTCCTCCGACCACTTTTTCAACGACTGTCAAGTCTGTCGGAAAGGTACTCGGATCTCCTTGGCTGGTCGGAACGGGGATATCGACGATTTCAGCAGCACCACTGCTATTGATACGATAAAGCTGAAGTCCATTGATATTATTAGTCGCCGTGAAGTAAAGCGTGCCATCAAAATCAGTGAGTTCAGCAACGCTTGAGACATCTTGAGTCGTAATGGCTTGCGGGGCTGCATCGCTCGGTGCGTACTTATAGAGCTGTTCATTGACCCCATCAGATGCAGCTATAAAGTACAGCGTACCGTTGAAATTAGCAAGATTTCTTGGGTTAGAGGAGATAAACGATGCATTACCGCCGGTAGTCGCCGTATTTTCGTTGATATTGGCAACTAGACTGATTGCACCACCGTCAACCTGCCAAAGCTCGACGCCATTGCCATCCCCACCATCGGCTGCAAAGAAAATAACGCCACCAACATCTGTTAAGTTTGAGATTTGGGTGAAGGTTTTGCCACCTGTGTCTAACTTATTCGTTGTATCAAACGTTCCGTCGCTCACCCAAATTGCCTCACCGGAGCCGTCATTCGCAACGAAATAAACCTCACCGCTGGTAACACCGGTAATCTCTCTGACGTCGGATGAGGGGCTGCTTGATCCTGATGTATCAATTTTGATATCGCGCGTCAAAGCGGGGATGCCATCAAGCAACACGCCCGATATGTCTAGATTGTAAAAAGAGCCAATATCAGGATTTCCGCTCTTGGGTGCCACCTTTAGATAGTAAGTTCCAGGTGCAAAGCTTCCACCAAATGCTTCTGATGCTGTGCCTGACCTCTCAGACTTACCGTTCGCAACCGCTTGCAACGTACCGCCTTTTTCTACAAGGAGTTCGATATCGAGATCAGCTTGCAGGTCATTCAAATCGAGGCTCAAGAAGAAATCGTTTGCTTCAAACGTAATTTTGTAGTAGTCAGCTAAATCAGCTCCTCCCACAAAATCTGAAAAGCGTTTAAACTCAGTGAGTGTTGTATTTTGGAACTCGTTGACAAACCCCCTTTCCCCATCGGTGCCGCGCAGAACACGGGCAGTTTCAGGGGTATTTCCTGCACCATCAGGGCCTGGAACAACTGCGACATCAAACGTGTAATCGGTATTTTGCCCTGCAATCCCTTGATAAACTCGGATGAGATAATCTCCGCCGACATCCAAACGATAGTTAATCGTCTCATTGTTAGTGCCGATGAGCGCTGAAAGTGCTGAACGGTTTTGAGTATCAAGGGAGAGAATTTGACCGTCACTGCCTAGCAATTCGACGTCCGCATCAGCGCTCAAGCCAAACATGGTCAGAGTAAAATCTCCACCATTTTGAAGTGAAAATTTGAAATAGTCATCCGTATCCGTGTCTCCGACATATCCTGTATATTGTCTAGTTCTAAAGTCAACCTGAATCAACTGAGCGTCTAAAGGCGTGTTGTTTCCATCAGACGGTGGAACGGTGATACCCGTGTCAGTAGGAGATGTGGCAGGGGGGGGTGAGCTAGTTGGAGGAGCGGTGACATCAGGAGTAGTCGTCCCATCAGGGAGGTTGCTCCCCCCAATGGGTGCGGGGACAACGATATCCTCGGCAGATAAGAGCAATTGATATTTCGTACTGTGACGCTTACTGTTGCGAGGCTTAACCCGAACATAATATTCACCTGCATCGAGTTCGGTTGAAACGGCTTCGTTTCGCTTACCGCCTTTGCGAGAACGAGTCAGCATCTGAAGATTTTTTCGAATATCTTGCTTGGATAAATCGCTAAAATCTGTTGTACCAATCTGTCTAAGGACTTTCCGCCTCGAGCCTTTTAATGTGTAGATTTCAACATCAGCATTGGACTTTAGTCCGGAAAGTTTAAGGTCAAAACTGCTGCGATTTGTTACTCTAACCCGATACAAATCGTCATCATCTCCATCGCCAATGAAGTCTTTGAATCTGCTTGAAGAATTATTTAGAGTAACTTTTTTTGCTCGTTTTAGGAAATTTTTTGCACGATCTCTAGGCATGAACTCATTCCTCTGCTGCTCTATTACACAGCTTCAGAATGCCCATCAAATGTCTTAATAATCTCAGTATTTTTTCTATTTTTTAATCCCTTAAACTATTAGGAAAAACATCCGTATTTTTACTATGTAGTAGCGTTTGCTCAAGTTGAGTAGGATGGTTTGAGTCCATGCTCCCTGCGCTATCAATCCCGCACTTGATGCCATTAAAAATTACTGTATTCAGTTCTTTAAATCTCTACAAAGCTAGGGTATTGCGCATATAGAGTGCTATAGACATTTACTGGCTATCTAACGCAACAGAACCAGAAACTTCACAGGTATCAGGGGGGGGAGGTTGAGTTTCGATTGTGATCGTTTGATAACCAGCAGTTGTCAAAAGTTGGGTAACGACGGATTCGGCACGTTCATTTGCTTCACCGAGAACCCCATTATCACACGCAGCTTCGACGATACGCTGGAGTGTTTCGCGTTGTGCAAGTTCTTGGAGCTGAGGCGCTGAATCGGGGCCTAGCCCAAGAAATCCGCGATCATAATCATAGACTCGGGAGCGGTTAACATCGATTTTGCTGTCTAAGATTTCGGGCGGAGGAAGGCGTAGGGCAAGTGCTTCGTCATTGATTTGGATATCTCCATCATTAATTTCACTGAGATCAACTCCTGCCCGAACCTCTCCATAGGCAATGTAAAGCAGTGTGGTGCGACCGATTACGTAATTTCCGAGGGTGCGATCGCGACTTGCGGGAACAACCGATTCCATTGCATAAACAGCCGTTGTCAGCTCACTCACACCTCGAACCTGGTCGATGACGAGCGATCGCGGATCAATGGCTGGCTCAGATGTCTGTAGATTGAACACCGAGCTGAAATTTCCCATAAGGCGAGACGCATTGCGCCATAGAGAAAACAGCATCAAGAGCATCGCGATAGCGAGTGCACCCTTGGCAATTCGAGGTAAATTTTTTGAGCTCATCTTTGCACCGCTGCAACTAGCTTAGTCTTAAGAACTGCTGGAACTTGACTTTCTCTATGAGAAAGCTTGCCAAAGTTTGTGGTATTGATGAACCTCAGCATCTTTAGTCTAACTAGATTTAATTTGAGCACGCTGAGTTCCTGAAGCAAACCGAATGAGAGTGAGTTGACTGAGAACCTTGGCGCTTTCATCGAATCGTTGAACTGAGACGGCTAAATGAATAGGCTCAATGTTGATTTCTGATAGATTGCATTACGTCTTATGGATCACCCAAGGAGTTGAAAGGGGAATAAGGGGTGCATTGCCAGTTTCGTGAGTCCTAATCTAGACAATTAGAAATACTAACGAGTGGAGAATGCCTAGACGAGCGCGATCGCCTCAATAAGCCTATACAATAAGATTTTAGCTGCCGTATTCCTCTCGATACTTATATGCTGCTCAAGTCTACAACCCGTCATATCCGCCTTTATAGCGCTGAGCTTGAGAAAGATGAGCTCGTTCCTAGCGTAGATAAGCTAACCCTAGATGTTGATCCAGATAATGAGTTGAATTGGAACGATGAGGCTCTTCAAGACGTTTACCGAAAGTTTGACGAGCTTGTTGATATCTATGAAGGTGCTGAACTAACTGACTACAACTTGCGCAGGATTGGTTCAGATTTAGAACACTTCGTGCGATCGCTCCTCCATGATGGGAAGCTGGCTTATAACCTAAAGAGTAGAGTCCGCAATTACAGCTTTGGATTACCTCGCGTTTCAGGTAGTGACGATTCCCACTTAGAATAACGATCTTTTGAGATGCTCTTCTGATCAACCTGGAGAACTTGTTTGGAGAGATTATGTTCAAAATCGCCACTTAAGTCTGAGAAGCATCTCAGTCTGCAAATGGCCAGATAGGGGAATTTGCAATCCGTGTCTGGGACTGTGCCCGTTAACCAGCCCCGACGCTTGATGGATTCTATGGTTGAAAGGGCAGCCGCTTCAAATTGATTGGTTGATTTGGGAGCAATAGTTCTATACAGGTAGTCTACTAAGCTATTCTGGTAAAACCATCCCCCTTATATTTCTGGCTTCAGGCAAAGTGCCACAGCCATGCTCTATTGTTCTAACTATACGTGCCAAGCTCCTAACTCAGAGAGCAGCAGATTCTGTCAAAAATGTCAAACCCCTCTCGTGAAGCGATACCTTTGGGCGCTCAATTTGGAGGGAAGGGCGTGTGCTGCTGGTGAAATTTTTTTAAATCGCTATTTGTATAAGGGCGATCGCATTTTTTTGGATACTAAACCGGGGTTACCACCGGATGAGCCCCGTGAAATCTCTTATGCTCTGCTTCCATATTTGCGGCTCTCTCCCTACCAATTACATGTTCCTCAGATATATGGAGCCATCCCAATCGAATCTGAATCAGACGCAGCGGGTGAGATTATCGTCTTGGAGCATGCCCCTATTGCAGAGAGTTTATCTAAGTCTACTCAGCCATCAACACAGCATCAGAGATTTGACGACTCAGATACTACCAGCGTGTCAAAATCCCGCACATCGGATGTGCAATGTCTGCCGTCTCTGGTTGATGCGTGGCTAAGCGCCTCCGCAATGCGTCAATTAAACTGGCTCTGGCAAATTGCCCGATTATGGCAACCTCTCATTGACGAACAGGCGGCATCGAGTGTTCTAATTCCAGATTTATTGCGAGTTGAGGGATCCATTGTCCGATTGCTCGAACTGCGATCCGATATGGGCAATCCGGCTCCGTCCCTAGACCAACTTGGGCATCGCTGGTTGAGCTTGGCAAAAGACGCTGAGCCTGAGATTTCATCGTTTTTAATCTCGCTTTGCCAACTGATGATCCGAGGGCAAATTCATCAGCCTGAGCAATTGATCGATCGACTCGATCAGGCGGTGAGGATTGCAGAACAGTCTCAATCTCAACAGGTAGAGGTTGTCAGCTATACCGATCAGGGCCCAAGTCGCCACCAAAATGAGGACGCATGTTACCCCCCAAGTGGCACCCAAAAGACATATTCAATTAGCGATCGCTCTGATGTCAGTCATGAAGACGCTTTTCTGATTGTGTGTGACGGCATTGGCGGGCATCAAGGCGGAGACGTAGCCTCCCACTTGGCAATTGAGTCGATCAAACAGCGCCTAGAGCACATTGAATTTGAAACCTTAGCCTCCGATCAACTGCAGCTAGAGTTGTCGACGAGCGTGTGCGTGGCGAATGACTTGATTAGCCAACATAACGACGCGCAGCATCGACGCGAGCGAGAGCGGATGGGAACAACCCTTGTCATGGGTTTGATGTTGGGGTCTGAGCTGTATGTCACCCATATCGGCGACAGTCGAGCCTACTGGATTACTCACCGGGGATGTCATCAGATTACTCAGGATGATGACATTGCCTCCCGAGAGGTTCGACTGGGCTACAACACCTACCGTAGCGCCCTCCAGCACCCCAGCTCAGGATCACTAGTGCAGGCGCTGGGAATGGGGCCATCTGTTTCACTCCATCCAACGGTTCAACGTTTCCTGGTTGATGAAGACAGCATTTTTCTCTTTTGTTCAGATGGTCTAAGCGATAACGATCGCGTCGAGACATTCTGGGAAACCGTTATTTTGCCTGCGATTGAGAACAAATATAATTTGGCTGACGTCGCTCAACAGCTGATTGCGATCGCCAATACCCACAATGGCTACGATAATGTCACGGTCGGGCTGATTTACTATCAACCGAGGCAAACGCGGGCGATCGCCCTTCCGTCTGACCAGGTTGGTCAGCCAACGTCCGTCTCACCCCAAACTCGGGTGCAGGCATCCCAGCCCACCCAAATTCAATCGCCTCCATCTGCTCAAACCGAGTTTCAATCCGAGTCTCCGACTAAAGAGCCCGTTTCGTCTGCAGACACTACTCAAGTGATTTCATCGACGCCATCTAGACGGCAACGAGTCGCTCCCCTGCTGCTTGGAATTATTCTACTGGTGGGGTTGGGCGGAACATTGATTTATCTCTTGATCCCCTCGTTGGGCAATCGGCTCAGCTCATTATTTAATATCCGTCAGATCTCTCAAGACCCAGTATCAGAGGTTACACTACCGCCTGATTCTGATCCCAGCCCCACTGTCAGTCCTATCTCTATTGATGTCGGTTCTCTAATCCAGGTGAGCCGATCAACCGGGGCAGATGATTTAACATTAGACCAGCCATTGCAATTGGTTCCCCATCCTGGCGATCGCTCATTTCCCGCAGCACCGAGCGAATCGGCATCTCATTCGAGGCGCCCAATTTCTCCCAATGCGACCAATTCATTGCCATCCCAGTCTGGCGATTCGGTAGATAATCGTGAGATTCTCGTTGCGGGTACGATTCCAGCAGGGAGTATTTTACAGGTATTAGGAAAGCAGGAATTTCAAGAGCAAGGGCGATGGGTTCGTCTGAAAGTATGCTCTGTCCCGGGTTTGACAGATGTTCCTGACAATAGTGTGTCATCCTCGTCCGATTCTCCAGAACCCAATCCAAGTGCTTCAGTTCCTTTATCACCTCGATTATTAGAACCCGGTGATGTTGGGTGGATTCAAGAAACTCAAGTGTCTCCACTTGTATTGCCTAACCCAAATCTGACTGCATCCCAACTCGGTGAATGTCGTTAACATCGATCCATGATTTTGGTACTCTTTTAACTTTCACCTCTGCTATCAGACCCGATAGACTTTTAAGTAAATACGCGAATTCATGAGGTTTACGTTGTACATACATGCCGTTGTTTGAGATTCCCTGCTTAAGCCTGGCGATCGCTCGCTTACAAGCTGCCGATCCAGACCATTACGCAATCTGGGTGTTGCGTGCCCCTTCACCAGAGGGCTATGTTCACTACGACCGTTTGTGGACTGATTCGCTAACACAGGCTTGGCAAGCATGGCAGAGCATGTTCGCTACAACTCAAAACTCTGATGGCATGTCTCAGGTTGCCTTCAACATGGATGCCTTTGCTGTCCTGCCGCCTGTCTTCAATGGTACAGATATGATGCCATCGGGGCAGACGACGAGTTACAGCAGTCGCCTGATGCAGTATTTAGGAGTAAGCCTTTGGCAATGGCTCGTTGATGGACCGATCCAAGGCAGCTTTCGCCAAAGCCAGGGAATCGCAATTGGTCAGGGTAAACCCCTGCGATTACGCCTGGAGATTCGAGATCCAAATTTGATTAGCCTTCCCTGGGAAATCATGCAGCCGGAGCCGGGTAAACAAGCCGTCTCTCTGAGTCAGCAGATTTTATTTAGTCGCACGACAAGCGCAGTTGATCCCTTACCCCCCTTACGATCAGATCAGTCCCTCGATATTTTGTTGGTTTTGGGTCAAGATGAAGCGATCGCTAGACCCTCAGCAGATGTTGGTGCAGCCAAATCCGTCCTTGAACTTGAACAGGAAGCGGAAACGCTCACTGGGATTTTAGAACAGTCAACATCGCGACATGGAGAAAACTTTGATTCGCCGATGTTGTCTTCTGTGACAACGCTCGTGCAACCCACTGAAGCAGAACTCATCGACCAACTCGAAACTCGTCGCTATAATGTTTTATTCTATTCAGGTCATGGCGAACCTGCTCCAAGTGGGGGCTTGCTATTTCTTCGACCGGATGCCACCATCAATGGCACGGAATTGGCACAGGTCCTGACACGCTGTCAAGTTAAGCTAGCAGTTTTCAATGCCTGCTGGGGCGCTCAATCTGATCGTGTCTCTCAGGACGCGGTTCCGCGCAGCAGTCTGGCTGAAGTTCTGATTCACCACGGAGTTCCAGCCGTGCTGGCAATGCGGGACTCTATTGCCGACCGAGAAGCATTGAGTTTTATCGACGTCTTTGCCCAAGCGCTGGTTGATCGGTCATCCGTCGATCGGGCAGTGGCGATCGCCCGTCAGCATTTGTTGACACTCTATAAATTTAATCAGCCTGCTTGGACTCTGCCCGTGCTTTATATGCACCCAGAGTTTAATGGAGAATTAATGCGTCCGCTTTCGGAAGGAGTCACTGAGATTCCTGTCAATTCATCCACCTGGATTGGTCGCAACACTCCGGCTGCATCGATTCGTTCTCTGGGCTCACATCCTCAGGTATGGCGAATTCAAGGTGGCATCATGCGAGTCGGAAAATGGGAAGGAAATGATTTGGTCTTGCACGATCCGGGCGTTTCTCGAAAGCACGCCGAGATTTTTTATCGAGATACATTTTTAGCAGGGCAACGGGAACCCTCATTTTATTTACGAGATTTCTCTCGCTTTGGCACCTTGGTCTTAGGCGTCAACGGATGGCAGAAAGTGCATCGGCAAGAGGTTCAGCTCCAGTCAAAAACTCAGCTCAAGTTTGGAAGTTCTCAAAGCCAAGTGCTTGAATTTGTAATCGATGGGTCAACATCCTCCCCTGAAACCTGAAACAATTTTCGTAAATTACGTATGAGTTACGGAACGCTTTAATGCGATGGTGTAGCTACTGATGTCAGGTTTGGTTGATGCATATTTTAGGAGCAGCCCGATGAACAGCGATTCCTCAAACACCCCGATTTCTCGATTTCAAGCAGAAGCAGAGCTAGAACTCGTGAAGCTTATCTTTAATGTTGATTCTTCCTATCCGTGGGAACCAAGCCAAGTAGAAGCAGATGCGTATTTCGAAGAATTAGAGCAGTCTGTTGCTTCGGATTGGCCAACAGAGGACATCGCAAGTCGGAGTCAACGCTTTTTCGCTCAATTAGACCAAATCTGGGACACAGCATCCTCGCCTGAGCAAGTTCAAGAACTTCACACCGAGCTAGTATCCCGCTTCGGGACTCGAGTCCCTCAACCGGTTTTGCTCAGCATTGCTGAGCAGGCTCAGCGCGTATTGACAGCAAATTTGTCCTTAGCAGAACAGCTTGTTCGGTGTGTCAATGATCTATTGCCCAATTGGGGGGATGATGATTTGCAGGTTTTAGCACGTCCCTTGGCGTTCTCAATGAGAGGCTCGAACACAGATCAACTCGAAGCTGCGCTTCGATCGGTCCGCTATGCCGCCTGGACTGACTTGTCGGGTGTAGAGCAGGCTCGACTCAGTTTGGCGATCGCTCGATATGCCATTGCCCAACTTCCGGCTAGAAATTCATCAGAGCAGTAAGTGGCGATCGCTAATGCTGTGATTGCGCGGGTCAGTAGGGATGTTTCTAAATTTCATTTTTCTCTAAATCCCGTTTTTCTTGTTAAGGCATGTGTGTAGAGTGACTATCCCCTTGCTGCGACTCATGTAAAGAAAACGTTCTAGCTTTAAGAATGGCTGCGCCTAAAAATGCATATGAAAGCACGCCTACTAAAGCTAAAACGATGGGGTTAATGAACCCCATCACATTCCAGAGGGCATGCAAGACCGATGAGCTTAAATAGCCAATGCCTAAAATTTTCCATCGTTGGCGGGGTTTAAATGCGCTCAGCCCAATGAAATAACCGAAGTACCCGCTATATGCCATGTGCCCTGAGACTGAGCCAAGAATGCGAGGAATCAGAAGTTGTAGTCCCATCAGATCTCCTGTCTCCCCTCCCGCTGCGACACTGTTGACCATAGCAGGAATGTATTGACCCAACGTCTCGACTAGTGTAAAACCGATTGCCGAGGCTGTACCTAGCAAAATACCGTCTAAAGGTTCACGAATCCCAATTTGCTCTTGACGATGAGTTGACTTTACAGTCATCCCAATCACATAGGCCAAGAGCACCGGAATTGCCTTAATGAGTTCTTCCATCAGCCCAGCTCCAATGAACATTTGGAACACTAAGCTGATGAGATTAACTGAGGTTGAATCGCTTTGAGGTTGCCCAGGTAATACTCCTCGAAAAAACCACAAAAATCCTTGAAGAAGTGGGCTGACCAATAAAAGCGCGGTTATCGTTGCTGACGCGACAATGAGCCACCATGGCTTTCGCTTATCGCAAAGACGATACACAAAATAATAAGCAGCCCCTGATATGTAGGCTGCTAACAAAAAGTTAAACCATTCTGTCTGACCCACAGCGGCAAACATCAGAACAACAAACGAAATGGTAATGATGACCGGTATCAAGTGAGCTTTTTGCGCCAGCTCGCGCCCTGTAGAAATGATAGGGAAGAGCTGAGTTAGAGTTGCGGGGTCAGTCGCGTTAAACGGATTAGATGGACGTGATCCAGATCGAGAGATAGCACGGCTTGTCGATGCTTTTGTGGTCAGTTCAGGAGAGTCAAGAAAATGGGAAGGGTCTTGCTGAAACGGTTGATAAAACTGCAATTCAAAGATAAATTGAGGACCTCGACGACCGAGTGAAATAATATCGCCGTGATTCAAAATACGGCAATCACGCACGCGCTCGCCATTAACATACGTGCCATTTGAACTGTTGAGATCACAAACTTGCCACAGTCCGAAAGCGTTGGGCAAGGAGCAAATTTTTAGGTGTTGACGAGACACCTCGCTATGAATCAAGTAATCGAAGGTTACATCACATCGAGGGTCGCGTCCCACCGTAAACTCTCTATCAGATGATAGATGGTGGTATTCTGATCGCTTTCGGCTCCCGGGGAAAAGCCGCCAAAGCAAAGCTGTAGTTTGATGATAAGGTTCGGTCATCGTTGAGGATGCCGTAGCGAGGATGTGAGCAGAATGAACAGCAAACCGGCAACGTTAGATGCGGAGTAGCACCCAGGACGATATTGCTAGTAATAAGCAAGGAACTTCAGATTATGACTAATATTCACGCTCACTGATTCGCGCGTGCATCTCGCACAGCCGCATAAAAAAGAATGCCAGCCAACGGAATACTTAGAATCAAAATTACAGTTGTAATCGAGCTGCCGAGCTGTGGTGTTCCAGAGGAGAGTTCAAAGACTGAACCGACGGCGGCGATCGCCATTATACAAGAGCCTGCGAGAAACAAACCGCTTTTAGGGGTCACAAACAGCCAGCCTTATGCAATGTAGTGTAATCAGTGAGAATCACACTCATACGGCAGGAGAAGAATCTTCCCTGCCTATCATGAGCATTCTTAAACTTGAATCGCCTTAACTAGCTTAACCAACAAAGCCGAGACGTCAACACCTCAGATCAATCAAGTTCAAATTTAGCCTTCAAATGGCTTTACGGCTTCAACCGAAAATCCGTGTTTTGCCAGTTCCTGATTGAGGGCTAGAGCATTGTCGACTCGATCTACAAACATAACCCCGTTTAGATGGTCAATTTCATGCTGAATCACGCGGGCAAGCAACCCATTGACCGTCAACCGTTTAGGGCGACCGCTTTCATCTTTATAGGCAACCTCAATAACCTCAGGGCGTGTCACATCTAGAAAAACGCCTGGAATGCTGAGACAGCCTTCTTGGATAACGCACACGTCTCGACTGGATTTGCGAATTACCGGATTAATTAAAACCAACGGCGGATTTGCCGAGTTATCAGGCTCGCAATCAACGACTAGCATCTGCTTATTGATGCCAATCTGGGGCGCTGCTAAACCAATGCCATCTTCGCTATACATCGTTTGCAACATATCACGAGCTAGCTGCCGTGCGTCATCATCAACTTTAGCAATGCGCTTTGTCGGCTGGCGCAGTAAGCGATCGCCCAGATAATGTAGCTCTAATGGAGGCTTGGCCAGCTTTTTCTTTTCAACCAGAATTTGAGAAGTCATAGAGCTTGTATTGATGAACAGCAGCAATTAAACGTGTGATGTATTTCTATATTAGTCAATCATGTCGTCTCAGACTATGGTGGGTATCCGAAATGATGCGATCGCCTCGCCTTTTAATGGCAAGAAACCACGCATTGAGTTAACCGGCTGAATGAGTCTGTTCATTTAGCGAATAGCGAGATAAGATAAGTCCTGATTTTTAACCGTATTTTTAACCGTATAGTCATAATAGTCATAGGACGGAGGTGTGCGGTTGCTAGAATTTATCACGAAAGCCGACTATTTGCTTCGAGAGACATTACTGGGTCTAAAGCGGGGCGGATGGATGAACTGGGCAGCCGTGAGCACGGTAACGGTGCTTTTATTTCTATTTGGAATCAGCCTGCACGCCTCCTGGCAACTTGAGCAACTCCTAAACCAGTTTGGCAGCCAGCTTGAGGTATCGGTCTATTTAGATGCGGGAGTGCGAGCCGAAAATTTGCAGCCATTTGTCGAATCAATGCCAGAAGTTACAGCCGTCACCGCAGTTTCTAAGGAAAAGGCATGGGAAGAATTGATTCATGATATGGGCCTCTCTGATATTCCAGGGGCAACACAGCAACTTAATGGCAACCCCTTAGTGGATGAGCTGAAAGTCAAAGCATCTAATTCAGAGGTCGTGCCTGCCTTAGCAGAAAAGATGAGACAGATGCAAGGCGTCGATGATGTGCAATATGTAGATGAAGCCGTCAGACGGATTGCCCAACTTAACCAGGGGCTTAATTGGGTCAGCTTTATCATTACGACCGTCCTCACGTTAACAGCGATCGCCGTGATCACTACTACAATTCGACTGATTGTGATGGCTCGACGGCGTGAAATCGAAGTAATGCAGCTTGTTGGAGCTACAGCCCTCTGGATTTATTTTCCATTCATTCTTCAAGGCATCACCTTTGGTCTTGCAGGCGCTATGATTTCGTGGGGATTTATCATCGGCATTCAACGATTTGTAAGCCGATTAGTGACTCAGCAGCCTGATTTCATTCAATTTCTTGCCGATGGTCTAAGATTAACGCCCCAACAAACGATTTTACTTCCGCTAACATTGCTTGCTCTCGGAGGATCGGTGGGGTTAATGGGCAGTTTGCTAGCAGTGCGTCGGTTTGCAGTGCGCTAATACTAACAATAGAGCGGTGTGCAAACGGGATTAAACACAAACACGCGCTCTTGATTTGAGAAAGTTTATTTGATAGTACATCGTCGCTGTACTGCTTTTTCTAGCAGTCGCTGATACTCTTCATTTGCCATGATATACGCCCCAAATCGCTTAAGATGAGGATTATTCATCTGAGCATCGAATAAGACAAACTGGCGCGATCGCAGCCGCTCAACCAACTTGACCATCGCCACCTTAGACCCGTCCGGAATTCGATAGAACATCGACTCACCGATAAATGCACCCCCAATCACTAGCCCTAAAATCCCCCCTGCTAGCTCGTCGCCTTGCCACGTCTCAAAGCTATAGGCCCAACCCGTTCGATAAAGTGCCTTGTAGATTTCCTTAAGTTCGGACGAAATCCAGGTTGTATCTCGATTGGCACAGCCGTCTATGACCGCCTCGAAGTCACGGTTGACGGCAACGGTGAAGCGGTCTTGATTCAGGACACGCTGGAGCGATCGCGGATATCGAAACCGATGGTCGAGCGGAATGAGGGCTCTTTCTCGGCTCGAATACCAGCTCAGTTGCGTGCCGCTTTCGTCAGCCATCAAGAAGTAGCCTTGAGCGTATCCTTCGACGATAGCAGGAACATTAAATTGCATATGGCTCTGTTAAAAAACCAGGAACTGGAGAGGCTCGTCTATGAGTTGTATAGTGATAGTACAGTTCCTAGATACCGTACCTGAAAACTTGACTACAGTGCTTGCGATCGCCAAGCCGCGTGTAGAAGATATTTTAATCGATTAGATGCCAATGTCTGAACCGATTCCTCCCATCACCTTGCCGCCTCCCAAAGACGCTCATCAAGAGGGAGTATGGCTTCGAGACGCGCTTCATACCTGGCTCGATCGTGAATTTCTTCCAGAACCTGTCAATCAAAAGATCGCACATCAAGCGTCTCAAGTCTTTATCCGCCAGCGCCTAGAGGGCGAGAATGACGTCGGTGCTCTTGTGATTGCAATTCTAACTGAGATGCAAGCGTTTGATTTCTCGAAAAGCTTCTACAGCGAGTTTGCTGTCGCCAATGCAGTCAGCGATCTCCTGCTAGATAGCCTTGGGATTGATCGCTGCTGTGGGCAGTAAAAAATTACCGGATTATACCGACACGCTCTTGAGTTGAGTGCCGAGATGTAGACACAGTATGTCCCTCCTTCTCGCAGATACGCTTAACGCGCATCCGAGTCGTTATAGCCCTGTTTTAACCCGAATAGAGAATAGAAACTTCACAACTAATTTCACGCTTGAAGTTCAATTCCCGTAGATTCAACTGAGCATTGCCCAACAACAAATTTTCGGCGTTTCAGATATTCTTTGACTGACACGATGGGAGAGGGATGTCTACTCATTGAGCCCACATGCCGATATCGGGGCACATGGGCTCAATTAAAAAAATGATGTCGACTGAGCGAAACGATTGAGCGAATAAAATCAAGTGCCGCATCAAGCAGGGCACAAGCCCAATCTATACTACCGGCAACCGGTATCAGCAATCGCTTCCATGATTTACCAACTTGACTTTACAACACCCGGAAGCAAACCTTGATGAGCCATTTCACGTAGCGCATTTCGGCACAATCCAAAGTCGCGATAATATCCTCTAGAACGACCCGTTAGCCAGCAACGATTGCGAACTCGGCTCGGAGCGCTATTACGCGGCAACTGCTGAATTTTACGATGAATTTCTAACTTTTCTTGCTGGGACGCAGCGTTTGCAAATTGTTCTTTTAGCTCGCTGCGCTTCTGCGCATACTTTTTGACAATTTTTTTGCGCTTTTCGTCCCGCGCGATCATACTTTTCTTAGCCATGGACTCCGTTCCCAACTATGGACAGCAATTCGGAAATTTAGACAGCATTTCTTATAATAGCGAAACTTTGAGCGATCGCCATCCGCCTATTGTAAGACCATTTTGTAAGACCACTGGAGACATGCTGCTCGTTTGTCAATTCTAATCCTTGATATACGGAGCTTTGAGCCCCCTCAGTATAAATTTTAGGATTGAGAAAAGGTGATTGCTGGAGGCGCAGACGGCGAAATTTTTGACACATCAACAGACGGGCATAAATCTGCCAAGATGCAGCGATCGCACGCCGGATTTCGAGCGGTGCAAACGGCACGACCGTGATAAATCAAGCGAATTGACCAATTCTCCCAATCAGGCTGCGGTAGCAGTTTCATCAAGTCTCGCTCGATACGAACCGGATCGGTCTGCTTGGTTAAGCCCAACCGAGTACTCAGTCGCTTAACATGAGTATCAACGGTTACTCCGGCATTGATGCCATAGGCATTAGCTAAGACTACATTGGCTGTTTTACGGGCAACTCCTGGCAGCTTGAGCAAGTCGTCCATGAGCATTGGCACGTCTCCCCCAAACTCGGAGACCAGCATACGGCACGTGGCTTGAATATTCTTCGATTTATTTCGGTAAAACCCTGTCGAGCGAACCAGAGTTTCGATGTCGCTGAGATCAGAACTGGCGATCGCCTCGGCATCTGGAAACCGACGAAACAGCTCTGGCGTCACTTGATTGACTCGCTCATCCGTGCATTGAGCTGACAGCATGGTCGCAATCAACAACTGAACCGGAGTGTGATACGTCAATGAGCAGGTCGCATCCGGATAGGTGCGCTTGAGCCGGACTAAAATCTCCAGCGATCGCTGTTTTTTAGCAGGCAACTTACGGGTGCTCACCGAAAAATATTTTGAAACACATCTAACTGAGTCGTATCCCGAACAATGAGTAAGACCCCCAAACCAAGCAATAGAACAATGCCAGTCTGCATAACATTTTCCTGAATGCGATTGGGGAGAGGCTTACCTCGAAGCCCTTCAATTAACAGGAAGGTGAGCTGCCCCCCGTCAAGAGCAGGAAGAGGCAAGATATTAATGATTGCTAGGTTAATACTAATTGCAGCCGTAAACGGAAATAGACTGGTAATGTCAGCACGAGCAAACTTGGCACCCTGGTCGACGATACCAACTGGTCCTGCAACTTGACCCGCAACCTCAGAGAAGTTTGTTATCAGCGTCTTGAATCCCTGCAAGATGGCCACAAAAATATTCTGAAATTCGTTTGCTGCCAACGTGAACACTTCTAGAATGCTACTTGCTCGTCGAAATTCAATCGTTCCGTTATGGCTTAGCCCAACGCCAATTTGTCCGCGACCGTCAGCACTCTCACGAGGAACAATAGTAATAGATAGGCGTTCATCATCTCGTTGAATGCCAAGCCGAATCGGGTTGCCCGCGTTCTGCTCAATCGTAGTCTTGAAATCTTCGATGACATCAAGAGACTGATCAAAGGGGTTGCCATTGGCGCTGAGCACAACATCTCCGGGCTCAATTCCTGCTTCTGCTGCAACGCTATTAATCTCCGATGCAAGCTGTGGAATTAAGACACCCGGTTCAGACGCTTGCGGCACCCCCAACGCACCAAATTGAGCCACAAATACGAGGTATGCAAACAGAAGATTTGCAATGACTCCCGCACTGATTACGATCGCCCGGTCTAGAATAGGACGGTTTCTCAGTAAGTCTGGGTCATTATCTGGAATTTCACTATCTGGATCGTCGTCAGGAAACCCAACAAACCCGCCCAGTGGGATGGCGCGAACCGCGTATTCGGTTTCAATGCCTTGATATTTCCAAAGGACAGGCCCAAACCCAATCGAAAACCGGTTGACGTGAATTCCTTGGAGCCGGGCTGCCATGAAATGCCCCAACTCGTGAACCACAATCAACAGTGCAAGAACGGCAATTGGCGCTAAAACTGACATAAAAATCTTGCAAAACTCTTATCGAACATTCTTCTTATTCTAATGCGGCATTTCCCTAATACTACGGACGCGGATTAGAAGTGGGAATACATAAACACGATTTAGTCCATTGAAACCGCTTTCACATCGACCGTTTTGACGTCGTCTTCAGCACTTTGATATGAGGTGCGATTCGGATTTTGCTCACTAGAGCGATCGCCCTCTACAATCTGTCCTCGGTTTAGAACCAGACGGAACACCTCAGAAAACAGCAACGTCATAACCACGACATCATCAACTTGACCAACGATTGGAAGTAGATCAGGAGAAATATCGAGGGGGCTTAGCAGATAGATCAAGCTACCTATAATCATCCACCACCGATAACGAGGATTACGAATGAGGTGGCGATACCAGCCAAATAGTTGCATATGAGCGTCCTCCGTCTACATCTCAACTCTAGCGAATGGATTGAATCCCAGGGAATGAACATTTGAATGGTGATGGTCTATCATCCCAGTAGAACCGAGCCTCATTTTGATGAAGCTTCAGAAATTTTAACCTCACGAGTTTAGTTTTCGGATGCCGCATATAAAGCCTAGAACTCTAATAAGGACATTAAAGATTCCGCTATAAAGATTGAGCAGTATGTCAAGCTTCTCCAATAAGATGGTTGATTGAATCATGAATGTGACCTAACGAATTGAGTAGCTTGGAGTGCTGCGAGCATGTACGGAGGAAAAGACACGCTGTGAACATCATTGAGTTATTTACTAGGGGTGGCATCGCTATGGTGCCCCTGCTCATCCTATCGGTTTTGGCGTTAAGCACCATTATCGAACGAGTTTGGTTTTGGTCGAAGATTCTCACTCGCGAGCGTGAAATCGTCGGGCGCATCTTGGAGGCAGCTCGTCGAGAGTGGAGTGCAGCGACCGAGATCGCGCGAAAATCCGGGGATCAGCCCATCGGGAGATTTCTATATTCGGCTCTAGAGTTAGACGACCCCGAACCTGAAATTTTCCAGCTCGCCTTACAGACTGCCGCCGATGAAGAATTAGCAACAATGCGGCGCGGTGACAAGATCTTAGAAGCAGTTATTGCGCTATCTCCTCTCCTAGGTCTATTGGGGACGGTTTTGGGACTGATTAACTCTCTGGGCTCTATTCGATTGGGTGATTTAGGAACGTCGTCGACAGCAGGCGTAACATTAGGAATTGCAGAGGCGTTGATCAGCACTGCGGCAGGTCTCATCGTTGCGATTGTCACTTTGGTGTTTTATCGCTTGTTTCAAGGACTCGTATCAGGTCAGGTTAAGTTATTTAGACAGTCTGGAAATGAGTTAGAGCTCTTATATCGCAAAAATTGGTCTAGCCGGAGTCGGAGCAAAGAACCATCCAACACTTAGGCAATCTTTTGGCTGAGCAATCTTTTGGCTGAGCAATGTAGGCTATTCAAGATTTAAGGCGTTTGGGCATTGAAGAATCTAAAATCGAGAAAAAAATCGAGAAAAAAAATCGAGCCCATCTATTTCTGGTAGCAATTAGCAGTATCGAAACATCAGGATGTTATGAAAATTAATTTAGATGCGCCCAGTGAAGAGGTGCGGATTGAAATCATTCCGCTGATTGATGTCATCTTCTGCATCTTGACTTTTTTTATTCTGGCGGCAGTCGGATTGACTCGGCAAATGGGAATCAATGTCGATTTGCCCACTGCGACCACGGGCACCACTCAAATGCGCGAAATGCTTGTGGTCAGCGTTGATCCGGTTGGGCAGATCTATGTCGAACAAGAGCCGATTGCTCGGAACCAGCTGACTCAATTGCTGCTCGATTATCGTCTAAACAGCCCAGACGGACTAGTCGTTCTATATGCCTCTCGATCGGCTCGCTATGCAGATGTAGTCGAGGTACTAGACTTGCTGCGCTCGGTTGGGGGCGATCGCGTCGCATTGGCAACCTTGCCAGAATCGAGTAACGAAAATCAACTTGAGAGTCCGGAGTTTAATTTTGATCTAGAACAGCCGCTACCGGCTGATCCATTTGGTAGCCCAGACGATTCATTGAATGAGCCCGGATCTGTCGAGCCCTTCGAATTTGATCAAAATTCTCTGCCAGAGAATCTCAATCAGTTGCCTGAAGAACCTAATGGAGATTTATCCTCACCAGACAACTAAGTCTTAGATGCTATAAATCATGTCGTACGCATTTAAGCAGGAACCTGAAGGGTCTGGGAACCCGATAGATTAAATGCCGCATGAACGGCTTGAAGGGCTTGTATTCCATCGGATTCGGCAACGACGCAGCTGATCTTGATTTCAGACGTTGTAATCATCTGAATGTTAATCGACTCGTCAGCAAGCGCGTTAAACATCCGAGCAGCTACGCCGGGGCTTCCGATCATACCCACACCCACCACGCTAACCTTGGCGATCGCCCGGTCTATGGCGATTTCACGACACCCCAATTCAGGAGCAAGGGCATCCAAGATTTCATAGGCAGTATCTGCATCCGCCTGAGCAACTGTAAACGCGATATCACGGGTTGGGGTGCCGTCAATCAGTCGGCATCGCTGAGACTGAATGATGGTATCAACGCTAATATGACGCTCGGCGAGGGGGCGAAAAATCTCTGCTGCCATGCCAGGGCGATCGGGCACGTAGCGAATGGCGAGTCGAGCTTGTTTGAGGTCAAGCGCTGCGCCTCTGACGATCGTTGATGCGTGAGAGCTAGATTGATAGGCCGGTGATTGAGCGGAGGGCTGCGACGATGAAAGCGACGATCGGTGCGAGGAACCACTGGAATCAGCCCGCACCGGAGAGGATTTAATGTCAAACATGGTGCATAGTGCAGCGACCGCGCGATCGCAATCTGCCAGATCAATCGCGCAGCTTACCTTAACCTCTGAGGTTGAAATCATCTGAATATTAACTCCGGCATCGGCAAGCGCTATGAACATCTGAGCAGCTACCCCCGGACGACCAATCATCCCAGCACCCGCAATACTGACCTTTGCGGTATTGCGTTCGATGAGAACTTCTGCTTCATTTGAATTTGCGGGATCGTGCCGGAGGGCGGGGGCGATCGCCTCAGCAACCGCTTCGGCTCGACTCAGCGATAATCGACTGACCGTAAACGCGATATCGTTGGTGTTGCCCTCATGAATTGATTGAATGATGAGATCAATATCAACCCGTTGTGAGGCGATTTCACCAAACAAACGAGCCGCTACACCCGGGCGATCGGGCACTCGCAACAACGCAATTTTTGCCTGATTTTCATCTACTTCAACCCCATCCACAGGTTGAGCAATTTCGAGCCCCTCGAGTGATCGGGGTTGCGGAATAGGGGAAACGACTCGCGTTCCTGGATCATCAGTCCAGCTAGACCGAACAACTAGCGTTACCCCATAGTTGCGTGCAATCTCAACGGCTCGTGGATGAAGCACTTTTGCACCTAGGCTGGCGAGCTCTAGCATTTCGTCGGCAGTAATTTCAGGCATCAACTGAGCCTCGGGCACTAGTCTCGGATCGGTAGTCAAAATTCCTGGAACATCGGTATAGATTTCGCAAGCTTCTCCGCCTAATGCTGCGGTAAGCGCAACGGCTGACGTATCTGAACCGCCTCGTCCCAACGTCGTGATTTCCAAATCGTGGGTGCCTGTAATGCCCTGAAACCCAGCGACTACAACCACTTTGCCGTCTTTAAGATGACGCTCGACGCGTTCAGTTTGGATATGCAAAATTCGAGCCCGAGTATGCGCCGCTTCTGTAACGATGCCAACCTGAGCGCCGGTCATTGAAATTGCAGGTTGCCCCAATTCTTGGAGAGCCATACTGAGGAGCGCGATCGAGACTTGCTCTCCCGTCGAGAGCAGCATGTCCATTTCTCGATGACTCGGATTTGTAGAAATCTCGCTGGCTAATTTAACGAGTTGATCGGTTGTTTTACCCATCGCAGACACAACCACTACGATGGACTGGCCTGCTTGAGCAGCGTTGAATACCCGCTGAGCAACCGCTCGGATTCGCTCAACTGAGCCGACTGACGTCCCCCCATATTTCTGAACAATTAAACCCATAATGTCTACCCTGAATTGACGTGCCGAATAGTGCTACCTGCGTGAAGGGGGCAAGCTAAGAAAAAACTATGAAATCTCTCTTACATTGCATCATTAACTAACCGAAGACTGATAGGTTAGTTTATAACATTTCAATTCCCCAAGTCCTGGTTGGCTATCGTTTAAGAGAATGTCTAGGAGAACTTCTGGTGAGCCTGTTAGGAAATATTATTTGGCTGATTTGTGGCGGCTTAATTACGGGACTGGGTTACATTGTGGGGGGACTGCTCACCTGTTTAACAATTGTGGGCATTCCGTTTGGATTACAAGCAATTAAGCTTGGATTTGCGACCTTTACTCCTTTTGGAAAGGAAATCGTTGTCGAGAAAGATGCGGACAGCTTACTGAGGCTAATCTTCGATATTATTTGGGCAGTTTTATTTGGTTGGGAAATTGCGATCGCCCATGTAGTAGCAGCGGTAATATTAGCGATCACCATTATCGGCATCCCGTTTGCTAAGCAGCATGTCAAGCTAATTGTTCTCGCTCTTCTGCCGTTTGGTCGAGATTTGCGCGATGTGCGTTAGATCACGGGCTGCTCTTTCGAGTGTCACCCCAACTTGGCGTAAAGATTCATACAATCAATACAAATGCAATATATGAAATATTTAATGCACGTGCGATCGCATTTTGGTCAAACTCCCATCACTCAAAGTCAGGCTTAATGATTGATGCCCGCTAAATCATATCTAGATCAAAACCGAGGTCTTTTCCTGCGTAGAACAACAGATCTGGATATGGGTAAGGTTTAAATACGTGGATTTGCTCGTTCTCTCTCGCTCCTTGAAATGCACCACCATGTTTAACCCAACTCAAACTTTAATCAAATCTTTCGTTCAAGAACTTCAAGATGGTTACGAGCAAAATTATGGAGGGCTAAAGTCTGCCTACGCCAACATTATTGGGTGGTCAGGTCGGATGGCACTCGAAAATATTGCCAACAGTGATGCGCTCTATCATGATGTTGAACATACGATTCTGGTGACGTTAGTTGGGCAAGAAATCCTTCGAGGGAAGCATATTCGTGAGGGTGGAGTCACCTGCGAAGACTGGCTCCACTTCATGGTGTCTCTGTTGTGTCATGACATCGGCTATGTAAAAGGGGTATGCCGGAGTGACCAAGAAGGGCTTTATGCGACTGGAATTGCCAATGAGATGAAGGAATTATCTCCTGGCGCAACGGATGCAAGTTTGACTCCGTATCATGTCGATCGGGGGAAGTTGTTTGTTGAGGAACGATTTAGAGGCAATGAACTTCTAAAGTCGGAGATCATCCAGAGAAACATTGAACTTACCCGCTTTCCCGTTCCTGATGATAGCGATCATCAAGATACAACCCACTATCCAGGACTGGTTCGAGCGGCTGACCTCATTGGGCAACTTAGCGACCCTCGCTATCTCAACAAGGTCAGCGCATTGTTCTATGAATTTGAAGAAACGGGCTTCAACCAGCGGGTTGGGTATCACGATCCGGGGGATTTGCGTCGCAATTATCCTCAATTTTATTGGAATGTCGTGTATCCCTACATTCAAGACGCGATTGGCTACTTATCTCTGACTCAAGAAGGCAAGCAAATTATCGCAAATCTTCACTCGAATGTGTTCGTTGTCGAGCATGAATTGATTAATGGGCGGATTAAATCTAAGGTGCCGTTGACTCCAGTGTCGGCTTAGCGATACCTTTTCGCTTAAGGTTTTCACCCTAAGATTTCTGCATTCTGATGCAAAACTTCTCATAATCAAAAAGGAAGACTGTAAAGGAATGTGAATCGTGCAGACACTCACACTAGGGCCTGAGGGTCCGACTGTCCCGGCGTTAGGAATTGGAACATGGTCATGGGGCGATCGCCTGTTTTGGAGCTACGGAAAAGACTATGGCGAACCAGAGCTCTATGATGCGTTTAAGGCGGCCCTAGAATCAGGCGTAAACTTCTTTGACACGGCAGAGATTTATGGATTTGGCGAGTCTGAGACATTAATCGGACAATTCATGCATCAGACTGACCAACCCGTTTTGGTCGCGACTAAATACCTTCCTCTTCCCTGGCGATTTAATGCAGATGCCATTATTGATGCGCTCACCGCAAGCTTAGAACGCCTCCGAGTCTCCAGTATTCCGCTTTACCAAGTTCATTGGCCATTTGATTTTTTCATGGGACAAGGCACCCTCATGAGCACTCTTGCCCATGAAGTAAAACGAGGCAGAATTCAGGCGGTCGGTGTCAGCAATTATTCAGCAGAGCAAATGCAAACCGCCCATCGCCTATTGGCTGATCAGGGTATTCCGCTGGCGGTCAATCAAGTCGAATATTCACTCTTGTCGCGAAAAATCGAGCAAAATGGCGTGTTAGAAACAGCGCAGCGTTTGGGTATCACGATTTTGGCCTATAGTCCATTGGCGCAAGGGCTACTGACCGGAAAATATACGCTAGAAACCTATCAAAAACCTACCGGAGCTCGCTGGCTCGATCCTCGATTTAGCAAGAGCGGGCTAGAAAAGCTCTCTCCGATCATCCAGCACTTGCAAACCCTGGGCGAAAAATATCAGCGTACACCGGCTCAAATTTCGCTAAACTGGCTGATTTCTCAAGGCAATGTGATTCCCATTCCAGGAGCCAAGAATGCCAAGCAAGCCCGGCAGAATTCGGCTGCCTTAGGCTGGGAATTAGATGCGGATGATAGGGCTCAATTGGATGAGGTGACTCGCTCGTTGGGGTCGTAATCCAAGGCCGTTTCCGTGGTCTTTTCTCTCAAAGTGATAGATTGTCCATAAAGGGATTGCAAAGATAGTCCGGCTGATTTGAAACAGATCCACGGAGTGCATAAATCAGGACTATCCAAGGAGAGGGTATCATGTCGAACGACTCGTCTAAGGCTTCGGAATCGAATAGCAATCAGGCGACTTCGGAATCGAATAGTCAGCGATCGCCCCATCGTTCTCGGCCAGCGATCGCTCTACCCGATCGTCTGCGGGGCATTTGGAAAACTGCACAGCCAATCCTCCGCACTCAAAGCATCAGGGCATTTCATGGATTGTCTCGTGCAATCCAATGGAGCATTGCGCGCATTGAGACGCCCTCGCCATTGGTCGAGTCTGCCGCGTCAAATTCCCAACCTCGCAATGGCGCGGCTGTCGATGCTGCCAATGCCTCAGACGAGCAGGCGATCGCTGCCAAAACTGAGAGCGATAGGTCTCAAACAGCGTCACCCAAGACGCGCTCGCCTGAGGCAAAAGCGGGCAATCCGTTAAATACCGCTCAAAATGTTTGGCATCGAGTTCTGCCGATTCTTAGAACTCAAAGTGTTCGAACTTTAAACGTATTAGCAGAAGCCTCCGAATGGGCAGCGCATCGCCTAGAGTCTCCCGCCCCAGAGGCATCAGCAATTGGCTCTCACGATACCCCTCAATCTCAAACGTGGGCTGTTCTCGACCAAAGTGTGGCGAAACTTCAGCAAGCCTGGATTTGGTGGTCTAGGCGGCTCAATCAGGTGCGCGATCGCCTCCCTGAGTCGTGGCGAACGGTTTTCTCTCCTCCGATTGTGACCAGCACCCTTATTATCTTGCTCGTCGTGTTGATCGGAGGAATGCCGGGTTCTTCGTCTGCTCAAGCTCCCGAACGAGTTCAACCCTCTCCAATTCAAGAACCGAGCACAGCAGATAAAACGATCGCAGTAGAAACGCCTGACGCCTCGATGCCGCCGTCAGACCGGGTAGGTGAGCAATCTGAAACGAGAGCGGCTGAGACGTCTCCTCCCTTAGAATTGACTCCCGAACAAAGCTTAATTGCAGCCATTCAGGATGAAGTTGCAGACATTACTAGCCAATATGCAGAGGGGCTCATTCAATCGGTGCAGGCCAACTTTCGCAGCAGCCGGTTGACAGTCAATATCAGTGACAACTGGTACGAGCTGCCTGATTCCCGCCAAGACCAACTTGCTAATGAAATGTTGAATAGAGCCAGCGACTTAGAGTTTAAAGCACTAGACCTTCTAGATCCTCAAGGCCATTTGCTTGCTCGCAGTCCGGTAATTGGTTCGACAATGATTGTTCTCCATCGGAGCCACCCGTCTGAATCACCTTAGCAACGCTGATACAGCATTCCGGGAAGATGATTTACCAATCCCATGAGTTCTAATTGAAAGAGGGCACTCGACACCGAGGACGTTGGCAAGCCAGAATCGTGAACGATCAAATCAAAGGCTGATGGCTCTAAACCAACTGCTCTCAAAACGCAATCTAAATCCGGTTCTAGTGGCATTGGGGATGGATTGAGCAAGGACAATTGATTAGGAGTAGAAGGCGCATCAAATCGTTTTTGAAACTGCGGCAACGTTCCTAAAGCGTCTAGTAAGTGATTTTCTCCTAAAATCAATTGAGCGCCCTTTTCGATGAGATGGAGACAGCCCAACGAATTCCGTTGATCAAGCGATCCAGGCAACGCATAGACATCTCGTCCATAGTCGTTGGCAAGCTGGGCCGTGATCAGCGCTCCTGACTTTGTAGGTGCTTCTAGCACTAACGTAGCGCGGCATAGCCCAGCAATGATGCGGTTTCGACGCGGGAAGTTGGCCCGATCGGGTTGCGTCTTCGCCGGATATTCACTCAAGAGTAGTCCTTGGTTGCCAATCGCCTGAGCTAGCTTTCGATTCGATGCTGGATATACGACATCTACACCAGTGCCCAAAATGGCGATGGTTCGTCCACCGACTTCTAAACAACACTGATGGGCAACCGTGTCGATGCCCTCGGCTAACCCTGACACGACAGTGAACCCTGTCTGGGCTAATGCTCTGCTAATGATGCGAGTCCACCGTTTTCCGTACTCAGTAGGATTACGAGTTCCCACGAGGGCGATCGCCTGAATGTTTCCCTGAGTTTCTGCTGAATCGATCTGCCCGTGATAATACAAAACGGGAGGCGGATCTGGAATTTCGAGCAGCAGTTGAGGATAATCGAAATCGGCTGGAGTTAAAAAGTGGGGATTGTCTTGGAGCTGGTGAGATAAAAGCTGTTCTGGGTCTAGTTTTGACCGTTCTTGAGCGATCGCTTCCGCCGTCTGAAAGCCAATTCCTTCTACTTCTACTAACGCGGGAATATCGGCAGCCCAAGCCACAGAGAGAAGGCCAAAGTGCTGATGCAGCCGTCGAATAAGAATTGGCCCGATTCCTGGAAGACATGCCCACCCTAGCCAGAATGCTCTTTCCTGTATCAATTGAAACACCTATACAGCACTAGTCCAGTGTGCCCATGATTTGAAATTGAGAATAACGGCCTTGCCTATCAGGGATATATCCTTATCTATAGGGGTATGCGTTTGCGTCAAGACCCAACCACTGGCGAGCACCCCCCGGCATGCTCTGCTGCTCTCAAAAACGACGCATGAACCGCCCTAGTACAAGATGGCAGAAGTTTCATAACCGTAGTAACCGTAGTGTGAGCGTCTCGCTCACGTCGCGGGCAAGATGCCCATACCTAAATGGTTGGCTTATTTTTGCCAAACAGTACTAGGCATCCCCTTATATAGAGCGCTGTAGAAGTCTCGGAGTTAATCCATTCGCGATCGCAATCGTGCCCAAAGAACGGTCAATTAATTTACTTGACCACAGCCCGATATCGCCTGTATCGGATTTTTAGAGTGAGAATTAGAGAAGTAAAGAAGAGAGTCGTTAAATTGGCAGCAATGACAGGCACATCGTGAACATAGGTTCCATACACCAGCCATAAGACAATGCCAATGCCAATGCATAGCGTAATTAACATTATCCAGGAAATATCATCTGCCGATTTTGACTTCCAGGTTTTGAAAAGCTGAGGCAAATAGGCAAGAGTTGTTAAAGTTCCTGCGGTTAGTCCAAGTAGAGTTACGACGTTCATCTCAAATTCCTTACCAAGGAGATTAAATAGGTACAGAGATTGAGGGTACTGACTATCAGAAATGAGGTTGAACCTGAGAAAACTGATAGCTGCTAGCCGCAGCGGTAAGAATGGGAAATAAATTTGCTCGAATAGAGTTACAGCATCTAGCCTTTGCTAATCATTCGAAAACGCCCAAATCATATAAGCATATCTAGGCGGCCTCAGACCAGACTGTTTAAGCGTCTCTACTGTCGCTTTAGCAAAGATATCACAAAGAAATAAAAACTTGTCTCAAAAAACGAAAATAATTAATAAGAAAATTATTTAACTTAGAAGCAAGGAATTGTTAGCTCTTATCAGAATTGCTTTAAGGTAGGCGAGACTGCACTTAATCAGTACAAAATTGACCCAGAATGTATTTTTTGATACCCTGAAAATAGATCTGATTCAATTAGTAGATTAGGTTTAGTCTATCCGCGTGAGTTTATTTTAATCATTCAATTGTTTGTCATAACCTTTCGAGACCCTATAACTTTGCGATAAACTAAGGTATAGATGTTCGTTATCAAAAGCATCAACTTGGCCTGCTATGGAGCAATTGGTAGGGTCAAAATCTATACATGTCGTATCCCCGTATGGGCTAAAGGTGTAATGGCTTCTCCTTCATCGATTGCTGTCCGAGAACTTCCCCTATTTCCACTTCCAGAAGTCGTTCTGTTTCCAGGCAGACCGCTTCCCCTTCATATCTTTGAGTTCCGTTACCGAATCATGATGAATACAATTCTCAAAGCCGATCGCCGCTTTGGAGTTTTGATGCTTGATCCGGCTGACGGAAAAATCGCTACCGTGGGTTGCTGTGCAGAAATTGTTCAATACAATCGTTTGCCAGACGATCGCATGAAGATGATGACCGTAGGGCAACAACGATTTCGCTTATTGGAATATGTGCGTGAAAAACCCTATTACGTGGGGCTAGTCGAATGGATTGAAGACCAACCGACAGAGCGAGATCTGAGAGGTTTAGCCACTGAGGTTAGCCAACTTTTACAAGATGTGGTGCGGTTATCGGCTAAGCTCACTGGACAGGATATTGAATTGCCCAGTGATATTCCTGATCGACCCGTCGAACTCTCCTACTGGATTGCTCATAATCTCTACGGCGTCGCTCCAGAACAGCAATCGTTGTTAGAAATGCAAAATACGGCTGCTCGGCTTGAGCGAGAGGCTGAAATCTTAACCTCAACTCGTAATCATCTCGCGGCGCGCACTGCTCTCAAAGATGCATTTCGGTAAAATCTAATCGACAGATTAGCCCGTTAGATCAGTTCGCCAGATTGATTAGTTTGATTGATCAATCATCTGGGAAGGTGGCTGAGCTTCCATGATGTCGTAGGTTCCAAATATTTTAAGCGTCTCAGTTTGTGCTCTAAGTTCGTGAAGGGCTGACTGAACAGCGTCACTGGTTAGGCTGGCTTCTACATCGATAAAGAAAAGGTACTCTCCGAGCGATCGCTTGGTTGGTCTTGATTCAATTCGGCTGAGATTAATATTCCGATCTGCGAAGATCTGTAGAAGTTTGACTAGAGATCCGGGCACGTTCTGAGGAAGACTGAACGCCAACGAACTATGATTTCCGGTTTCGGAATTTTGCAGTCCCATAACCCAGAATCGAGTGCAATTGTCAGGGTGATCATTGATCGGATGCGCTAAGATTGGCAGACAATAGAGGTGCGCAGCTCGTTTAGAGGCGATCGCACCGGCGCTCATGTTTTGATCAAGATGTTGTAATGCTTCAGTAGTAGAGCTTGTCGGGATAAGTTTCACAGTGGGCAGATGCTTTTCTAACCATCCTTGACATTGAGCAAGAGCTTGAGGATGAGAATGCACTGACTGAATCGCTTCAATTGAAGGAGCATGGGACAATAAAGCGTGAGAGATGGGAAGCACGATAGCCTGCTGAATTCGGAGGATATCGAGTTGCCAAAGAGTGTCTAGCGTTATTGAGACACTTCCCTCGATAGAATTTTCGACCGGAACGACTGTCAACTGAGTCTGATGAGACGCAGTCGCCTGAAGAGTTTGGAAGATACTCGGATAAGGAATAAGCAGCGGAGCTTCTCCCTGAGTTTGAGTCAACCATGCTGCACAGGCTAGCGCAGCCGCCTCTGCGTAGGTTCCAGCCGGTCCTAGATAGGCAATAGAAATGGGCATATAGTCTACACGGATTAGAATTAGTTTATTTGTAACAAGTCGCTAATTGTGTCAAATACAGCAGCGGGGGGGCACATCACCGTGCTCAACTTAAGCGCATATTGCTATACGCATCTCTCGGATAAATTCCACCCAAGATTAACTTTACAAATGATCTGGATTGGCTCAAGCAAATCAAAACGATGAGACGCTTTTCACTAATAGTTACAAAACCGCAATATTTATGAATTAATACCCGTTTCCGAGAGTATTTGCGCCTCTATTCTCGGTAGAATCAAGGGTATTCCTCGGAAAAATTGTAAAATTTAGTTAAGGTAATTCATGCCGAGGCAGCCATTTCACTGAGTAAGTAATTCAATGCCCGTTCAATTCGCTTCTACCCAAACTGTCAAGATTGCTGTTCATGAACAACCTGTTCCCATTCAACACTATTTGCGTCAACCTCATCGATTGATTGGGGCCTTAGTTGATCCAAGTCGAACAGAACGGCTTAGCGCAGAAGTATTTCGCCTCAAGATGCGCTCTAGGAATTTTATGATGTTTAGCATTCAGCCCACCGTAGATATGAGGTTGTGGGTTGATTCCGATGGCACGGTTCACCTGGAATCAGTGGGTTGTAAAATTCGAGGGATTGATTACGTTGACCAGCGCTTTAATCTCGATTTAGTTGGAGAGCTCTCTCCCCGGGTCGTAGATGGGGAAACCTATTTGGTCGGGCAAGCAGATTTGTCTGTGCAAGTTGAGTTACCGCCACCGCTTCGACTCACGCCGAAACCACTCTTAGAGGCAACGGGAAATGGTTTATTAAGAAGTGTCTTGACGAGCATTAAACAGCGATTAATGCATCAATTACTGTCTGATTATCGAAAATGGGCAATGGCTCAAGGAGAAGCAGATAGCGATTCTACAAATGAATCTTCATCACTCCTGAGAGACAGCCCGACAGCCTAAGGTTCCTGCGGGCTAGAGCTCTGATTAACCGCTAAATCGGATGGCTCAGGCTGATGCCATCAGACAGTGAAGACGGCAAAATTTGACAGGGCTTAAATGAACGTCGGTGGTAAGGACAAGGTCCAAATGCATCTAAGGCGAGACGGTGTTTAGGGGTTCCATATCCCTTATTAGCGGCTAAGTCATATTGAGGGTATTTAGTCGCCATGCGGATGATGAGGCGATCGCGCCATACTTTAGCAATGATACTAGCAGCTGCGATCGCGATGGAGTGCTCATCTCCTTTAACTAACGTATGCTGATGAATTAATAGATCTGGGATTCGTTGATTTCCATCAATCAAGCATACCTGTGGCTGTGGATTTAACCGTCGGATCGCCCGTTTCATTGCTAACAAGGATGCATACAAAATATTGAGCCGATCAATTTCGCGCACAGATGCTATCCCAATTTTGCAGTCAGTTGCAATATCTTGAATCGAGATAGTCAATTGTTCACGTGTAGCATGGGTTAGCTTTTTGCTATCGGTTACTCCCAACTCTGAAAGAGACTTAAAAGCTGACGAAGGCAAGATCACAGCCGCTGCTACCACAGGTCCAAACAGTGCCCCCCGACCAACCTCGTCAACACCCGCGATGAAGTCAGACGAGTCGGGCAAGCTGAGTTGGTCTAAGAAACTGAGTTGATCGAGTAACAAGGATTGGCTAGAGTCAAAAAACATGATTGCTTAGCGATCGGCGCTCAATACAAGCAAACCATCAATTATTAGATATCAGCTATTTGGCTACCAGCTATTGGCCTCTTAGCTCCATCAAGCATCAGCCGCTGAGGAACGACGGCGACGGCGACGGCGAGTGGATGTGCCATTCTCCGATGCTCCACTCTCACCATTACCATTGACAGACTCAGCGCCAATCAGGTCGGTTTGATCAAATGTCTCCTCGTCCTGATCTGAATTTGATTCGTCTGTCAAGCTCGTTTGAGACTCTGAGGACGGAGGGGACTGATCTGACTCAGAGGACGCAGCGGAATCGGACTGGTCAAAGACAAAGGATGGTTGCTCATCTGATTCACCGCTGCCATTAGACCGACTGACCTGTCCTGGCAAAACCACATTCACAATGACGCTTTTTGAATCTTTCACAGGTTCGGTTGCTAAAACGAGAGGCGAAATACCCATCAATGCATAAACATCTTGCTCTTGTTGGGTCATCTCAATAGCAATCACTTCAGGCGGCTCAGGAGTTTTGTCTCGTCGACTTGACGACTTACTGCGATCGCTGCGGTCGCCTCGTTCACTGCGGTCAGGGCGATCGCCGCGGTCTCCCCGTTCACTGCGGTCAGGGCGACCCTCTTTTATCGTCGGTGGTGCAGGTGTTCGATCGTCTGATCCATCGGGTGATTCGTCTGCGTCGAGATTAACGGCAACTCGAGCATTTCCAGATCGTGGAGAGGGCAAATCTCCTCGCCGCCGCCGCCGTCGTCGATTATTGCCTCCCCGCTCTTGATAGCTCGGATGATTAACCAAATCCAGCTCTTGCAAATCAGACGACGTTTCTAGCTCAAAATCTTCTCCCTGTGCATCAGGCACCTCTCGAAGCTGCGGATTACGAGATTCGACAACAGGGTATGTGCGCGGTGGTTCAACAATCTCATGAACCACGGTTTCGGTATCACCAGGCAAGTGGACTAGATGACCCAAACCGCCACATGTTGCACAGGGTCGTCCAAACAACTCGTAAATATTTTGTCCTTGACGCTTACGGGTTAACTCAACTAACCCTAGCTCAGATAGCTGAGCGACTTGAGGGCGGGCTTTGTCTGCTTTGAGTTCTCGGGTAAACTGCTCAAGAACTTGGAGCTGGTCACGCCGAGAGTCCATATCGATGAAGTCAACAACGATAACACCTGCTACGTTGCGGAGGCGCAGTTGTCGGGCAATTTCTGATGCCGCTTCACAGTTCGTCCACAGAACGGTTTCGCGAGACGTATTCGATCGGGTAAATGATCCGGAGTTGACATCGATGACGGTCAGGGCTTCGGTCGTTTCAATGATGATATAGCCCCCTGACGGCAAATCAACTCTGGGCTTAAGTGCTTCTCGAATTGCTGCATTGACCCGGAAGTATTCCAAAATAGAGATGCGATCGCGATGGTGGTCAATGAGAACTCCCTGAGGAGATTTTCCACCACTCCAAGACATTAAATGCTGCTTGACTCGTTTTAGGCCCGTGTGCGAGTCAACAACGATTCGGTTTACATCCGCACTGTATACGTCACGGAGAACGCGCTGGATAAAGTCATCATCCCGATTAAGCAACTTGGGAGGACGGGATGTAACGGCTTCCTGTTGAATATTTTCCCACTGTCGCTGGAGAGCTTCTAAATCCTCGATGATGGCTTCTTCCGCTATTCCTTCTGCTTCAGTACGGACAAGCAGCCCCATCCCAGCAGGCTTGACGAGAATTGCTAAAGCCCGCAAACGGTTTCGCTCATTCTCATTGCGAATTCGCCTCGAAAGATTGACCCCCCGACCGAAGGGCATCAGCACCAAATACCGCCCTGGTAGCGTTATATTGCCGGTCAATCGAGGCCCCTTATTGCCAGTGGGTTCCTTCATGATTTGCACCAGCACTTTCTGTTGAGGTGCTAGCAACTCAGTGATTGAACCTGCTGAACGCTTGAGTCGCAATGGGCCCAGGTCAGAAACATGGATAAATCCATTGCGCTCGGTGTCGCCGATATTGACAAATGCGGCGTCAATACCGGGTAAGACGTTTTCAACAATTCCTAAATAAATGTCACCGACCTGATGACTGCCTGTCGCAACAATCAGTTCTTGGATCTGGTCTTCCGAAAAGACAGCGGCGATGCGATGCTGCTCGGCGATAATAATTTGTTTGGGCATTCAACTTCCTCAAATATTGACAGTGTCAGGGGCGGGAACCATTCCATCCTGCCCGCTTGGCTGACCTGCAAGACTACATTGGTGAAAATCCTTGACCCACTGTGGAGGCAACGAAGCTACTCCTATCCTGGGATCTATGAACTGAAACATCATCCATTCAGACTAATGACATGCAGATGTAATGCTTATCGATCGTTATTTATCGTTACTTTCTAGCTAGAACACTTGCCCTTGAAAAGTCAAGCATAAACCTAGCCAGACTCATTGGAAAAACCCTACAGAAGCAAGCTTCACCTAATTAGTAATCATTGCCATCGAGCAATCACCAATCCTCATGACTCTCGATAGACAGAAGCTTCTCTATGAAAAGCATTATAGCGCGGAGAGCCCATACCGCCAGTAGGAATCAGAAATTTATCGAGGTGAAATTTCCTTAAGTTTGGCACATTCAAGGAAAATGCCCCCTTTAAATTACCTTAAAAAGGGTCTGAGAATTGACCTCATGGGCTAAAAACAAGCGATTTCGATGGATTCTTACAAGTTGCAACTCGTGCTGAGCTAACTGCTCTAGCATGTACACGACTTGATTGGGTCGGAGTAACGTGCCGTCATTGCGGCAACTGCCAACGTAGCGGAGTGTTACTTGACTTGCTGAAGCCTGGGTCTGGGCTGATTCGGAGCTGCTATTGACATTAGAGATAATTTCAAGATCAAAGAGGCGATCGCGCAAATTGACCGTACGGGTTTTGCCTGATTTTGTAGTGTGATCATACTCGATCACCTCAGCCTGCATTACGGCATCGACCCAAGCATGCCAATCTTCAATCGAAACAACAGAGGAGTCTGAATCAACAGCCGGGGCGTTAGCTGGGGCATAAATCGTAATCAGATATTCGGCGCGTTCGAGCAGCTTGGTCGCGGACGGGGAAGACACCTCAACTTCCTCGATTCGATAAATTGGAATAGTGTCTGGAAGTTGGGCTGATAATTTTTCACGGAATTCAGTCTGATCGAGCCGATGAGTGAGTTCAAAGTCGACAATCTCGCCTGAACTTGTCGCGCCCAGAGGCAACGCGTTAGCCGGAGAAATGCGAGGCCCCGGATGAAATCCACCTGTAAATGAAATCGGCAGGGCAGCTCGACGAACCGCCCGGTCAAATAACCGGACAAGATCGAGATGGCTGACCAGTGCCATTTCATCCTGCTTTCCTAACCAGACTCGTAATCGCTGAACCCTTGCTTGATTGGGTGTAAAGTGCCCTTTGAAATTAGGAATAGCAGGGGGTGGCGCGACAACGTTGTGTCCGAAATCTGTTCCACATACACCACAATGAGAACATCCCTCAAACGCACAATCTGGAACAGTGGCTGCTTCTAGAGCCCGATCCAAATCGGCTTTGAGCCATTCTTTGTCAATGCCAGTGTCGATGTGATCCCACGGGAGGGGACGGTGAGCGATAGGTTGAGGGCTGTCGGTCTGAAAGAGATTCCATTCGCCGTTTTCAATCTGGCGATATTTCCAGGTAAGCTCTGATTCAGCGATCGCCTGGGTCCATGCAGCAAACGCTCGATCCTGACTTTCCCACCATGAATCCATCCCGGCACCGAGTTCCCAAGCGCGACGGATGACCGCTGACAGTCGGCGATCGCCCCGGCCTACAAAATCCTCCATCGCCGATATACGCAAATCAGTGAAATTCGCTTTTAAGCCACGAATTCCGCGAAATTCGTCCTTGAGAAGCTGTTGCTTCCGCTCAAATTCTAGTGTCGAAACAGAATGCCATTGAAAAGGCGTGTGAGGCTTGGGCGTAAAATTTGAAATGGTGATATTAAAACTGAGAGGTTTCCGTCCTTTCTGCCGACATTCCCGCTGAAGCCAGCGCATCGTTTCGGCGATACCGACAACATCAGCGTCAGTCTCGCCAGGTAGCCCAATCATAAAGTAGAGCTTAACTCGGCTCCAGCCTTGTTCGTAGGCAGTTTTAACCCCTCGCAACAGGTCTTCATTGGTGAGACCCTTATTGACGATATCGCGCATGCGTTGAGTGCCTGCCTCTGGCGCAAACGTTAAGCTGCTCTGACGAGTTCCGCCAATAATGTTGGCAATATTTTCATCAAAGCGATCGATCCGTTGACTCGGCAGAGACAGCGAAACGTTTTCGTCTTGGAGGCGATTTTTTATCTCTAACCCAACAGCAGGCAAGGAAAGATAGTCTGAGCAGCTCAGCGAAAGTAAGGAAAATTCGTTGTATCCCGTAGCTCGCATTCCCTGTTCGATCGTATCGACGACCTCATCAGGCGCCACGTCGCGGGCGGGGCGAGTCAACATCCCCGGTTGGCAGAATCGGCACCCTCGTGTGCAGCCTCGGCGTACCTCGATTGTGAGGCGATCGTGAACCGTTTCGATATAGGGAACAGGCCCAATAGAATAGGCGGGCATTGGGCTTGCGACCCGCCGCAAAATGCGCTCAGGCACATCTGGACGATTAGGCCGCACAGCGCCCTCGTTTGTCATGTCATAAAACCGAGGAACGTAGACTCCTGGAACCTGGGCTAGGTCGAGCAAAGTATCCTCACGACTTAATCCCGCGGCTTTTGCCTCTTCAAGAACTAGCCCAATTTCAGGAAGCAGCTCCTCACCGTCTCCGAGAGCAATGAAGTCAAAAAATTCTGCATATGGCTCTGGGTTTGAGGTTGCGGTTTGTCCTCCAGCAAAGATCAGGGGAAAGCTACCGTGTCCGACATGCCAAGCCCCTAACGCGCCTCTTTCTCTCCAGGTCAGCGGAATACCAGCCAAGCTAAGCATCTCCAGAATATTGGTGGCACCCAATTCGTAGCTCAGGCTAAATCCTAAAACGTCAAAATCGCTCAGCGGTCGCTTAGACTCAACGGCAAATAAAGGCGTTTGGGTTTCCCGAAGCTTGCTGCTTAGGTCGGGGGCAGGAAGATAGGTGCGATCGCACGACTGTCTTGGCTGTGCATTTAAGACACTATAGAGAATGATGTGTCCTAAGTTTGAAGCCCCTACCTCATAGACTTCAGGATACGTCAGCACCCAACGAATTGAAGCAGAATCCCACGGCTTATGAATTGCCCCAAGCTCGTTACCCAGATAACGAGCAGGTCGGGAAATGTCGGTGTTTAAGAGAGTTTCGACTGCAACTGCCACGGTGTATATCGCCAGCTTTAATCATTCAACGTCGTTGAGTCCACTATAGCGGGACGAGTGCTTACTCAGCTTGAAGCGAATCGGCTAAAAAAAACTCCACCCTAGGGCGGAGTAACTATGAATTAGAATCAGTCCTAACTCACTCATTTGGAGAAACAAAATCCACTACTCGGCAAGGATGTCAAGCTTATTCATCCACTCAGAAATCTGCTGAAAGCGAGTCTTCGTTATTGCAACTATGCAGCAATAGCTAATGCTGGGGGCTCATCTAAAACTTCGAATGCTTGATTGAGCTGCGTCAACTCAAAGATAATGCGAATCGAAGGAGGAACGCAGCAGAGGAAAAACTCTTGCCCTGATCGCTGAGCAAGATTCAATGCTGAAACTAGAGCCATCAAGCCAGCACTATCTAAGGATTCAACGTGGCTCATATCCGCAACCACGGTTGAGTACTCACCAGACGAAATTGCCGTCACAAGCTGATTCTCTAACGTGTCTGCATTAGATGCGTTAATGTGCCCAGCTGGTTGAAACACAGCCGTTTGAGAGTGGGCAAGAACGTTTTGCATAATCTTCGATCCCATATAGAACTAGCGACAACAGCGGATCAGTCTTGAATTTTTAGACGATAACCGCACGCTCTCCAGCAACCAACGAAATTAATTTCAGCTTTGCCGGATCTTCATTTATTAAGCACGATACATAAAGTTTTCCGTAAATTGTAAAAACATAAGGTATTCGAAAATACCAATCCACCCAAAACTTCCGCTAGAACTAAAATTTTTTTGAAATTTTTAACAATCTTTGAGGTTTTGAGATACAAGTACACGAATTATGGACGAGTCCGATGCAATTCATAAGTCGCTACAGCAAGATGAAACCTTTCATCTGCATCGACGGTCATCAGCTTCATGAGCGCTTTATACTAGGAGGCATTTATGAAGATTATGTGTAAATGAAGACCAGCCTCTATTACGAGACAATCAAAAATCTCGGCTCCAGATCGTTGAGAAAAGCTTACGTTTACCTAGTGTAGAAAGAAGTGAACGTTAGTAGAATCGCCATCTCCGAATTATCCACATCCAGGGATTGTGATTAGAATCACTCACTACGCAAGCTTCGATCACTTCTTCTACGAAATATCCAGCCGAGAATTTGAATAGCTACTTGCGCCCTTAGTTAAAACAACGGCGGTGTTTGCAATGAGAACAACCTGCGTAATTCGTCGGCTCGTGGAACAAGCTCTTCATATCAGGCAGCTCACGCCTGATATTGAAAATGAAATCAACTATGAGCTGACCCGACTTGGCTATATCTCTGAAGTTGACTATGAAGCACTAGAACTGCTGATGTCAGAAATGGATGCAGGGCGAATTCGCCTTGTCCCTAGCCCTTAGCAGTTTCTCGCTGAATCCAATATGGAGTGGTTTTGGTAGTTTTATTCGGTGTTGCCCTTTATTTAATAGTTTGTTCGCAGTCTCCCCTGTGCAAGATCTTCATTAGGTATTCAGCAAATCTCAGTAAGTCTTGAATGGCGATCGGCTACAAAAAATACTGAATTTGAGAATAACGCTAGCGTATTTCATTCACCAGTGCTCAATCAGGGTTGTGCATTTCTCAGCTATTGGCGATCGCTCTATGCATTGATTCTATTAGCTCTGGCTCAGAGCCATCCAATCTAAATTATCGCGGCAGCAGATCAGGGGCATCTACTAAATCTATATATTTCAATCTATTAATCTATCGTCAATTACTCGACTATTAATTATTCGACTAAACCAAAATCATACCCAAAGCTCGGTCAATGTCTAGGCTCAACGATAACAAGGTGGATGGCTTGATGGCGATCGCCCAAAGGCAGAGATTTCACTAGCCCAGTCGCCCCTGAGAATGAGGAATCTGGAGACAACAGGGTTTGCTGAAGGCCCTCACGCGTTGGATTGGTTAAACTGTTTATCCCAGCGAAAGCCGCATCCTAAGTCGTAGCAGTTTGCCAGTTAATATCGCTTTCCCAGCGTTGGCAAGACGTTTGCACAAATTTAGGCTGTCTGTGCTTGGTAGGCAAATTGCTCTATCCGCTTTGTCATACTATAAAGTTAAGAAACATTAATTAACTATCGTTATCGTGACTACTCAGCAAATCCAACCTTCTGAGGCATTTAAGAATTTTGATTGGATGTGGCGGGGGCATCAGCTTCGCTACACCGTTATCGGAGAAGGGCAACCTCTCGTCTTAGTGCATGGTTTTGGTGCATCGATTGGGCATTGGCGCAAAAACATCCCGATATTGGCGAGCCAGGGATATCGCGTATTTGCTCTAGATTTGCTTGGCTTCGGGCATTCTGATAAGCCGCCGCTCGATTACAACCTAGAGCTTTGGGAAGCCCTGCTCAAAGATTTTTGGAATGATCATGTTAACCAACCTGCAATCTTTGTGGGCAACTCTATTGGCGGCCTGCTCGCCATGATGGTGCTTGCGAATCATCCAGCGATCGCCTCGGGTGGGGTATTGCTAAACTGTGCAGGCGGGCTAAATCATCGCCCCGACGAATTGAATCCACCCCTTCGATGGATTATGGGAGCATTTACGAGCTTGATTAGCTCGTCCGTGATTGGTCCATTTATCTTTGATCGCATTCGTCAAAAGCCTCGATTGCGCTCAACGCTCAAACAGGTTTATCGTGACCATTCAGCCATTACCGATGAACTCGTCGATCTGATTTATGAGCCTGCCTCTGACCCAGGAGCCTCCAAAGTTTTTGCATCCATCCTGACTGCTCCTCCGGGGCCAAAGCCATCTGAGCTGCTCCCTCGCATTCACCAACCGTTGCTTATTGTGTGGGGCGAGGCTGACCCATGGACTCCCATCACAGGCGCGACGCTTTATCAAGAAATGGCTCAACAAAACCCCGATCGCATTACATTTGAGAGCATTCCTGATACAGGGCATTGCCCTCATGATGAACGCCCGAATGAGGTCAATCGATTGATTTTAGGATGGCTTGAACGCCAAGAATTTTGAACGATCTCTGTCTAACGCAGTCGACGTGTTTTGACGTGCTTTACTT
The DNA here is from genome assembly GCA_051117555.1 of Elainellaceae cyanobacterium. Classification (GTDB taxonomy): domain Bacteria; phylum Cyanobacteriota; class Cyanobacteriia; order CAZCXK01; family CAZCXK01; genus DBGGTD01. Next base: position 31,530 of record JBNPEG010000013.1, on the reverse strand, counting down.
TAATCACTCCAGCCGTATCGACGCTTCAATAGAATCGACTGCCCGGGAAACGGGGGATGGAGTATTGGTATTTTGCTTTTGAAGAAACCAAATCACTCCAAACCCTGTACAAAATGCCGTAATGATAATGACGACAATGGTTAGCTTAAGCCATAGCCCTCCAAAACTTCGCGTAGACGTTGATGAGTTGGCAACGCGTTGAGATTTTTCGTCTATAAAAAGTGCTCCCGCAGCCCCATGAGCCTCATTAGAGCTAAACGGAAGCATGATCGTTGGAGACTCAGTTCGTTCGGCGTCTGACCGGGGAGGGGAGGAGGCAGCACGAGGTTGCATCAGCAGGGCTCGCTTTAGTTCTTCTGTAATCTCATCAGAGACGTGCAGAACAGATTCATCCGGCTTGGCATGCTGATTTTGCTCGTTTTGGTCATTAACCAGTTGATGGAGGGATAGAGCCGATTGAAACACCTGGTCAATCTGCTGATGCAGCTGTTGATTCTGCTGAGTCAGGGTTTGATTGTGTTGAGTTACAGTCTCTAGCTGAGCCCTAATCGTCTGCAATTCTTCTGCCAACTCTCGATAAACTGAAAGGGGCACAGAAGGTGCATAGGAACCGCTAACTGATTGAGGCCCGATTGCTGAAGTGTGGGGGGTCGTTTCAGACGGTAGGTTGGTCATGGGTTTCAGTTTAATGTCGGCTTAATGTCAGTAATTGGATGGGTATAAAGGGTGTAAATTTAGAGCCATCATACCGAATACATGGCCCTAACTCGTTATTCACAAGCTATTTAAGATCGCTATATATCCGTAATTTACAACACAACTTTTGACCAACCGTGTCTACGTCTAGCACTATAGCGTTCCTTAAAGACGCTCAGCGTTCGAGCCGAGCGTGGTTTGAGTCAACAGGATGAAGATGACCGACTTGATATCGTGTCATAGGTTTTACAGGTCTTAATGTATGAATCAATCATTTACCCAGTCAAACATCTCTTCGGAGCGAGACAATTTACCGACACCAACGAAATACGGCGAACGCCAGATCGCAGAAGGTACGCTAACGACGTTTCCCAATCCTCGAATGGGGCGACGATATACCATTCAAATTGAGTTGCCCGAATTTACGTGTAAGTGCCCATTTTCAGGCTATCCAGATTTTGCAACGATTCATCTGAGCTATATTCCTGACAATCACGTCGTCGAACTTAAAGCACTCAAGCTCTATATCAACAGCTATCGCGATCGCTACATTTCTCATGAAGAATCCGTTAATCAAATTCTGGATGATTTTGTAGCTGCGTGTGATCCGCTTGAAGTGACGGTAAAAGGGGATTTTGCGCCTCGTGGGAATGTTCATACGGTCATTGAGGTTAAGCATCAAAAAGGAGCCTAGTGTTTAAGCTGACTATCATTCGTGGATTGCGGCAGCGATGGCTGTATTGGATGCTGGTTCCTATAGCGGCGATCGCCATTGGGGCATGCAACACAGCTCAATTTACAGGACGAGCGGCGCAGCCTCCTCAAATTGTGACCAGTACGCTCAGCGATCCTGAAACATTTAATTACGTTCTCAACACCACAGCGCCGAACGTGTTTAGCCTCATCTATGACGGGCTTGTCGAGGAGAATGGGCTAACGGCTGATATTGAACCCGCCCTCGCAGAAAGCTGGGAGATTTCGGATGACGATCTCCGGATTACGTTTACCCTGCGAGACGGATTGAAATGGTCGGATGGAGAGCCACTCACTGCCGCAGATGTTGAGTTTACTTACAACGATCTGCTTTTTAATGAAGCCATTCCATCGAGTGCACGGGATGTGTTGAGAATCGGAGAATCTCAAGAACTCCCCAAGGTTCGCAGCCTCGATGATCGGAGAGTAGAATTTACGGTGCCGGAGCCATTTGCACCCTTTCTGCGAACAGTGGGTTTGATTAAGATATTGCCCAAACATGCGCTCCAGCGATCCGTAGATGAACTCGACGCAGACGGCACCCCCCGCTTTGTATCTGCCTGGGGGACAGACACCGATCCGGCAGACATTATTGCGAATGGTCCTTATCGTTTAGCGAGTTATGTGCCGAGTCAGCGTGTAGTATTTGAACGAAATCTGCACTACTGGCGACGCGATGAGCAGGGAAACCCGATGCCCTATGTCGAACGACTGATTTGGCAAATTGTTGAATCGTCTGATGCATCAGTGATTCAATTTCGCTCAGGCGGACTTGATGTATTAGGCATCTCTCCTGACTACTTTGCGCTGCTTAAGCGTGAAGAAAGCAGAGGGGATTTCACTATTTATGAGGGAGGTCCTGTTCCGTCTACGAGTTTTATTGCTTTTAATCTCAACCAGGGCAGACGAAATGGCGTACCCCTGGTTGACCCTATTAAATCTCGCTGGTTTAACACGGTGAATTTTCGGCAGGCAGTTGCCTATGCGATCGATCGCCAGCGCATGATTAACAACACGTTTCAAGGGCTAGCCGAGCTACAAAATTCGCCAATTTCTGTACAAAGCCCCTACTATCTGCCTCCCGCCGAGGGCTTACCCGTTTATGATTACGACCCAGAGATAGCTAGAACACTCTTACTTGATGCCGGATTCCAGTATGATCCAAACGGTCAATTACTAGATGCCGATGGCAATCGCGTGCGATTTACGCTGATCACAAATTCGGGGAACAAGATTCGGGAGTCGATGGGGGCGCAGATTAAGCAAGATTTGAGCAAAATCGGTATTCAGGTTGATTTTAATCCGATTGCGTTTGGCACGCTGATCGATAAGCTTGCGAATACGATTGATTGGGAATGCTATTTGCTGGGTTTTACAGGGGGAGTTGAACCCAATGATGGCGCAAATGTTTGGCAACCCAATGGGCGATCGCACCGATTTAATCAGCCTGCTCAAGCGGGAGAACCGCCCATTGAAGGGCGAGTAGTTTCAGATTGGGAAGAGAAAATTGGCCAGCTTTATGTGGATGCAGCGCGCACTCTCGATGAAGAGGAGCGATCTGAGATCTACGCCCAAAGCCAGATCATCACTCAAGACTATTTGCCGTTTATTTATCTGGTTAACCCCCTCTCGTTGTCAGCAGTGCGCGATCGCATTCAAAATGTCAAATACTCAGCGCTAGGCGGTTCGCTTTGGAATGTTTATGAGTTGGAAATTGCTGAAGTCGACTAAGTTTCGTCAATCAAGGCTGCCTTCACTACGTCGGGTCAATGGGTTGATTCGCTCGCTTCGAGCAGTTCGGCTGGCTGGTTTTATGGTGGCGGCTGGATTGGCGATCGCCCTCGGAAGCTGTAGCCCAAGCTGGTTTAGCACCGAAGCGGCCCAAGTGCCGCGTATTGTCGATAGTTTTTTGAGCGACCCAAAGACGTTTAATGTCGTTCTCAATGAGGAATATCCAAACGTCTTCGATTTAACCTATGTCGGCATGCTGAGCCAACATGGAATGACCGGAGAACTCGAACCCGAATTAGCAGAATCTTGGGAGGTTTCAGACGATCGCCTCCGCATTGTCTTTACCCTCAGAGATGGGTTGCGCTGGTCAGATGGCGAGCCGCTCACCGTTGAGGATGTCGTGTTTACGTTTAACTCGGTTTACTTTAACGAGAACATTCCTAATACGCTCCGCGATGTGATGAGAATCGGAGAATCGAGAGCGTTTCCAACCGTGACACAACTGAGCGATCGCCAAGTTGAATTTACCGTGCCTGAACCCTTTGCCCCGTTTCTTAGCGCAGCCGGAGAGACGCCAATCGTTCCGAAACACGCACTTGAGCCCTACGTGGAGGCCCAAGATACTGAAGGGAACCCAGAGTTTTTATCGACCTGGGGCACTGACACCAACCCCGCCAACATTGTCACCAATGGCCCCTACCTGATCGAAACGTACGAACCGAGCCAGCGGGTTATCTTTCGGCGCAATCCTTACTATTGGCGAACAGACGACCAAAATCAAGCCATGCCCTATGTCGAGCGAATCATTCGACAAATTGTTGAATCAACCGACAATGCCCTGTTGCAGTTTCGATCGGGCGGGCTCGATGTCGTCGGAGTCAGTCCAGAAAATTTTTCTCTGCTGAAGCGAGAAGAACGACGAGGCGACTTCACGATTTATAACGGAGGGCCGACGATTAGCACCAGTTATCTCACGTTTAACCTCAATAAGGGGCGGCGGCGAGACACCGGAGAGCCGCTGATTGACCCAATCAAATCGGCCTGGTTTAATACCGTGGCGTTTAGACAGGCGATCGCCCATTCAATCGACCGCCAGACAATGATTAACAACGTTTTTCGAGGATTGGGAGAATTTCAAGATTCCCCCATTTCCTCTCAGAGCCCATACTATCTTTCACCGGACGATGGCCTAAAGGTCTATCGCTACAACGTCGAAAAATCCAAAGACCTGCTGAGAGGAGCAGGCTTTTACTATGACGCCGACAATCGATTACTCGATGCCGAGGGGAATCGCGTTAGATTTACCCTAATAACCAACTCCGGCAACCGAATCCGGGAATCCATAGGCTCCCAGATTAAATATGATTTGGCGCGCATCGGCATTCAGGTTGATTTTCAACCCATGACGTTTAACACGCTGGTCGACAAAATTACGACCACGATGGACTGGGAAGCTCAGGTGCTTGGCTTCACCGATGACATCGAACCCCATAGTGGAGCTTCAACCTGGCTTCCAGACGGGCAATTTCATGACTTCAATCTAAAATCCGACGATGATTCGGTGGTGGGGCGAGAGGTTACGGACTGGGAAGCTGAAATCGGTAGGCTCTATATTGCGGGGTCTCAAGAACTGGATGAAGACAAACGAAAAGAAATTTATGCAGACGCGCAACAGCTCATTCAGGATTATGTGCCGTTCATTCATTTAGTGAATCCGCTAGCGCTCGGTGCGATTCGCAATCGAATCAAGGACGTTCAATATTCAGCGTTAGGAAAGCTGTTTTGGAATGTGTATGAGTTGCGCCTTGAGTAAACCTCTCCGCAGGAATTCTCAAATCTGACTTAAGATCTCAGAAATCCCTGTTGATAATCTGAGTCATGATTTTAGATACGTCTCGTTTAGGTTAATTCACTATGGTTAGACGATTCCGCAGGCTTTTGTTGGTGGGGCTAGCAGTGCTGATGGCGATCGCCACTGGAGGCTGCGAGTCTGTGTTGTATCGCACTGAAGCAGCCGAAATTAGCCGGATTGTGGTTGCAGTGACCACCGACCCCAAAACATTTAACTACATCCTCAGCGAAGAATCACCCAACGTATTTGGGTTAACCTATAACGCTCTGCTCCAGCAAGATGGAATAACCGGAGAGCTCGTCCCTGAACTGGCAGAATCATGGGACATCTCCGACGACGGGCTGCGAATTACCTATACCCTGCGTGAGGGACTGAAGTGGTCAGACGGAGAGCCTCTGACCGTGGAGGATATTCTCTTTACATATAACGACGTCATCTTCAATGAAGCCATCCCGACGAGCACCCGCGACATTCTGCGAATCGGAGAGAGCGGCGTGTTGCCTGAAGTGCGTCAGGTTGACGAGCGCAGAGTTCAGTTCATCGCACCAGAACCCTTTGCCCCCTTGCTGCGATTTAGCGGTGGCATTGCCATCATCCCTAAGCATGCGCTTTATGAGTCGGTCGTCAACACCGGATCGGATGGCGACCCTCGCTTTCTTACCACCTGGGGAACCGATACTGACCCTCGTCAAATCGTGTGTAGCGGTCCGTATGTCATCTCTAGCTATTCTCCCAATCAGCGCGTCGTATTTGATCGCAATCCTTACTACTGGCGCAAAGACGCTCAAGGCAATTCGTTGCCCTATGTAGAGCAGCTCATCTGGGAGATTGTTGAGTCATCCGATACGGCGATTATGCAGTTTCGATCGGGAGGGTTAGACACGATTGGCGTTTCACCCACCAATTTTTCTTTGCTCAAGCGAGAAGAAGACCGCAGTAATTTTCACATTGAGATTGGCGAACCTGCCATGGGGACCGTGTTTATCTCGTTTAATCTCAATCAAGGCAGTCGAAACGGTCAACCATTGGTCGATCCGGTGAAGTCCCGATGGTTTAACACCGTTGAATTTCGCCAAGCCGTTGCCTATGGGCTCGATCGCCAAACCATGATTAACAATCTCTATCGCGGTATTGGTGAACCCCAACATTCTCCAATCTCAGTTCAGAGCCCGTATTACCTGTCTCCTGAAGAGGGGCTTCAGACCTATGACCATGACCCTGAGCGCGCCAAAACTCTCCTGCAAAGCGCTGGATTCCAATATAATCCTCAGGGACAATTGTTGGACGCTGAAGGAAACCTAGTCGAATTCATTCTCAACGTACCTGCGGGCGGGCAAACAGTCAGCGCGATCGGGGCACAAATTAAGCGCGACTTGGGTGAAATTGGCATGCAGGTCAATTTTCAGCCCATTGCCTTTAATACTCTGATTGATAAGCTCGATACCACCCTAGATTGGGAATGTGTCTTGATCGCCTTTACGGGCGGAGTTGAGCCCCACGGGGGCGCAAATTTCTGGCTTCCAGACGGTCGCTTACACATGTTTAATTTGGCGTCCCAGCCGGGGCAGCCTCCCATTGAAGGGCGAGTGGTTGCCGATTGGGAAGCCAAGATCGGGCAGCTTTACATCGAAGGGGCTCAAGAGTTTGACGAAGAGCAGCGGAAAGAGATTTATGCCCAATCCCAGCAATTGGCACAAGAATATCTACCTTGTATTTATTTGATTAATCCATTAACCATGTCTGCGATTCGCGATCGCCTTGAAGGGGTAGAATTTTCGTCACTCGGCAACACCAACCTAGAGAGCGTATTGTGGAACGTATATGAAATTAAAGTGGTTGATTAAAATCCTACACAGAGCCACTGTTTATAGCCTTACGCTCTCGCGTTAGGACGCTGAACGTGTGGTGAACTCTCGCGCCGCGCGGGTTCACCACACAAACCTGAGCCCGTAGGGCTTTAGTCGAATAGTCTGTATGCTGTCTTGATACAATGCCGTTTTACCGAATCCGCTTAGTCCAACGCTGGCTCATTGGCTTAATTCTTCCTATTCTGTTAACTGGCGTGCTGGAAGGATGCCGCCTTTCGACTCCAACAACAGCGGTGGCTGATGGGTCGCAACTCGTGCTAACGTCGCTCAGCGATCCGAAAACGTTCAATGCGGCATTGCGGCAGCAGTTTCCGAATATTTTTCTATTTTGCTTCCGAGGGCTGACTGAAGAAAACGGCGTGACCGGAGCAATTGAGCCGTCGTTAGCCGAATCGTGGGAATTTTCTGACGATCAGCAACGGGTAATATTTACGCTTCGGGAGGGGCTGCGCTGGTCGGATGGGGAATCGCTCACAGCAGACGATGTGGTGTTTACCTATCAAGATGTTGTTTTTAATGAAGCGATTCCGACGGATGCCAAAGATGCCTTTCGCATTGGTGAACAGCGCTTGTTTCCGCAGGTGCTCAAACGGGGCGATCGCCAAATTGAATTTGTCTTGCCAGAACCGTTTGCCCCGCTGTTGAGAGCAGTTGCCGGGCCCAATGGAGTCAATATTCTTCCGCAGCACGTGCTTCAAGATGCAGTCAACACGCTAGATGCGGATGGCAATCCGGCGTTTATTTCCACGTGGGGGACCGATACCCCTCCAGACCAAATCATTGTGAATGGACCGTATAAAATGGAACGCTATGTTCCAGCACAGCGCCTCATCTTTCGCCGCAATCCATATTATTGGAAACAAGACCCTCAAGGGCAGCAGTTTCCCTACGTCGATCGGATTATTTGGCAGTTTTTAGAGTCAGATGACACGCAGCTTCTGCGGTTTCGATCTGGAGAACTCGATGCCCTTGGAGATGCAGGGGCTCTCCGTCCTGAAGACTTTTCGTTGTTAAAACGAGAAGAAGAACGCGGTGACTTTACGATCCATATTGGAGGGCCTCGCTCAAGTACGCTGTTTCTTTCGTTTAACCTGAATCGAGGCAGTAATGAAAACGGGCGATCGCTCGTTGATCCGGTCAAGTCTCGATGGTTTAACACGTTAGAATTTCGGCAAGCCGTTGCCTATGCCATCGATCGCCCGCGTCTGATTAACAATATTTTCCGAGGCATTGGCGACCTTCAACATTCACCGATTTCAGTTCAAAGTCCATACTACCTATCTCCCGATGAGGGATTGCCAGTCTATGACTACAGCATCGACAAAGCAAAAGACTTGCTGATATCAGCAGGGTTTCAATATGATTTGACGGGTCGTTTGCTCGATGCAGATAATAACCCGGTTGAATTTGTGTTAAATACCAATTCTGGAAACGAGGTGCGAGAAGGAGTCGGCTCTCAAATTAAATCAAACTTGGCTGATATTGGAATTCGCGTCAGCTTCAACCCGATCAGCTTTAATACGCTGGTGGCTAACGTATTGACCACTCGTGAATGGGAAAGCCTGTTAATCGGCTTTACAGGCGGAGTCGAACCCCACGAAGGCGCAAATCTTTGGATGAGCACTGGAGGATCACATCTGTTTAATCTGGGTCCGCAGCCGGGTAAACCCGCCGTCACAGAATGGGTTGTCAGTGAATGGGAACAGGCCATCGACCAACTCTTTAAGCAAGGAGCGCGTGAACTCGATGAAGCCAAACGGAAAATCATTTATGCTGATTTTCAGCGCATCGTTCAAGAACAGTTACCCGTTATTCATCTAATAAATGGATTAGCCATGATGGCATCGCGCGATCGCCTCCAGGGACTTAAATATTCTGGCTTACCTAGCTGGGGCTTATGGAACATTGAAGAAATTAAAGTAGACGAGGGAAAGTGAGGGAGTGAGGGTGTGTTCTGAATTTTGTGTAATTAAGTGCGTTTGCCCTGGCAATGTGGAACATAGCATCTCGGCGACCCTACCGTTAAGGAACACCGCATAAGGAACACCTTGTAAGGAACATACGACCGAGGACGGTCGCACTTACACGAAAATCTAAACGCTCTCTGATTGTATACTCTGTGATTTAACGACCCATCCACCCATCCACCCATCCACCCATCCACCCCTATTCCCATCCACCCCTATTCCCATCCACCCCTATTCCCATGACTCAGCCTGACGCTCTCAAGCATCTGCTTCACTCGGTTGCTCAAGGTCAAGTGAGCCCAGATACCGCTCTGGAAAAATTAAAATACTTGAATTTTGAGCCCGTGGGTGAATTTGCCCATGTTGATCATCATCGATCGCTCCGAACTGGTTTCCCCGAAGTGATTTGGGGGCCCGGAAAGACGCCTGAGCAAATTGCCCAACTCATCCAAACTCTGCGTCAACATCACCCGGTTGTAATGGCAACCCGCATCGAACAGAACGTTTATCAAGCGGTGCGATCGCACGTTTCCGATGTTAAATATTACGAGTCAGCGCGAATTTGTGCGATCGTGCCCTTTGATTTTCAGCCCCAGCATCCTGGCACGATTACGCTAATTTCAGCAGGGACAGCAGATCTTTCTGTTGCAGAAGAATCGGCTGTTACGGCTGAGTTATCTGGTTTTCAGGTCAAACGTCTTTGGGATGTCGGCGTCGCGGGCATCCATCGCCTCCTCAATAATCGCCATTTAATTTACGAAGCGGATGTGTTGATTGTTGTGGCGGGCATGGAGGGTGCACTCCCCAGCGTTGTCGCCGGACTAGCCCCTTGCCCCGTGATTGCAGTTCCAACGAGTGTCGGATATGGAGCCAGTTTTAATGGCCTTGCTCCTTTATTAACGATGCTAAATTCTTGCGCAGCAGGGATTGGTGTGGTGAATATTGATAATGGATTTGGGGCTGCCGTTTTAGCGGGTCAAATCCTACGAACAGCGGCCAAATTGAATCGATCGCCCTCAACGTGAGATCACGCTCGATTTCGTTGGACGCTACGACCCTCAAATGGGGGGTGCTAGCTCTCTAGGCAAACTCCCCAATCTGGGTATATATACTAAGGTTGCATCTACGCTCATGGGATAGGTCTTGATGGCAGGATTGGGAATACCACTTGGTACACTCATCGATGATCGTTACCGGATTTTGCGGCTCCTTGGCAAAGGGGCATTTGGGCGCACCTATCTAGCGACCGATGAACGACGTTTTGGCGAACGGTGTGTCTTAAAAGAATTTCGGGCTAGCGATCGCTTTGATCTGTTCTATGTCAGCAAGAGACGGGAACTGTTCCGCCGCGAAGCAACCATTCTCCATCAGCTCGACCATCCGCAAATACCCAAGTTCTTAGCTTGGTTTGAAAGCGCTCATCGACTGTTTTTAGTCCAAGAATACGTCGATGGTCAAACCTATTGGAATTTGCTTAAAGCCCGTCAGCGACAAGGATATGCCTTCACTGAAGTAGAAGTGATCGATTGGTTAAAGGCTCTCCTACCCGTGTTGGCGTATATTCACGATCGCAAAATTCTCCATCGCGATATTTCCCCAGACAACATCATGTTGCCCAAAGGAGAAATATTGCCAGTGCTCATTGACTTTGGTGTCGTTAAGCAAGTGGACACTCAGCGCAATCTTGCCCATACAGCCTCATCTGAGCTAAGTATTCAAGCCTCGGTCGCGGTGGGCAAATTTGGCTATTCCCCCAACGAGCAATTGCGGATGGGGCAGTGTTCTCCAAGCAGTGATCTATATTCTCTTGCGGTGACTGCGGTGGTCTTATTGACGGGCAAATCGCCCAGTCAGTTGATTAACCCTGACACACTGGAATGGAAGTGGCGATCATTAGTGAGCATTGACGCGCGTTTTGGGCGTATCCTAAGCCAAATGATGGCAGAAAAGCCTCAAAACCGCTATCCATCTGCTCAAGCGGTGATGACTGATTTATCTCGATTGAGCCAACCCCAGCCATTTATTCAGCCTGCTTGGCACCCATTGAGTAGTGTTAAATCGCCACGCTTAAATGCGATGGTTGACTCCGTCAAGCATCATCCTCGTGCAAAGCAGCTCCTAAATTTTTCGTCGACGCAGGCCGCGATCGCACAGGTTAGAACGCTTCGCCAGCATGCTTGGCGCGTCGGTATTGTGACGTTGGTTAGCGCAGGAGCACTGCTAGGCGGGCTGCGTCTTGTCTTTACATCCCCCGTCTGTGACGCATTTTCTGCCTGCATCGACATTCAGGACTATTCAGATCAATATCAGCAGGCCACCGAACAAGGCGAGGCGGCTCAAAATTTGGCGCAACGAGCATCTAGCTTGGCAACATTGCAACACGCCCGCGATCGCCTCCACCAGGCGACCCTCAAGCTAAGCATTATTCCTCAAGAGGCTGACACCTACGAGCAGGCTCAAGCCATCCTAGTTCAATACCAGAGCGAACTCAACGAACTAGACATCCGCTTAGAGAGAGAAACCCAAGCATCATCGTTATTGGAGAGGGCTGAATCAGCGGCTCGTTCTGCCACAAATCTTACTCAAGTTGCAGAATCGCTTCGCGATTATAAGGCCGCTCGCGATCAGTGGAATGCTGCTTTGACTCTGTTGCAGGCAATTCCCGACAATTCGCTGCTTGCCGACCAGGTTAAACAGCGATCGCAAGACTATCGTTCTAAACTCGAAGTCATGGAAGAGCTGATTGCCAAACAGGAATTATCCGGCTCGACTACCGCTAAATCATCACCGCTGCCCATGAGTGTCATCCACTCTACAGAGACCGCTAAGCAACCATCTAGCTTGCCTTTTTCGTCTCAGACCAAACCAGATGAGGTAAGCACTCAATCACAGATTCCGGCACAGATTCCGGCACAGATTCCGGTTAGTAATCGCTCCTCTGAGTCATCATCCGCGCGATCGCCCGTCGCATCTCCATCATCGGGGTCTAGTAGATCGTCCAATGTGCCTCCCTCCTCCTCCATTAGCTGGAATCGTCCCTCTGAGTCTAGATGGGCCGAATCAGGGCGAGTTGCGCTAACAGCTACGCAGGCTACAAGTGGCGTGCAGATTAGCCTTGACGGAGCCTATATCAATCGCAGTGGATCATATGTCACCAATTTGATCATCAAAAATGAAAGCGATCGCCCATTTGGGTTTGTTCCATTATTTGCTCGCGTACAAGATACTCGAGGGCATAATGTGCAATCGCGAGTCTCCCTATCGGGCACAGATGAACTCGTGCGTCCTGGAGAAACATTACGAGGGCAAGTGTTTATCTTAGGTCGCCGCTGGGATTATAGCGGTGACCAAAATCTTATGTTCATCGTCAATGAGGGGACATCAGGCGGGCGATTATTTCAGATTCGGTTTTGATCCGTCTTAAGGGAATCGTTCGATAAACATCGTTGCCAAATTCCAACCATTAGGCGTGCATGTCTGAATTAAAAAGCTCAAAGACATAGCGACAAAAATCTTTCAGTTTGTCTGACACCTCAGCAATGGGGGGTGATTCTCCCTCACAGTGCCAGCGTCCAATCGTCGAAAGCTGCCATTGCTTACCGCGATGGTCGAATCCTGCTATTTCAATGCCAATCGCTCGATAGGTCTGTGAAACTGGGTCACCATGAAAACGAATCTGAACCAGCAGACTGCGGCAGTGAAAGCGTCGACTCACCCCTGGAAAGTGAAATCCAATATCAATCGAATTCGGATCTACCAGTTCTCGCGTGTCTTGATCGTTTGCCCAGGGCTTTAAGTCAGCTCTAACATCCGGAAAGTCTGCCTTAAACTGATTCACAATCGATGCAATCTTGCTAGCGATCTCAACACTTTTTGCTTGTTCAGCTGCATTCACTTGACACACTCCGTAGACTGTTTTGATAGGGTTATGGTGGCTACAGTTACGTCATGTTTGGAGTTGCCTGTATGTCTCCTGTCCCCTGCCATGTCATCGTCGAAGGTAATCCTGCCATCATCTATGCAAGCCGCAATGGCAAACCCTCCAAGTTTTTGCCTATTCTAAATCAGTTCTTAGATAAGTTTTGGCAAGAACGTGACATCTCTGGAGAAGACGTTGATACTCCCGAATGCTTGGTTGCCCAAATTATCGTGCGCTTTGGGTTTGAAATTTGTGAAGATGATTACTCCAATTTAAGAGTTGGGCTACGTTACAGCCCAGACGTGGAGTATTTGTATTGGATTGGGCTCGATCGAAATGTGCAAGTTTGGGCGCCAAACGATGCATATCGCCACGATCCGGCCATCGGCTTGACTGGATGTCAACGAATTATTCAAGACGCAACACAGACAACTGCCAATTTTTCTGAGTTGGCATAAGGTCAAATCAGACCGTCTTGAGGTGGCATGATATGAGAGCAAGATTATTAAAAATCCTGCTAGCTCTGTTTGTGCGTCTATATTCGACGCCCGCTAAAATCGCTGAAATTTTCGGTAGGCAAGCCTTTGAGTTTATCAGGAAAACAACCGATGCATCCTGAGTCACTGAAAGTTACCTTCGAGATTGAAGACGAGAGCCTCAAAGAAGCTATATCAACGCTTTCTAAACGGTTCTTGCGGGCTACCCTAATGGGGTGCGACGTGGTTCGCGACCCGACAAATTTCTGCCTAGCGCATCTGTGCCAGCGATTAATTGACCAATGGCAGGGAGGCAAAATTCCCTACCAAGAAGGGACGATTACGCTGACGTTTCGCTCTGGACTACTCGAAACCCAACCCGATATTTTAATTTATGAACCAGAGGCGGGCGATCGCCGAGTATTTTCAAAACGGCAGCCCCCCGCTCTAGCTCCAGCCTCTCAACCCCGTGTGAATTTGGCGAGTTGGGAAAAATTGTCGTCATCTGCAACCAGCGAATCAGTTGTTGAGCATTTGATGCAAACCTTAACCACTACCAACAAGGCGATCGCCCAACTCACCTCCACTCAACAGAATCTTGAGCAGCAAATCCAATCGCTTGTTACGGAAAATGCTGATCTGAAACAACAGCTCCATCATCAAAATCAAGAGATTCAATCTGTCGTTCGCCACCTATTTCTTGAGCAAGCTAAGGCAGTCTCAGATCAGATCCACGAGGCGTTATCCGAACACCGGGACATGGTTTCCAACATGCTGTCGCAGCAAGTCGGCTCGACATCGCGTTCCCTGAGTCAACAAATCGATAAACTGCATGCTCAAATCGAACGCCTGGCGATTCAGATTGAAGAGTTAGATTCCCTATCTGAATTTGAGGAAGTTAGCATTCCTCAAACCCAAGAGGAATGGCGCGATCGCATCAAAGAGGCGTGGGGTACGGTTGGAGACTATGAAAAATATAGCCTCAGTCATCGAGAAGATAATGCTGAAACTCCGCTATGTTTCACGCCCGATTGGATTGTATTGTGTGAAATACCATGGGCGCGTCAGCTAAGCCCGGTACTAGCCGAGCTACATACCCTGCTGCATTGCCAAGGCAGAATTGATTATGTTGGAGCAGATATTCTCCAGCAGTTTGGGCAGCATATCGACAAAACGGGTGACTCATATTACATCTATGACCTCAATGGGTTTACAGCCTATGAAGCGCTTTGGCAAATTGCCTATGATCCTCAGCATTCATGGCTACCAGAGCTTCAGCAACTTTGGGCTGCTTTGGAGGATCATAATTCTAAGATTTTTCAGTTGTTTGGATGGGAAGATGCCGCCATCCGCGCTTTAGAAAAGATCGCTGACGCTACTCAGCGCGATCGCCATCAATCAGCCCACCAGTCTCAACATTATTCACCCAATCAAACCGACCCCACACATTTGCTCCGAGAGTACCTCACGATGCTCAAGATGGGGCCCTTCACGCCAATCACAGTCGACTCAATTAAAAATGCCTATAAGCAAGCCATGAAAGCAGCACATCCTGATAGTGGCGGTAGCACAGAAGAGGCTCAGCAAGTGAATGAGGCATATAAAGCGGTTCTGAGGCACTATTTCCCTGAGAAGATGCTTTAAAGGTCCTACTTTTTTTTGGCCTTAGGAGCCCGTAAAGAAATAACTTCACAGTTTGATTGAGCCGCAGGGTGCTGTATAGTCTTGCAGGCATGGCTACGCTAAAGCGTCAGCGCAACGCACCATCATGAGGTTATTTTTTAACAAGCCCTTAGCGACTAAAGTTCTCTTGACAGAGACGCTTCGCAAACGCAGGCTACGCGGACAAAACCGACCTCCGCAGGTTCCAAGACCTTTGGTTTTACTGGAGTCCGCGTCGGCATCCGCGAACGCGCACTTTGTTGTGTAGTCGCTTTAAAACATCTTCGTATGACAAGGCTCTAAGCCAACGCTCTAGCGATGCATAGCATCACGTCCCGTTTCTCCTAATAAATAGGCGTTGTCAACGCGGGGCAAGAGGCCCGTACTGTTGTGACATGCCTAAAATAGTGCGAATTTTTAAAGGGCTGAAGCTCTTGAATCCGGTGCGTTACGCTGCGCTAACGATACCCTGCCTAATGCACTATTTCAGCTGTGCCACGCCAGTACTATCAGCACTGATAAATTTGCAAACATAGGATGCTCCCAATTCAAGTGGATACCATCATATATTTAGTAATAGGAATTCTCTAAATTAAACGGGAAACACTTTAAAGATCATACCAATCTTCTTATTATCTACGGATGGTTTTCGAGCAAGATTTTGACAACCTTCTATATAATCTTATTCATTACAAATATTGCCTAAAATTATAATACTTGTTCTCAATAGACCCTGTCTTAAATTGTAGAAATAGTCTCAGGCGCTTAAACCCAAAAGGATTACTAGATGGGGCTCTAAGTAAATTTTTTAAGCCAAATCGCTCCAATTACATGTATGAATTGTTGGGTCGCACCCTGGATTTTTGGACTGCAAGCTAGACTCAAAAATTCCAAGGAATAGCGAATTAACTATCACAAATCCCGCAATTAAAAGCTTCATATTTTTCCAAAAATTGCAATCTACACTATCTAAATTGCCCTATTTGGATTCAAATAATATTCAGGGAGCTTACCTAAAATTCTTATAAAGAAGCAAGATTTTAGATGTCATTACTCGTAAATTTACGAGCATTAAGTAGGTGGGACTAATTAAATATGAGACCTGTGTAGGTTGGGTTGAGGCACGAAACCCAACGCCCGCATGGGTTACGCTATCGCTAACCCATCCTACATTTGATTCCGCCCACCTACTTATCTGATTTCAATAGTTCGGATAAGCGGGCATTAAACCGTTTATTACTTGACATGATTCGTTTGCGAGTCAAGCGAGGATGAGAATTAGATTCTTGAGTTCTACAGTTTTCAAGTCCAAATAGAAGTCGGTGCGCATTTTCGGACTCGAATTCGATACACCACGGGCGGGTTAGTAGAAAACTTGTGAATGAAGTTGTGACAAGAGTCGTTGTCGTGGCGATCGCCACTGGAATTAAAATCTGCAATCTACTGTGACGCATGGGGTGATATTTCTCTAAATGAATCAATACACGTCATGGCCCACGGTAGTGAACTCAATAAATGATGCTGCACTGAACCACTAACGCGTTCGATCATAAGAGGTGTGTTACTGAAGGGTTATCAGCAAAATCCCATAAATTTAGTCGGACACGTAGAAAATTCTGTCCGTATAATCCTCATCCAGAGACTGTACAGAATTTTATGTAAGTGCGATCATCCCCGGTCGCGTGTTCCTTAACGGTAGGGTCGCCGAGACGGTATGCTCCGCATCGCCAGGGCAAACGCACTCAACCCTGATGTTTTGAACCCATCTCCCGCAGGTTTTGAATGTCCTGCTCAAAATCCTCTACTCCGTAGTGCACTGGGATGTGGCGACTGGCGAGTAGGTGTTGAAAGGCGATGCGGTGCGTTCCTGCATAACGACTGGCTTGAGCAAGGGTAAGCTTTTCGCGCTGAAAGAGCATGACAGCGATTTCTTGACGCATCTCAGCCTCAGTCATGCGAGTTGCGGCTAAAATTTCATCCGGGACAACAACGCTCATGGCTAAATTCCTCGCTATCCTTAACATTTTACGCTTCTGAGCCAGCAAATGCCTTTGTTCTGTCCGAGACCGCTAACCCTCCATTGGTGCGTACGGGACAAAAGTTATCAGTGAGCATTCAAAACTGTTTACTGTCGCACAACTTCCCCGTTAGCTCTCATTTACGGGTTATGACGTGCTTGAATACCTAGCTTCCGAGATGACTGAAGCAGACATTCTCGATGATTTTCCTGATCTGACACGAGAAGATTTAAAAGCTTGTATTGCTTATGCTGCTGACCGTGAGCGGCGGTTTATGAGCAATCCATTATCTGCATGAAATTATTATTTGATGAAAACTTGTCACCTAAATTGCCAAACCGTTTAAGCGATCTTTTCCCAGACTCACTTCACGTTCGAGAGGCGGGCATGAAAGCAACAATCGACCCAGTAGTTTAGGATTATGCAAAAGACAATGATTTGATGATTGTCTCGAAAGATGCTGACATGCACGATCTGAGCTTAGTATTTGGGAATCCACTAAAAGTTATTTGGCTTCGACTTGGAAACTGTTCGACATTACAAGTTTAAAATTTGCTGCGTCAGGAGTTTAACACGATCCAATTATTCTATCAGGATGAAAATTTATCGTTGCTGGCTTTGTCATAAGGCACCGATGGCTTTAGAACTCTTTCCTTTCTTAAAAAAGAGGAGTCTTAAAAAAGAGGAGAAACCACAATGGCGATCGCTCTTTGGGTAAGTTGAGTAGTTGAGGGGGAAATAATTTTTTTATTCATCGTAAAAAACCCGCATTTATTAACGGATGCGGGTTTCAGGTTTTTAAATTCATACAAAAAATGGCTCAGGCGGGATTTGAACCTGCGACCTTGGGCTTATGAGTCCCCTGCTCTAACCACTGAGCTACTGAGCCAGACCTATGAAAGATTTCCTGCTAAGAACATGCCGATCTAGATATTCAAGAACAGCAAATTTTCAGCTTTTCCAAAATAGCATATTGAATAGGTCAAAGTGAAGTTCTATCCCTATAAATGTGCAATGTCTGATGCAGTGACGTTCCATTGCCTCTTGGAAAAATTCAAGCAGCCCACGAAGAACAATAATTCTCGAATACGAAAAAACATCTGCATCAGACTATCAACGATTGCGGGCATAGAAAATGACATCCTCGTGGGAAAGACGTATCCTATCCCCTAGCCTACCGTCCTCTCTGGGGAAGATACGCGACTGGGTTTACCGTCCCTTGATTAGGAAGATGAACCTCAAAATGAACGTGAGGCCCTGTGCTATACCCGGTACTGCCCATCTCAGCAATTTGCTGACCCTGGTCAACCTGCTGCCCTGCTCGAACTAAGTTGCGACTGTTGTGGGCGTATCGAGTTTTACTCCCATCCGGATGGCGAATGTCGACCATGTTGCCGTATCCACCAGAATTCCAGCCAGAGAACTCGATGGTTCCAGGAGCCGCAGCAAAAACAGGCGTTCCGACTGGGGCGGCGATGTCGATACCACGGTGCATTCGCCCCCAACGCCAACCATAACCAGATGTTAAGACCCCTCTAGCAGGCCAGCGATATCCCTCGAAAATCGGTGAACCTTCAGGCAGATAGTTTTCAGGACCAGGCATGGGAGGCAGCTCTGGAGATACCATCCGCCCTGTAATGGGCTCACGCAGAGGGACGTAGTTTTGCGAACCTAAGGGTGCAGTTGCAATTTGATTGGACGACGAGTCGGTCGATGACTCAGATGCATCAGCGACCACAGTTGCTTGGCGCTGCTCAGCAGACGATGTCAAAGTAGCCTGGGAGACTGACGACTGTTCTGGTCGAGCATCAAAGTCAGGATTAATTGCATCTGAAGATTCCAATTGCTCCATGAAAGGCATCAGCACGCCTGAAGAAGACGGTAGCGAAGCGACACGCTCTTCCGTCGACGAGGAACCTTGTTGGCCGTCGACTGGCTGCTCGCTCCGATACTGATCGGCTAACGCTCTGATTTCAGACATCAAATTCTCAACGTAGAGGCTGGAAGTCGACTGAGAAACTGAGCTAGATAGTCTGTCGTCAAAGCGCATAGCAACGGTCTGAGTTTCTTCAGATGGCGAAGGTTGAGATGACTCCACATCTGAAGCGGCATCTAAAGGTGATCTAGCAGCGTCGCCAGCAGCAGACGGAGTTGACTCACCACGAGCTTTACCGAGTTGGTTGAGAGGAGTAGGTTTGTCAACCATTACATGCAAAGGAAGAGAAAGCTCATTCTCTTCATCAGGCGTATCCGTTGCTACGCTATTTGCATCTGCATCACTCCGAGAGAAAGGCAAAGATGAGGCTGTTACGCGTGAATCTACCGAAGGAATGGAGGCTTTCGCGTCTGCTGACTCTAGTGGAATAATAAGCTTTTGACCTTCAAGAATCAGATTGGGATTATCTAGCTTATTGATTTCAGCAACTTTTTCTTGCGAAATTCCGTATGCGTTGGCGATCGCCCCTATTGTATCTCCCGATCTGATCTGATGACTTAGGCTGGATTCATCAATGCCTAACTCAGGGCTTAACTCAGGCTCATCTGTCGATGGATTCCTGTATAGCGAAACACCTGAGTCGCTCGGATTATCTAGAGCGCTTGGATATTCAAGCTCAGATGATGGAGAAAATTTGGGTATTATCAGCATCTGATCATCTTTCAGCTGATCTGGATCGGTGATTTGATTGGCTTCAATCAGAACGCTTGGAGACAGTTGATGCGCTCGTGCAATTGTACTAAGCGTATCACCTTGCTCAACCTGATATCTGATGAATTCTACAGATTCATTCGCCTCATTAGAAATGGGCTCATCCGGTTGAATCTCTGAAGCTGCTACAACCCCACTGCTGTAGCGTTGCTCTGTGCCAGAATTATCGAGTTCAGTCTGTTGCAACTCTGCCAAGCTATTTTTCAGACGGTTTCTCTTCTCTACCATCGTGGTTAAGGCTTGCTCTTGCCTTGCCTTAAGAACACGTTGAGAAGAGTCTGAAATTGTCGAAATCTGTAATTGAGCAAGATTACGACTCACGACCGGTTGGGCAGCGGTGGAAGACGACTCAGACTGTGATGGAGCGCTCCGCCGCGACACAGAATCACTGTTTTGCGAACTGGACGGAATCACCAATGAATGTCCGACTCGCAAAATAGAATCTGAAGTCAACCCATTTGCGGCAAGAATTTCCTCGACACTAACGCCGTAGCGACGCGACAGCCGCCAAAGAGTTTCACCCTCTCTAACAATATGCTCACCCGGCGCAGGTGTTGAAAAAGAACCCGTCCGAACAGGTGCTGGATCAGCACTGGCTTTGACAGCGGAGGGTTCAGATTTAAGTGCCTCAGGGACCTCGGCAACTATGAACCAACCCGACCTGGTGGGCTCGGATGCGGCGGCTTCGTCTCCTTGTCGAGGGATAAGAGCGCCGACTGCGCCCATAGACAATGCTAAACCGACCATGGCAGCCGAAGTGCGTACTCTGCGATTAACCTCAGGGAGAACCCGACGTGGCGATTCTGCCATAGCATCGGCAGCTGATGAACTGCGGGAAACGGGCTCTACCCTCCTCGGAAATGCTCGTTTCAAAGAACGACCTCCTAAATGACCAGCGCTTAACTGTCTAGATGCAACTAATCCGTATCAGTCAATGATGCAAATCACATTTTAAGGCGAGGAAGATCACTGACATTATCGTATGACGTAGGCAAGATTACCCCGCTTTTCCGATTTACACAAGATTACACTAGTCAAGAAAAAGTTCAACACTTAAATGCCCTTAGTAAAACTGATAAATGAGTTAACTCAGACTAATCTACACCTTTACTTCGCTGTATTCTAGGTTGATTCATGACTAGAAAGTAAGTTTAACCCCCTCTTTTAGACTTCTCTACAGAAAAAAATATTGAGTTGAATTCAGATTCTGATTGTTATCTCTAGAGGCTGCTTGATGTCGTCGAACTAGAGCGAGAACCCCTAAATACAGAGGCTTTCGAGGATTCGGAGTTCCTTGTTTTATTTAATCTATACTCAAGCGTTGTCAGTAAATTTAGATCGGGTAACCTGCATAGCACTGCCTAAAATGACGGGGTAAAGCTGAGAATTTGTTTGAGCGATATGCTGATTACTAATACTTCGCAAAATAGTTTCCTCAGCCAAATTTGATAAATTTCTGAACCAAATTCATCAATCTAGAGGTGGATTTTTTTCATATAAATTTCTTATCGGAGACTTTGCAATTTGGTAGTGTAGGAAACTGTAACTGTCAATGACTAGCAAGCAACCATCGTAGCCAATTTGTTTGCGACCTTCCACAATCCATTGCGAAATGAAGTCAATCTTGAACAAGATTTTAAATAGACAATTTTACCCGAAACCATATCATTGCCTCATCGGCATATCTCCATGTTTCGATGGATGGAGTTTGGAGTTTGGAGCGTTGAAAGGGCTCAATATCGACCGGTATTGAGTTGCGAAGAAGGAGCTAAAGATTTTGATGCCGGGTATACGACTAGATTGAACCAAGACGCCCTAGTTGTCGATGTGCTTCAAATAAGCCCACTGCTGCACTAACGGAAAGATTTAGACTGCGAACATGAGGCTGGCTCATGGGAATATACAACGTCGACGCACACATCGATAAGACATGAGGCGGCAATCCACTGGTTTCACAACCAAATAGTAACCAATCGTCTTCTCGAAACTTGAAATGGATATAGTTATGGACTCCTGAAGTGCTAAAACCAATCCACCGACCACTCCGAGTCGCGTGGTATGCCTGAAATTTCTCGATTGAGGGATGCTGATGCAGATCGACGTGGGGCCAATAGTCGAGTCCGGCTCGTTTTAGCTGGCGATCGCTAATTTCAAACCCAAGGGGGCCGACGAGATGAAGTTCTGTATTAGTTGCGGCACATGTTCTTGCGATGTTGCCGGTATTGGGAGGAATTTGGGGCTCAACCAGAACAACCTGAGGCATATGGAAACCATAGACTAGCGTGACGTTTGTTAAAGAGGACAGCCACTATTTTGCAGCTTAATCAAGGATAAAGCGCAGGTTTATGGAACCCTCATATCGTCATGATGTATAGTTTAACGAGCACTGCGATCGCATCCTAGAAGAACACCGCCTACGAGCAAGATATATGTATTTCTGATGTATGACACCAGGAAGAGATTTTTTTTATTTTCGTGAGAATTTTGTCAAGATATTTTGATGTTTTTTAATTCTCTGCACATCTATAGCAATCCTAAATCGCTTGTGATTTGGGTGTGAGCGGTGGGGCAGGTGCCGCCTACCCACTGCTCACACCCCATCTGGGATTGCTATCGCAATTTGAAATCGCATCAAGTACAGATAAGTCTGCTCTGCCGAGCAATAGCGTGCATTTTCAGGCATCGACAGAGGGACGGTTCAAGTCGCCTTGATTAAGCAGCCAGAGGTTCACACAGTTCACTTTCTAAGGCAAGTTCTTGTTCTGCAGATTGTTGAATTGCTTGAGTCATGATGCTCGTGCAGTCTATGCCTTGGTAATAAAGACTAAGCCAGCGCTGCGCTTCGTTACCTTCTCTCAAGATTTTCTTTAAGGGCGAAAGAAAACAGCTAATGCCATTTGCCTTTGCAGTTGCCCACACCTCTTGGTATATCTGTTCAATCCAATCTCGCGCCAAAATGCTGCTGCCGTCATGCCAATGTTTTAATTCGGCATCTAGGCTGAGTTTAGCCGCTGCTTTCTCGTTGGCGTCGGTTAAATCAACGAGATCGTCTGACCGCGTTGTGGATGGAAGAGAACTGCTTTCTAAGGGATCTAGCTCGGGATGCTCCAATAGCTGAAGGAGGCGGGCTTCGAGTAACGCGGTAATCGCTAGTAGTTTGACTGGCTCGCTCACCAAATCACAGATTCTCAATTCTAGGCGATTGAGAGTATAGGGACGGCGATCGCCATTCGGTCGCACCGATGACCACAGATGCCGCACATTTTGCATGGTTCCTTGGGCAATTTGCTCATTCATCCAGGCAATGTGGTGAGCATGGGATTCGAATAGGGGAACATGAGCCGGAGTCTTAGGAAAGACTTGCCAGCGTGTCGAGTGGTATCCGGTTGCTTTTCCGTCTAGAAATGGAGACGAAGCACTCAGGGCTAAGAATAGAGGTGCTTCGACACGGACTAGACGACAGGCCCGCATCAGCGTTTCGGGATCGTCAATGCCGATATTGATATGGATACTTGCGGTAACAACATCGGTTCCGTAGGTGTGTTCGATGTAGTCGTGATAAGGGTTTGCTGGGTCAGAGCGATAAAAGCGATCGCGGCCTCCTAAGGACAACGTGCTACCCGGAACGAGGGTATAGTCTCCCAGGCGCTTGAGATAGGAGCGGAGCCGCAACCGGGGCTTCACCAGCTCACATAATAAACGTTCATAACGACAAAGAGGAGCCGTTGTATATTCGACATTTCGAGCATCAGGTTCGCGAGTAAACCCATCTAAGTTTGCTACAACCTGATCCGAGAAACCCAGAATGTCGCCTTGGGGCGTTCCGGTGTAGATTTCGACTTCAAAGCCCTTTGATAGCAGCACAGCAGTTCCTCTGTTCGTCAAATAATATGTTGTCACCCGTCAGGATGAAATAGGCGTATGGTTTAGTATCAACAATTTCAAGATAAATTTGCAGATTCGTCTTGAATAAAGTCAATCAGGGAACGGCATCAATGCCTTATCAAGTTTGGATCTATCGGATTTATTTATCGGAGTCTAAATAGATTTAGTTAGACGTATTGGATTCATTAAATTGATGGAATCTCTAATTGATGAATTTTTCCTGAGGAGTGACCAGGGTTGCTGAGGTTCGTCTTATCTTCATTATCTCGCGAAGAGCTGTATGTCTAGAACTATTCTCACGAATCTGCTGCAAAACGCCTATCGAATCGCACAAATCTCGATTAAGCACAACATTCCAACGGACGATGTGCAAGACTATTTGACTCGTCAGATCTCACGGCGGAAATTTCTTCAAGGAAGTTTAGCGCTAACAGCAGGGGTTGGCGTTCAGGCGATCGCCCCAATTCCGCCGGTTTTCAAGCTTCAAGCGATAGGGACTGAATCCAAGGTATTGATTGTTGGTGCCGGAATTGCGGGATTAATAGCAGCCTATCGTCTTCACCAGGCTGGCGTTCCGGTGGATATTGTTGAAGCCACGTCTCGCATTGGGGGACGATTGCGTAGCGTTAAGACAGCACCTATGCCTCCAGGGCGAGCGATCGCGGTTGAGTTGGGGGGCGAATTTATCGATTCGGGGCATGTTCGGCTGCGATCGCTCGCCCAAGAATTGGGGTTAGAGATCATCGATTTGCAGCAGTCTGACGAGGGCTTTCTCGCGCAAACCTGGTTTTTTGACGGTCAAATGCTCGGTGCCGATCAGATTTTGGAAGGGGTTAAGCCGCTTGTCTGTCAGATGGAGGCCGATTTGAGCCGCTTGGGCATGCAAAACGTGACTTACCATGCACCGAATCCGACAGCGATTCGACTCGATCACACCTCACTCGCAGAGTATCTTGACCGATTGGATATCGATCCTACCTTCAAGACGCTCATTCACGTGACGTATTTGAATGAATTTGGTCGTGAACCGGATGAGCAATCCTCGTTGAATTTGCTTCACCTGCTGCAAACAAACCTAGAAACCTGGAGCGTTTACGGAACGAGCGATGAGCGATTTAACATCGTCGGTGGCAATGAACAAATTCCTCAACGCTTAGCCGAGACGCTCGCTCCTTACATTGAAACAGGCACGATTTTAGAATCTATTAATCGCCAGTCGGACGGGCGCTATCGAGTTGGTTTGCAAACCGGACTTTCTACTGTGGAACGCACCTATGAGCGAATCGTACTAGCCATTCCGTTTAGCGTGCTCCGACATGTGGCGATCGCCGCTGATCTGCCGCCCATTAAACAACACGCCATTCAGCAACTCGGATATGGCACCCACACCAAATTACTCACTCCCTTTCGAGAACCTATCTGGCGCACGCGATATCATTCGACTGCCACCACATTTTCAGACTTAGATTTTCAGAGTATTTGGGAGAGCAGCCGTTATGCATCAACCGGATGGCTTGCCAACCTGACAGGTGGATTTCACGGATTAGCACTCGGGACAGGGAGTTCTGACTATCATGCTCAGCGATTGGTGAATCAAGTCGAACACCTCTACCCAGGCATCGGCCAAGTTCGAGACGGACGGGCCATTCGAGCCTTTTGGCCTGGAGAACACTATCAGCGAGGATCGTATTCGTGCTATTTAACAGGGCAATGGACTCAGTTTGGAGGCGCAGAAATTGAGCGTGTTGGCAATATCTGGTTTGCGGGTGAGCACTGCTCATACGATGCCCAAGGATATATGGAAGGAGCCTGTGAAACCGGGGAAGCGGCAGCAACCGGAATCCTGCAAGATTTAGGAGTGCCCAGTCTTTAGAAAATCTAGGGTGTAGCACTATGCGCTTTCATCAATTCTTTAGATCCAATTTACAGATCTTCGAAGGGGCGTTGGCGGAGCCTGCCTTGGCACACGGCCGTAGGCATTGCTCATCGACGAATGATTTTCGGAGGGGCAATAGCCCTATGGGCATGGCTTCGCTAAGGCAATGCCATGCCCGTACAGCCAATCATCTGTAGCCTTTATTCGAGGAATTGGTATAGCCGTACGCTCTCGCGTTAGGACGTTGAACGTGTGTGAGCCTTGCAGCGCGGGGGCTCACCACACAAACCTGAGCCTGTAGGGCTTATATTAGTCCTCCTCAGATTGCAGGCACCTCACCAGCCGAAGAGTCGCTGCGGCGGCATAATTCCGCTGAGCCGATTGGTTGGGTAAAAAGTTGCTGCCCTGTTCGTTGTAGGGAGATGCCACGCCGCAATACGCAGACATGTCTGTAATCAGTGACGCTGCCCAATGGTTAGAAATATCTGCAAACTGAGCTGGATCTTGAGTCGCTTCAAGGGTATTGCTCTGCGATTGAAGCGATTTGCCATATTCGGCGGCTCTGCGGAGAATCGCGATCAGCTCAGCACGAGTCACGGCTTGCGTCGGGCGGAAGGAGCCATCAGGATAGCCGCTGACAATATTTGCTGAGCGAGCAAATTGAATTTTAGCCGCACTCCATCGAGAGGCTGAGACATCGGGATACGGATTTTGGTTTGCCTGAGTTGGAATGGTTAATTCGGCATCAGGCAATGTTCTTAAGGCTTCTAAGACCATCGACACAAGTTGTTCGCGGGTTAGAGAGGCGAGGGGTCTAAAGGTATTGTCTTCAGGGAAACCCGCAATAAAGCCAAGCTCGACGGCGGCTCGAATGTCTTGGGCATAGACATCGCCTGCAATATCTCGAAACTGAGCGGCTTCTTGGGATGGTTCGGGCGGTTCAGATTCAGGGGGTGCGGATTCAGGTGGTTCTGGGTCAGGTGGGGCAGGTTGCTCAGGTTCCGGAGATGGAAGCGGCGTAGCACGGGTCAGATAAACATGACCAAGCGTTCTGCCGTTATAGGTGCGTTTAGTAAACCGCCATTCAGGATTGAGAGTGATTTTGACATAGTCAGACGCAACCCCGTCGGCTCGACCAATCTCAAAGCTTTGTCCTTGGCGATTGAAGGGGGCACCCAGGAGAACGAGATTTCCATCCCGATTGACAATCCGCAAGGAATAATCGAGTCCGAGGTCGTCGCCTGCGATTCGAATCGAGTATCCATTGCTGTCGGTGCTGCGACCACAGATGCCTGTGAAGTCAAAATTGAGGAGCAGTGGCTCTATAAGGGTAGGGTTATCACCAATCTCACGCCAGCACGGGCGCGTGTCTGAAATTTGTTCCAGAATCAGCAGTTGATGAGATGACGCACCCACGGGAGAGGCGATCGCCACAAATCGTGATTGATTGACGTCTTGTTGACCAAAATTTACGGCTAGGCTTGGAGCTGAAACAAGACTGCCCAAACTGGCGATCGCCATGATCATCAGCGTTTTAGTGCGAATTCTGGTGCGATCGGTTGAACGTGAGCTATTCATAAACTAAGTCGTGCATGGATGAAATCTACATGAGATGGGCAGACCAGTCGATTAAGGGCTTGATAGGGTCAAGCCCCTAGACTCATAGATCATGAATCTCCCAAAAATCGAAACTCGACTAATTCGACTGACACGTATCGAGGGGTTCACCGTTGGCGACATCCAAACCAATCACCTCTCCGGTTTCATCCATAATCACGAAGAGGTCTCGGCATTCGCGTTCAAATTCGCCTGTAATGATCACCAGAGTGGGGCCGTTAGAAGGCTCACCGGGTTCGAGTTGAGCATCCACTTGCTGTTGCAATGAGCCGCTCTGAGCAACGATATCTTGCCAGGTTTGGGTCAGACTAGACTGGGTAACATTTTCTGCGCCGCTTGTATCGAAGGTTTGAATGGCGGCATCAAAATCAGCACTTGCCAAGTCGTTGACGAATTCTTGGGCGATCGCCTCATACTCCGGTGTTTGAGTATCTTGAGCAATTTGTTGGGACGCTTGCAAATCAGTCGATTGAGCCTCAGCAGGCAGAAAGACGAATCCCGATAGAATGAGTGATGCAATTAAAATCAGAGAGTATTTCATCAGTGTTTATAGGGTATTTATTATGGTTTCAGGGGATTGATGTAAAAACAATCGAGGTCGCACACGCGACTGGCAACGCGCAACCTGATCACAAACCCAACGACTCAATCCAGCGCTCGTTTGTGCCCGATCTGGTATTAATTGTCACATTAAGACCTGTACCGACGATGACCACTCCTCGAAAAATCATCCATGTGGATATGGATGCTTTCTATGCATCGGTTGAACAGCGTGACCAGCCAGGCTATCGAGGCAAACCAATCGTTGTGGGCGGTTCCCCTGAAAAGCGAGGAGCGGTTGCGGCTGCCAGTTATGAAGCCCGCAAATATGGCATTCATTCCGCGATGCCGTCTCGCACAGCCGCGCAAAAGTGCAAAGACTTAATTTTTGTCAAACCTCGATTTGACGTATATCGCGACGTTTCACAGCAGATCCGCGCCATCTTCCACGACTATACCGACCTAGTAGAGCCCTTATCTCTCGATGAAGCCTATCTCGATGTCACTACGAATCACATCAACCGAGCCTCAGCCGTGGCGATCGCCCGCGACATCAAACAGCGCATTTGGGATGAGACTCATCTGACTGCGTCGGCTGGCGTGTCTATCAATAAGTTTTTGGCAAAGGTCGCATCGGGTATCAACAAGCCCAATGGTCTGTGCATTATTTTGCCGGATGAGGCGGAGGCATTTATCGAAACCCTCCCGATCAAAAAATTTCACGGCATTGGCACTGTGACAGCCGCGAAAATGCATCGCCTCGGCATTCACACCGGAGCCGACCTTAAGCAATGGTCAGAAGCCGAACTGGTCAACGGTTTCGGCAAGGTTGGGCATTTTTATTACCGAATTGCCAGAGCACAGGATGATCGAGCGGTGAACCCCAATCGCATTCGTAAATCGATCGGCGCAGAAAAAACCTTTGAAACCGACCTAGATGACCTTGCCACCATGAATGCTGAGCTTGCACGTGTTGCCGAACAGGTTGAGGCTCGTCTTGACAAGCATCAGCACTATGGGCACACGCTAACGCTCAAGATCAAATATGCTGACTATCAGCAAATTACTCGCAGTCGCACTGTGGGCGATCGCCTCCAGCATTCACCCACTATTGCCCACATGGCTCAAGAGCTGCTCATGACCCACGTGGGCGATCGCAAAAAGGTAAGACTCTTGGGCATTTCAATTTCTAACTTGAAGCCCCGCATCTCTCCCCTTGATCAGGCCGATACTTACTTGCAACTATGTCTAGAGTTAAATATCCTCGAGTAGGATAATGCGGCACGTATGCTCAGCGCATCAGAGTAGCCCACCCGACAGGCTATCATCGAACCCCTGAGAGATTGATGGTCAGAGTATGAACGCAGTTGAGATCGAAGAAGCCATTTCACAGCTCGCCGAAGCGTCCTTTGAGCCTGACGAGTTTCCTTTTGCCTTTCTCGAAGCATTTGGCAACAAGAAAACGACGCTCAAAAAGCTGAAAAGTACGAAAGGCGGCTCGAATAAGTCCGATCTGGGTGGCGTCCTTCAGCGCAACACATTCACCTCAAGGTGTGCGCGGCTGGGGAGGTGGCGGACACCCTGACGGCGCTGCGGGAGAGTCCGGCGACCCGCAAGTACAAGGCGAAGTTCATTCTGGCGACGGACGGCCATGACCTCCAGGCGGAGAACCTGGTCGATGATGAGACGATCGCCTGCGACTACCCCGACTTCCATGACCACTTCGGCTTTTTTCTAGCGCTGGCGGGCATTACGACGGTTAAGCAGATTCGGGAGAATGCCTTTGACATCAAGGCGACGGGTCGCCTCAACCGGCTGTATGTGGAGCTGCTGAAGACCAACCCCGACTGGGACACGGCAGAGCGCCGCCAGGAGATGAACCACTTCATGGCGCGGCTGATCTTCTGCTTCTTTGCGGAAGACACCAACATCTTCCACAGCGATGGCCTGTTTACCCAGACGGTCGCCCAGATGAGCGCCAGTGATGCCTCCAATACCCATGAGGTGCTGGCGGAAATCTTTCGGGCGATGAGTACGCGGCAGAAGGAACGGCAGGCACTCAACATTAAGAACTGGGCACTTGATTTTCCCTATGCCAATGGGGGGCTGTTTGGCTCTTCTCCCCTCTCCCTCCCTGGGAGAGGGGCTGGGGGTGAGGGACTTCAGGCTGGGATTTCCCCTCATCCCCTAACCCCTTCTCCCAAGCAGGGAGAAGAGGGACAAGAGGGTGGCTCTTCTCCCCTCTCCCAGAACGGGAGAGGGGCTGGGGGTGAGGGCATCCCCCGCTTTAGCCGCATTGCCCGCTCGTATCTGCTGCATGTGGGCAATCTGGACTGGACGAAGATCAACCCCGACATCTTTGGCTCGATGATTCAGGCGGTGGCGGATGATGAGGAGCGGGGAGCGCTGGGGATGCACTACACCAGTGTGCCGAATATCCTCAAGGTGCTGAACCCGTTGTTTTTGGATGACTTGCGTACCCAATTGGAAGCAGCAGGCGACAATCCTCGTAAGCTGCTGAATCTGCGGAAACGGATGGCGCGGATTCGGGTGTTTGACCCGGCCTGTGGGTCGGGGAATTTTTTGGTGATTGCCTATAAGGAGATGCGGGCGATCGAAGCCGAAATCAACCGCCGCCGGGGAGAGCCGGATCGCAAGTCGGAGATTCCGCTGACGAACTTTCGGGGCATCGAAATTCGGCATTTTTCCTGTGAGGTGGCGCGGCTGGCGCTGATTATTGCGGAGTATCAGTGCGATGTGCTGTACCGGGGGCAACGGCTAGCACTGGCGGAGTTTTTGCCGCTGAAGGATGACAACTGGATTACCTGTGGGAATGCCTTGCGGTTGGATTGGTTGAGTATTTGCCCGCCGACGGGGACGGGGGTAAAGGTGAAACGGGAGGATTTGGATTTATTTAGTGAGCCGGAAGAGGCGGCAGAGGTTGATTTTGAGAATGAAGGGGGAGAGACATATATTTGTGGCAATCCCCAGTTTAAGGGTGCTAGAAAGCAGACTAAAGCCCAAAAAAAAGATATGTCTCTCATCTTTGAGGGACATAACGATTATAAGGATTGTGACTATGTGGCAGCCTGGTTCTTAAAAGCTGCTCATTTTTCTAATCACTGCGATGCAAAATTTGCCTTTGTTTCGACTAGCTCAATCAGTCAGGGGGAACAGGTAGCCTATCTTTGGTCGCGTCTTTATAAGATGGGCTGTCACATTGTCTTTGCTCATCAAGGGTTCAAATGGAAAAATAACGCAGCAAACAACGCTGGCGTACATTGCATAATTATTGGAGTTGAAAGAAAGAAGCCTACTATTTGCAAGCTTTATAGCGAAGAAATAGTAAGGGATGTAGCATCGATATCTCCCTATCTAGTTTCAGGCCCAGAACTATATGTTGAAACTCAAGACAACCCAATTTATTCTGAATTTGGAAATATGGTCATGGGCAGTATGGCGCGTGATGGAGGCAACTTAATATTGACGCGCGAAGAAGCTGCCTACCTTATTGAGAAATATTCTCCGTCAAGACAGCTTTTGAAAGAGTTTATAGGTTCTAAAGAATTAATCCACTACCGGAATCGATGTTGCATTTGGATTGAAGACACGAACCTAGAGCTTGGAAATTCGATACCTGAGATAGCCGAAAAAATTAAGCGCGTTCGAGAGTTCCGCGAAAATTCCAGTGCAAAAACGACTAATGGATATGCATCGATACCACATAAATTTGCTCAGCGTGCTCACAATGAAGCTCTTTCAATTTGTATAGGAAAAACGTCATCTGAGACTCGGGAATTTCTGCCAGCAGATATCTTCACTTCTAGTAGCGTAATCAGGGCTGATTCATTGTAAGAGCTTAAAAATCTCATCCACTTGATTGGCTAGCTGACGTAGAGCAGGTGCGATGGATTTGAATCCGCTCAGTCGGAGCACATTGATAGTAATGGAACGAAAGAGCGA
>JBNPEG010000182.1:1647-20571 GCA_051117555.1 Elainellaceae cyanobacterium | reverse complement strand
CTATCCCGAGTACATTCCCGATGGAGACCAGATTGTTAGCAAGACCTATATGACACGGGTCGAGAGAGAAAATACTCGGTTAAGGCATTACTTGGCGCGATTGAGTCGCAAGACATTGTGCTATTCCAAGTGCGTGAATATGCTGAAGCACTCTATCCGTTTGCTACTGCACTACCTCAGATTTGGGGAAGTGCCTGTCCCAGCATAGATTCATACCCTTATTCAGCAACGCCAGCGGCACTTTCACGGTGCGGTCAAATTCAACCGTGGCGTCCAAAACTTCAATCAGCGCAAAGACATCTTGGGGTTGGGGATGGCCGTTGGCATAAAAGTCAGATCGCCGCTGCAGAATGGCAACGTCAGGCTGTGGTTCTGATCGAGTGCTCAACTGAATGGGGTTTTGCACCCGCACGATCGCCCTGCTCCCTAATTCCCGCACCAACAATTCATTCATGCGATCAACACAGGCGGCATGTTGCATGCCAATGGGCGACATCTCAATAATTTCTCCCTGAAGTAGCTCAACGCGATCGCGCTCGGTCAGAATGCCGGACTCGATCATCTGGTGGTATTGCCCCACCGTGAATTTCTTTCGCAGAATTTGAACTGTCATATTCGGCTCCACTTGCTATGCGTTAATAGGTAATAGAAGTTTCACCATATTTAGATGAATTTTGGGGATGAAGCTGGTCATGCTGCCATTTTTGGGGATTCTGCTCAATGTATATGCGTAATCGACTAAGGGACGCTTCACTGCGGATAATGTGTTCGTAATAATTGCGCTGCCAAAGCTTCACGCCAGTCATATCGCGCATTGAGTTAATTAGCTTGGTTGATTGATATTTGAAATAAGCAACAATTTGTCCTAAAGTCGGCTTCTTAGAATTGCGTTTAAGAGGTACATCGCTAGAATTTTGTTTAATAGGCAAACTATCGTCAGCAATGATGATGATGCCGTGGAAATGATTTGGCATAATCACTGCCGCGTCTAAAGTCGCAGAGGAAAAGTGATGCGGAATTTGCTGCCAAACTTGCTGGACAATAGTTCCGTACTGACTCAGGGATATCGAGGCGTTGACGACCTCACCGAGTAAACATTCCCTCTCCTGTGTGCAGATTGTGACAAAATAAGCACCCGCTTGGCTATAGTCGTAGTTTTTCAAGCGGATCGATTGTCGATGGTGAATCACAGGGTCATATTTCATAACCGTAGGGGCGAGGTCTCCTCGCCCAATGCAGGATTTTCAAACCCAACGGGTAGGGGCGAGATCTCCTCGCCCAATGCAGAATGTTTATCATCAATCAACATGATCGGTTGAGTGTTGGCAGGTATCGGTTGGGCAGCGGGGTATATTGCCCTGGGCAGGGAGACCCTGCCCCTACCGGGTACTTGATCGCGCTCGGTCAAAATGCCGGACTCGATCATCTGGTGATACTGCCCCACCGTGAATTTCTTACGCAGAATTTGGACCGTCATAGCGCTTTAACTCTCACTGAAAGGGCGAATTCGTAATCGATTTAACTCAGCGGTAACGATCGCGCCTGTTGCCAATTCATCACCGTAAAGCTCTAGCACCCGAAGACAAACGGCTCCTTGTTGTCTACCGCTGAGATTGACTAGCCGGACATGCCGCAGTGGGGAGCTTCTTAAAATTTTGCTTAAGAACTAGATCGTGAGGATCGTGTTAAATAGGCAAACTCTCTTTAGCAATCATAATAATGCCATGGAAATGATTGGGCATAATCACTGCTGCATCTAAGGTCACAAACGAAAAATGATGCGGAATTTGGTGCCAAACCTGTTCGATAATGACTCCATACTGGCTTAGAGAATTCGACAACTCGACGATATTAGAACGATGATGATTCGCACTGCTGAAGAGTCAGATCTGCCAGAACTGGCAACGCTTTACTATCAAACTGTGGTGGCGATCGCCCCCCAGCGATATACGCCTGCCCAAACCCAATCGTGGGCTTCATCTGCGTTGGATGCCCACCATTTTCGCCAGTTTATTTTAGATGCGACTACCTACATGGCTGTTGATGAAACCGGGATTGTAGGATTTGCGGGAATTACGTCAGGCGGGCATGTCACGTCAGCGTATGTGCGGGGCAATCGCATCCATCAAGGCGTTGGTTCAACGCTGATGCAGGTCATTCTTGATCATGCCAACCACAACGGGATTCAGCGACTGTATGCCGAAGCGAGCGAGTTTAGTCTGGGATTATTCAAAAAGTTTGGATTCAAGCTCTATGATACCGAGGTTGTCGAGCGTCAGGGAGTAGAGTTTACGCGTTATTTGGTAGAGCGACATCATACCTGAGCAGGGCTATCGAAAGCCATAAAATTTGGCGTGGAGTGGATGCAATCCACCAGCCATTCCAGCCCAGCCACTCGGCCTCTAGGGTAATAGGATGATGTTCAAGAAATACGAAGATACGTAGAGAGAGACGGGGCGATCGCCTCTCTCCACGTATCTTATAAGAAGCGTAATTACGAGATGGTGCAATGCTGCAAAAGCCGAAAAAAGTTTGGGACCCATCGATCTGGGCAAGTTGGAAACCCTTCGGACTGGGTGAACAATATCCCAACAACTATTGGGAAGGCGTCCGAGCGGTGTGGGTGAATCGCGACCAGTGGAACTATGCCTGGAACATTCTCAACAATGGTGTGTGTGATGGCTGTTCTCTCGGCACTACAGGCATGAAAGATTGGACACTCGACGGGCTCCACCTCTGCAACGTGCGTATGCGGCTGTTGCGCCTCAACACAATGCCTGCCTTCGATCCTCAAATCTTAACCGATGTGTCATCCCTGACAGACAAAAAAGCCTCTGATTTACGCATCATGGGACGCTTGCCCTACCCGATGCGACGGGACAAGGGTGACAAGGGCTTTCACCGCATTAGTTGGGATGAAGCGATGCAGGTGATGAGCGATCGCATTCGGTCGACAACTCCCGATCGACTGGGGTTCTATCTCACCAGTCGCGGCACCGTCAATGAAACCTACTACGCCGCCCAAAAAGCAGCACGGGCGATCGGCACCAACAATGTCGATAATGCTGCCCGCATTTGCCATTCACCGAGCACCAACGGCTTGAAAGAGACCGTCGGTGCTGCGGCTACCACCTGTTCTTACAAAGACTGGATTGGGACTGATTTGTTGGTGTTTATCGGCTCTAACGTTGCCAATAATCAGCCCGTCACCGTGAAATATTTGCACTGGGCGAAGAAGGCCGGGACGCGGATCGTCGTCATCAACACCTACCGAGAACCGGGGATGGAGCGTTATTGGGTGCCGTCTATTCCAGAGAGTGCAGTGTTTGGAACCAAGTTTGCTGAAGACTTCTTTTTGGTCAATGTGGGGGGCGATATGGCGTTCCTCAATGGCACTCTGAAACACATGCTTGAACAGGGGTGGACAGATTCTCGCTTTATTGACGAATACACGGCTGGCTTTGAGTCTTTGAAAGTCGCGCTCGATGCTCAATCGTGGGAGGAGCTAGAACGATTGTCGGGGGCGTCCCGTGATGAAATGTATGCCTTTGCTCAACTAGTGGGTAATGCCAACAAAGCAGTATTTGTGTGGAGCATGGGCATTACTCAGCATGAATGTGGTGAAGATAATGTCAGGGCGATCGTCAATTTGGCGCTTTCCAAGGGCTTCGTTGGACGTGAAGGCTGCGGCTTGATGCCCATTCGCGGGCATTCGGGGGTGCAAGGGGGTGCAGAAATGGGATGCTATTCCACCGTCTTTCCGGGCGGAAAAGCCATCACCCCTGACAATGCTGCTGCGCTTAGCCAACAGTGGGGCTTTGACGTCCCTACCTCAACGGGCTTGATTACGTCAGAGATGATTGATCGAGCGGCAGAAAGAAAGCTCGATATGCTCTTTGCTGTAGGCGGCAATTTTCAAGACGTGTTGCCCGATCCAGCCTATGTTGAACAAGCGCTCCAGCAGATTCCGCTCCGCGTTCATATGGATATCGTCTGTTCTAAACAAATGCTGCTTGACCCCGGAGAAACCGTGCTGCTACTCCCTGCTACCACGCGCTACGAAATGCCGGGGGGCGTGACTGAAACCAATACAGAGCGGCGCGTGATCTTCAGTCCAGAAATTCCCGGTCCCCGGATTGGGGAGGCTCGACCTGAATGGGAGGTCTTGATGGAACTGGCGCGCCATGTACGTCCCGATATTTCAGAAACACTTTCATTCGCAACGACTCACGAGATGCGCCAAGAAATTGCTCAAGTTGTGCCGCAATATGCAGGGATTCAGCATCTTATTGAGAAAGGCGATCAGTTCCAATATGGGGGGTCGCATCTGTGCTTTGGCTGGAACTTTCCAACGGCTGATGGCAAAGCGCACTTTACGCCTCTTTCTCCCCCGGTCAAAGACTTGCCTGATGGATATTTTCTCGTGACGACGCGACGAGGAAAGCAGTTTAACAGCATGGTGCAAGAGAAGAAGGACGCCATTACGGGCGCATTTCGAGAGGCTGTGTTTATGAATTCCAGTGACGCCGATCGCCTCTTGTTAAAGGAAGGAGAGGCTGTTGTTCTCAAAAACGATTGGGGAGAGTTCAGCGGCAGGGTATATATCGCACCTGTGAAACCTGGAAACTTGCAGATTCACTGGCCTGAAGGTAATGTGCTGCTGGATAAGGGGAAGCGATCGCCCGAAGTTGGTGTTCCTGACTATAATGCGGTAGTTCAAGTAGAAAAATCCAAGCGATAGCATCGATGCATGATGTATGACTGATGCATGCAAGTGACGAGATGCGCTGTCCACGTTCGAACCCCTTAGTACCTGTTATTGCCTGTGAACCATCAGGATTTTGAGAAAAAATCCCAGCTTCTCGGCTGGGTTATCTTTATTGCTTCAGCCATTTTTTTCACCGCATCCACGTTCAAAAATGGTGACACTATCGGGCTAATTGGGAGCCTCCTATTTTTGATAGCATGCTTTGTGTTTCTTGCGCCTCTCGTCAAGTCGTGGTGAGAGCTAAAAATTGAGCGGATATGAGATATTGGTTGCATCGATTCCAGTTGCATCGATTCCCCATGTCAGCAGTTTTCGTTTTACCCATTGGTAATGTGAGGTTTTCAATCCATGGACATGACCCGTCAGCACCTGGCGATCGCCCCGCTGTACCGGGTTGCCCGTTTGTGGTTCAACAAGACGGCGCAGGGGCACATCGACTCGTTCGTCGAGCGTGCCACCTGTAAGAACATCTCAAAGGGATTCAGTTTAATCGGTATGGCATCACCCGGTAAGCGACTCTTGAATCTGAAGGCGATGACAGGGAATCTTGTCGATGAGCAACGCGCTTGCCATATTGCCCGAAAATACTTCTAGCTTGGCATGGGGTGACGCTTCAAAAAGGAGGCGTTGCCCCGGAAACACAACCCGCTCGAAGTAGAATTCAGGAATGGTGGTAATTTTTACGATTTGAAGTTTAGACGTGGCATTGATGTAGTAGCACATGAGTGTTTCAGAGTCAGATTGGGCGATCGCATCTGACTGGGTTTGAGACGGTTCAGCGAAGACGTGAAACATGGGAGTTAAAATCACAGTTCATCAATCGGGCATGCAGTGGCTAGCATTTCAAACTTGAACTAATCAAAATTCATCAAGTTAGTCTCAATGAGCAACCACGCATTGCAACCTTTTATACTTTTTTAAGATTCTACAGGCTGTGATCCTCATCAACCTCTATCGCCCGATTGATTGGGTGGTATAGCCGTGCGCTTTCGCGTTAGGACGTTGAACGTGTGGTGGCCCCGCGCCGCGGGATCTCACCACACAAACCTAAGCCCATAGGGTTGTTACTTTACATAAACCGGACGAGATCTACCCGGTAGCGTCCCTTCTTCGTCGTCGCGATTTCACCAATTTCTAAACGCCCCTTGCCTCGAATCGCAACCAAGTCTCCTGACTCAAGCGAATGACTAGCTTGCGTGATGTCTTTCCAGTTGACCCTGACATCACCCGATGAAATTAAATCTGCCATCTTGCTGCGCGACATACCAAACCCGGCGGAGGCGATCGCATCGAGCCGCAGAGACGCTTCCACGGTTGTCATCTCCTTCTTCCGGGGTTCTCGAACTTTTAGCTCATTAATGTCAATGTGCCGCGTCTTGACCGGCACCGATCGCACCTGGGTCAAATTCATTTCTAAAAATTCCACCAGATCGGGCACGACAATCACCTGCGCGCCTCGTTCGCCCAATACGATGATGTCGCCCACTTTTTCTCGAACGATACCCGTACCCAAAATCGCACCCAAAAAGTCTCGGTGGGTAGCCGGGTCAAAGAGAAAATTGCCGGCAATATCAAGCACCGCAACCTCCACCTGGCTGGCATCAAGGGGTAACTCGGAACGGGCGATCGCCAGTCGCTTGCGTTCTGCTTGAGGGTAGCCGCCCCAGGCAGCGATGTGAATCTCAGTCAACCGGCTAAACATGTGTTGCGCTTCAAATAGCTCTGGCGGCGCTAGAAAATCAGTGAAGATAATATCCCATGTTTTGATTGCCTGTTCTGCCCGGTCAATGATGCGAGCGGCGCTGTCTCGGTTGTCGATTCCTTTTAACAAATCATCTTTTGGGAGCATGAAATCTGGTGAATATGAATGGAATGCTTAGAACATTGATCCTACCTAATGCCTACTCTAATTCCTAGCGCATCTGAGGTGATCTATAAGCAGAGATCGGTAAACAGCCAACCTAGTGGCGTGGCACAGCTAATTTGGTGGATTAAAGCAGGTTGGGTTGAGGTTACGTTCGCGTAGCGTCTCCAAAGGAGAAAACCCAACAGCAGAAACCCTTTCGTTGGGTTTCGCTATCGCTAACCCAACCTACTATTTTAGGCGTGTCAAAACACTACGGCGCTGGTGGCCGTCAATCCAAAATCGCAAATCCAAAATCGAGAATTGGTATAAGTGGTGCGTTACTCTGGCGCCACCAGCACCCTACGGCGCTGGTGGGAGACTGTACAGTCTCGCATTCACCTTACTCTTCAGTTAATTCTTAAAAAAATCTTAATTTACGATTGTTACATTACGGAGTGGCTTTCATCGCAAGCTAGCCCAGATCTAGCCAGTATTGAGAGCGATCGCCACTCAGTCGCCCATCGAGCCATATATTAAGAGGATGTCAAGGGGAGCCCATGACCCAAGAGATTAATGAACCTAATCCAACAGACGCATCTTCGAGTGAGTCTGTCGGCTTAGCAACTCGGCTGCAAGAACTCGCTCAGGTTTTTTTGAAGCTTGGCATCATTGGTTTTGGGGGCCCGCAGGCTCACATTGCGATGGAAAACGACGAAGCGGTCGTGCGTCGCCAGTGGATGACCCAAGATGAATTTACCGATGGCTTAGCGGTGTGCGAAATGTTGCCCGGTCCTGCCTCCACTCAAATGGGGATTTACATTGGCTATGTCAGAGCCGGTCAACTCGGAGCATTAGTAGCCGGGTTATCCTTTATTGCTCCGGCGTTTCTCATCGTAGTGGCGTTGTCGTGGGCATATTTTCGGTATCAAGGGCTTCCTCAGGTCGAAGCCTTGTTTTTTGGCGTATCGCCTGTGGTTGTCGCTATTGTTTTAGGGTTTTGCTGGAAACTGGGCAAGAAAGCCATTCAACAGTGGCATCATGCTCTGATTGCGATCGCCGTCTTTGTCTTGACCCTAATCTCTCCCATCAGCGTCTTGCTTCAGTTCATCATCGCAGGGCTAATCGGGCTTTGGCTCTATGGCCCCCGAGGCCCCTATGCGCTAACTCCCCCTTCAAATCGAGCTAACGGTTGGCTGTTGCCGATCTTGCCATCGTTATCGATCGTACCCACCGTGTTAGGGACTGCGACGGCGGATGTACTTTCGCTATCAAGCTTTTGGGGATGGGAGCGTATTCAAGACTACTTTGTGCCGCTCACGACCTTTTTTATCAAGGTGGGTGCGTTTATCTTTGGCGGCGGGCTGGTCATCATTCCGCTGCTTGAGTTTGAAGTGGTCGATACGCTAAATTGGCTAACTCGCAGCGAATTTATCAACGGCGTCGCGATTGGGCAGTTGAGCCCAGGGCCGGTGGTGTTAACCTCTGCGTTTATTGGCTACAAGGTGGCGGGCTGTCTGGGCGCACTCGTATCGGCGATCGCCATTTTCTTGCCGTCGTTTGCGTTCATCATGCTGGCATCACCGCTGCTGCTCAAGCTGCGACAAAATCCGTGGATTAAAGGCTTTCTCCGAGGCGTTATGCCCGGTGTATTGGGGGCGATCGCCGCTGCATTAATTCCCATTGCCCAGTCTGCATTTCTACAAGAGACCTGGCCGATGTCTCTAGGGGCGATCGCCATCGGCATCGCAGCTCTAGGTGCTCTCCTGCGCTACAAGACTCCCACATGGCAGTTAGTTCCTGCTGGAGCCATTTTAGGTCTGATTATTGGCATTCTTTAGCAGTTTGAGTGACCTTTAATTAGGTTTCATTCATATTCTTATACGTTGCCACGGCTGACGGTGAAATTCGGTTTAAATATCGGAAAATCCAGTATTTAAACACAGTGTCGAGAATCACCGGAAATGTGGCAATGAATAAGAAGATAAAGTCTCGATTAGCCGGAAACCCAAAGTGTCGAGAAATGCCCTCAAGCAAGACTTCCCACCCGTGAGGAGAGTGGAATCCGACAAACATGTCTGTAAACAAGATGATAATGAACGCCTTGGCGCTATCGCTTAGTCCGTAAATGAGTTCATCTACGAATGATTTCAGAATCGCAATCTCTCGTTTACTGCTGACTAAAACGCCCGCAAATGCGAGTACTGATAAAATATCGGAGAATACATTTTTAATCGCATCAGAACTATATTTACGATATTGGTTTTCGATTTCTTCTGCCTTATCTTTAACCTGTGATTCAATCTCCTCTTCCGAAATTGGAGGAATTTTGCCAATCAAAATTTCAAATCTAAACCTTTCTTCGTATCGCTGGAGTTCAGAAAGCGCCTCTTCTTCCATCTCTGTATTTAGAAAAACCTGAGAGGGTTGATCGCCTCTGAAGTAATCAACAATTGGACCCACAACAAAGTTTTTGGACACCTGTTGAGTCAGCAATGGGATGATAATTAGAAGTAAGATAAATCGAAGAGAGACAATCGTTCGAGTTTTTGAATCTCGAAATTCTTCAACGACCTCATTTTCAGCTTTCGGGTCCAGTTCCCGCTTAATTCGATCGACGGTTCTCAAAATCGAACGGGGTAGCACTCCCGTTTTATCGACGAATGATTCATTATCAGAACCAGGGCTATCTCGAAAGGTGCTGTTCTGATACATCTGCCTCGCGGTCGGGGTATTTGCCTCAGCCGACTTCGAGTCTGGTAGAGCCGAAGAATCAGATCTAAATCGCCTAGGGCGATCGCCATTGTTTGATGGACGTCCTTTATCTGAGCGAGTTTCTGAGCGGGTTTCAGATTTTTTCTCAGCACTATATCGGACTAAGACTTCATCAATAAACTTAAGCTTTTTGAGAATAGTGCGAGGTTTGTCGATGACATCAATGGTCTGCACATCAGCAGAGTTTTCATCGATTTGAATTTCGGTTGAATTGCGTGTAAGTGAAGTCGACAAATTTGAGGTGCGAAACAGAGAACTGCTGGCCTTAAACTCAGCCAATCTCATCTTGGCAATCTTTAAGTATTTTTTGAGCTCCGCTTGAAAATAGGCATTAACGCTATTGCTGTAATTTCCATAGTCAGGTGATATCCGCCTCCCATCAAAGTGAGTATCTTCAATGGCCTTAATCGATAACGCTGCGTCATAGGCTTCATCAAGCGCTCGTTCGGGTGTTCGCAAAAACCACTGATTTGCTGCTCGGAATATTCCTTTAACAGTATTTGAAATAGATGATTTCATGGGAGGACGGCGGTTGTGTTCTTAAAACTGTTTGAAGACAACATTAAGCATCGATAGGATGCCTCGATGAACAACTGAGTATGACGGTTGTGATTCAACAAAACCATAGCCCACTCAGTGCCAGATATTTCGACAGAACGCTGAGAATTGTATAAATTTCGCAGATGAAACGATGCAAAATGCCTACAGCGAACCCGTGTCATTCAGCTCAGGCATTAACAGATGAAGCGTCGAACCAAGCGGTGTAGATTGAGCGGTAAATTCGCTGTGTTCGCTAAGGTTAAAGTACGTAGTATGATATCAAACTCATTTCAGGATTATTAGTGTCGTCTGACTCGATTTGGATTGTTGGCTCTACCCGAAGTGGCAAAACCCACCGCCTCATTGACCTGTTTTCTCAGCGGGCGCGATCGCTCGTTGGCTCAGTTCCTCTTGCCACCGATCAAGATTCTATTGCAAATATCCTAGTGATGGCCGCGAACGGTGATAATCGGATTGAATTAGCCGATCGAATTCACGATGCCACAGCCGAACCGTATCGGTTTGATTCGACGACGCCACTGGGTTTTTTTGAGAGCGAAACTCGCCTGTTTTGGCCCCTGATTGCTCAACAATTGGGGTTGCAGGCTCAATTTCCGCTGCGACTGCGCCCCGAAACCGAGCAAGAGCTTGCCACTCGACTCTGGCAGCCCGAGCTTACCTCCGGGCGACTTCAACAAGAGGGAGTGCGCGACTACTACTTAGTGAGACGCACCCTCGATTTGTTGCAATTGTCGGGCAGTGCGGGCATTCCGCTCGAAGACATTCCCATCCTATTAAAAGACGGATTTGCCGATCAAATTGGTTCTGCCGACCTGTGGGACTGCATGGGAGAGGTGCTTCAGCACTGGTGGCATTGGTGTCTCGATCGCGGACTCGTCACCTACGGCATCATTTCTCAGCTATATTGGCGCTATTTGCTTCCGAACGAGACATATCAACAGCATGTGCGCAATCGGTATTATGCTGTTTTTGCCGATGATGTCGATGAGTATCCGGCGATCGCCCGTTCTCTACTCACGGTTTTACTGGATGCTGGACGACCAGGCGTGTTTACTTATAACCCAGAGGGAGGACACCGCTTAGGATTGGGAGCTGATTCCCATTGGTTAGAAGGGCTAGCCTCTCGATGCCGGGTTGAATCATTAGACCGCCCTCGGGATCGCTGTCTCGCTAGTGATTGGAGTACGGTGATGTGGGCATGGGTGCAAGAGCCGTTACGCCTCTCCGAACTCCCTGACTCGATTCAGACGATTCAAACGGTATCGCGGGCACAGCTCTTACGCCAAACCGCTGAGGCGATCGCCACTGCGGTGTATGCCGGACAGGTGCAACCCCATGAGGTTGCGGTGGTAGGGCCTGGGCTAGATGCGATCGCCCGCTACACGCTTCGTGAGATTTTAATCCATAAGGGAATTTCAGTTGAGGCGCTGAACGACCAGCGGACGTTGATTAGTTCGCCCATGATCCGAGCACTGCTGACGCTGATGGCATTGCTTTATCCAGGGTTGGGGCGGCTCATCAATCGGGAGGCGATCGCCGAAATGCTCGTCATGCTCAGCCAGGCTCCCGTGTCACGGACAGAACCATCGGGTTTAGACCTGGCAGATATTGACCCGGTGAGAGCAGGGCTGATTACTGATCACTGCTTTAAGCCTGATCCCACCTATCCAGAGCTGCTACCGATCACTGCTTTTCCCCGGTGGGATCGCCTCGGATATCGCGCCAGTCAGACCTACAGTGCGATCGCCGAATGGATCGATCGGCAACGGGCTGACCAGCAACAACGCCTGATTCCCAATGCAGTGACAGTATTAGATCGAGCCATTCAACAGTTTTTCTATGGCGGCAGTCATCTGCCCTATGACCAGCTTGCAGCGCTGCGAGAACTAATTGAAACCGCTCAACACTACTGGGATATCGATACTCGGCTACGCCGAAGCGATTTGAGCGAGTCGCCTCCTAGCTCAACTGTGGAAAATTTTATTAATCTTCTCCGGAGCGGCACGATTACTGCTGATCCCTATCCGGTTCGCCCCGTTGGCATGGCTCGCCAGAGTGTCACACTGGCGACTATTTTTCAATACCGATCGCAACGTCAGGCA
Source organism: Elainellaceae cyanobacterium (assembly GCA_051117555.1). Lineage (GTDB taxonomy): Bacteria > Cyanobacteriota > Cyanobacteriia > CAZCXK01 > CAZCXK01 > DBGGTD01. The sequence continues at coordinate 8,522 of JBNPEG010000182.1, read as the reverse complement.
CATCGCTGGCAGTTTTGGCTAGATGCGGGGTCTGCTCTTTGGCTTATGGGGGGTGGCCCATTATTTGGGGCTCCGCTATTTCTTCGCGAGTGGTCGGGGCGATCGTGGACGGCAGACGACACCGCAGCAGACAATCAAGAACGATTACGCCGAGAGATGGTCGACTTGCTGGGTCGAGCCACCGAACGCATTTATCTCTGTCATAGCGAGCTAGCCACCAACGGGCAGGAACAAACGGGTCCTTTACTCAGCCTTGTCAATGCGGCTCCGTCCGCTAACGCGCTGTGATGAGTTGAGACGGGGCGTACCTAACTACTGACCATTAATTTTAGACATTAATACGGAATAGGCAAAGACCAGGTTGTATATAATACTTTCATCGATCAGGGTAATCTCTGTGTTAGCGATTGGCGAAGCGTCCGATATAATCGCTTCAGCAAACCTTAAACTCTCAAACCGTGATTGCGATCTACCCTGGTAGTTTCGACCCGATTACTCTAGGACATTTAGACATCATTGAGCGGGGCTGTAAGCTATTTGAGCAAGTTGTTGTGGCAGTCTTAAACAACCCCAACAAAAAGCCTCTCTTCAGCGTTCACCAGCGGATTCATCAAATTCGCGAATCGACTCACCATCTATCTAACCTTGAAATAGATAGCTTTAATGGTTTAACCGTTACCTATGCCCGAATGCGAAATGCCCGAGTTCTGCTGAGAGGTTTGAGAGCGGTCTCAGACTTTGAAATGGAACTCCAGATGGCGCATACTAACAAAACCCTCTCTGATGAGATCGAAACCGTTTTTCTAGCAACCTCGAATGAATACAGCTTCTTAAGTAGTAGCCTGGTCAAGGAGATTGCGAAGTTTGGTGGTCCTATTGATCATCTTGTCCCTCAACCTGTTGCCCTGGATATTCGCCGATGTTACGCCGAGACCCCAATCGTGTAAGCAAAGACCGCATCACCCGTGACTCGACTCACGAGGCATCGACCGATCCGGCTGAAAAGGCCGCCGTGTATCGGGAAACGTCTCGAATCGGGGGCTTAGATGTTCAGAATGAACTCAATAAGTTAGAAGAGATGATTCTGGATAGCCCGCGTATTCCTCTGAGCCGGAGAACCGTGGTTGATGAAGAGCAGTTACTCGACCAGCTTGACTTGGTGCGCTTGAGTTTGCCATCGGTTTTGCATGAAGCTGTCGATGTCGTACGGCACAAAGAAGAAATTTTGCTTGAGGCAGAACAGTATGCCCAAGAGATTGTTGAATCGGCTCAGCGACAAGCCTCTCAAATGATCGATGAGATGGGGCTGATTCGCCATGCTGAGTTAGAAGCAAGGCAAATTCAGCAGCGAATTCAGCAAGAATGCGATGCAGCCAGAGAGCAAACGATGGCCGAAATTGACGAACTTCGCTATCAGGCACAACAAGAATTTGAACGAGTGCGGCAGATGGCGATCGTTGAATGCAACGAGATTCAGCAAGGCGCAGATGATTATGCCGATCGCGTGCTGAGCGATATGGAACATCAGCTAAGCGAGATGATGCGGATCATTCGTAATGGTCGGCAACAGCTTCAGCACGAACAAGCGGCTCAGTCTATCTCGATGAATAAGGGGGCAGATACGACTCGGTCAGAGGCATCATCTCGTCCTCGACACGGGCTGATTTGACGCCGCGTCGTTGAGATGCGTTTGATGTGATAGCCGGCTTGTGCGAATTCTCAAATCTTCCGTAATGGGTGCCTATGGCTAAATCAAGCTCGCCGTTCAGACGATCCCTTCCTCAAATTACTGCGTCAGACTTTCAAGCGTATCTAGCTGAGCTTCATCGCAAATATCGATCGCTGCAAGACGGCAAAGTAGCGGACTATATTCCTGAGCTGGCGAAGATGAACCCAGACTGGTTTGGGATTTCGGTGATTACGGTAGATGGCGAAATCTATGAGGTAGGAGATTGCGATCGCCTGTTTACGATTCAATCAATCTCCAAAGTTTTTGTCTATGGGCTTGCCCTCGAAGATCACGGGAGAGACTATCTCCTCAGCCGAGTCGGAGTTGAACCCACGGGAGATGCCTTTAATTCTATTGTTCTAGACGATCAGTCAAAACGCCCATATAACCCGATGGTGAATGCGGGGGCGATCGCCACGACTAGCTTAATCAACGGATCATCCCACACCGAACGGCTCAACCGCATGCTCGACATGTTTGAACGCTATGCTGGGCACGAGCTATTTATCGATATGCCCACGTTTGTGTCTGAGCGTGCCACTGGCTTTCGTAACCGAGCGATGGCCTATCTTATGCGTAACTTTGGCATCATTGATGATCCGGTAGATGAATCGCTCGATCTCTATTTTCAGCAATGCTCGATTATGGTCGACTGTCACGTGTTAGCGGTGATGGCGGCAACGCTTGCCAACTATGGAGTCAACCCAATTACGGGAACGCAAGCCGTTAACGCTGGCTACATTCGCGATATTCTCAGCGTCATGTCAAGCTGCGGTATGTATAATTTTGCAGGCGAGTGGAACTACCGCATCGGGCTGCCTGCCAAAAGCGGCGTCAGCGGAGGCATCATTGCAGTCGTCCCTAATCAGCTTGGCATCGCCGTATTTTCACCGCTACTCGATGGGCGCGGTAACAGCATTCGTGGGGTGAAGGTGTTTGAAGAGCTGTCGCAAGAATTTGGGCTCCATCCCTATGATGCATCCATGCGGTGCTACAACATTCTTGAAGCATTGGGAAAAACAGTCAAGATGAAGAAGGGGCAAGATTCTTCTCCTTGCTCATAAACTCTTTATCTAAGACTCGACGATGCCTAGTTTGAACGACGTGCAAAACGCAAACGCTTTAGTGGTTGGGGCAAGTCAAGGAATCGGCTTAGGATTTGTCAACTATCTACTGGATCATGAGGCGATCGCCCATGTCATCGCAACGTATCATAATCCTGACTCAGCCTCAGGATTGTTTTCACTGGATGAACAATACCCCGATCGCCTCACCTGTCTTCCACTCGATGCAACAAACGAGTCTCAAGTAGCAGACTGCATCGCGCACATCAGTACCGGGATCAAAACGCTGCATGTCGTTATCAACTGCGTTGGTTTTTTGCACTCAGACGATATTCAGCCCGAAAAAAGCCTGAAACACATTAACGCCGACCAATTGCTGCGCTATTTTCAGGTCAACAGTGTGAGCGGCGTGCTGTTGGCAAAATATCTGATCCCTCTATTGCGGCATGACGATCGCAGCATATTTGCCAGCATTTCTGCCAAAATTGGCAGTATTGGCGACAATCATTTAGGTGGCTGGTATGGATATCGCGCCTCTAAAGCTGCCTTAAATATGTTGATGCGAACAGCGGCGATCGAATATCAGCGAAAAAGCCCCAATACTATCGTGGTGACGCTCCATCCTGGCACTACCGATACCCGATTATCCAAGCCTTTTCAAGGCAATGTTCCACCTGAAAAACTGTTCTCGGTTGAACGCACCGTCACTCAGTTAATGGACGTTCTTGACACCCTCGGCAGCGAAGATAGCGGACAATTTTTTTCCTGGGATGGAAGCCGACTTCCGTGGTAAGGAGGAATTTTAATCATTCCATTCTTGAGAGGTTATCGCATGGACAGACTGGATGGTCCTAACACTCCCCAAGCATTAAGGCTGATCAAACTCATCGCTCGTCCTCTGCGTTATCTAGACGATTATGGCGATCGCTACGGCGATATTTTTAGGGTGGGGCAGTCGTCGCCGCCTGTGGTTTATGTGAGCCATCCAGATGCTATCCAAACCATATTGACGGCAAGCCCCGACCACTTTAGCGTGGGCAAAAATGGGGGCGGACGCTTTCTGCGATATCTCATGGGCGATGATTCTGTCTTGCTGCTCGATGGCGATCGCCATGCCCGTCAGCGTAAGTTGCTCATGCCTCCCTTTCATGGCGATCGGCTACGCACTTACAGTCAGATCATGGGTGAAATTGCCCAGGAGGTGAGCGATCAATGGCAACCTGGGCAACAGTTTCGAGTCCGCGCGGTGATGCAAGATATTACGCTGAGGGTCATTCTCAAAGCCGTTTTTGGAGTCAGCGAGGGCGATCGCTTTGATCACTTGCACCAGTTGCTGAGTTCCATGATGGATAGCCTCAGTTCTCCGCTGAGCGCCTCTTTGATTTTCTTTCCAGCCCTTCAAAAAGATTGGGGATCGCTGAGTCCGTGGGGACGATTTGTACGGCGCAAAGAACAGGTCGATCAAATTATTTATGCCGAAATTAAAGACCGACGCGCCCATGCAGACGAGGCTGGCGACGATATTCTCAGCGTGCTCATGACAGCTCGTGATGAAGACGGGCAGCCCATGTCAGACTCAGAGCTTCGGGATGAACTGATGACGTTGCTCATCGCCGGCCATGAAACCACTGCATCAGCTCTCACGTGGGCTCTCTATTGGATTCATACGCGTCCCGAGGTTGAAGCTACTGTGCGCTCGGAGTTAGAAAATTTGGGCGATCGCCTTGAACCTAACGAAATTACCAAGCTTCCCTATCTCAATGCCCTATGTCAAGAAACGCTCCGTATCTATCCCGTAACCTTAACCACGGGAGTACGAATCTTGAGTCGCCCCCTCAATCTCATGGGCTATGCTCTCCAACCGGGTACGGTGCTGTTTCCCTGCATCTATTTAGTTCATCATCGAGACAATCTATATCCTGACTCTAAATCATTTCAGCCGGAGCGATTCTTGCATCGACAATTCTCGCCCTACGAATATCTGCCCTTTGGCGGCGGACATCGACGCTGCATCGGCGCGGCAATGGCAATGCTAGAGATGAAGCTCGTATTGGCAACGCTCGTAGCAAACTGGCAATTTTCACTCGCGAGCGATCGCCCTCTTAAGCCCGTTCGTCGAGGGATAACGATTGCTCCATCCAGCAATTTTAAGATGGTTGCTATTCGCCGTATATCGTGATGCTAACTCTCCGCTGGCGAGGTTTGATGTCGCACTCTAAATGAAAAATCTGCTGCCAGGTTCCTAAAACCAATTGCCCATTGTGAACAGGAACGGTTAATGACGGCCCCATCCAGGTTGCTTGTAAATGAGAATGCCCATTGCCATCATGCCAGGTTTGCTCGTGTCCATAGTCGCGACTCGGCGGAATCAGTTGATTGAGAATATGAGGCAAGTCTTTTTGCAGACCGGGCTCAAACTCAATCGTGCCAATGGATGCCGTGCTGCCAATGTTGAAAACATTCACCATCCCTGTTTGAATGCCTGACTGCCTGACAATATGGCTGACCTTATCGGTCAGATCGTGCATGTCGCCATTGCCAGTTGTTGAAAGATTGATGTGTTCTTGATGAACCATAGATTTCCGATCTAACTGCTAATTGCTGATATAGCGATCCTAAATCGCTTGTGAATTGCTTGTGAGCGGCGGGGCGGGCGGCGCCCGCCCCGCCGCTCACACCCCATCTGGGGTTGCTATAGCTAATTACTGCTAGGACTGATTTTCAGACGACAAATCAGGACAGTCGTTTGCAATTTCAGTATTGGGATAGCGATGAAATGTAGATAAATCGAGAACAGCTTGATTGTAATAGACCTCACTGCCGCTAGAGTCAGAGAAATTAATCGTTACCGCATCTGCAACGGTTAGAAATCCTTCGTCACTCCAATTAACGGGAGTGCTGCCTGCTGAACCTGGCGGAACGCTTTGTCGCCCAACACTGCCGACAAATTCTCGCCCTTTTCCAGTAACTTTGTTTCCCACCGCGACTCCGCTAATGCACAGCCCCTCTTCACCTAATGTTGATGTGTCGTAATAGGTGCCAATAATTTGACTGCCGTCTTTGCGAAATGCGAAACACAACCCTCTAATAGATTGATCTAAGGGATGGGTGCTCTGCTCAGAATCTGCATTTTCAGCCTCTATCGAAAAGGGTTGTTCGCTGTCAGATGAGCCTGTAAAGGGCTCACTACAGAACCGATAACTGTTATCATCTGGCAGATTTTGAATCATCACACCATCAGTATTGGCATCCGATTGTGGAGTCGGTGATGCATCTGTTGATAATGGAGACGAGGAGTCGCTTGTACGGGTCAATGATTCGCCGTCTTGAGTTTGATGGGATGACGTTGTGCAAGCACTGATGCTGAGCAGACCTAAAACCAAAGTGAAGCGAGCAGCCAAACGCCAAAAGACAGACATGACATTCTCAACTCACGGTAATTTTCTTAATCTTAACGACTCAATTGGCGATCGCCACTACCCAACCCAGTGGATTCTATGCACAGAATCTCTAAAAGATTAGAAAAACTGCGGTTATCTCTATCTTTTGGAGACTTTGGCTATTTTCCCTCAGAAACCTTGCCATGCGATCAAGGTCACGCACCATACATGTAATATGGCTCAGTCTTTCAATCATTTTGAAGTAACAGGGAAATGGCGATTTTATGACTTAGCTGTTCCTATTCTCTATTCCATAATGACTGCACCAACTGGTTTGCAAACTCAGGACCAAAAATTTTTGCTGCCATCGCATTACCCGGATCGCGTTCCGCGCTTATTCGTCGCATGGTTAAATCGCGTTCGGCTAGGCTCGCTTGCATATCCGCTGGGAGAGGGGGGGCTTGGTCTATCCACGTTAACCAGCGAGAATACATTTCGTGGGCAAGTCTGTGAATCAGAGAAAGGGAGTCTTCTGTCTTAGAACAGGTGAAACAAAGATGAGCTGGAGATTGCATGAGAGATTGATTTCAGTTAACGTCTATCTTGGCATTTTCGAGGTGGAGAATCGCTTCACTTGCAATGCAACGCACTTCATATCTGATTTGATCAATACCGAAAGAGGATGACGTACAATCGGCACAG
>JBNPEG010000182.1:0-1547 GCA_051117555.1 Elainellaceae cyanobacterium | reverse complement strand
GAGAGATTGATTTCAGTTAACGTCTATCTTGGCATTTTCGAGGTGGAGAATCGCTTCACTTGCAATGCAACGCACTTCATATCTGATTTGATCAATACCGAAAGAGGATGACGTACAATCGGCACAGATTAAATTGCAATTCATTGTTCTAAAATCAAAACTGCAATCGGAATGACACCTCTAGAACTTCTTTTACTATTAATAATCGCTGCCATCTGTGGCGGGGTGGGTCAGTCTCTGGCAGGGTACTCGACGGGGGGGTGTTTGGCTTCCATCGTTGTCGGCATCATCGGCGCGTATTTGGGCGTTTGGCTGGCTCGCGAATTTGGCTTACCCACTTTCTTTGCAGTGAATATAGGGGGGCAATCATTTCCAATCATTTGGTCGGTGATTGGTTCAGCTATTTTTGCGTTTGCCCTTAGCTTTTTCAACCGAGCCTCACGACGATAATGATGATCCGCTGTCAGCGCGATCGCCACCCCATCACACACGCATGTTGGCGGGGTGAGAAATTGGGCACCATCGGCGCGATCAGGTCAGGCGAAAAACTGCTCTTGCACAACGTCGGGCGTTTTGGCTGTCTCGAAAAATAGGTAAAGATGAGCGCTAGCCGCTCTGATGTGGGCACTTTGCCATGATGAAACACGCTTGCCGTATCGACCATTACGACGGTTCCCATTTTTCCGGGACACGCTTTCCACTGAGATGATGGAACGACCTTTGCCATATCGACATCTTTAATTTTGCAGTGGATAGTCTGAAACGGACGATACGACGGACTAATTTGCCGGGGGATGTATTCAAACGGTCCTCCATCTTCGCCTACATCATTTAAGTAGACAATCATTTTCACCATGCGACGGTCTTCTCCGTCGAGATGCCAAAGGCGCGTACCGACTTGGCGACCGTTGGGAGCATCTCGACGCAAAACGACTCCACGATAGGCAACGGGTAAGCCAATGTAGCTCTCTGCCAGATTTAGCAATCTTTCTTGCAGTCCCCATCGAAAGATGTCGGGATACGCCATGATTCGATTTGGTCCCGCGTGAACACAATGACTGCTGACGCTGCGATCGCCCTCAAAACGCACTGATGACGCAGGCGGAACCTCTTCTATTAACGAAGATGCTGCGCTGAGAAGGCGAGACGTAGTGGGCAACGCCAGCTCATCTAATGAGGTGACGCAGACTCCTTCTTGACGTAATCGAGTCACAAGAGCGGCATCCAATTCAGGCAATCTCGGCAAACGGCGAGAATGGTTGACTCGATTTAAGGTATACGTTAGTTCAGACGAAGCGGCAGTTGTGGTTTTTCGCAGTCGAGTCAGCATAGCGATGGCTTTGGAAAGGTTTATTAGCCGTGTGCGATTCGTTTAATGATTGAACGCCAGATGAAAACAACGCTCGCTATGAGCGCGTGCCTTCACAGGCATTTAGATGCTTATAAGTAGGTAGATAAGGAGATAGCTTGAGCTAGAACTCAGGCGATATAAGCTCTACGGGCTCAGATTTGTGTGCGCCGCGCCGGTTCTACATACGTTCAGCGTC
>JBNPEG010000161.1:0-21239 GCA_051117555.1 Elainellaceae cyanobacterium | reverse complement strand
GCGATCGCCGAGCCTAAATCAGCATCGGTTTAACCATTCTCGATGGGGTGAGTTAGGTTATCCTCAGCGATCGCTCTCATTTCAGCGAGGGTTCATAGGCCATGATGTGCAGCGGAATGCGAAATATCCGAGTCGCCAGTTTTGACAGACCAAATTTGCGTTTGAGCGAATCGGGCAGATCGTCCCAGTTGACGAGCACAAAGCCAAATTGAGCATAAAACCGAAAGAGGCGATCGCCCAGACATTCTAAATAAAGCGGTTGGGTGGCGATGTCGATCAAATGCTGCGTGAGCAACCGTCCGAATCCCTTGCCGCGCCAAGACCGAGATACCACTAAGCTTCCTAACTCTTGGGCATTCTCAAAACTACGGAGTTGACCACAGGCAACGACAGTTTGGTCGCATTCAATCACCCAAAACTGCGACCAGCGAAGTTGAGTCGGGTCGAGCTTAGCAAACAACACAAGCTTGCGAATCTGCCAACTATCATCGACGCAGGCAGGTCGGAGTTGGCATGAGTTTGGCAACGCAGACGGATCTGACATCACAGGATGAATGGTTGCGAAATCGGGAAACCTATCACATCAAGCGTAGCGTCATTCGTTGATTCAATTAAGGAGTTCCGTGTTTGGTCAGCACGACCGAATAGCTCAACCGATCGCCTCGGGACAGGGTTTCACCACAGATGATTGGGCGATTTTGCGTCGTGTAGGTCGTGTAGCGATTGACCAAGAGCGGTGCCCCAAGCGGAATCTCAAGGTGTTCGCTGATTCGGTGAGTGGCATGGGTGCATTCCAAGGTCGTTTCAACGCGCTCAATGGAGACCCCATTTTGGTCAAGCGTCGGATAAATCAAGCTCGATTGGAGTGCCTTTGAGAAAGCGTTGCCGATATCCAGCGGAATGTAGGTGATATCGAGCGCGACGGGGACTTGATCGGTAAGAATGATTTTTCGCTGACAATAAATCTTCTCGACCGCATCAACAATTTTCAGCTTGAGGCGCACATCCGCAGGTACTGGAACAGTCGCAAACGATAGGCTGCGAATCGATGGCATGACACCCTGCCGCGAAATATCCTCATCAAAAAAAATCAGCGGATTGGAGAGCGATCGCCTGACTTTTTGCTGTTCTTTGACAAATACTCCGCGACCTCGCTGAGCAACCGCCAACCCCTGACTGACTAAATTGGCGATCGCCCGTCTCACTGTAATACGGCTGACCTCAAAGTGCTCCATCAGCTGATGTTCACTGGGGAGCTGCTCACCGGGTGCATACTGACCATCAAAAATCTGTTCGCGGAGCTTCTCGGAGATAGTGAGATGAAGCGGAAGCTGGGACTGAGCGGTGCCTGTCCTGACCATGGAGAACTGTTTAATGATTTCTGAGTTTTACTCCGTTTAGTTTAACTTTAGTTACCCAAGGGAATAGACGCACGGTTTACTTTGCATGAAATTTTGAAATTGAGAGGCGATGGTTCACAACCAGGAGCCAGATGGCTCTAGAACACTGTATAAAGTGGCACAGTTTCAAAACTATCCGGAGCAGGGATGTCAGACGATGAAAATAGCCAAAAGGGTGATCTTTACCATATTTCTTAATATCCGGGTTTCTCTGTGGGGGCTACGGCAATTGGGGATCACCCGCGACCCTAATTTTGCAAGAGCAACGTCATGCCTCACCAGATTCAAAATGATGCTCGTATGACTCAAGACGATCGCCAGTCTCATCCCGTTCACGACAACGGAACGCAGTCTCTTGGGGCCAATAATCATCTCATCGTCGGTCACTACAACATCCAGATCGGCTCTATTCATGGCGGCGAGATTAATATTCACACGGCAGACCAAGATCTGGCGCAGCCTCGTCCTCTGCCTGTTATGCTGCTTCCCCGTCCGTTTCTTCACCTGGTTGGGCGACGCGATGAAATTAACGAGGCGATCGCCAGCATCGAATCAGGACAGTCGGTTGAGTTCTACGGTGCGTCTGGGCTAGGCAAATCGGTGTTGCTGCGACACTTAGCATATCAGCCGCAGGTGACGGCGTCCTTTGCTGCGGGGGCAGTGCATCTGGATTCACCCCATCAAACGACGCCAGATCGGCTGCAATCGCTGTTTGACGCTTTCTATGACAGCGACCCAGCCTACAAGCCCACTGTTGAGCAGATTCGTCACTATCTACAGTCTAAACGAGCCTTGATTTTGCTCGACGATCAGCCGCATCGGGATGGTGAAGCGACCGACTCACACCGCCACGATTTAGAGTCGTTGATGAATGCGGTGCCTGATTGCGTCTTTTTGCTTGCATCGCCCCGTCGCTATCTCTGGGGCGAGGGCAACTCGATGCCGCTGCGGGGGGTGTCGCTCAATGATGCGATCGCCCTCATGGAACAAGACCTGCGGCGATCGATTTCCGATGATGAAATTCCTGCGGCTGAAACGCTATGGCACCTGCTAGAGGGGCATCCTCAAGACCTGCTCTATGCGACTGGGCACATCAAAGTCGACGGCGTGTCGTTTGACGAAATCATTCAAACAATTCAGTCATCCGCTCCCCGTAAGTCACTCATCCAGCACATCTGGTCACGGCTTTCAAAGCCTCAGCGACTGGTGCTTGCAACCTTGTCAGCGGTTCCAGGAATTGCGTTATTGGCACGATGGGTCGCAGCGATGACTCATCAGTCTGACTTAGAGCTTGATTTAGCGTCGCTGGTTGAGCGTAACGTGGTGGTCAGCGACGGTCAGCGATACGGAGTTCATGACTCATTATCAACCGTATTAGCAGAAGGGCTGAATCTCGACCCAGCGCGATCGCAAACGCTGATTCAATACACCACTTGGGCTGAGCAGACTCCTCTAACGGCGGATCTCGTTTTGGAAGAGGCAGACGGGTTGTTTTATTGCCTCGACTGGGCCGTGAAATCAGGGCGATGGATCGAGGCGCTGCGGCTTATTAAGCTGATTGAGCCATCGTTGGCGCTGAGCAAGCGATGGGGGCTGTGGGCAACGGCGTTAGACTGGGCACTGCTGGCCGGGCGATCGCTTTCAGATTCTGCTATAGAAGCCTGGGCGTTGCACGAATTAGGCAGCCGAGCGCTGTGCCTTGAAGACGGGGATGCAGCGTATACCTATCTTTCTCAAGCGCTCGAAATTCGAGAGCGGTTGGGTGATCAGGTCGGGGCTGCGGTAACGCGCCACAACTTAAATTTGGTGCTGCTTCCAGTTGATGCCCCTGACGATCCCGCTCCGATCGATCTGCCTGCGCCACATTTGCCAGACGCTACCGAATCAGGTGAACTCGTTCCCGCAGAAGTCGTGCCACCTCCATCTGCGACCCAAGTCATTTCGGGGATGCATTGGGAAGACGAAGCGCAACCCCCGCCTCGCAAGCCAGCAGCGCTTCGGTGGTTCATATTTTTGCTGCCGTTAATCATCGGTGGGGCGATCGCTGGTGCCGTCATTTGGTTCACGATGGCTAGGCCGCAACTGGGCACGACGATCACCGCAAACGATGACGAAATGATGATTGATGATTCGTCGGAATCATTTACGCCCGTTGAGATTGATGTCTTAGCCAATGATCAAACGCCCGTTGCGGGAGAGTTTACTTTGTTAGAGGTATCTCAACCTCGCCACGGCACCGCATTCATCGAAAATGGCACGGTGTTTTATGGGCCAGAACCGGGCTTTTCTGGCATCGATCAGTTTACCTATTTAGTTGAAGATAGTGCAGGAAATCGCGATCGCGCTACGGTGACCGTGATTGTGCGTCCTGATCAAAGTGAAAATACGGCGCCAGAGGTAGCAAATGACACGGCGTCAACTGCATACAATACGCCAACTCAGATTGCCGTCTTAGAAAACGATCGCGACCCAGACGGCGATGAGCTGACCGTCACCCTCGAAACCCCTCCAGAGAATGGAGCGGCAGACGTCAGCCGAAATGGACAGATCATCAACTATACGCCCAATACCGGATTTTTTGGACAAGACCAGTTGACCTATACGGTTAGCGATCGCCAAGGCGGCATGGCCACAGGCACGGTGACGATTACCGTCAATCCGCCCCAGCTTTCGGCGGCTGACCTCACCTATGAGACTCGCTACGGAACGCCAACGACCCTGAATGTGCTGGCTGAAAATCCGTCTCCAGGGCGCGACCGCCTGTCGGTAAGCATTGCCGCAGAGCCTCAGCGGGGCACAGCAACCGTCAACTCTAACAACACGATTACCTATACTCCCAGCGAGCAATTTTCTGGAGGCAGCGATCGCTTCCAGTATCGATTGACAGCGCCATCTGGGCAGACCGCCACAGGCACCGTGACGATTCAAATGGCGGCTCCTCGCCTGACTGCGCGCGACTATCAAGCCTCAACGCAAATCAACTCCCCCGTCCAGGTCAATGTGCTGCGAGATAATCCGTATCCCGATCCGGGCAATTTGGTGATTCGAGTCGAGAATTCACCACAAAACGGAACGGCTCAGCCCGCCAACGGCAGCACGATCGTCTATACCCCAAACGAGAACTTTGCAGGACGCGATCGCTTCACCTATCAAATTCGTGACAACCAAGGCCAATCCGCCACGGGCACTGTCACCGTTGAGGTCACATCACCTGCGCCCACAGCGCCCGATTACACCCTAGAAACGGGGTCGGGAGAGGCCGCCCGCCTCGACCTACTGCGAAACAATTCTTATCCTAATTTAGACAACCTGAGCGTTACTATTTCAACACCACCGCAGAATGGTTCAGTTGAACTAACCTCAAGCAGGGTTGCCATCTACCAGCCCCGACAGGGGTTTTCAGGACGCGATCGGTTTCAATATACGGTGAGAGATCCTCAAGGACGCACCGCAACCGGTTCGGTGTCAGTGACCGTCACCGCATCTACTCCACCATCGGCTCGCAATGACCAGGCCACTACGCCCTATGAAACGCGAGTGTCTATCGATGTTCTCAGCAATGACCAGAATCCGAGTGGCGATCGCCTAACCGTTTCTGATGCCACCTCTCCTGCCAACGGAACGGCAACCATCAGCGGCAATTCAATCATCTACACCCCTAACCCGGGATTCTCTGGGCAAGATTCGTTCCAGTATACGCTGAGCGATGCTCTCGGCAGAACGGATACGGCAACCGTCACCGTCACGGTCGACCCCCCCGCAAACCGTCCGCCGAACGCCCAAGATGATCAGGTTACGACACCCTATTTTCAGCCAGTTTCCGTAAATGTGTTGAGTAATGATGATGATCCAGATGGCGATCGCCTCACGATCATCGATTTGACGGCTCCTCAAAATGGGTCTGCCACCATCAGCGGCACTGCTGTTGTGTATTCTCCCAATCGCGGATTCTCAGGGCAGGATAGTTTCCGCTATACCGTCAGCGATGGCAGTCAGGCAGCGACCGCGACGATTACTGTGATCGTTCAGCCTGACGGCAATCAAGGTCCTATCTAATATCTGAGTTAGGCAAATCGCGTCATCACCCAAATCAGGGGGCATCGTCCCTTAACAGATTTCTTTTGAAGACTTCACGCACTCAAATACTCTCAACCAGGAACGCCCCCCATGAACCCTTCTCAATCGAATGGCAATACGTTTAATTTCACCCAGTCTCAGAATAACCGAGTTGCGGTTGGCAGCCACAACATGCAAATTGACAATGTCCACGGCTTAAATCTCACTTTGGGAGGTCGGGGGCATCATCAATCGCTGTATCAGAATCGTGCTCCAGTCGCTGAGTCTGATTTAGCTGTGTTGCAGCGCATCTTTGCAGGTCTTAGGGCCCAAATTGCAGCCGCAGCGCCGACGGAGCAAAAAACGGAGGCACTCGAAAAAATCGATGAGCTCGAAGATGCGATCGAAACGGGGCAACCCGATCTCGCCACCATGGAGTCAGTCAAAGCTTGGTTCACAAACCACATGCCGACGTTTGCGGGGGCTGTCACTAGCGTCGTGGTGCATCCGATTGTCGGAAAATTAGTCGAAGCAGCGGGGGATATGCTGGCAGCCGATTTTCGCGATCGCTTTGGAAATGTGTCGTAAAAACAAATCAATAAGGGGCTGTCCCCCTCTCTCTAGGGCGATCGCAGATGGGCATTTGCCCAATCCAGCATCGGCTGACGTTCTTCATCTGCCATATGGCGGACGTGTTCGTCAGCAGGAAAAACGTGGTGCTCGACTTCATGCTTATATCGACGAATCGCGTCTAGCGTAGACGTTTGGTAATCGAGATAGCGAGTCGCTAGCTTGAGTTTGCGGGGGGTAATGCCCAAAATATCGTTGACGATGAGAACCTGCCCATCAGTAAACCGACCCGCACCAATGCCAATTGTCGGCACATGAACCGTTTCGGTCATCAGCTTGCCCAATTCTTCAGGAATCAGCTCCAACAGCAGCATGGTGATGCCTGCTTGCTCAAGTCTGAGTGCTGCCTCGATCAACGCTTTTGCCTGATCGAAGTGCTTGCCTTGTACGGCTTTCGTGTGTTGAGTTTGGGGCTGCAAGCCGAGATGAGCACACACGCTGATGCCGTGTTTGACCAGATTCGACACGATTTCGGGGCGATCGCCCTCTAATTTAACGATGTCGGCTCCGTGGTGAACTAATCGCTGAGCATTTGCGAGTGCCATCGCAGGCGTTTCATAGGTGGCATAGGGAAGATCTGCAAGAATAAACGGATCATGTGCGCCCCGACAGACTGCCTTCAGATGGTGAACGATATCGTCCATCGTGACCTGGGTCTCATCGTCATACCCCAGCACGTTGGTGCCAACGCTATCGCCCACGAAGATGACATCCACCCCCGCTTCTTGCTCTAATACAGCGGTGGGATAGTCATAACATGTCAGAGCAACAATGGTTTGTCGGTTTTGCTTTTTGCTCAGCAGGTAAGCAGCAGTTTTCTTCACGGAGTCTTAAGCTCACTTCATTCTTCAGATGACCTACAGCCATTTTCCATGAGTCTAGCTCCATTATCGCAGTTGGGCGGTCATCCTACTGGTTATGACGCAATCATCATTCCCAATACCCACTGCCAGCCAAAAAATCCCAGCATTCCGAGCGTGATTGTCAAGAGCAAGTTTTTAGTGAACCAGCCCACCCCAAATGCGGCGATCGCCCCAATGAGTCTGGCATTCATATAACTTAGGCTCAGATTGCCATCGGGCATCAAGACTTCTGGAACCACAATGGCCGTGAGGACAACGGGCGGCACGTAGTGGAGTGCCCGAAGCAGCGGGTCAGAGAGGCGAATGCATCCGCTGAGAGCAAACATGACATACCGGATGCTAAAGGTGGCGATCGCCATGCCTGCAATCAAAAAAAATTCACTCATGATTGAATGTCTCGCTTTGTCGTCACTGTAATCCGCTGCTCGCTCCATATTCCGGCACCAATCCCGGCAAGTGACGCTGCCACTAGCCCAAGCTTATGGGGGAGGGGATAGGCCACAAGCGCTACGCCGCCTGCCGCTGCAACTGCGAGCCACATGGGTTTAGTTTTGAGATAGGGAATGACCATGCCAATAAAGGTGACAGACATGGCAAAATCGAGCCCCCACTCTGCTGCATCAGAAATCCGCTGTCCGAGGGTGATGCCAACGTAGGTACAAAGCTGCCAGTTGAAATACATTACCAGGGCTGCTCCTAGGTAATACCAATGCTTGTGAGGGGACGGATCAGGTGCCTGGTATCGACGAATGGCGATCGCATATGCTTCATCGGTCAACCAAAAGCTGAGCGGCAATTTCCATCTCTGGGGCAATGCTTTGACATAGGGCACTAAACTCACCGCATACAGCAGGTGACGCACGTTGACAACGAAGGTAGTGAATACAATCAGCGGCACGCTGGTTCCGACCGCAATCATGCCAACGGCGATAAACTGAGACGACCCGGCAAACACACAGGCCGACATCGCCAGGGTTGCCCCATTGGATAGTCCGTTACTGGTTGCTAGTGTTCCAAAGATAATGCCAAAGGGAATTGCACCGATCACAAGCGGAATCATGTCCCGTACTCCCGTCCAAAATTCTGTTTTGGGCGATCGCGTCTCGGCTGTCTGCGGGTGTCTCCATTTGCTTTGATGGTTGTATACCATAGTTCATCGGCATCCTGAATTGGGGGGATGGTTTAACCTTTGTCTCTACGAATATGAGGGCTACACCATTTCTCGATTTTGGATTTTGGATTTTGGATTTTGGATTCACAAACCTAGTGGAGTGGCACAGCTAAAATAATGCATTGGTAGGGTGCTGTTAGCGCAGCATAACGCACCGATCTCAAGAGTTTCAGCCTTTTAATAATTTGCACTATTTTAGGCATGTCACAACACTAGATTGGTCTGGGTTTTCTTTAGCGTAGATGGGTTATGAGCGAAAATCTTGTACATTCTTGCAGCCGTGAGCATAGCGCCCCGGTGGAACTCCAACCATGCGTTTGAAGTGGCGGCTTAGGTGGCTTTGGTCAGTGAAGCCTGTTTCTAAAGCAACTTGAGCGACCGTCCAGCCCATTGATAATAGTTTTTTGGCGTGGTGGATGCGAACTTGAGTCAAAAAGGCGTGAGGCGGTAGCCCAATGTGCCGCCGAAATACTCGCAGTAGCCGCAATGAGCTCAAGTTGACCATCGTTGCTAGGTCATGTAGCGAAATATTTTGATCAAAATGTTCAAGCAAATAGTCGCGGACACGCTCAACGGCGCGCGTTTCTTGACTGACTGCGCTCACTAAAGGGCGATCGCTCGCATGGGCAATAATCAACCGTGCCAAATTCCACAGCAGTCGAGATTCTCGCTCTAGCGGTGAATCTGAGGTTTCTAGAGCGATGTGGAGCCTCAGCAGGCAATCATTGAGTTTCGGATCTTGAATGACTGGATCTGGAAAGTACGGCACTGAGATCGGGCGATCGCTCAATTCTGAGGCAGCTTGCTGCAATAGCTCAGCGCCAGGCAGCAGAGTTCGGTACGTCCATCCGGTTTCAAATGCGGCGTGCCCGGTGTGGACCTCGTCTGGATGAACAATAACGACACTGCCGGCTGGGGCGACATGGGTCGCGCCGCGACAGGTAAACTCCATTGCTCCTTCTTCTAAAATGGCGATTCCAAATCCTTCGTGCACGTGGCGTGAGAAAGAATGGGTAACATACGTCGCACGAAGCAGTTCGAGATTCTGAATAATCGGATCGCGCCAGAGTTTTGCTTGTTCATCAGGGGATATGCATTTCAAGGTCTGGCTCTCCTGTTGCAACTCTATGCTTCTCCCCAAAGCATAGGGCGCTGCCGACAGCCTGTATTGTACGATTTTTCAACCTTGGGGATGTTTACCTTTCTGGAGTCGGAGTCACCGAGTTTTCGACGGTTGGAATGACCGGATTTGGATTTAACTGCCCGCTCCAACTCTCAATTTGCAGTTGAGCAGCTGCGTAGGCGTCTGTGCGAGTTGGCACCATTTCGGCAACGGCGATCGCCTGCTCCAAGTCTTGACTTGCCATGCTCCGAGCGGCATCTAGAATATTCTGGCTCCAGAAGTTAATCATGCGATTTGCTTCAGCTCGCGACGGGCTGTCAGATGGCACCTGATCGGCGAGGCGAATGGCGGATACTAACGATGCCGGGGTTGGAATAGTGGCCGCTTCGTAGGCACGCTGAAGCTGAGCATCCCCTTGGGCCTGGGAACGCCAGCGGCTAATCTCATTTTGAGCGTCCTCCGATAGGGCACGTCCTGGCTGAACTTGCTCAGCAGTGGCGATCGCCTCGGTCAAATTACCTTGATTGGCAAGCCGCCGCGCTTCGACGAGATACGGACGGTCTTGAATGCGCTGGATTTCGGCTTGCCATTCCGTAATGCGGCGATTAGCTTGCGGATAGAGAACCCGCCCCTCTCGAATGCGACTAGCTTCTTCGATAGCCGCCTCTAAGGAAACCACACCGCCACCCCGAGCGAGTTCGTTGGCACGGTCGAGATAGGGCTGGTCTTCAGTGGTTTGGATTTCGGTCGTCCACTTGGCGATCGCCTCTTGAGCTTCGTCGCCGCGAGGATTGTTTCTAGGAATTAATTCTGCCTCGGCAATGGCCGCTCTTAAGTCATCGACCATTCCGGGTTCTGCAATCCGACGTGCCATTTGCAAACGGCTCACATCCTGAATTTCAAGCTGCCATCGGCGGACAAGCTGTCGCGCTTCGCTGTAAAGGGGGCGATCGCGCCCGAGCCGTTGAACTTGAATGATGGCAGACTCAAGGTCAGAAATAGTGCCGTAGGAGGCTTGCCGCTGGGCGAGAGCAAGCTCGGTCAAATCTCGCGCTTCGGCTCGCAGGTCAATATCTGGCGGAATTTGCCGCGCCACCGAAAGGGCTAAATCATAATCATAGCGATCAAGAGCCCCGATACCTAATGTAAACAGGTCTTTACCAAACTCTGCGATCGCTCGCTGAGCTACTGGGTAGAGATGGCTTTCAGGATCAACTTTCTTTGCCAGCTTAATGGCTTCTAATAGGTTGGATAGTCCTCCCCGTCGTGCCAATCTGCGAGCCTGAGTTAATACCTCACTTTCTTCTCGTGATGTATTAATCAGGGCGATGAGTTCTTCATAGCGAGTGGTTTCCCAATAGCGATTGCCTACCGCTAGCAACTGCACAGCCGTTGAAAATGCACCTTTTAGATCTTCATTGAAAATAGCGGTTTCAGCGTTTTGGTAAATGCGCTCCGCCTCTGCCCAGATCGATTGCCAGCGTTCGATTCGCTCTTGCACGACTGAATACGCAGGCGTGCTCGCAGGAATACGGCGGCTCATGCGAACGGCGCTGTCTAAATCGCCCTCATGGAATGTCTGTTGAGCTAGGTCGAGAATTTGATTCGACCAGGTTTCGATGTTGCGATTAATGTCAGAACGCAAGGGATGATCGCTGGGAAGCCCATCAACGAGGGCGATCGCCCGCAACAGATCATCTACCGTGTCTTTATTGGCTGCGAGTTCGGCACAGTAAATCCGGAGCGAGGCTGAGGCAGTGGGCCAAAAAATAGACGGGCAGTTGGGTAAGGCTGGAATCTTAAAGAGTAAAGCAGCAGAGAAACCGCCGATGCCAGTAATGAACGCCATTCCAAAAATTGTCCAAAACTGCCACGTCTTGACAAGTTTTGAGCCCGGAAATGAGCGAGGGGCGCGTCTCGATGGGTCAGATGGCGGATAACCCCGCTGAGATACTGTCAGGTTTTCCTGAGAATACCCCTTAGCAATCGTGTGAGGTGTTCGGTTTGACGAAGAACCTTGAGAAGGTTGACGTCTTGGGTGTTGTGGATACCGTTCTGGTTGTTTGCCTCTAACCATGCCTCACTCCTCAGAACCTGAGCCATACCGCCGCATTCCACCCTAACATGCACGCATCCCTGCCATCCTACTGACTAATTTCGTAGAATGCCATATTTCATCAGGCATAGCCGACAACACTTTACAGAACTCTACACCGCCAGCATGGTAGGTGCCAGGCACAGCGGCATTAGGCTCTTAGAGCCAAATGAACGTCAGTCTTGGATGTACTCTTTCCCAGTAATCAATGCCAGTTCAGCCCTGACAAATTCTCGCCCTAAATACAGGGCATGATCTAACCGACTCAAGGGTCGAGGAACTGCCTTTTCGGTAATCAGCATGCCGATTTCTTTAGCAGTACGCCCCTTAAAAACGACGGTGGGCATTCGTTTGAGGCTTCCTTTACATGCCAGGGGCTTCCCAGTTTCAGGATCGACCGCTAATCCGTCGTCATTGATGGCATTGGTATAGTGTTCTGCACAAATTAGCCCCGCATCGCGATCGAGATAGATGATGAAATATCCGGCTGGGTCAAGGTCGATATGGCGATTTGAAAGCTCGTTGTCAAGGGTTGTTAATGCATTGACATCAATCGTGGAGATTACGGGAGTCTGAGTCATAACGTAACAATGTGTGAACTACAACGGGCTAGCTCGAAACAGTTAGACATCAAGCGAATTTATGATGATGCGATCGCCTCAATTGTTTCTGCACGAGCAGCACTAATAGCGGCTTCAATCAGAGCCTGATCTAAATTATGCCCAATGAATACAAGTTTTGTCTGGCGAGTCTCGGACGCCTGCCAGGGGCGATCGTAGAAATGATCGAACCGTTTCCCAACGCCGTGGAGCACCAGTCTCATAGGTTTATTGGGAACGGCAACGAATCCTTTAATACGATAGATGTCACAGTCTTGGACTAAGGATTGCAGGCATTGAACAAGCCGACCCGGATCAAAGGCCTGGTCAAGCAGAATTTGCACGGCGGTGATGGAGTCATCATGGTCGTGGTCATCGTCATGGTCGTGGTGACTGGGGCGCTGATCAATTTGGTCTTCAACCGCAGCATTGAACCCCAGCAGTACATCTGGGCTGATTGTTCCGCGATCGCATGCGACCACTTTGACGCTGCTTGGAAGCTGGTCATGAAGCTGTTGCCGAACGGCTGCCTGAGTTTCACCCTCTACTAAGTCAGTTTTGGTCAATAGCACTAAGTCAGCGCAGGCAAGCTGGTCTTCAAACAGTTCTTCGATGGGGGTATCGTGGTCTAGGTTTGGGTCAGCCTGCCGTTGAGCATCGAGAGATTCGACATCGCTCACAAATGTGCCGTGGGCGATCGCCTCGCAATCAACCACGGTAATGACTCCATCCACGGTTGCACCATTACGAATTTCAGGCCAGCGAAAGGCTTGCACCAGCGGCTTAGGCAGAGCTAAACCGGAGGTTTCAATCACAATACAGTCAAGCTGATCGCGTCGCTCCAATAGGATTTGCATCGTGGGCAAAAATTCTTCCTGAACCGTGCAGCACAAACATCCATTGGTTAGTTCTACAATCCTGGGTTGAATCGTCGAGTTGGACGACGGGATCGAATCGGTAGTACTGGGGTCATCGTCACATACTTGGCATGATCGAAGCAGGTCGCCATCGATGCCAACTTCGCCAAATTCATTGACTAAAACGGCGATACGTCGCCCTTCAGCATTTTGCAATAGGTGACGCACGAGGGTCGTTTTGCCTGCGCCAAGAAATCCGGTAATCACGGTCACGGGAATTTTATGCATAGGTGCTCTTGAGTTGAGAATTGATTCGATATTTTCAACGGGATTGGGGATAGCAGTGGTGTGATAAACCTCGTTGACCCAAATCAACTCAGTAGCTCACACTCATTTCTGTTGAGCTGATCCGAGGAATGCTGACATTGGGCGATCGCCACGAGCGGTTGAACAACTGACCCAAGTCGACCTCGTCCATCCAGAATTCAATGGTCGGAGCCAACGAGTGCGGGGCAGACGTCTTGCCTATCTGAATCGATGGCTTGTTTAGCGAACGTCCATCGTCTCAGATGGGGGCATTCAGATACTCGAAAGGGCTGAGCGGAGGCTTGCTTTGCTGCAAAGCAAATGTCCACAGCACAACCTAAATTAATGTGAAAAAAGTTTGATGGAATGTGACCATCATCCGTACCTCGCAGATGAAGAATAAAGTTTCAGCAGTGTCGGCGGGCATTCTGACTGACAAGCAAGGAATAAAAACGGAAAACCGCCATATCGCTGTAGATCCTTGACCTTGATCACAGTTGCGGGACAGCGTCGGACTTACACCGAACTTTCCCCCTCACGTCCAGTGGCTGTTCCCCACTGGAGCCGATCCGTTCTAGCTTATCAGCTTAGGGCTCAAATCAAACAGGACGCATCGATATAGCGTACGGGCGTGGATTTTTGTGTAGAACTCCGCGCTGGAGCTCTGCACACGTTCGATGTCCTAACCTGAGAGCGTCAGGCTATACAATTTAATTCAAATTTGGCAGTGAATTGAAATAGCGGTCATGGCTGATACATCCCGGTTAAATTCTCGTCGCTACGCCATTCTGGGAACAGGCGCTCTTGGAGGCTTTTATGGAGCGCGATTGCAGCAGGCAGGAGCAGAGGTCCATTTCCTGTTGAGGGGTGACTATGAGCATGTGTGCCAGCATGGGCTAGCAGTTGACTCTCCAGATGGCAATTTCGTGTTACCCCATGTTCACGCGTATCGTCATGTCAGCGATATGCCCCCGTGTGACGTGGTCATCGTGGCGCTCAAAACCACTCAAAATAATTTGCTTCCTGATTTATTGGGGCCCGTTCTTGATGAGAATGGCGTCGTGCTGGTCTTGCAGAACGGGTTAGGAATTGAAGATCGCGTCGCGGATATCGTCGGGGCGCATCGAGTCATCGGAGGAGTCTGCTTCATCTGTTCTAATAAAGTGGGTCCAGGACATATTCGACATCTGGACTACAAGGCGATCGCCCTAGGAGAATATGCGCCCAACTATGAATCGCGTGGCATCAGCGATCGCATGAGCGCCATCGCCCAAGACTTCAACCGTGCCGATATTCCCATTGACCTATCGCCCGATCTACTGCTGACCCGTTGGAAAAAGCTCGTGTGGAATATTCCGTTTAACGGTCTATCCGTTGTGCTCGACGCCACGACGCAAGAGATGATGGCAAATCCAAGTTCTCGTAAATTAGCGCAGCAGCTGATGGGCGAAGTAGCCGATATCGCCAACGCGTATGGTCGCCCTATCTCAGATGAATTTGTGCAGAAGATGATCGATCACACCGATGCTATGACGCCCTATCGCACCAGTATGAAGATCGACTACGACGAACATCGCCCCTTAGAAATAGAGGCAATCGTAGGTCACCCATTGCAGCTAGCCCGTCAAGCGGGGGTGGCAGCTCTTCGCATTGAGATGCTATATCATCAACTCAAGTTTTTAGATGAGCGAAATCAATGAGAGGGCGATCGGCAACCCCGTCCAACGGTGCGTCAAGATGCGTCAGACGAATCATCGGGTGGCGTAGCGACCGCTTCTGTCTCTTTTTGACTCTCTTGAGCCTGCTGGTCACGCTTTTTCCGATCGGCCTTGAGAACATCCTCAAGAACCGCCTGAGCCTGAGAAATTTTTTCCAGATTGCTGCGATATAGTTCTAAATCCTTCTGAACCTTTTCGGCAGAAATCTGGATGGCTGAGCAGACCTTCTCGAAAACCTCGTCTCGACGTGTCTCGTTGTTAACCAGATCAGCGTCAATGATTTCTAGCAGGGTGTATAAGCCAATCGCAAACAGACGGCTGTATTTGAAACTGGAGTTCTCCTGGATGCCCTTGAGAATCGCAAATACTCCTTGCGGTTCTGAATCTCCAAGATTCTCTACGCTGGATAGAAACTCATCCACCGTCAAGTTGCTTGCTTCAGCTCTGACATGGTCTACATCATGCCGATACTGCTGCGGGTCATGCTCGATCGCACGACACAGTGCGTTAAAGATCGAGTCTCGGTCATGTTCAGGGCGATACCCTTTCATGAACCGATCGAATGTTGTGGTGACCCCAAGAGCGTAGATGGGGTCATAGCGAAAGTCCACATTGACGGACAGCAGGTGCATTTCTACCATCAATTCTTCGACCACTCGACGGTAAATAGAATTGATAGGTCGAGTGTGAATGGTATAGAAGGCTCGCTTGGTGTCTGAAACAGTGCGGATAGTATTCACAAGAGATTTTGAAGATCACGTGATCTCATTGTCTCGCTTAGAGAGCAGTTTGCCAAGATAGAGATTACGAATGCTTATCCAGCAATGCTGCGAGGCAGAGTACTTAAGGCTTCTTCTTCAGTATCAAAAATCTCAAATACAGAATCCATCATGGTGACTTCAAAGACGAGCTTTGCTTCTGGATGAACATCACAGATACGGAAACTGCCTTTCACCTTGTCCGCATCTCTCATTCCCGCAACGAGTGACGTTAGCCCAGAACTATCAATAAAGTTTACCTGACCCAGGTTTACTACAATGTGAGGGCTCACGTTAGAAATACATTCTTGCAGCTTCAGGCGAAATTGCCATGCTGTTGTAATGTCTAAACGCCCTGTCGGAGTCAAGACAATGACAGTTCTGCCATCAGGAGTCGTAAATGTCTTCTGATCCATGTAAACTTTTAAACCTCCCCTTACCGGAAAAAGCGGCTTACACACGCTAATTTTTAGAGCATTTCTCGAACCATTATTCGAGCTTACACAACCCCGACCCCACACTGAGAGCCGCTAATGGGGTGTAAAGAATAAACTCTGCCTAATCGCATGCATTAAATATATTGCTGGTCATATGTGCTGGTCGCAGTGGCGAATAGCCCACCTTGCATGGGAGGGTTCCAATCAAGGCGAACGGTTTATCTTACAGACTTACGCTGTAGCTTAACTCATCTCAACTGAGCTTGCCAAAGCTTGGCTAGCCCGCTCACACGAACATTTCTGCTCATGAACTCGTGATTATCGACGACAGACCTCGCCAGATTTTATGGGGGTTCTATGTCCAGTGTGCCCAATCTTGAGGTTTCAAGAAAACTTCATAGAGTTCTGATTCGGGAGTATTGGGTTCAGGCTGGTAGCCATATTCCCAACGGACTAGGGGCGGTAAGGACATGAGAATAGACTCGGTGCGTCCGTTAGTCTGCAAACCGAATATGGTTCCCCGGTCATACACGAGATTAAATTCAACATAGCGCCCCCGACGGTAAAGCTGGAATTGGCGTTGGCGATCGCCATAGTCCTTATCTTTATGTGTTTCAACAATGGGGATATAGGAGGGTAAAAAGGCGTGTCCGCAGTCCTGTACAAAAGCAAAGAGCTGCTCCCAAGACCGAGGCTCAATATCACCGACAGAATTGCTGTGGTGTGCGGCAGGTCCATTCTCATCCGGTCCGCGATAGAGGCGACCTCGTGTGCCATCCTGATAATCAAAAAATAGTCCACCGACCCCTCGCATTTCTTGACGGTGTTTGATGTAGAAATACTCATCGCACCAATGCTTAAAGGTTGGATAATACTCAGGATGGTGAGCATCACAGACTTGTTTCAGGGTTTTGTGGAAATGGGCTGCGTCTTCCGCAAATGGGTAGTAAGGCGTGAGATCAATGCCGCCTCCAAACCACCAAACAGGACCTGCCTCAAAATAGCGATAATTTAAATGAACCGTTGGAACGTAAGGATTACGCGGATGCAACACCATTGACGTGCCGGTTGCATAGAAGGTGTGCCCTGCCGCTTCAGGACGCTGAACCAAAATAGAAGGCGGTAAATTCTTACCCCAAATCTCAGAAAAATTAACCCCCCCTTGTTCGAGAAGATCTCCGCCTTTCATCACGCGGGAGCGACCTCCTCCTCCTTCTTCACGCTCCCAAGAATCTTCTTGGAAGGGGGTATGTCCATCGATGTCTTCTAGCTTTTGACAAATTTTATCTTGAAGATTTTTTAAGAACTCGCTCACCCGCTGTCGCGAATCTGCGGGAGGGAGTGTATTAGATGCTGTTGTCTCAGAAGTAGAAGAATTAGCCATAGCCTCGTTTACTTACGTTTCAGCCAGCATCTAGCCTATCTTGAATCTGATTCGGCTGAGTCAAACAGGTCAACGAACTTAATGAAATCCCAGTCTGCTCTCTGGCTTTGAGTTAAGGGGGCTCGTATGAAATTGAATTAAACTGATAGGTCTGAACGATGTAGCCTAGATAAGATAAACGGTTAATCGCATCAATTCCCCGTTTTCGATACTGGCTACGGAAGGGAAGGAGGGTCACTATGCTGGGCTGCTGGTTTAAATTTAGTCACCTCAATAAACGAATAGGCTGGCAACCAATAGGCTGGTTTCGCCCACTGGCAGGAACGTATCAAGCCGTCAGTTCAGCATCAGTTGATGAGTTGTGGCGCAAAATTGTAAATTTGGCAGATGTCTCTTGGCATCCGCTGATTTCCAGTACCAATGTGCCAAACGGTTTAATTCCTAAGCCAGGATTGATTTATCAGGCCATGACGCGATTGGGGCCAATTCCCATTCGTATTTTTGTTGAACGTGTTCGCCCCATGGAGCTTCTCAGTATTCGAATTATGGCAATTCCTGGGGTTGAAGAGCGGGTGATTTACCGCATTGAATCGGCGGTATGCGGCGCACGGGTATCGTATTCAGTGACCCTTCGTGGATGGCTCTCGCCTTTGATTTGGTCTGTGATTCGAGGGTATGCCGCTAAGGTGCCTGCCAAGCTTGCCCATGCTGCTGAACATGCTGCCCAGCAAAATCAACCTGAATGCGGCGAGCGTCCAAAGTTTGTCAAAAGCAACTTTCAAGATCTGCTGGGTACGATTATTGTGGTTTTTACGGTAGGGCAGGGGTTGATATGAGATTAGGGGCGATCGCACGTTGCCTCGCGCCGTATCGTGTGTTGAAACGTATATAGATATTACAAACCCTGAACTTACATGAGCTAACGATAAGATGAGGACAGGAACCTTGACATTGGTGGCAAGGAAATTTTTTTATGACGGCTAATACTCTTGATATTCGTTCCGTTTTAGACATACTGCGTCCTGTCCAAGATCCAGAACTTCAAAAAAGCCTTGTCGATCTGAACATGATTCGAAATGTTGGCATCGATGAGGGTAAAGTGAGCTTTACGCTCGTTTTAACGACGCCTGCGTGTCCACTGCGAGAATTTATTGTTGAAGATTGCGAAAAGGCAGTCCGAACGTTGCCTGGCGTTGAAACTGTTGATATTGAGGTGACTGCCGAAACGCCTCAACAAAAGTCGCTACCCGATCGCCAGGGAATTGAGGGTGTCAAAAATATAGTGGCGATTTCGAGTGGTAAGGGTGGCGTCGGAAAAAGCACCGTTGCCGTCAATATTGCCGTATCCCTAGCTGAAGCAGGCGCATCGGTGGGCATGATTGACGCAGATATTTATGGTCCGAATGTGCCAACCATGCTGGGTTTGGCAAACGCTAACGTGACCGTACAAGAAGGTTCGCAGGGACAAATTTTAGAGCCCGCCTTCAATTACGGCGTGAAGCTGGTTTCAATGGGGTTTCTCATCGATCCAGATCAACCCGTCGTTTGGCGAGGTCCGATGTTGAATGGCATCATCCGTCAGTTTCTCTATCAGGTGAACTGGGGCGAACTCGATTATCTGATTGTTGATATGCCTCCAGGAACAGGGGATGCTCAACTAACTATGGCGCAGGCCGTGCCGATGGCCGGTGCTGTGATTGTGACGACGCCTCAGAATGTTTCGTTGCTTGATTCTCGTCGCGGGCTGCGAATGTTCCAGCAGTTACAGGTGCCTGTGTTGGGGATTGTTGAGAATATGAGCTATTTCATTCCGCCGGATTTGCCCGATCGCCAATACGATATTTTTGGATCGGGTGGGGGTGAGAAGACTTCTCAGGAATTAAACTTGCCGCTCTTAGGCTGCATTCCACTAGAAATTCCGCTGAGAGAAGGTGGGGATAGTGGCGTGCCGATTGTGATTGATCGCCCTGATTCGGCATCTGCAAAATCCTTGAAGGCGATCGCCCAAAAAGTTGCCGCACAAGTTTCTGTTGCAGCGTTAGCATAGGCGAAGATATTAATACTAGGGGTTAGGTGAAAGGATAGAAGGATTCAATATTGAGTAGCTTTGCTGGTTAAGTTGCAGTGCTCATCCCTCTCTTCCCGGCTTTCCCCTAAGTTTTTCCTTCTCTATCCTTTTTCTATGCTTCAACGATCACTGAGTCGCATCACCTGGAAATCTCTTCTCCAAGCCTGGGAAGAAATCGATTGGTTTTTGCTGGTGTTGCTAATCGGGTTAACAGCCTTAGGCGGTTTAATGATCCGCAGCACTGAGCTAAATCAAGGATTGGAAGGCTATTGGCTCCAGCATTGGATTTTGGGCGGAATCGGGCTAGGCATTGCTCTAATTGTTGCCCGCTGGCGATATGAGAATCTAATCAGTTGGCACTGGATCATCTATGGCATTACCAACGCGTCGCTCTTGGCAGTGATGTTTGTGGGGACTGATGCACTGGGCGCACAGCGCTGGATTACCCTATTCGGGTTTAACGTTCAGCCGTCAGAGTTTGCCAAGTTAGGGCTTATTATAACTCTGGCTGGTGTTCTACATGAAAGCACCGCGTCTAGGATTCCATCCGTACTCAAAGCTCTTGCGATAACGGCCTTGCCGTGGGGGTTAGTCTTTCTGCAGCCTGATTTGGGCACCTCACTTGTGTTTGGGGCGATTACTCTAGGCATGCTCTATTGGGCAAATGCAAATCCAGGCTGGCTAATTTTGCTGATATCTCCTTTAGTGTCTGCGATTTTGTTTAGCTTATTTTTGCCAGGGTGGTTTATTTGGCTATCAATCATAGTGGCGATCGCCTGGATCAGCTTGCCCTGGAAATGGATTGGTGCATTAGGGGCGGCAGTCATCAATCTGATTTCGGGAGAATTGGGGAAAATCTTTTGGGGATTGCTGAAAGATTATCAAAAAGATCGCCTCATTTTATTTCTCGATCCTGATAAAGATCCGCTAGGCGGTGGATATCATCTGATTCAATCTCGCATCGCAATCGGTGCAGGAGAGCTCTGGGGTAGGGGATTAAATCAAGGGACTCAAACTCAGCTCAACTTCATTCCAGAACAGCATACCGATTTTATTTTTTCAGCTATTGGTGAAGAATTAGGCTTCATCGGCTGTTTTACAGTGCTGGTTGTTTTTTGGTTGATTTGCCTGCGACTGGTCATCATTGCTCAAAATGCCAAGGATAATTTCGGATCTTTGCTGGCAATTGGAGTACTGTCGATGATTGTGTTCCAAGTGACAGTAAACGTTGGTATGACGATTGGTCTGGCTCCGGTGACTGGTATTCCTCTGCCCTGGGTCAGTTATGGGCGATCGGCTTTATTAACTAACTTCATCGCCATTGGTTTAGTCGAATCTGTCGCCAACTTTCGTCATCGATTGAGGTTTTAAGCCATGCTTGTATGAGGCATCAGTAAGAGTAATGGCTGGGCATGTCAAATGCTGCCTCATCTGATCCGCCAATGTTTTACTCTTAAATTAAGTTCGGTTTCTAGATTGAGTCTAGGGGTTTAATTAATCCCCGTCGTTAAAGTAGGGAATAGTAATATGATCTTTCCTGGTTCGGCAGTTCGAGTTGTAAATCTTGATGATACTTACTACGGGTTCCAAGGGCTTGTGCAGCGCGTCAGCGATGGCAAGGCAGCCGTCTTATTTGAAGGGGGTAACTGGGACAAGCTCGTTACGTTTAATTTGTCAGAAATTGAACCAGTCGATGCAACCGCTGGACGAGGTAAAAAGAAATAGCTAACAGTCTTAAGTAGTGAGAATTTAGAGAATATTTCACTGATTAGAA
>JBNPEG010000152.1:15837-21339 GCA_051117555.1 Elainellaceae cyanobacterium | reverse complement strand
TTGAGTTTTAGTTGATGAGCGGCTCAAACCCTCTAGTCCTCGTGAAAAGTGGCCAAGCCGGCTTACAATGCAGATCGCCGAAATCCCTTTCCAGTAGGGATTTCAAGACTTGGAGATGTCTATTAGACGACCTCTATAAAAGAGAGGAAATTACACGCGCTATCTTGCAATCCATTGATGCATTGCCTGCGGAAGAACACCGGAAATAGCCGAAGTTTCAGAATTGAATACTCTATCTACAAAAGAAACGGATATTAATGCTCCTGTAGATGCTAAAGGTTTGCTGATTAGTGGTGCAGCAAACTTTTTGAGGTACTTGGCTGCTGTCGACGTTCTTGCAAAGCCTTATCAATTAATTTTGCCACTAGCCAGGAGACAGACCGTTCATCTGTTTGTGCCCATTCCTCCAGTTCTTTTTTACGCTCAGCAGGAATGTAAGCAACCACTCGCTCTAAATCTGTTTTACCGCCCATTTTAAGTCTCACTTTTGCTTTACCTACCTCTAAGGATACCAACAATGGCCCGGCTCGTGCCATGCTAGGCTTTGCTGTGCTAGCATGGCCCATGCATAACAAAACGAGGCTTTAATCCGTGAACCATCAAAATTTGCTTTCAATCACCGGAAATCTTGCCCAACCCCCCACTAATTCAGGGCTTGTCTTGCTTTCGGCTAGAGAATTAGACAAGATGCGGCGGGTTGGACAGCTTGCGGCGAATCTCCTCAATCATCTTGAATCAATAGTGCAGCCTGGAGTGAGTACACAAGCTTTAAATGATGAGGCGGCGCGTTGGATGCAAGCTCATGGTGCAATCAGCGCCACCCTTGGCTACGCACCTCCTGGCCATCCCCCTTTCACAGGGTCAATTTGCACCAGCATTAATGAAGTGGTTTGTCACGGCATTCCAAACCCAAAGCAAATCCTCAAAGACGGGGATATTATCAATATCGATGTGACCCTAAGGTTGGAAGGCTACCACGGCGACACATCCAGAACATTTCTAGTGGGTCCGGTATCCGCAACCGCCCGAAAATTAGTCGAAGCGACTCGAGAATCGATGATGCGGGGGATTGCTGAAATTAAGCCTGGGGCAAGGATTGGTGATATTGGCGCGGCAATTCAAGCCTATGCCGAGGCAAGTGGATTCTCAGTTGTTCGAGATATGGTTGGGCATGGCATTGGCAGGCAAATGCATACAGAGCTGCAAATTCCTCACTATGGCAAACGAGGCAGCGGGTTGAAGCTGCGTCCAGGAATGGTTTTTACGGTTGAACCGATGCTAAACGAAGGGACTTATGAGCTTACATTTCTCGCGGACGGTTGGACTGTAATTACGAAGGACAAAAAACTCTCTGCTCAGTTTGAACACACTGTTGTTGTGATTGAGGAAGGGGTAGAAATTTTTACTCTTGCCTAAATTTCAAGCCGCAGTGCCTTTAATTTATTTTTTGATTAAGAAGCAAAATCGCTGCACAAAAAGTCTTTGCTGCTGGTTAGTTGTAGCCATAAAAGGGGTCGGTTGGGACATCCCAATAAAATTGCGCTCGATTTGTGACTCCCTGTGCCTAGAAGTTTATAAGGACTTCTAGAAACACCTTAAGAATCTGACAAACTCTCCTAAGAATTTGCAAGAAACCGAAATTCAGAACGCACTACACTTCGATTAAATCAGGTGGGCATTGAATGCGGTATTTATTAGGAGATGAAGATGCCTTATGTAACTGTCGGTCAAGAAAATTCTGCAGCCATTGATCTCTACTACGAAGATCTGGGGGCGGGTCAACCCATTGTTCTCATTCATGGATTTCCCCTCAACGGTCATTCCTGGGAGAAGCAAGTCTTAGTGCTGCTCAATGCTGGGTATCGAGTGATTACCTACGATCGCCGAGGATTTGGTGCTTCCAGCCAACCCTCACTGGGCTATGACTACGATACGTTTGCCGCCGATTTGAACACGCTAATGACCAAGCTTGACTTGCAAAATACCGTGCTGGTCGGCTTCTCGATGGGAACGGGTGAAGTCACGCGCTATCTCGGTAAATATGGCTCAGCGCGGGTGCAGAAAGCCGTGCTGATGGCTCCCGTGCCGCCCTTCTTACTGAAGACTGATGATAATCCTGAAGGGGTTGAGCAAGGTGTTTTCGATGGCATTATGAACGCGATCGTTAAAGATCGTCCCGCCTACTTTTCTGACTTTTTCAGAGAATTCTTCAATATCGATGTGTTGCTGGGTGAGCGCATCAGCAACTATGCCATTCAAGCCAGCTGGAATGTGGCCGCCGGGGCTTCTGCTAAGGGGACTTTGGATTGTGTCCCGTCCTGGCTCACCGATTTCCGTGACGATCTGCCCCGCATTGATGTGCCAACTCTGATTATTCATGGCGATGCCGATCGCATTTTGCCGCTTGAGTCCACCGCCGCCAGACTGCCAAAGCTGATTAAAAACAGTCAGCTTGAGATTATTCCTGGCGGACCGCACGCCATCAACTGGACTCACGCTGATCAGGTCAATCCCCTGTTATTGGGCTTTCTTCAGCAGGAATAATCAGTGACCTACTACATTTCTGGCTTGCGGGAAAACTCTGTGATTCATCCATTGAATCAGGCTCGCATTAGTCTAGATGGAGTATTGCAAATCAACAAATTGAGTTCTGAGAACAAAGATTTTGGATGTGAGATCGCATCTTTACTCTCTGAAAATAACCGCTGGGTAAATGCTCAGAGAATTGAAGTCTCTAGCGGCATGTTTCTTTAATTCACCCTCACAAAAAAAGGAAAAATCACCATGTTGAATGTAGAAAACAAAGTGATTGTTATTACTGGAGCCAGTAGCGGTATTGGTGAAGCCACCGCGAAACTGCTCGCCCAAAATGGTGCAAAAGTCGTTTTGGGGGCACGGCGGATAGACAAGCTAGAGAAGTTAGTCAAAGAGGTTCATGCATCTGGTGGGACAGCAGAATGCAAAGCGGTTGATGTCACCGATCGCGATGATGTGAAAGCATTTGTTGAGTTTACCAAAGACAAATTTGGCCGTGTCGATGTCATCTTTAACAATGCAGGTGTGATGCCCCTATCGCCGATGAATGCCCTGAAAGTCGAGGAATGGGACAACATGATTAATGTGAATATTCGGGGCGTATTGAATGGTATCGCAGCGGGGCTACCGATTATGGAAGCGCAGGGCGGTGGGCAGTTCATCAATACCGCATCGATTGGGGCTCATGTGGTCGTTCCGACGGGGGCCGTCTATTGCGCCACAAAATATGCGGTTTGGGCTATCTCTGAAGGACTGCGCCAGGAATCGCAAAATACTCGCGTCACTACGATCTCTCCGGGTGTCGTTGCCACCGAACTTGGCTCTGATATTACAGACGGGTCGGCGAAAGGTGCTTTGCAGGAATTTCGCAAAATTTCGCTCAGCCCAGATGAGATCGCGAGAGCGGTGCTGTACGCCGTATCCCAACCCGATGATGTTGACGTGAATGAAATCATAGTCCGACCGACGGCCAGTGCGTTCTGAAGGGAATCGGTCAAAGCATAGGAGCATTATCACCAACACAAAGGACATTGTCATAATGAAACCATTTCATTTTTTAGCTGCTATGGCGCTTATTCTCACGGTAGGCTGTAACGCTGTCGGACAAACTTCTGTTCCCAATGAAACATCGGCACCAAGTAACAAGGCCGTTGTCGAGGCAAGTTTTCAGCAATGGCAAGATGGTACCGGCTCTCCTTTTGAGCTTTTATCAGAGGATATGCGCTGGACGATTAGTGGCTTTAATACATATGCCGGCACTTACACACGCGAGCCTTTTGAAGAAGAGCTGATTGCGCCTTTTAGTGAGCGCGTAGAGGAGCCTTTAAGGCCAACACAGTGGCAAGTTTATGAAGATGGTGACGTTGTTATTATTCATTTTGATGCTGAAACAATCTTGATTAATGGAGAACAGTATAGGAACAGCTATGCCTGGTTTTTCACTTTCGAGGATGAAGAAGTGACTGAAGTTACCGCATTCTTGGACATGCCAGCTTTTGAAAAGGTTTTGGAAATAAAAGCTAGGCAACCAATAAATTAAATTGTGGAATTACACCTGAGGAGCTAGAAGAGGTACTCATCGTCCCAACGCACTAGACTCGCAGGGGCTTCCTGGGAAGCCAAGCGGGTGCCACAAGTTTTGGCTCATCGCTGGGCCTACCTAGGCTAGATTATTCATGACAGTTGATGTTAATGAAGTAATTGTCTGTCCGGTCCGCCAGATGATGTAGACATCGGATGACATCACTCTGTCTCGTCACTAACTTATTCAAGTCTTCAGTCCACCATATCGACTCGCTTTAGTGCGGTGCTCAGTTCAGCCATAAGCATCAGCAAAACGCGAACTTTAGCCGAGAGATGACGGTTTCGCGGGAACAACCCGGCGATCGCACCCACCCCATCTCTCCCAACCGCTCTGTTCGCCTGATCGAAATGACCGTAATCCTCATCTTGCCAAACGCGAGAGGTGAAATGAGACGGTCTAATGACGCGGATAATCATGAGTTAAGAGGAAAATCTTGTGAATGTAGTTTTCGGTGCAACTGGACAGACGGGTTCTGCGGTTGCTGATGCTTTGCTTGAGAAAAATCGGTTGGTGCGTGTCGTTTTGCGCTCGGACAAAACCGCCGCCGCTTGGCGGGCAAAAGGCGCGGACATTGCTTTTGCGGACCTAAGCGATTTAGAAGCGATGACCAACGCGATGCGGAATGCGGACGCTGTTTACGCGATGAATCCGCCTGCATACAACGTCGCCGATATGTTTGCGGTGGCGAGAGGAATCGGTGAGCGTTACGTTGCTGCCATCAAAAATTCCGGCGCGCAGAAAGTCGTGTTGCTGTCTTCGGTCGGCTCGCAACATGCTTCAGGCACGGGAAACATTTTGACGACACACATTTTGGAGACGATTTTCGGCGATTTGGAAGTTCCCGTTGCTTTTTTGCGAGCATCGGCGTTTATGGAAAATTGGAGCAGCGTGGCGAAGGTTGCCGCTGAGCAAGGCATTTTGCCGAGCTTCTACACGCCGCTTGAGCGCAAGATTCCGATGGTGTGCGCCGCAGATATCGGATGGGCCGTTGCCCAAGCGATGACCGCAGATTGGACGGGCAAGCGCATCATCGAACTGTACGGCGCAGCAGATTATTCACCAAACGATATCGCTACCGCTTTTGCCGCCGCTCTCGGACGCAACGTCCAGGCAGTCGCTGTCCCAGAAAGCGAGTGGCAGGCAACAATGTCCGGATTCGGCTTTTCGCCTGAAGCCGTCAACAGTTACAGCGAGATGATGCGCGGCTTTAATTCTGGTCACATTGTTTTTGAAGGGGGAAGCAACGTTCAAACAGTCAGGGGGCAAACACTGCTTTCAGATGTCGTCAGCAAACTGATCGAAGCACAAGCTTGAGTCAACAATTTCACACCTAAAGGAGTCCATCATGACGACAACACTTGCAGGCAAAGTTGCCCTGGTTA
>JBNPEG010000152.1:12661-15737 GCA_051117555.1 Elainellaceae cyanobacterium | reverse complement strand
GCGATCGCTAGTTTTACCCGTGGCCTCGCCCGCGATTTGGGGACTCGCGGCATCACGGTCAACAATATTCAACCGGGTCCGATCGATACCGATATGAATCCCGCAGATGGGGACTCTGCTAAAGAAATCACTAACATGATTGCTCTTGGTCGCTACGGACAGGACAACGAGGTGGCTGGCATGGTTTCCTATCTCGCCGGCCCTGAAGCCGCTTTTGTCACGGGTGCGAGCCTCAAAATTGATGGCGGCATAGCTGCTTGAACAAGACGTAAGCAGTTACAAATCAGCATTTCATTGAGAATGACCCCATGACACATTCAACATCACAATGCAAGAATGATTTTGAGTCTGAGGTTACATCTCAGACTGATTCTATCCGTGACTCTTCAGTTAATCATGCCCTGATTGCGATCGCGCAAGAAGTTGCTGAATTGCTGAAACAATCCTATCCAGTACAAGCTGATGAAAGCGACAGTATAGAGAGTTAACAGTTAGGCGCAATTTTGCTGAATAAACAATCAGCGACCGAGTTAAAGAAGGTCTATCTCAGGAGAGAAGCCGCGATCGCTGGCTCGTGCTATTGTACGCAGGCTATTGTATTGGGGTCCTGACTGATAAACGCTGTTGTACCGGATTCGGGCTAGAAAGTATTTATTTTGCAAGTGCAAAAAATATCCGTGGAGAGAAATTCTATGGCTAGCAACCAGCTCAACTCGCTCGAACTCTGCCAACGGTTCAATAAACCACTGATGATCTCCAGTCGTCAAATGAATTGGAATGGCATTTTGGTTGAGCAGTGTCAAAGTCCTGTTTCGACCTATGAGGTAGAACTCCCAGCCCTCTCAGACCACTGGCTCAGCTTACACCTAGGAAATTCCACTTCTTTGATTCAGAAACGGGGCGATCGACGGCATGAATCAATCCTTCATGAGGGGGACAATCTCTTTATTCCGGCTGGGCAGCCAAGCTACTGGTGTCAAGATAAAAGTGGTATCACCTGCTCTCCACTATTCATTTGCTTAAAACCAGAACTGATTCAACAGGTTGCTGAAGCCTCTGATATGGATTCAAATCGATTCGAGTTTATGCATTGCTTTGGTCAGCAAGATTCGCAACTTCACCAGATTGGCATGCTGCTGTTCGCTGAGTTGAGATCGGGCGGGATGATGGGGCAACTCTATGTCGAATCACTTACTCAAGTTCTGGTAATTCATTTACTCCGAAACTATTCGACCCTAATAAAATCGATTGCATTACCCAACAGCCGCTTCTCTCGTAACCAGTTACAACAGGCGATTGACTACATTCACACTTACTTGAATCGAGATTTATCCTTGGCAGAACTGGCAAGTGTTGTGAATATCAGCCCAACTTACTTTGCGAGTTTGTTTAAGCAAGAAATGGGAGTTTCGCCCCACCAGTATGTGATTCAACAGCGGGTAGAACGGGCCAAAGCGATGTTGATGAAAACGGATTTAGCGATTGCAGACATTGCCCTACAAGTCGGCTTTTCTAGCCAAAGCCATTTAACCCAACAGTTTAAGCGATTCACTGG
Source organism: Elainellaceae cyanobacterium (assembly GCA_051117555.1). Lineage (GTDB taxonomy): Bacteria > Cyanobacteriota > Cyanobacteriia > CAZCXK01 > CAZCXK01 > DBGGTD01. Next base: position 14,182 of record JBNPEG010000152.1, on the reverse strand, counting down.
CATGACACCGAAGCAGGTGCGCTAACAGGAAGAATCTGACAAATTAGGTTAAGAACCTGAAAGAATTCAAGCACAAGAACTCAGTACATTTAAAGCACTCAGAATAGATTGAACGGCAGGATTAATATCTCCATTAATTCTATTTAGGAGTACATCTGCTTGTTTTTCATTGGAGAAATAAGGTAATGACACAAGATAAACCCAAAATTGCTCTAGTGACAGGAGCGAGTCGAGGGCTGGGAAAGAATACTGCTTTGGCAGTGGCCAAGAAAGGGGTGGGCGTAATTGTGACCTATCTCAACGGTGAAGTGGAAGCAAAATCCGTTGTTTCTGAAATTGAGGCAATGGGCAACAAAGCAGTGGCCTTGCAGCTCGATATCGGCAGCATCGAAACCCTTGATGCGTTTGTTATACAAGTAAAGCAAGCTCTACAAAACACTTGGGAAATCGAGCAATTTGATTTCCTCGTCAATAACGCTGGAATTATTGGCGGTTCACTGTTTGCAGAAACAACAGAGGAAGAATTTGATCGAATATTCAACGTTAACTTTAAGGGTGTCTTCTTTCTCACTCAAAAGTTGCTGCCGTTGCTCAAAGATGGTGGGCGAATCGTGAATGTTTCATCGTTTTTGACCCGCACCATAAGCCCAGGACGAGCGGTCTATGCCAGCACAAAGGGCGCGATCGAGGTTCTGACTCGCTCCTTAGCGAAGGAACTAGGACAGCGGCAAATCACAGTGAATGTAGTCGCTCCAGGAGCGATCGCCACCGAGGGCAGTATCGTGCGGGAAAATCCAGAGATCAATAAGTACATCACCTCCCAAACGGCCTTAGGTCGGGTGGGTGAACCCGATGATATTGGCGGGGCGATCGCACTGTTGCTGTCGGAAGAGAATCGATGGATGACTGGACAGAGAATCGAAGTCTCTGGGGGGCAGTCTCTCTAGTTCAAATCAACTTCAATCGGTAGACAAATCATGTTAGCCAATTAACTGATTCAGAACATCAGTTCCAGATTGAGCTGCTTATTGAGCCTCAAATCGCGAAGTTTACAGGTCTACTTGTGCTCTACTGCAGCAAAGCATAGATACGAAGATCAGGCACGGGTTTGAGGAGATGAATCAGTCCTGCCATCAGTACGTGATTCAGCAGCGCGTAGAACAAACAAAATTAATGCTGTCGAAAACAGATTTAGCGATACGTGCTAAGCACAGGCTGCGCCAACGCAGACATTGCTCTGAAAGTTGGCTTCTCTAGCCAAAGCCATTTGACGCAACAGTTCAAGCGATTCACGGGACTGACGCCGAAACAGGTTCACTAACACCTTAAGAATCTTTCAAACTGCCATAAGAATCTGAAAGAAATCAAGCATTGAACCTCAGTACACTTCAGATGACACAACGCGATTGACTCTCCTTTCAAACGACTGCACGAATAATTGATTGAGTCCTTTGACCTAGCTTTACTGCGACTGAAATGAACGATCGCACATGAAGACCTTTCAACACAGAGGAATGAATA
>JBNPEG010000152.1:0-12651 GCA_051117555.1 Elainellaceae cyanobacterium | reverse complement strand
TGGAAACACAATCTATTCTTACAGAACGGATCGAGAACGGGAGTTTAATCAGCCAACCACTGTGAATGAGTTTGAGAACGATCAGGGCGATACAACTACGATAATTAGCGGAGGCAACACGGTTGTCGATCGTGATTTCTGTGAGATTGATGTCGAATTTGATCGCTCTGGAGAAATTCAGTCCTGGCGCTATGAGGGTAGTTCTCCGAGGCATTGCAACATTAAAAGCCTGCCGAAAACGCTCCAGAAGCAATTACAAAAAGATGGCATTATTCCGTAGGTCAAAACAAAGTTATTGCGATTACTGGAGCTAGCAACGGTATTGGTAAAGCAACTGCTAGATTGCTGGCTCGTCAGGGTTTACAGGTTTTGTTAGGGGCGCGACTCCCAGACAGATTCGTTAGCCCCAGAAGAATCTGATAACTAACCGTAAGAATCTGAAAGAAGTTGAGCGTTGGAACGCGCTACCCCCAAGTGAGCTAAGACAAAGACAATCTGTCCAGAAAGCAGTCCCGAATATAGTGGCATTCGGCAGTAGTGCCCTCACCCCTGCCGACTATGACGGGGGCTTTCAAATGTCATTCCCTTATCGGTCGTTCCAAAGCCTGAATAGCTATTGGCCTAGATGAGACGTGCTAGTTGGCAAAGCAACTTCTTGTCACTTGGTGACATTTAGCGCTATTGTGTCACTTAGTGACAGACTTTGAAAGAAGACGGTCGTGGGGAGTGACGGTGCCAACGGTATGACGAAGAACAGGCGCAAGCCAGGGAGGATGAGTGAGCAGCGGCAGCAGCGGATACGTCTGGAGATTTCGCGGGAGGCGGCGCGTTTGTTCTGGGAGCAAGGCGTCGCTGCCACGACCGGCGAGCAAATCGCAGAAGCGGTAGGTCTCTCAGTGCGCACCCTCTGGCGGTACTTCCGCAACAAGGAGAGCTGTGCTGAGCCGATTCTGGAGCAGAGCGTCGAATGGTTTGTGTCGATGTTACGCTGCTGGCCCCGGCAGAGCTCTTTCGAGGAGCACTACGTCGCGGAACTAGCGAAGCGCCCTCAAGGGCAGAATGCCGATTTACTGGCGGCTAGGCAGATGATCGTGCTAGCCAAAACGGAACCAGCGATCCGCACAGCTTGGTTGATGGCTTGCGATCAAGGAGAGCGGGAGTTTATTGCGGTCATCGCGAATCGTCTGCAACGCTCAACCGACGATATTGAGGTGCGGATGCACGCAGCGGCGGCCACATCAGTGCTGCGAGTGATCAGCGAAGACGTCAGTGCCGCTGCTTTGACGGGCACTGCTCCTGCCGCTATCGATACCCCTCTCAAACGCATAGATTTTATAGTCCGCGCTTTGTACGTCGCTACTGGTGGAGTCGTCGGGGACCCCGTAGATCCTTAAACCCATTAACAACTGAAGTCAGCAACAAGAGTAAAGAAGGTGATCTTCATGTCTAAATTTTCTTTCAACTATTCGCGGGAGTCAGGAAAGATCCCCACCACGCCCTCGCAGCGGCCCGCGAGACAGGCGCCAGTCCCAGCCGGCGTGGAATACCATCGCGTACTCGCTGGCGAGAAACACCGCATCGGGCGCGGCATCTTCGCTATCGTGCTCCTGCTGGCTGGGGCCGTCGTTTTCATCAACGTCATCTCTAGGGGCGCTGCAGTCATCGACCTGCAAATGGGCAACACCACTCCGATCCTCGGTGGCACCGACTACACGCCGCTCTACCACGCCAGCACCATGTTCTCGCTCGCTGTGCTCATTCCATGGAGCATGGTCATCCAGCGATGGCTCTACGGTGTGCCCGGTCCCTCGCTGCACTCGGTGGTGTCGCGGTTTCGGTTCGACGTGTTTGGCCGGGCGCTCCTGCTCTTCGGCCCCGTCTGGATCGTCGTCAACTTGCTCCCGTTCTTCACACCCGGTGAGCAGGGTTCTTGGTCGCAAACGGACCTAATCGGCATCTTCATCGGAACGCTCCTGCTGACGCCGCTGCAGGCGGCGGGCGAGGAGTATGGCGTGCGCGGACTGGTCTTCCGGGTCGCCGGGAGCTGGGCCCGTGGGTCGCGGGCGGGGCTGGTTATCGGTGTTCTGGTCTCGAGCGTGGTGTTCACAGCCATCCACGGTTCAACCGACCCTTACATCATCGTGTGGTACTTCGTTCTAGCAGCCGGGTTGGCGCTAATAACATGGCGCAGCGGTGGCATCGAGATCGCGGTCGTGCTCCACGCCGTGCTCAACACGGTCGTTTTGATCGGGGCCACCCTCTTGCGCGTCGACCTTGGCACCGCGCTCCAGGATCGATCGGCAGGTGTGGGTTCGCCCTACCAGCTCGTGCCCACGCTTACGGTTGTCGTGATCACCGCAGTGGTGTGGTGGCGCACGCGGCGAACCGGCCCCGCTCTGACCCCCGCGCGCACCCCGTTCCGCCCTGACGCGCGGCTCTGACTCAATCGATACCGTAGTCTATCGGCACTTACAATCCCTGGAGTCCTACGTAAAAGCAATCCGTGAGAGCAAACTTCATGACTAGCAATCGGCTTAACTCGCTTGAACTCAGCCAACAGTTTAATAAAACGCTGATGTTCTCCAGTCAGCAAATGAACTGGAATGGCGTTTTCGTTGAGCAGTGCCAAAGCCCTATTTCAGCGTTTGAGGTGGAACTCTCAGCCCTCTCAGACCATTGGCTGAACTTACACATCGGAAATCCTGCCCCTTTAATTCAGAAACGGGACGATCGCCTGCATGAATCAATCCTTCATGAAGGGGACAATCTTTTTGTCCCGGCTGGACAACCGAGTTATTGGTGTCGAGATGAGAGTGGTGTTATCTGTACTCCGCTGCACATTTGCCTAAAGCCAGAATTGGTTCAACACGTTGCTGAAGCGTCTGACATTGATTCCACACGGTTCGAGCTTGTGCATGGTTTCGGTCAGCAGGATGTGCAACTGCATCAGATTGGCATGCTGATGCTCGCTGAGTTGCGATCGGGCGGGATGATGGGGCAACTCTATATCGAATCACTCACTCAAGCCCTAGTGATTCATCTACTCCGACACTATTCGACCCTAACGCAATCGATCGCATCACCCCACAGCAGCTTTACTCATACCCAGTTACAGCAGGCGATTGATTACATTCACACTTACTTGAATCGAGATTTATCCTTGGCAGAACTGGCAAGTGTAGTGAACATCAGCCCAACTTACTTTGCGAGCTTATTTAAGCAAGAAATGGGAATTTCGCCCCATCAATACGTGATTCAACAGCGGGTAGAACGAGCGAAAGTGATGCTGATGAAAACGGATTTAGCGATCGCAGACATCGCTCTACAAGTCGGTTTCTCTAGCCAAAGCCATTTAACGCAACAGTTTAAGCGTCTCACTGGCATGACACCGAAACAGATTCGCTAGCTCCATAGGAATCTAATAAATCACCGTAAGAATCTGAAAGAACTTGAGTGTTAAAACTCACATACTCAAGTTAGCTAAGACAAAGACAATCTGTACAAAAATATATAAACACAGCCCAAAAATTCCGTTGATAGGGGCCGTCGACACTTGGATTGTGGTTCGACCAAGGGTAAGCGCATGTCCAACGATGCCGGATCTGGTGCCACCAGATCTATCCAAGTCATCGTTAAATCCTGAAACTATCGACAACTGTGATTAGTAACCCGACCCAAGCACTACATAACTTACCCATGAAGGAAACGGAGATGGAGATGCAAAACACCGAAAGAGCGCAGCGAATCACGGCAGAAGCGAAAAAAGTTACCTACGTGGAGGCTGCCCGGTGGGGTAAGCATCGGTGGTGGCGGTATGTTCTGGGATTAGTCGTCATCTTTTTTGTGGGGCTGGTCATCAACGGCATCGCCACCCCCCGCGTCGCGTTCTTGCTCGGCGGTCAGGAGGCGCTTGCGGCGTTCAATCGGCTGGATTACGCTGCGCTCGGCCTCGTGGGGGGCTTCGTTGCGTTCAGGGCGAGTTTTCTGTTCTTCCTCGCGGGAATCCTGATCGCCGTCACCCTCATTCACCAGCGTCATCCCCGGACACTGGTCACAGCGCGGGAAAAAATTAGCTGGCGGCGTGTCGGTCATGGGTTTGTGGCGTGGTTCGTGCCAGTCTGGCTGATCGCTGGGTTGGGACAGTACTTCTTCTATCCCGACACCTTCTCTTTTAATCTTGACCTCACAACGTTCGCGCTCTTCGTGCCCATCGCACTGATTGTCGTTGCGATCCAGACCACCACAGAGGAGCTTTTCTTTCGCGGCTACATCGTGCAGGGCGCGAGTATTGTTTGGTCTAACCGCGTCTTTCTGGCGCTGGTGCCAGCTGTGATCTTCGCCCTAACGCATCTGCTCAACTCGGAGGCGAGCGCTGGCGGTTGGCTCACGGTCTTCATCAACTACTTCCTCGTTCCGGGGCTAGTGTGGACCGTGGTTTCGTTGATTGACGGCACCACCGAACTCGCCATCGGCGTGCACTTCGCGAACAACATCGGCGGCAATCTCTTGATGGGCGTAGCCGGAAGCGACGTGACCGGAAGCGCCGTGACCGCGCCGACTCTATTCACAGTCAGCGAGTTCCACGCGACCTACACAGCTCTATCAATGCTGGTTGTCGTACCCGTGTTTCTGGTGATCGCCTACAAAGTGTTCAAACCCGACGGGGTATCCAAACCCCTTTCCCAGAGTTATCGAAAGGGTCGCTGGTGATCTCGTCAGGCCCTAAAACCATCAGCAAATGTATTAAAAGACTTCATCACCATGTCTCAATTCTCTTCTAACAGCTCACGCGATCGCACCCTACCCCCACATGACTCAGAGCCAACGGCTGCCGCGAGGAAAACTCTGCTCACTCGCAAAACCTACGTCCGCAGCTCGCTAATGACTGGGGCGGCGCTGCTGGCTCTCAGTGCCTGCAACCAGCCCGTACCTGGGCAGCCATCACCGGGGGAGATTCCGGCAGGGCTGGAACGCTTCTACAACCAGGAACTGACCTTCGGCTTCTGCGAGGGCTACGCCACCACCGATGCCGATGCTGAGACTTTCGCCAACGACACCTTCGAGTGCGCCCGGCTAGAGGTGCCGCTTGACTACGAGAACCCCGACGGGCGAACCGCGCAGATCGCGCTGCTGCGGGTACCGGCCAGGGGCGAGCCCATCGGCTCCCTGCTGCTGAATCCCGGCGGCCCCGGCTTCTCCGGGATGAGCCACGCCACCAGGGTATCGGACACGCTGGGTGAGCACCCGGTCACTGAGCGATTCGACCTGATCGGCTTCGACCCACGCGGAGTTGGGGCCTCAACTCCAGCCCTGGACTGCTTTACCGACGCCCAGCGGGAGGCTGACGTGAAGATTTCCACGCTCAATTCCGGAGTTGATGACTATACCGAAGACGAGACCCGCCAATTGTACGAGCAGTGCGCCGAGCGCTCCGGCGGCGAGGACGTGCTGGCCCATGTTGGCACCCGCGATGTGGTGCGCGACATGGACGTGCTCCGCGCGGTGCTTGGCGATGAGAAGCTCACGTTCTCTGGGCAGAGCTACGGCACCCGGCTCGGTGCGGTCTATGCCGAGATGTTTCCTCAGAACGTGCGGGCGATGGTTCTCGACGCCGCTGTGGACCCTACCACCGGCACCACTGAACGTCGCCTCGTCCAGTTTGAGGGCTTCCAGAACGCCTTCAACAACATGGCGGCCTTCTGCGCCCAGAGCCCGGACTGCCCGCTGGGCACCGATCCTGAACAGGCCACGGCCGTTTTTCAGGGGATGCTGCAACCGCTGATTGACGAGCCGATAACCACCGCAGCCGGACGCGAGCTCACCTATACCGCCGCCCTCGACGGCTTGCTCTTCCTCCTCTTCAGCGATGCGCAATGGCCCATAATCATCCAGGGCATTGCCGAACTCAAGGCCGGACGCGGTGACAGCCTGATACTCTTGCGCGACTTTTATCACGACCGCAGTGCTGACGGCAGCTACGGCAATGGCAACGAGGCCACGCTGGCCATCAACTGCCTCGACGAGGAACGCCACACGCCCGAGCAAGAAACTGCAATGAAGCGTGGCGTTTTCGAGGTCGCACCCTTTATGGATACTGGCCGCCCCGTCGCGGCCCGCGACATCTGTGAGCACTGGCCCGTGCAGCCCACCCTCGGCTATCCCTACGCTCAAAACATTGAAGGGCTTCCCGAAACCCTAATTGTTTCGGTCACCCGCGACCCGGCCACCCCGCATTCGGGCGGCATCAGCCTTGCCGAAACGCTCGGCAGCACCTTGCTCACCGTCGAGGGTGAACAGCACGGTGTGGCTCTCATCGACGACAACGCCTGCGTCAACGACATCGTTACCGACTACCTCATCGACCTCGAACTGCCCGACGAAGGGGCGACCTGCACCCTATAACCACAAGATCGCGAAGGCTTGAAAACAATTCTGGAATGACGTTGAGGATAAAGTCATGGTTGAGCGTAAAAAAGTTAGGCTGCGACTGTTTGGGCTGCTGTGGTTGGCAGGCATGGCTGGGGTGATGACCCTGATGTTGCTGCCGTTGCCCTTGCTCCCAGAGGGTGCCCCACCTGCCGCCGTGGTTAGACTGCTGGTGCTGGTGCAGCCCACGGTTTTGGTATCGGTAGCGGTGCTGATAGGCGTGCTCTTGGCTCACCGGCTAGAGCTAATGGCACCGGGGGCAGAGGCGCTGGCCGCTGGGCGATCGTGGCGGAAAGCTATGGTTCCTCAACTGTTGCCCGGTGTGGTGGGTGGGTTGATCAGCGGCGGACTACTGACGGCGATCGCCCTGCTGTCTCGCCCGCTGCTGCCACCAGCCTATGAGGCAGCTGAGTCCCCGCCGCTGCTGGTGCGATTTCTCTACGGCGGTATCACCGAAGAAATTCTGATCCGCTGGGGACTGATGACGCTGCTGCTGTGGCTGGGCTGGCGATTTGGGCAGCAGCGCCAGGGTAAACCCCAGGTCCAATGGGTGGTAGTTGCCATAGCCGTCTCCTCTCTGTTGTTTGCCGTGGGCCACTTGCCCGCTGCGATCGCCCTAGGGCTGCCGTTAACCCCAGCCCTAGTGGGGTTCTTGCTGATCCAAAATTCTTTGTTTGCAGTAGTTGCGGGGTATTTATTCTGGCGCTATGGGCTAGAGGCCGCCATGATTGCCCATCTGACGGTCCATGCCGTGCTGGCCCTCATCGGCTGAGGCATCTTCTGGCAACCGGACAGGGTGGCCGCAGGTGCCGTGGCCCCAGGTGCCCTGCCAGATGGGCTGGACGGCAAAGCGTTCACCCTCATGTCTCAGATTTCTTCTAACAGCTCACGAAATCGTGACCGACTCACGTACGACTCAAGACCAACAGCTTCCACTCGGAGGAGGATTATGCGCGTTCCCAAGACCTACGTCAGGCGCTTATTAACAGGCACAGCAGTGATGTTGCTTGTCCTCGCTGGGGCACCTGCCGCATTGACACAGTCAGAGGCAACCACGACTGCCGCGGTTGCCACCGCCGACAAAGCGGTCACGCACGCCGAGAACGCCCGCGTTCCCCAAGGCGCGGCCTGGACGCAGCACTACTTTCCGTCCTCAGACGGCTCCGACGTTGAACTGCACGCCGACGTTCTGTTGCCCGAAGGACTGGCCGCAGGCGAGCAGGTGCCGGTGATCCTGTCGGTCGGGGCATACTTCGGGCACTCCGGCCAACAGGCACTGGAAAACCACGCGCACACCGGTCCCTCGAACCGCTTCAACGACCTGATCGAAGGCACCGATCTATTCAACCGCGGCTACGCCCTGGTGATGGTCGACCTGCGCGGCTTCGGCGGCTCCACCGGATGTCTAGACTTCATGGGTCCCGGTGAGCAGGCCGACGTGAAGGCTGCGATCGACTGGGCCGCGAGCCAGCCCTGGTCTACGGGTGCCGTCGGCATGTATGGCATGTCCTATGATGCCATCACCGGTTTAGTTGGCAACAACCTCGACCAGGACGCGCTCAAAGCCGTCGTCGCCCAGGAGCCGATCTGGGATCTGCACCGCATGGTCTGGTCGAACGGCGTCCCCCGCTCGACCATCGTGGATGTGTCGCGCACCTATAACGAGATTGCTACCTTGCCGCAGCTGCCCGACGATGACGAGCGCTACCGGACCAATGCCGCCTACGAGCAGGCGAACCCGCTGTGCCTGCCAGTGAACTCGCTCGGCTACCAGGACGCTGACCCGGACTCGGAGTTCTGGCAGTTCCGTAACCTGGCCGAGCGCGCCAAGGGCACCGACACTCCGCTATTGTTCACGCAGGGTTTCCTTGAGTGGAAGGCCGAAGCCGAGGCGGTGGAGGAGTTTCTCACCAACCACCAGGGGCCGCAGCGCGGCTGGCTCGGACCCTGGGAGCATTACCGGGGCAACGAGCGCACTGCCGATGGGAAACTGGAAATGGGCCGCGAGGGCTGGTTCGACGAGGTGATGTCCTTCTACGATCAGCACCTCAAGGGCATCGAACCGACCGTGGACTACCCAGCCTACGTTGTGCAGGACAGTACCGGCACCTGGCGCACCCAGGACACCTGGCCGGTTGTGGAATACTCCGCCGCCATCCCGCTCGGCGGCGGGTCGTACCTGGACGACGGCCTGCCCGCCGACCCTGCAACCGAGGCTCCCAACCGCTTCTTCGTCTGGTCTGAGCCGCTTGGGCAGTCGGTTCGGATCACTGGTACGCCGCAGGTGTCTCTGAATACCGAGGGCCACGGCAACGTCATGGTCGAGCTGTACGACGTCGCCCCAGACGGCAGTGCCGTTGCGTTCAACCGGCAGGTGGCGGTGGTAAAACCCGGCACGACCAGCTTGGACCTCAGATCGACGGACTGGATGCTGCAGGCTGGTCACGCGTTGGCCGTTGAGATTGGCACCATTCAGCCCTCTCTGGCCCCCGACAACGACTGGATTGATACACCGTCGCTTGAAAGAATCACCGTCAGCGACGCCCGGCTCGAGCTTGCCCTAGACGACCCAGCCAACGACACTGTCATCCCTGGCGATCGCGCGCCGTGGCTGGACATCTACCGGCAGGCGTACACGGAGCAGCTGTCTCCCAATACCCCAAGCTTCACGCTGCCGACGCAAGACCGCTGACCCAGCGGTTGTTGTAGCCCTAAACAAACCAAATCATGATGGTTTCTTGAATCGATTGTTAACTCTGCAATTTTAGATGGTGAATCAAATGATTGAGTACAAAGATTTTGCGCCTCGGATTACTGAACGGGGCCCCCTAGGCGGACCTTCCGAGTATGAATCTTTCTCGGAGGTGGTGAGTGCTGTAAATCAGTGGATTGAAAGTACAACGATCCAGGTAATCAATGTTGAAACGGTTGTTTTACCCGATCGGATTGAAGGCACCGGTGATGGTGACTACGGAGTGAAGACCAGTAATACTTTCTACCCAGTGATGATCAGTCAGGGTCTTGCAATCAATTGCTTTCAATGTGTGCGTGTTTGGTACCGAGAATAAGATTCACCGGAGAAGAAATCATGAAACGATCTACCTTGTTTACTTTCCTGTATCTGGCGCTGGGAGTCTGTCTGACGGCGATCGCGCTTGGATACCCAAACCTGCCTTCGGGTCTTCAAACCAGCCTGCTCATCAGTGCAGGAGTGTCCTATATCGCTTGTATTTTCGATCCATTTTGGCGGGAGAGGACAATCCGCTTCTATCGCAGCCGCAATTCATCGGTCATCCTATCCTCGTTGGTGATTGGATTCACTATTATTTGGATGATTTGGGAGGTTCTGAGTCAGAACTGGGCGATGGAAGCTTTTTTAGGAGCGTTTTCGCGGCTAATCGTTGTTTTAGGGTTTGCTGAAAACATTGTGATTATCAGGCAAGTGAATTCTGAAGATTAGAAACTGTTTTTTAACGCTTATTAAGTGATTTCTATCTTCCACGTTCGCTTGTTGTTGGCGAGTCTTCGTACATCAATAATATTCTCGGCTCAACTTCAAAGGAGCGAACATGGCACATCCAATCAGCAAATTTGGCTCCAGTTCGTTAATTTCTGCTCCGAGGAGAACTGCATCCATATTTAACTCCAACAGTATCAAGAGTAAAATCAACCATGTTCAAGCGATTCTCTAAAATTTCTATCCTGTTAGTCACAGTTACAGCATTGGTGATGGTTTGTTTACAATCTTTTGGGGCAAAGCCTGCCCTATCTGAGATATCAGATTTAGCCTCCTCAAATCAGTCAACGCTGGTTGCAACAGCCGCTCTTCCCCCTGATCTTGTCCCGGCTGTTTTAGGCGGTAGACCTGTTTATGTACTGTATGTGACCAGAGCCGAAGATACGGTTCTCATCCGTTGTTATCCCGGTTATGAACCTACGATCACCGTTCGAGCGATGGGAAATAATCCCAATGCCAACACTCAAAAAGAAGGTGTTATGATGTGCCGCCCTTCTGCTTAGAACTGATGCAGCAAATTTACTCTGGTATCGCTACAGGCACATGGACAGAAGCTGCTTCAGACAGATGCGGTGTTCAGATCTGAAGAACGTCCTGAAGCGCGATTGCGAATTAGATAGAAACTGCTCTCACACGGGCTAGGCCGAATAGTACAGATATCGAGTTGAAGTGCACCTCTGGAGTGAGCATTATGGAGCGGCATAAATGGCGAGATGACGCCCGACAATTGGCGATCGCACCTCGCTTATGGCTCTGGTGGACATTGGCTACTACAATCGCGGGGGCGATCGTTGGAGCACTAGAAGGATCATTTTATTTTCAGTTTACAGCAACCATATATTTTACAGGTTTGTTTATTGGCGCAGCCCAATGGCTCGTTTTGCGCCAGTACATGCCTAAAGCCTTTTGGTGGATAGTGGTTAGCACCCAGGGATGGACTTTTGGGACAGCGCTGATGAGTTCTTTCATCACACCCCTTTTTGATCCGCTTATTCAATTCCTGAGCACACTAGGCGCATGGCCAGTTTTTTGGTCGAATCTGGTCACACAGCCGATTGAACTGGCTATTTTTGGCGTGGCTCAGCTTCCGATTTTGACACGATTTGTCCGTAAAGCGCATTGGTGGATTCTGGTCAGCGCTTTAGGAGGTGCGTTAGATGGAGCAAGTAGCTCAACTGTCGCCTACATTGGGCTACTACCACCACCATTCTCGACAGCATTGAGCTATGGGGCAGGTTGGCTAAGCTACGGCATCGTTACCGGAATTTGTCTGCAATGGCTGCTGCGTCATCACCCCCGGTAGGGCATTACACAAACTTGCGATGAGCGCCGAGGCGCAACTCCTTGGCATACCAGTCTGACGCTTGTCACTCAAACATTGAGGTATTCATTTATGGCTACCCGTAGCCCTCACTTGTGGCGTGCATTTGAAGCGATGTGCGGCAGTTTATTGTTAGCCACAATGGCCTTGCCATCGCTTGCTGCTGAACAAATTAAGCTTTCGTATGGCCCTTTAGAAAGAACAGTTTCAGTAACCTCTTTAGAAGCCTTTGCCAGAGAAGGTCAGGTTAGTGATGAACTTGATTCCTATTTACAGAAAGTAGGTGTAGAAGAGCGGGAGAAAATCCAGGAAATTTTACTGACTCCAGTCGATTTAAGCCCTGTTGCCCTCTCTAATTTTCTATATTCTTCCCTTGGAGAGGTATTACTGCAATATTTAGGATCTCTAATCCAGACGGATTCTAGACTTAATGGCTTCTATGCTTTGCGCTCGGCAATCGTGCAGGCAGCGGCTGATTCAGAGGAATTGACAATTCTAAACGTAATTCAGCACTTTCCAACTCGAACTGTTCGAATTGATGGTTCACGAGCCTTCCAAATCGCTGGAATGATCGCTCAGCTATTTGAGCGGACTGAGCAGGTGGTAGCTCTGATTGAAAAGCAGGCTGAGTTAGAGCTAGAAACAACTGCTGCAATCAACTTTACTCAGGACTCAAACCTAGAGCAGCCAGGTCCCTTCACGTGGTCTTCGAAAAGCCTAAATGTGTATGATCAAGAGCGCGATCGCAGGATTGCAGCAAATCTATATCAACCGCAAACTTCGTCCTCTGCCCCCGTTCCCGTGATAGTGATTTCTCATGGTGTAGGAGCAGATCGCAATAGCTTTACAGATTTAGCTGAGCACTTGGTGAGTCATGGTTTCAGCGTTGTGTTATTGGATAACCGTGGCTTTAATACTCAACAACTTCGAGATCTCTCTAGAGGAATAGCTAGCGAAGTTATTGACCCTAAGGAATTCATTGAAGCCCCTAAAGATGTCTCTTTCTTACTCGATAAGTTAGAGCAACTCAATGAATCTAGCCCTTCGCAGCCTATTCGCCTTGACTTAGAAAAAGTCGGCATCATCGGACATTCCTTTGGCGGCTCCATGGCTTTTGCACTGGCGGGAGCAGAATTCAATATTGAGCAGTTAAAAGCAAACTGTACCTTTGCCAGCGATGGGCTTGACCTTGTCAATCTTTCGCTGCTGCTTCAATGCACCGCGCTGAAATTGGAGGATACAGCCTTTCAACAGCTTCAGGATGGACGCATTAAAGCCGTTTTTGCAATGAATTCTATGGGGAGCAGTTTATTCGGAACCCATGGATTCCAGCAAATGCAAGTTCCGGTCATGTTTGTTGCCGGAAGCCATGACCTACTCGCTCCTG
>JBNPEG010000124.1:0-21676 GCA_051117555.1 Elainellaceae cyanobacterium | reverse complement strand
GTGTGGATTGGCAACCTGACTCAAGTAGTCAATTTAACCGAGGAACGCCAGCACATTCTCCGCTTCCTGGGGGCCGCTTGCCAGAAATACTACCTTCTGGTTTGAAACCTGCGGAATGTGGGTTCTACACACCAACACGTATTAAACCGTTAAATCACGGCAGACATTTAATTGAATATGTATAATCTTTTACTTTGCAGCGGTATAATTTAGCGATTGAGGGCGTGCTGATTGCCATATCTCAATAAATCATCTAAAACATCGAGGCGATTATTCCACGTTTGGACACGGTACTCATTGGTTAACGATTGCAGATACATCCAGTCTGCAAATTGCGATCGGAATGATATAAGTAATCGCTGAGTTTCTCGGAGTTGTCTTCTTGAAGGATGTTCAGCCAGTTCATTGAACGCCTCAACGAGCTCTTGCGTCTGAGTTCGCCATTCTTCGAGTTGGGGCTCACGAATCCAAAGCTGATGATTGGATAGAGCAAAGCTCCATTCTCGGGCTAGGGCAGTAAATCGGGCTGCTGCTGTATGGAACGGTTGCCGATAGGGAATGGGATCTGGATGGGCGTCTGTATCGGTGGCCTGAGTGCGACTAAAAATGGCATGTAGGCTCTCATCTAAATTCTCAACTGCAAACAGCGAGTAGCCTCCCGCAGGCATATCACGCAATGCCTGAATTTGGTCAAGCGTGGCTGATTCAGGTAAATTTAGTAATCGAATGGATGGCAAAACCAGCACAGAGCCTAAATCTGCATCTTCATCAAACCAAGGGCGCGTGAGTCGCTGAAGTCGATTGGCATCGAGTGCATAACTCATGGGTACGATCAAATCGACATCGCCTCGGCGTGCCCAAACTTCCCAATTTTGCTGAATTTTTTGGACTCTCTCGTGTTCTGAGAATGCAAAAACAGCCGCAGAGAGAATTAAATCAGGTCGACGCTGACGGAGTTGGGTGGAGGTTTCGGCTACAAAGGAATTGATCTGATTGGTGCGAAAGGTTGTCCACCGATGCCAAAGCTGGCGATCGCGCGGAGAAATAGTCACCGGATCAACCCCTGTCATTGCCTGAAACTGCTGACGGGCAGCGATGCCATACCCATAGGTTCTACCAGCACCCGCATCTTGGAAGGGGTAGCGGATGTAATCAAGTTGCAACCCATCGACATCGTATTGGGTCACGATTTCGTTAAATAGGCGTGACAGATAGCTCCGAACCTCTGGATTCGCTGGATCCAGAAATGGCTTAGTTTGCCCCGGTGGAATCATGTGACCGCGATGGTCAAAGTTTGCCCAGTCGGGATGAGCTGAGATGATAGGGCCGATATAATCGACCGGCAAATTAACGATTGGGTTGTGACGCTGATTGCCGACTGCAAATACCCAAACCCATGCGTGAAGCTCGATGCCGCGTTCGTGGGCTAATTCGACTGCCACCTCAAGGGGGTCCCAATGGCGAGTCAACGGATTTTGCTGAGGCGCAACCTGACTGGGATAAATCGGGTATCCTGCATTGACTGTCTCAAAGAAAACCGTGTTAATGCCAGCGTCCGCCAATCGATCAAAGATTGGAATCAATCCGTCTCGCGAGCCTGCACGTACAATCGTGCCGCGATCGAGCCACATGGCGCGGATTTCTGGTTGAGCCAGATAGCGATCGGTCGGAAAGTTGTTCCAAAGTTGTTCACGAGCGCTTATCCAAGCTTCTCGTGCCCTAGCAAATTCTCGCTGAGCAATCAAATCTGGGAGGGTGTCGAGCACCTGATGCGCGTATTCGACGACTTCCTGAGTTGCTGATTCCGTTGAGCGACGTGCCTCTTGGGAATTGGACGCTCGTTCAAGCTGGACTATGTCTTGAGCACTTGCAATCAAAACAGGTTCAACAGTATCTGAAACCTGTAAGCTGACTGTGCTATTTACAGAATTGGCTGACAGCAAGGCACTCTCAAAGCGACCAATGATGTTTGCCAATTCTTCACGCATGGCGATCGCCTCCAACATGGTAATGGGCGCATCACCTCGACCAATCTCTACCCCAGCAGGGGCGACCTGTTCTGCTGGGTCACTCAACCCACTTTGAGATGGTGGCGGTGGAGCAGGTGATGGAAGCGAGGGAGCTGCCGGTATGCTGGATTTTGAAGGACGATTAACGGGGGGGCGGGCTCGCTGAGGAGAGGGGCGCCTCTGCTGAGAGTGGCTGGCTGAATTGATGTCCTGAGGAGTGAGTCGAGTTAATCGAGGCAGTTGCTCTGAGAGCAATGTCTCGGCAGGAGGAATCGCCGCGGGGTGAGACGCAGTCGATCGGGGGTCGGGCGATTGAGACTCTGGAAACGATGCCTGAGAAATGGAGGATGACCATTCGGCTCGTGAAGATTCGGGGATAGGGTTGGGTGACACAGACGAGGTTGGTGCCGCGTCAGAACGGGCGATCGCCGCCGTTAACCATGCGGTATCTAAATTAATAGACTCTGGTTTATTGCCCCATTGCCAACCGAAAAATGTCGTTTGCTCCGTGACGATTACAGCAGCACTACCATGAGTACCCATCTCATTTAGATCGGCTGCATCCATATCAACATCCATATCAATTAGATCGGCTAGATCGTCAGATGAAATGGTTTGCCAGGTTGCAACCGTATGACTCGACAACCCAGTTGGGATAATTACACCTCCTTGAATAGGGGTTGAGTGCTCTGCTGGGGCGATCCATCTTTGTTCGCGACGAGAGATGGATTGCAGTGATGTGGGATGAGGAAGCGGCGCTGCCCAGAAAGCCCCCACGAGCGATCGCAAGCGCTGCCGGATACGAGAGGATGAATTTTGTCCTACCGCACCGCTCACGATAAGCTGCCCCCCCTCGTCGACCCATGTTTCGAGAGCATTCATCTGACGAGGCGAAATTGTGTCGATATTCGGCAGAAATAGGACAGTCAGATCTGCTAAATCTGACGCTCCACGAACCGCTTGCCAGTCAATGATGCGATGTTGAATATCTGCGGTTTGCAGGTGTTGAGTAATCGTCTGCCAATGCGAAATATTTTCTCTGTCCTTGGCAAGACCCAACAGGGTTGGATAGGTACGCTGAGCCTGAGCGTTCAGCAGTTCGTCGTCTTCGGTACTCACGGTTTGAGCGTGTACCATAGTGTCAGGAGCATACGACAGCATCCCGACCAAGGTGCCAACCAAAATTCCACAGAGCTTTACTGCAAGATCAAACGGGTGCGCCACCTGTATCGAACAAGAGCGCGATGGATTAGAACGTCGCTGAGACAATGAAACGGACTCCTCACATCAAGAATGCAATCATAGATCGCACTGAACTATCTCAGGGTTTTATGCGACACATTCAATCAGATTGAAATATTGAAAGGCACAGCACGTTAAACTGGCCTAGCCTCCTAATGAGCTATCAATATCAGCTCTCATGAGCCAAAATGACACATTAAACCCTTTTCCCCAGGTCAAACCAAGCTGCCAGAGAGTGGGCTATGATACCTGAATTCCGAGTCTTATCCTATACCGTCCTATCTTTTTCTGAAAGGCACATGAGAAGCCCTCTGAAAAACTTCAATGCATCTTGATAATGTCATCAATATAGCGATGCGCGTCTGATTTCCATCAATCTCCAAGGCCTTTGAGGGAGAGGGCTATTCCAAAATTATTCCTTGGATTAGTAATGCCTCGCTGAGCCACGCTCCGATAGTTCACCGTAGTGGTTTGACATGCCTAAAATAGTGCAAATCATTAAAAGGCTGAAACTCTTGAAATCGGTGCGTTACGCTGCGCTAACGGCACCCTACCTGATGCACTATTTTGGCTGTGCCACGCCACTAGGATGTGATTTAGGCGATCGTTTCATTAACCGGGAAGCGATCAATTAACTGCATGGCGCGATATGCGTTTCGCCGCAAACTTTCTGGTAAGTGAGGAACATGAGGAATTTGAGAAAGAAAATCGAGGGTACGGCGGAGAACGCGAACGATATCTCCCTCATCAAGGCTGGTGTTGTTACAGAGCTCAGTCCATTCTGTGCCCAGTGCCCACTGCTCGATTAGCCCTAGCCAATCATATTCCAACCACACCGGAAAGATAATGTGGTAGCGGCGCTGAAGTTGAAATAATCGGCGTCGGGTGCCTCGAAGTCCTGCTAGGGCCTGTTCGACTTCACTGGAATGGTCGTAGTCTGTCCAATTGTCTGGGCGGGACACTTCGGTCACCAGCGCAGAACATGCAGCTGCAAGCTGGTGGGGATCGAGATCATCCAGTTCTCCCGATGCCAACGCTAATCCTAACCAAAGCTCGTTGTCGCCGCGAATGGCAGCCGCAATTTGCCCAAACTCAGTGGGGGTCACCCCGTCTAGATATTTGAAGTCTTGCAGGATTCTCATGAGGTTCAAAAACTCATGCCAGTATCGTTGGGTGCGATCGCTCAATTTTTCGCGGCGATCTAGGATTTCATCTTGCAGTCGTTCAATGCGGTTGCGCCGTTTCAGGATATTTTTGGGGTTGCCATGCTGACGGAGCGGATGGGCATTGATCTCAGCGGCGATCGCCTCAACTTGATGAAATTGGGTCTGGACTTCGGGCGCAATTGCAGCCTGGGTATCAATCTCAGGAATCTGTTGAGCGATCGCCAGCGTTTCTTCATTGCCGCCTCGGATTTGACCCGGCTTTATTGGCAAATCAGGAGGAGGAACTAGGGCATCGACCCCTTCAAGTCGAGGAAGTTCACTGTGCAGGCTAACCACATCGGCGATCGTGATTACGTACCACCGATTGTCTTGCCCTAAAGCGACTAGATAGGGAGATTGCCCCGATCCCGCTGCTTTGATCGCTAACACTGCGGGCAAGGGAGACGACACCGGCACGTGTTTGCCCTTGATACTAAGAACAGTACCCGCGATCGCAAACGTAAGTGCCATCGTCAATTCACGGGTGCACGTTTCTTGTGCTTGCTTTTGTAAGATTTTGAGTAATCGACGCTCTTCTTTGAGCCGCCCTGAAAGCTTTTCATAGCTATCCAATTCCTCTGGATCGATTGGGTCAAGTTGAGCATGTTGATGTTCAAGCTCGGCTTCTAGGTCGGCGATCGCCTGTTTTTGAGGGGATAAATGCAGCGTAGCTAAATACTGTCCAAAACTTCGCTCAATGAGTTCTTTGGCCTCCTTTAGCGTGTGAATTTGGAGGAGATTGAGCACCATTCCATAGCTGGGCGTAAATTGGCTAATCAGCGGATCTGCACCCGATGTTGCTAGATAGGCGGCTTCAGATGAGCCTTCAAACCGAGTTTGCACGGTCACAACGTGTCCCTGTTCATCCATGCCGCGTCGCCCAGCCCGTCCGGCCATCTGTAAAAACTCAGACGCATTGAGGAGGCGATGCCCCCGATCGGTACGCTTTGAAAGGCTAGAGATCACGGTAGTCCGAGCAGGCATATTGATCCCTGCGGCGAGTGTTTCGGTCGCAAATACGACTTTAATCAGCCCCTTCTGAAATAATTCTTCAACCAGTCCCTTCCAAGCGGGCAAAATTCCGGCATGATGAGCTGCAATGCCTCGATAGAGCGGTTCAACTTGACCACTTCGAGCTGCATCGGGATTGCGTTCTAAGAACTGGTCGATGTGACTTTTTAGAGCGGCGGCTTCGTGATCATTGACGAGCGAGAATTTATTAAATTCAGTTACTGCCTGATCGCAACCTCGTCGGCTAAAGATAAAGTAAATCGCCGGAAGCATGTCTCGCTGCTGAAGCTGGCTGACAACCAAAGGTAAGCTGGGCGTTTCCTGCCGTTTGCGTTGACGCCCCTTCGACCGTAACCGCGGGTTGATGGCGCGTTCGTTGCGATCAAGCAGAGGAAACAACCCTTTAGGATTGGAAAAATAAAAGCGTAACGGAACCGGACGATGGTCTGAATAAATGAGGCTAGTCGGACCATGCACAAGGTCAATCCAGTCGGTGAGCTGTTCACTGTTGGCGATCGTGGCCGATAGTGCGACGAGCTGAATCTCAGGGGGCGCATAGATGATCGATTCTTCCCAGACAGTGCCTCTCTGGCGGTCGTTCATATAGTGACACTCATCGAGCACGACGGCTTCGACATGGGTCAGTGAGGCGCCGACCTCACCGATGGGCGTGCCATAGAGCATGTTGCGGAAGATCTCAGTGGTCATCACCAGAATGGGGGCGTCTCGACTAATCGATAAGTCTCCGGTGAGCAGCCCGACCTGATCATCGCCAAACTGATGACGGAAATCTCGGAGTTTTTGATTGGATAACGCTTTGAGCGGCGTTGTGTAGAATACGCGTTTGCCCCTTGCGAGGGCGCGGTAGATCGCATATTCCCCAATTAGTGTTTTTCCTGAGCCTGTTGGAGCGCAAACGACAACAGAGCGATCCGCATCTAATGCGGCGATCGCCTGCTTCTGAAAATCGTCAAGTTCGAATGGAAAGAGTGCCGTCAGATTGAGCGTATTGGGGCTAATCAGAGGGCGTTCAGACTGAGATTCCACCACGTCATTTCTTTTCAATAGATGAATGTAGGCAAAAATTAGGCTTAGCGAACTGAATTAAATCGAGGTTGAATACTGATTCTACTCGTGCCTCTTATCTCTAACCTATACTTAAATTCCAATTTCAATTCATCTCTCGCAGATGATTCGCCACGCCTGCTGAATTGCCCAGTCAGAAAACCCGAAGGTTGAAAGAATCTGGCGCACTTCAATGAGGGTTAAGTATTGAAACGAACCCTGTTCAAATATCTGAATGATCTGCCGTGCGTCAGCAGGGCTTGACTGTTTAGACACCGAGAGAACAAATTCCTCATCATCGGCCTTGGGGGCGATCGCCGCCAAAACTAACAAGCACTGTAACACCTCTCGCTGGCGATTTGTTAGGGGTTGAGGGGATGATGTCAGGCTGCTGAGGCGATCGGTCAAGCTACATGGAATCTGACCAGCGGCGGGTGAATCTGTTTGAGCAGACCTCTTTCGAGCATAGCTAAGCAGCCGTGTCATGCTACCTCCAGCCAATGCAAAGATTAAACTACTCAGGCAGCGTTCTGCCCAGCCAAGCTCTCTAAATCGATCGTTACAAACTGTTAAAACGCCTGGGGATTGACAATTCTGATCAGCCTCGACGTAGCGAACCGGATTGCCCACCCAAAATCCTAAACATCCGGTACTTACAGCAACGAGCCAGCTAATTAAGCGATGGGAAGGTATTGGAAATCGTGCCATTGTGCGATCGCCCATCCGTTATGGATTGATCTCATATGGATTGATCTCAGCCTAGCGCGTTTCTGCCAATGACGAACCCACCGGCGAATTGGCTTGCACGCGGGGGTATGCGTGGAGCAAATCTATAAATCGTTGAGTATTAAAACTGCGGGGATCGCGTTTTCTGCCAGATTGATCCACGGCGCGATGGGTGGTAATGCGCTCGTCTGGGACGGGCAAGCGAGCCACGAGCCACGCTAGAGACTGATACTGGGCATCCGTGTAGCCACTATGACTGCTTTGGTTGCCCCGTCCGTCGCTCGGTGTTTCTAGAGAGGTGTGATAGGCAAAATTATTCACCGAGGGTGAAAAGTTAGGATTCGTGCGAACGGTTTCAGGTCCGTTGGGCCCATTGAAGACAGAATTGCCAGCCCCAAAGGCTCGCATCTGCGGATGCACTAGATGAACAATCGTGCCATCTCGCCGAATCAAGCTGTGATAGCTGACCTGATCGCTATCGTTTTCGTGGTGCGTTTGAAATAGCCGAATAGCGCTATCGGCTGACCCGACTGTTTCGTGAATGACGACCAGTAGGGCATTAGTAGCCGGATTGCCATACACGTCAGTTAGATATCGCGGACCATAATTCGTCGGATCAGCCGGAATCACATCTTCTCGCGGGGTGTAGTTCGGCAGGTTTGCTAGGCGTACATCCGCGCTGGCATCGAGTGAGTCTCCCTGAATTTGGGTTAGTCCATCGGTCAAGGAGTCTGACTGAGACAACCGCATGGGCGATGAGGTTGGGGCGTCCATGGGGTGTGGATGATCTGGTTTTAGGCTGGCAATCGATTGAGAATGAACTACTAAGAGGGCGATCGCCAGGGTTATTACGCCCAAGAGCAATCCTCGTTTGCGGAGTCTAATTTTGATCCTCATCACCTTAAATTCCTCTATCGAATGCAACGTGGCAGAACTCTTTGATCCAAATAGTAGACTATGACATCGAGCAGATATGATGTTAGATTGAGCGACAAAACTCAAACTTATTCATATAGAGCTTACCCATGGCAGAAACCTTCTTATTTAACGCATTACGTGAAGCCATAGATGAAGAAATGGGACGAGATTCTACCGTCTTTGTATTGGGTGAAGACGTAGGACATTACGGAGGATCCTATAAGGTCACGAAAGGGCTCTATAAAAAATACGGAGAATTACGAGTCTTAGATACTCCCATTGCCGAGAATAGCTTTACCGGCCTAGCCGTTGGGGCTGCGATGACAGGGCTTCGTCCCATTATCGAAGGCATGAATATGGGCTTCTTATTACTTGCATTTAACCAGATTGCCAATAATGCTGGCATGCTCCGCTACACCTCAGGCGGAAACTTTAAAATTCCGATGGTGATTCGAGGCCCCGGCGGCGTGGGTCGCCAACTCGGAGCAGAACATTCCCAGCGGCTAGAGGCATATTTTCAGGGAGTGCCAGGGCTGAAGCTGGTTGCCTGCTCGACACCTTACAACGCAAAAGGGTTATTAAAAGCAGCAATTCGAGATGACAATCCGATTTTGTTCTTCGAGCATGTTCTTCTTTACAACCTAAAGGAGAATTTGCCCGAAGACGAATACGTAGTTCCTCTCGATAAAGCGGAGATTGTTCGAGAAGGAACCGATGTCACGATTTTGACCTATTCTCGGATGCGGCATCATGCGATGCAAGCCGTCAAAACCCTCGAAAAAGACGGATATGATCCTGAAGTAATCGACCTCATTTCATTGAAGCCATTTGACTTCGAGACGATTGGCGCATCAATTTCTAAAACTCACCGTGTGATCATCGTCGAAGAATGTATGAAGTCGGGAGGGATCGGCGCTGAACTGACAGCATCTATTAATGATCGCCTATTTGATGAATTAGATGCTCCTGTGATTCGACTGGCATCCCAAGATATTCCAACCCCCTACAACGGCCTGATGGAGAGCTTAACCATCGTACAACCCCAGCAAATTGTGGAAGCCGTTAAAGAGATGACTGCGCTCAAAGTCTAGCCTTGTTAGACGCCTCAGGTTTACTTTGACCAGGTTTGCGCCGCACACAGCGCACAGACCGACCATCGCTCAAGCTCACCGGTAGGGGTTGGGCACTGGCATGATGAGCATCGGGGTAATGATTGAGTGCGAATTTTGATTGCAGTTGCCCACTCGTTAAATGCCGCCTTGGGATCTTTGGTGTCACTGGAAGACTGGGGCGATCGCCGCGAGGAGAACGGCTGCACTCGGCTAGGATGTTGAGTCCAGAGAGGATCAGATTTGGGGCGATCGCCCGGTGCTTGAGCACTTCGATGCCATTGGTTGGTGGAAAACCGAATCTCAGCAATTGGCTGATCGGCTAGATACGTATTGAGCTTATCCAAAATATGCCGTCGTTCAAATGCTAAATTCTGGGCCCATACGGGGCTAGACGTTGCGACATATAGTACCTGCCGCTGAATTGCCACCGGGCGAGTTTGGGCCGCAACTGCCAACCCTACGATTTCGCTCCAATGAGTCAAAATATGCTGTAGCTGGTGATGGGTTTGCCAACCCGGCTCTTGTTGAAGAAATCCCAACGCTGTTTGGAGAGATGTAAACGCCATTGCCATTGACCTTGGGATGGTTGGGGTCGTTGTGGAGCATCATCCTCAACACCTTAACAATTGCCTAGAAGGTGTTGAAAATCAAGCATATTTATTTATTAATGATGCGCGACTTGGTTAATATTAAGTCGGACAGGGAATTAAATCGATTTCTAGCGAACATTAGGGTGCGTATAATCTAGCGACTCATCTGTGCATCGCAGTTTCAATTACGATGTCATATGGGTCAATCAGGGGTTTTGAGTTTCAACTGTTATGAGTCTCCACCGTTAAGAGAGTCTGTGTAGGCAGACTTCATGTCTGTAGTGTGTGCCTAGCCTAATCTGTGCCTACCCATATCCAACGTTTTAGGTGTGCTGCGATAGTAGGGGCGGCTCGAAGCGCCAGACATTTCGTAAGCACCAGGACGATGCATATTAACAGATATTGATCTTGACTTGGATTAGCTCGTGTTGCCTATCCTAAACCTATGAGTTGGCATAAATTTGGCAGGAGTTAGACATGCGCCGTCGTTCTTCAGCACAGCATCCTACCGCATCCGTGAATTCAGATTCAGAGTCTCTGCATCCTACTCTACAGGCTGCGTTGGGCAGTCTAGATGTTCGTATTGAGGAAGAACTCGCTCGTTATCGGCAGGTGCGTGGCATTCAGCAAAAGTCAGTGAACTCGCATCAGCGTTCATCTCGACCGAGGCTGTCATCATCTGACCAGTCAGAACCAGTGTTACAGCTCAATCCAAGTCCTGATCGTGACCCAGCAGAGTCTCAGTATCTGCGTGCCGCTCAAACCGATGCTTTAGCGACAGATTTGGCGATCGCCAAACACGGTGAACCTGCGTCTGCAGCGTTAGCACGACGCCCGTCTGATGACTCATCGGATATGGCTCACGTTAATCCGCCTCGTCTGACAAGTGCCCAACTTTCTACTGACAACTCCACTTCGTCAAGTCTTGCTAACGTTGGATCGGTCGATCCAGACGATTATTTAGAATCGTCGGAAGAACTGTTGCGCAGTCTGGATGAATCTGTGGTTCACCCTATGGACCCGGATCATCTAGATGAGCCTCAAGAATCCGGTATTTTAGCGAGTTTGTTGACCCCGCTGGGAATGGGGTCGATGCTACTGCTCTTGGTTTCAAGTACCACGCTTGGGTATTTAATCACCAACCCCGATAGCTTTGGCTTACGGACATGGGGCGATCGCCCTCGAAATTCAAACGGTGCGAGTCAGGATGGGGAATCTGGCATGATGAGCACTCCTGATTTGTCGGCGGGAGAATTTCAAGACCTCAATTTAGATACGCTCACAACGCTACCCGACGAGTCAACACCTAGAACGCCGTCGCAAATGCCAAATGTATCGAATTCCGGGCAGGGAACACAGAATACAGGACAGGGCGCTCCGGTGCCGAGCCGTGCAGTAGTGCCAGTCACCCCGTCTCCCGTTGCGCCTCCATCAATCGCTGCACCAACGGTTCGCGCAACTCAGTCAGGACGCTCTACGACGAATCGTCAAGCCCCGCCGCCTCGACCTGCTCCGGCGCCGTCTGCGGCACAGTCGTCTTCTCCTTCACCAAGCCCCTCGCCGTCTCCGCCTCCGCAGCCTGCGGCCCCATCGTCTGCTTCCCCTGCTCCATCCAGTGCGCCATCCGTAGCAAGTGCTCCGGCTGCCTCATCATCATCACGCTACTACTATGTTGTCACCGGCTATACAGGCGATCGCAGCTTAGAACAAGCTCGTGAGCATGTTTCAGGAGCCTATGTTCGTAATTTCTCAGATGGGGCACGTGTTCAACTGGGAGCATTTAACGACCGAGGACGGGCACAAAACCTGGTTGAAAGTCTTAGGCAGCAGGGTGTTTCTGCTCAAGTCTTAGAACGCTGATTTTCCTGAGTCGCAAAACAAAGGTGCGATACCATGAGAATAATGAAATGGATGACGTCACAAATGTTGGGTGGCTTTGGGTTAAATCAATGATCGGGGCTTCGTCGAAGCGTCTTCTGTATCGTTATCATGTCGCGTCGTGTCGTTAGGAGTGACATCATGGGATTTTTTGATCGGCTCATGCGGGTCATTCGTGCAAATTTAAATAGCCTCGTGGGTCGAGCGGAAGATCCAGAAAAGATTTTAGAACAGGCCGTCATTGATATGGAGGAAGACCTGATTCGGCTGCGCCAGTCAGTCGCTCAGGCGATCGCTACCCAAAAGCGCACAGAGCGGCAGTGCAGTCAGGCACAATCAACCTCAGAGGAATGGTATCGGCGGGCGCAACTCGCTCTGCAAAAGGGTGAAGAAACTCTAGCCCGAGAAGCGCTATCTCGACGCAAATCGTATCAGGAAACTGCTAACGCCCTGCAAGGGCAAATTGATCAGCAGCGCGGCATCGTTGAGCAGCTCAAGCAAAACATGGTGGCCTTAGAGAGTAAGCTCTCTGAGGCGAAAACCAAGAAAGATATGTACATCGCCCGCGCCCGTTCAGCTAAAGCTTCGCAGCAGCTCAACGAAATGATGGGGGGCTTAGGAACCGGAAACGCGCTGGCAGCGTTTGAGCGCATGGAAGAGAAAGTCAATGAACTAGAAGCCCGCTCGGAGGCGATCGCCGAACTCGGCAGCAACGATCTAGAAAAGCAATTTCAGGCGTTGGAGAGTGGGGGAGATATTGACGACGAGCTAGCAGCGATGCGATCGCAAATGACAGGGCAAGACTCTGCGAGCTTACCAGCTAGCAGCCAGGATAAAGAAGTCGATGTCGAATTAGAAAAGCTCCGCTCTCAGCTCGAAGACGCCTAAAGTATTGGTACTAGACGACTTGCTTTTCTCGTAAATCTTGCAACTCGGCGGGTGAAACTGCGCCTCTCTCTGTGACGATTGCCGTAATCAAGTTGGCAGGTGTGACATCAAACACCGGATTGTAGCATCGAGCCTCAGGGGGGCACATTCGCTTCTCTCCGACCTGAAAAATCTCAGATGCATCATGTTCTTCGATAGGGATGTGACTGCCCTCTGACAGCTCAAAATCAATCGTCGATAAGGGAGCTGCAACAAAAAACGGAATATTGTGAGCGTTTGCAATGACCGCGATGCTGTAAGTGCCAATTCGGTTGACAAGATCACCATTAATCGCGATCCGGTCGGCTCCGACGACGACTGCATCAATCATCTCCCGTTTCATGCAGTGAGCCACCATGCTATCGGCAATCACCGTCACCGGAATTCCTTCTTGCACACATTCCCATGCCGTTAGCTTCGAGCCTTGAAAACGGGGTCGAGTTTCATCCACGTATACTTGCTCAAGTCTCTGTTCTCGCCATGCCGAACGAATGACGCCAAGGGCAGTTCCATACCCTGCGGTTGCTAGAGCACCCGCATTATAGTGAGTCAAAATCCTTAATTTCTGTGGAGAGGTGGGCAACGCGCTGAGCCCATGATCCCCGATGTTTTGGCAGATTTTGAGCCCTTCTGCATTAATGTCTAGAGCCGTTCTGAGAAGAGTTTGCTTAAGATGCTCGGTGGGTCCGATGGTTTGACGAGCCGATTTGAGCATTCTCTCGGTTGCCCAGACGAGATTCACCGTCGATGGGCATGCCAGTTGAAACTGCGTGGCGATCGCCTCTAAGGTTTGAAAAAATTCTTCCCGATTACTCGTTTTGATATCTCGCGCTCCCAAATACATCCCATAGGCGGCAGCCACTCCAATGGCAGGGGCTCCGCGGACAATGGTTGACTCAATAGCGCGAATCATGTCATCGCAGCGCTTCACATCAACTAAAGCAAACTCACTGGGTAGCCGACTTTGATCAATGAGCAGCACGTGGTCGTCATGCCAGACAACGGGATACAGAGACGAAAAAGCCATAGGTCAGGACACACAAATAGAACAAGGATGAACACACGCAAGCAAATCTAGTCATAGATTAACCTTGAATCTTATTGACAAGCCATACCTAACTGCCAACCGAGGCAGCCGCCTTTTCTCCGATCAGCCGATTCTCAAGGAAGCGATCGCAGCTAAAGGCGTTAATTCGATCGGGCACGCGCTCTGTCGCAACCATCTCTGCCATGTTGTATCCGCTTGCCGGTGATGCCTTAAACCCCCAGGTTCCCCAGCCACAGGTGATATAGAAATTCTTTAGCGCACTGACGGGCGACATAATCGGCGCGTAGTCAGGGGTCATATCACACATGCCTGCCCACTGTCGTTGCACTTTGACATTATGTAGAATGGGAAAGAGTTCTAAAATATGAGCCGCGTAGCTCTCTAAAACATCCAAGGTCGACCGCATCGCATATTGAGGAACGCTATCGACCGCGCCCCCGCAGACCAGCTCACCGCGATCGCTCTGGCTGATGTAGATGTGGAGTGTCGAACTCACCACGACATGATGAAGCCAGGGTTTTAGTCCCTGAGTGACAAATGCCTGCAATGGATGTGTCACAAGCGGCAGTCTGACGCCAACGGTTCGGCAGACCTCAGACGTCCATCCTGCGGTTGCTGCGACGACCTTATCGCAGTGAATTGTTCCTCGATTCGTCTGAACGCCTGTTACAGAGCCATTCTCAGTCAGAATATTCTCAACCTGAGTTAGTTGGTGAATATGCACGCCATTGCGATCAGCGCCTCGCGCAAACCCCCATACGACGGCGTCGTGGCGAATAATTCCACCGGGCGGATGGTATAGCGCTCCCATGATTGGATAACGGGGCGCATCTGATACATCAATGTCAGGAATCATCGCCTTAATCTCTTGAGGCGTCACCATATAGCTGTCAACGCCGAGTGCTTTATTCTGCTCGGCGCGAGTCGTTAGCGCTGCCATAGATGCAGTGCTATGCCCAAGGGTAAAGTGCCCCTGTTGGCTAAACATCAGATTGAAGTCTAGTTCTTGTGACAGGGTTTCGTAGAGTTGAAGGCTTTGGTTGTAAAACTGAATGCCTGCCTCGGTACGATAATTTGAGCGAAGAATGGCAGTGTTTCGCCCGGATGCACCATATCCAATATATTTTTGCTCAAGAACAGCGACGTTGGTGATTCCGTGACGGGTTGCCAAATAATAGGCGATCGCTAATCCATGGGCGCCACCGCCGATGATGACCACATCGTAGAAAGGCTTGACATCGTGAGTTGTCCACATAGGGGTTGGCATTCGGTTTCTTAGTGCTCCCTATACTGCTGACTCATTAGCATAGCGCCAATAGTCAATCCCTGACTGACTCAACGGCATCAATTTCTCGACGCAAGACTGATGTAAAACCCTACGCAAGAGAGATTCATTGTGTCTCAAAATCAGGTATTGTAACGTTTGAATTTCAATATAGAAAATTGTATTAAGGATAGGCTTGTGGTTCCTCTTCGCGATGAAAATCCCGTCAAAATTACGCCGTACGTGACCTATGGTTTGATTGCGCTCAACATACTCATCTTCTTTTTTGAGTCTTCGCTATCTCCTCAGGGGCTGACAGAGTTCTTCTATAGCTGGGCCGTCGTGCCCAAGCAATTAACTCAAAGCTTTCAAGGCGGCTTTTCCTATGCCAATGCATTTGAATGGAGCACCCTGATTACAGCGCAGTTTCTCCATGCAGGTTTTTTGCACGTAGCAGGCAACATGCTGTACTTGTGGGTGTTTGGCAACAACCTAGAAGAACAGCTTGGACGGATAAATTTTGTCGTATTCTACTTGCTCTGCGGTGTGTTGGCATCGCTAGCGCAATGGTTTTTTGCACCCGATTCAACGATTCCATCGCTGGGCGCGAGTGGGGCGATCGCCGGAGTGATGGGCGCTTACATTTTCCGCTACCCCAACGTGCGAATCCTAACGTTTATTCCGCTCGGTATTTTCTTCTACACGGTTCGCATTCCCGCCTTGCTGTTCCTCGGATTTTGGTTTGTCCAGCAGGCACTTTATGGGCTTGCCAGTCTGGGCGCACCTGCCAATGTCGGAATGGAGAGCGGCGGCGTTGCCTACTGGGCTCATGCCGGTGGCTTTGTGTTTGGAGCGGCGCTAGGTCCAGTGTTTGGGTTATTTAGCGATCAGCCCTCGGATGAGGATGAGGATGCCTATTTAGGCTCTCAACCGATGCAATCTGACTCGCCATCTTCGTCAGAGCAAGAGCAGGTTTAGTGAGGGATTTTATCCTGCTTGAAATTCTACTGGCACGATGGCAAGCCCCGTTGGAACTAAGCCTACTCCGATGCCCACATCAAGAAGCGCGTCAAATAGAGATTCAGATAGGCTGCGCGGGTGCACGATGACGTCAAGCTGTGAGGTGCGGTAGAGAGTGCAGCGAATCGTATGGATGGTTGTTTGAATCACCGATCCAGCAATCAGGCGATCGCGCCGTAGATCCATCGCAGTCGAGCGCTCTAGCACCTCATCTCGACGCTGCCCTGCTAGCGCTAAGCACCCCATTGCGCCTGTTTGATTGACTATCGTGATGCGATTCCTAGTGCGATCGCCATCAAGTTGACCCAGCAGCGACAGCTCGCGTCCAACTTGGCACAGGATCAGATAATCATTGGCCGTCAGTCGCAAGGCTGCTACGTCTGTCGTGCTGACGCTGGTTAGGGGTGAAATAGATAAAGCTCCAGCACAAAGCATTTCAGCGGCATGAGCGGCCTGTTGACCCGACAGCGAAATTTTGCCGATATGCGACCAGTCTGCTAAACCCGATCCCGTTTGCAGAGATTTTTCTTCGGCTGACAGATTGCCGAACACTTTGGCAATCTGCCAGCCCTGCTGATCGATTAGCGTCGCCGAATAGGCTCGATAGATGCCTGAAAGCGGGCTATGTTTCGTCAGTGTGAGATTAACCATTAGCAATGTCTTATGCTTGAATGTCTTACTTTTGATCGAAGCGCGCGGGCGATGAGTTTTTTATCCTGGAACTGTAGCATTGATGTCTATGAGATTAGCAGGCATTAGTACTGCACAATTTGGAACCCATGCTATAGCACGAGGACATATGAGTCAGAACGCACCCCAACCTGCCGACGAGCAGCAAAATCAATCGCAAGCTTCTCCCGATACTCAAGCTGCGCAAAATGCTGAACATGGCAAAAAGGAGCCCGTCGACCCCCGAGATTTGGTCTATAAAGAGGGCACGCTTGAAAATGCGCGAGAAGTAATTGAAAACCCGGCAGTTACGCCTGAAATGCTGAATGAACCTCAAGAAGGACGAGGCTTTCGCAAATAAGCCGGTATAGGGACAATAGGCATTAACTCATCTACAAATCAAAGGAGCGACTCGATGATTGGGAAAAGTGGGCATCTCGCCCACTTTTTTTTTGGCTTTAGGGACATGCACATCATACCGTCATGACACGCCACTACTTTAATCCACCAAGTTAGCTGTGCCACGCCAATACTTATGAGCCGCTTGCATCTGCCCCTTAGATGAATTGGATTGATGCATTCAGCTTTGGTCCAGATGACTATCTCTATAGTGTCGTCGTCAACGAGCTTCATCATTCTGCACCGCTAAACGGCGGGGAAGACACCGCAGAGCCTCCCTTTTAATTCTTTCGTCTCACTCCACGGGCGGATGGTGTAGTAGGCGCTAGGGGTGCTCACAAATCTTTAGTGCATCTAGTTTGATGTCCTCACGCTATCGCGCAAGGCTGTATGAACAAAATTCATACCACGATGCACATAGCTTTTTGATGATCCGGGTCAGGTCTAGCTAGATTAGAAGTGTCAACTCGATACCGTCAATCTACTGTTTTGCTACGACGGTAGGTAAAACCGCAGGTTTATTGCCGTTGATTGTCTAAGAGGTGCGATACCAGCGGATGGGATCGACCGCACGTGTGAGTGTTGTGCCATCTTGTGCTGGCTCGCTATAGACAGGCATTTTTGGATTCTGTTCCTCATCGACTAATTTGACCGCCTTTCAAGGCGGACGATTTCTCATGGAGCTGATTCGGTGCGCTTATTCAGTCAGGACATTAATAGCCGTCAATGGAGGGAGAAATGAGGATTTTTCAACAGGTGCAGCGTTCTCTTTCTCCCCAGGGGAGAGAATTGAGTCCAGTATTTATCTGGTTTGTGATGGTGCCAACTGGGATCATGTATTCACCCATTTGGGCACTATCGGTGGCGATCGCACACGTTGCCAAGCGCCAGCCAACTTTCGCTCCAGCTACGTTCAGTCGAGAATTTGATTCACTCGAGCATGAATTCACTCAAGAGCTTCAGTGGCGTCGCCTCAAGGGAAATGCACCCCTATAATCATCTGAAAATCTTTGAATTGCTCACTTAGCTTGGCTAAGGAAATTCGCCAATTTTTATAGCTAATTGTAAGATTTTGACGACGTTGTTCCGATCCCTGTCATACACTTAGGCTTAATATAGTGCTTTTGGGCTAGATTATCCACTATCAGCCTATTACAATCAACGGGTAGTGCTCTGCTCTCTGGTGCAGGATGGCAGACGCTCCGCGAAAGGTGTCGGGGATTATGGTCAGAAAAAAGCTTAACCCAGTTTCAAAGCAAGCGATTCAGTCTACGGCGCATTCTGGCATTCGTCTACCAGGGGAGTCGATCGATCTATCGCAACCGTCTAAGCCTCATCCGCATCAAACGGTTGGCATGCAGCCTAAGCCTGGACGCCAAAATCCAACCGTTAGAAAGCTTCGACACGAGGTCGTTAAATCTTCTTCCCGTTCAACTCCAGCCTTGGAGCCCTTGACTCGCCCACAGTCGTCGTCTCCGACTCAACCAACTCGTCAGCCTAAGCCTCGTCCGCGTCAGTCATCGTGGGATTGGTCAATTATTTGGATTGCCTTAATTAGTTTTTTTGGCGCAACGGGAGCGATCGCCTTTCAGTGGCTTACTCAGCTTCCTCCGGCTCCTGACTGCGAGCAAATTTCGCCGTTGGCGTCAGATTCAGAACGGCTTTACTGTGCTCAGCAAGCGGCTGAAGTCGGAGATGAGGACTCGCTGGCTGACGGAATAAATCTCATCAAAGAGTGGTCAAATCAACATCCCCTGTATGACGAGGCTCAGGAGTTGATGAATGATTGGTCAGCCACGCTGCTTAGGGTCGCCCGCTCTAAAACGGATCAGGAAAGCTTGGCCGAGGCGATTTCTATCGTGAATCAAATTCCTGAATCTAGCCCGCTCTATTCAGAGGCGCAGGCAGAAGTGGCGCAATGGAAGCAAGAGTGGCAAACAGGGAAAGCCATTTACGATAAGGCGATCGCCGCAATTCATTCTAAAGATTGGCAGCAGGCATCTGAACAAATTATGGCATTGGGGCAGATCCAATTTGACTATTGGAGTCAGGAGAGATCTGAGACCCTAACCTGGCAGATCTTGAATGAAAAGCAGGCGTGGCAAGACTTAGATCGAGCCGACACGCTTGCCCAGGACAAGAATCCAGATCAACTAGTCGAGGCGATCGCGCTCGTCCGTCAGATCAACCCTCAAACCGATGCGTGGAAACAGGCTGAGCCTCGTCTCAAAGACTGGAGTACCCGTGTCACCAATGCCAGTCTAGAGGCACTGCAGCAGGGAAATACTCAGGCAGCAATGACGTTAGCTCAGCATGTCCCTCCTGATCCGACCTTTGCACCTAATGCGTTTGACTTAATCCAATTCAGCCACGCTCAAACATTAGCATCATCGACGGAGTCTGCTTGGGAGCCGACCTTCCAACACGTCTGGAATTTATTTCAAGCGCTTACGATCGCCCACCACATTGAGCCCACCAGTCAGTTTTATAGCCAAGCGCAAACTCAGTCTCAAACCTGGCAAGCCCATCTTCAGGATTTGATTCAGCTTCAGTTTGCCACCTGGATCGCAGGCTTCAATCAGGAATTTGCGCTCCATGCTGCCATCCAACAAGCTGAAATGGTCGACGCTGATCGTCCCCGTCGATTACAGGCACAAACTCTAGCAGCCCATTGGGGACAAGAGATTCAGCGGATTCAAGATCGCCCTCTGTTAGCGTACGCTCGTCGACTGGCAGAGCCCGGCACGATTGAGGATTTGCAGGCAGCCATTCAACAGGCACAGCAGATTGATCCAGGTCGTGCCCTCCATTCTGATGCTAAAACGGCGATCGCCCAGTGGACGGCTCAAATTCAAACCATTGAAGACCAACCTATCTTAGATGAAGCTCGTCAGCTTGCTGAAGCCGGCGATTTGGCAAAAGCAATCGCTCAAGCACGAAAAATCGCCGATAACCGTGCGCTCTATGATGACGCACAGGCAGCCATTCAAGATTGGCAAGACCAAATCCAATTAGCGCGCGATCGCTCCTTGCTCGATGAAGCATCCGCTTTGGCCGCCCGGAATCGATTGACCAATGCCATCAATTTGGCTAGTCAGATTAGTCCGGGGCGGGCGCTTTATGACGAAGCTCAGGCATCGATCGCTCAGTGGAGTGCCCGTCGTGCAGAAATCTGGAACGCGTGGGAAGCCGAAGAGTCTCGCCCAGCCGCACCGTCTTATAGTGAGCCATCATATGGAGAGTCTGCCCAGCCGAGTGCTCCGGCAGACTCCTCTCCAGAGAATCCCTACGAGGGATATTATGATTCTCGATATTACGATGACTATTATGGCTATTAACTGGCTATCAAATAGCTGTCAGGGCGTTACAGCGACTGCTGATAATTAGCTCGACACGTGTCTAAGATGCGATGGTCGTTATCGCTCACGGCATCAATCTGATGATAGCCCTCTAGCTCAACGGGCGCGATCGCTGGATTGTCTGCTGCAACAGCAGATGGGGTCGTTAGGGCAACCGAGTAAGGGTAGGTATCCCGCTCATAGCTGTCGGTGATATTCAATGCGAGCTGATTTGCCTGAAGCTCGCCATGAAAGCAGTCAAATGATGAATATGGCATATAAAATGCCCCCACGATGCGATCGCCATTCACCTCAAACACCATATACGCAGCCCCAATTTCATCGGGTTGGGCCGATTGACCGTAGAGATACACGCCATTTGGCATCGATATTGCAGATTCAGAATCAACCGCTTGAAATGATTCCCGATTCGCAGGTGATTGCATCGCGGGTGAAGACTCAATCCCCTGAGCTGGCAACGCAGAAATCCCACCTATGATTAAACCCAATGTGAGGAGCAAGCCAGTCAATGACGATTTATTAAATCGATCGATGATTGAAAGCCTCGGTGGGCAAAAATTGGTCGCCGGATTTAACACCCTTACCTCCTCCCAAATTCAATGCTGAACTGTAAAAGCTGTAAATAATAACCCCATCCCCCCTCTGAACTGAGAGGATGCGATCGCTAGACCCCCTATTCAACTCGCAAGGTCTAAGCAAACATTCATCTAAATCGAGTGATTCAATGCCTTAGCTGTTTCAAGCTATGGCTTAGCAACTACGTGTTCCTACACCCACTCAGCCACCGATTCCTGATGAGACTTGAGACATCTTCTGCTTGATAATCTCTCAGCAATCTTTGCATATCGAGTAGCTAAAGATAGCCTGATGCAATTCCTGAATCTACCTCAAAGACCCCACCGGACACCCCAATCACGAGTTGTAAGGTATCTCTATTACACCTATACCTAATTTATACCGGATAACACGCCCTTAATTCCACCAAAAGAAGGAAAGATGTCGTTAAGACTTTTGAATCTAAGCAAAATATAGCGAAATGGATGCACATTTCATGACAAAACGGGATATGGCAACCATACCCCGTTACTAAACCAGAACCTGATCTAACGGCGTTGCATAATCAAGGTATGAATTAGGGGTGATCTACAATGCAATGTCCCGAGTGTGGTGGTACTCATATCCGTAAGAACGGCAAGAAAAAAGGTAAGCAAAATCACATCTGCGTCCACTGTGG
>JBNPEG010000223.1:14611-21716 GCA_051117555.1 Elainellaceae cyanobacterium | reverse complement strand
TAGCCTGCGCTTAATCTTACCGATTCACTTGAATCGAGCCTTAAATGTAACAGAGATATTGGATTAATAAAACTTATAATTTAGATGAAAACGTATACTCATCTGTTTCTTAGACACAAATCAGGGGAACTTCAGAGTGTTAAGGCATTCTAAAGAAAGGTGTTTAAAGAGTTAAGCCAACAAATTGGTTCCCTTAGCGTTTAGGAGGATGAGTCATGTGGAATTCTGTTATCAAAAAAACAAAGGCGATCGCCGCTTATAGCCTGTTAGCTGTCAGTGTGTGGCAACTCTTCGAAATTCCTCACTACATTGCAGATGCCCAGCGATCAGACGATTTAGCATCATCCCACCGTATTGAAGTTCGTTGGCAACTGTTGAAGGGTGATGTCTTCTAACATCATTAATAGAGAACGTGGGTGAGTCCCCGCGGCGCGGGGGCTCACCACACAAACCTGAGCCCGTAGGGCTATATATAGCGATCCTAAATCGCTTTAGTTTTCCCACGATTAATTGGGGGCGTCAATGTCCTCCGATCTTGCCCCGGCGATTTTCTAATAGAGTGAGTGCTACTCACCCGGTTCTTCTAAATTTTCTAATCCGCTGACCACCCGAGCCGACTCGATGCG
The DNA here is from genome assembly GCA_051117555.1 of Elainellaceae cyanobacterium. GTDB lineage: Bacteria > Cyanobacteriota > Cyanobacteriia > CAZCXK01 > CAZCXK01 > DBGGTD01. The sequence goes on along the minus strand of JBNPEG010000223.1, from coordinate 21,090 downwards.
ATCGCCCTGCTCAATTTGATTGACAACCTCCATTCCCTGCGTCACATAGCCAAACACCGCATAGCTGCCGTCCAGAAAACTCTGCTCAGCGAGCGTGATGTAAAACTGCGACGATGCGGAATCTGGATAGGTTGAACGGGCCATTGCCACCGCCCCCTGCGTATGCTTTAGAACGGGAGGCTCGGAAATGCCAGCTTGCTGGAGAGGTTGACCATAAACGGGCTCATCCGCTCCTTCGGGCTTAATCTCTAAAGGGATATAGCGAGTTTCGCCCGTATTTGGCTCCACAAACCCGCCAGTGCCCAATTGATCGGGGGGCACATTCGGATCTTTGCTGTTAGGATCGCCGCCCTGAACAACAAAGGGTTCTGGCTCACGCACGACTCGGTGAAAGGATGAACCGTCATATACACCCCGTTGCACCAGGTCTACAAAATTCCCAGCCGTAATCGGAGCATCATCTCCATCCACTTGAATCAAAATAGGCTCACCGTCTACGGTCAGCTCAACCACAGCCTCACCCGTAAGGCGGGGCAAATTTTCACCGATAGCATCACTTCCAGGACTCGAAGCAACCGTTGAAGGAGACGAGCAGCCAACCATCCAGAGAGCTACTACCGTCAAAACCGGCATTAGCCAGCGACGCATTGTGTTTTGCATGTTTCAAATACCTGCGTGACCACAGCTATCAATCTTAGCCCAGCGCGAATAGACTTCGCTTAGCAGACGGAGACACCTCAGATTTATAATCCTTCTAAAGGAATCCCTAGAAAACGCGCTAGCTCAGCGCCCTGATTCTCTAGCTCAGATAGAGGAATGGGTTGGCCCACACGCGTTAACGGGAGTTCACCTTTTCCTTTAATCCGTAAATATAGGGCTCTCCGAGGATTTAGCCCTTCTTTGATATCCACCCGAATCGCCTGAATATTTTCAAGCGCATGCTCGATTTCGATTCGGCGATTTTTACCGGGAAACCCCCAGCGAAATATGCGAACCATCCCCGTCTCTTTATTAAATTCGTTATATCCTGAGCCAACATTCCAAAAAATGACGAGCCAAAGATAGGTTGCTAGCCCCAACCCGACGATTCCGTAAAACCCCATGGCAATCCCTTGGGGAATAAAAATGAGTTCGGTTGGGTCAGCAACGGGGAGTAGATTGACCTTGAAATAGCTTGAAAGCCCTGCCAGTAAAAAACCTGCACCGCCGAATAGGGAGACAGTCGCCCACCAGTAGTTACTGAATCGACGAGATCCGAGAATCTCTCGGCGAAGTACATTGCTATTATTTTGGTTTTTATTATCTGCGGGTGCAATGGATGCAGCCATAAGCGTTCTTTATTGTTTCCTTAGAGAATGAACAGCGCAGTTCACGCATTGATTGTTCTTTACCACTATTATCTGGTGTTGGGCTTTAATTGAACAGGACTTATGTGCTTGCCCCCTAAATTTCCTAAATCTGGTGGATTGGGGGCAACGCCATTGCGAATTGCGTAAGTCTTATGAATGAGTTAGGGAATGTAGATTGAATAATATCCACAATTCCCGCAGCAGGGGCGCTTGGCATTGCCAAGCCCGTGCGCAGTCCTCCAAATTATTTGATCCACAATCCTAGCAGCAGGAAGTTTCAACCTGCTTTACAGGCTCCCCCATGCCAACAGGTTGATCAGGGGCCGTATCTGCCATCTTTACCACAAAGATTTCCCAGCGATTTCCATCGGGATCGGTGACCCAAACCTTATCTTGCAGGGCATAGCAGCAGTTGGTATCGTGTTCCTCAAAGGTGGCGAGGTCGGCGGCCTTAAAGCGGGCGATCGCCCCGTGCACCTCTTCGCTGCTGCTTACCTGAATCCCCAGATGAGATAACGTGCCATGTGGCTGAATGGTATCTGCTTGGTTTAGCGTCAGATTGAGGGCTGGGCTCTCCAGATCAAATTTGGCATAGTCTAATTTGTGTTTGACGGGATCAACTCCAAACATGGCTTGGTAGAAGGTGACCGATCGAGGGATATCGGATACTCGTAGCGCAACATGGGTTTTAAGCGTTGTCATGATTGAACTCCTTGTTTAAAGACTCCATACTATAGCGATCCTAAATCGCTTGCGAAGTGTGTGTGAGTGGTGGGCGGGCGGCGCCCGCCCACCACTCACACCCCATCTGGGATTGCTATATATTTAGTTGAAACCCAAATGGTGATTTAATCGCCTCCACTCGTCTTCCAGTCAACTGCGGCGGATGCTTTAGGATTTGGAAGCTTTAAGGTGATCAGTGTCGCTGCCAAAACAAATAGAGCCGATATCCACAAACACCCAACCAGCCCCAAAAACTGAAAAATCAACCCCGATAACACGGTTCCGGCTAAGCGTCCGCCCGAATTTGCCATGTAGTAGAATCCCACATTCAATGCCACCTGGTCGTCTTCGGTATAGGCCAGCACTAAATACGAGTGAACGGCTGAGTTAAACGCAAATACAATGCCAAACACCATCAGCCCTATGACAATGGTTTGCCCTGCAGGACGACCTAGTTGTAACGCAAGGGCGATCGCCGCTGGAATAGCTGTCAAAAAACCTGTCCAAAATCGGATTGTGTTTGCTTGAGGGGGTTGCCCTGAGCCAAAGCGCCTCAGCAACGTGGGCGCGAGCGACTGGACAATCCCATAGCCAATCACCCAGACGGCGAGAAAGCCCCCGACCTGCCAAAACGTCCAGTCTAAGACGCTGTAAAGAAATACAGGAAGTGCAACGACAAACCAGACATCTCGGGCACCAAATAAGAAAAATCGGGCGGCTGAAAGGATATTAATTTCCTGACTTTTAGAAAATAGTTGACGGAATTTGATCTTAGCTTTGATTCTGCCCATCCCCGATGGCAACCATCGGCTCGACAGCAAAATTAAGGACAGCACCCCTGCCATGACCAGTAACGCATTCACATAGCCAAACGCCGTTAGCAACACGCTCCCAATAAAGAAACCGACTCCCTTGAGCGCGTTCTTTGATCCGGTGAGGATGGCCACCCATTTAAACAATGATGACTGTGCCTCTTGGGGAATGACGAGACGAATGGCGCTCTTAGAACTCATTTTGGTGAGATCTTTGGCAACGCCTGAAATCGCCTGGGCTACCATCACATAGGGGACTGCAATGGCGATCGCCCACGACTCATCAACTGGAGTCATCATCAGCAAGGCTCCGATTTGCAAAGCAATGCCCCCATAGAGAGTAAGCTTGACCCCAAATCGAGACCCAATCCACCCGCCAAACAGATTAGTAATGATGCCGAAGATTTCATAGAACAAAAACAGCATTGCTACTTCAAACGGTGTATAGCCCAACGTATAGAAGTAAAGCAATACCAGCATTCGCATCGCCCCATCCGTGATAGTAAAGCCCCAATAGGCAGCCGTCACGAGGGCATAATCACGAATCCCTTTTCTATCAAAGGTTGTCAAAGAGTCCATAGGTCAAATGGTTGAATTGAATATTCGAGACTAGGCAAAGACACCTGTTGCATACCCCCGGTGATATGCCTTATTGCAAGGAAATGGCTACCTTTCGTGCGAGTTCGACCATGCGATTTGAGTAGCCCCATTCGTTGTCATACCAAGCCAGAATTTTTACCTGCGTGCCATCAACCACCATAGTAGACAAGGCATCGATGATGGATGAACGCGAATCGTCTTTATAGTCAATTGAGACGAGCGGACGCTCTTCATAGCCCAAAATGCCGTTCAGTTCTCCATCAGCCGCAGTTTTTAGCAGTCGATTGACTTCATCCACAGTCGTTGGACGCTCGACTTCGAAGACGCAGTCGGTGAGAGAGGCATTAAGCAAAGGAACACGAACCGCAATGCCGTTGAGCTTACCGTTCAGTTCGGGATAGATCAGCCCAATCGCCGTCGCTGATCCGGTCGTTGTTGGAATCAGCGATAAGCTGGTTGCCCGTGCCCGGCGCAAGTCTTTGTGAGGCGCATCTACAATTGTTTGGGTGTTGGTGTTGTCATGAATGGTGGTGATGATACCGTGTTTGATGCCTAACCCCTGATGAATGACTTTGACCACGGGAGCCAGGCAGTTGGTAGTGCACGATGCTGCCGTTAGTACATGATGCTGATCGGGCTGATACAGATGATCGTTGATGCCATAGACAATATTCAGCGCGCCTTGCTTGACGGGGGCTGCCACAATTACTTTTTGAACGCCTCGCTTAAAATATGGCTCAAGCAGTTCAGGCGTTCGAAATTTGCCAGAACATTCCAACACCAAATCTACGCCAAATTCATCCCATGGAACGTCGCCCGGAGACGAGGAATCGCTGAACGTAATCGGCGTGTTATCAATCAGAATGCGTCGTGCAAACGGTGTTTCACCTTCTTCGGCGATCACCTCAGGCTGCCATCGACCGTGTACCGAATCAAATTTGAGCAGATGGGCAGCAGCAGCGGTGCCACCTTTAATCTCATTGATATGCACAAATTCCAAGTCGGATGCTAGATCTGGGCGATCCCAAGCGGCTCGTAAAGCCAATCGTCCGATTCTGCCAAAGCCATTAATTCCGATTCTTACCATGTCATTCTTGCCACGAATTACTTGAAAGAGATCGATTCTTTCTTAATCATTTCAAAAAAAATTGATTTGTCAAGTCTATCAATACGAGATTTATGATTCCTAAGTCTTGATCAACTTTGAGCTAGTCATCCGAATAGCTCTGGCTCGTTTTTTAGGCAAAGTCAGACCTCCACGTCTTTCGGAGATCTGGAGGTCTGAACAAACATTATTGATTTGAATGGTTACGCTGCGCTAATCCATCCTACGCAAGCTGCAAAAACTTAAGGCGACCTACTTACTCGTTTAGGGTTGCCAGCAGATTTGCGACTCTTTCTTTAATCTGGTCACGAACCTTGGGAAACTGATCAGGATGTTCAGATGGATCATCCAACTGCCAGTCATCGAAGTAGTCTCGTGTAAGCCATTCGGGCGGTAGATTCACACCACAGCCACAGAGAGAGATCACAGCATCATAGTCGTCAGGATTAAAGTTGCTAAGGGGCTTTGAGGAGTGGTTGCTGATGTCAATACCAACTTCGTTCATAGTGGCGATCGCCCCTGGGTTAATATGGCTTGGGTTTAACCCGGCACTGGTGACGTGAATATCATCATCACTCATAGTATTTGCAAACCCTTCTGCCATTTGAGATCGGGCTGAGTTTTGCGTACAGACAAACATAATGTGTTTCACGGGTTAAACATCCACCTTGAGACATCGGGGATCGGGAAGCGTTGCCTTCTCTGGGTCACGGGGAAACCAAAAAGCAGTGTTCTTACAAATCTCGACCAGCATCAGCATAACGGGGACCTCAATCAGGACTCCAACCACAGTCGCCAATGCGGCACCTGAATTCAGCCCAAATAGGGTAACGGATGTGGCGATCGCCACTTCAAAGTGATTACTTGCTCCAATCAGTGCAGCAGGTGCAGCATCTTCATAAATCAGCCCTAGCTTTTGAGCGGCCACATAGGTGATTAAGAAAATGAAATTAGTTTGGACAAAAAGTGGAATCGCAATCAACACAATATGCAATGGATTGTTGACAATCAATTCGCCTTTGAACGCAAACAGCAGCACCAGCGTAATCAACAGCGCTGCGATGGAAACGGGGCTCAAATATTTGAGAAACACCCGATTAAACCATGCAATTCCCTTGTGTTTCAGAATCCAATATCGAGAATACATGCCTGCGATCAAGGGCAGACCCACATAAATCAGTACCGACAGCACAATTGTTTCCCACGGCACACTCAAGTTATTGGCAGATAGCAACCATCGTCCGAGCGGCGCATAGAGAAACAGCATCGCTAATGAGTTGATGGCTACCATCACGAGGGTGTGTCCCTGATTGCTGTAAGACAAATACCCCCACATCAGCACCATTGCCGTGCAGGGGGCAATTCCTAAGAGAATAGCGCCCGCAATGTAAGAGTTTGCTAAGGCAATTTCGCTGCCTCGAATGAGTTCTGTTCCTTCTATCAATGGGCGAAACAGCCAGCCCAAGAAGAACTGAGCAAACACCACCATCGTGAAAGGTTTAATTAGCCAGTTCACAGCAAGCGTGAGAATTACGGGTTTTGGGGTTTGTGCCGCTGCCTTGGCTTGGCTGAAGTCAATCTTCACCATGATGGGATACATCATAAAGAAGAGACAGATGGCGATCGGGATGGATACTTGATAGATGCTCATGCGATCGAGGGCAACGGCGATATTCGGAAAGATTCGTCCTAGGGCAATCCCGATGATGATGCATAGAAATACCCATCCCGTGAGGTACTTTTCAAAGAATGACAAGCGGCTGCCGGCCTGTACTGCTTTCGAATCCGTGTCGGAACTTTTGTCTGAATTAGTATGGATACGTTCTGGTGTCATTAATAATCTGACCTATACTGTGCAAGTACTGGGCAAGCTCAGAATTTTTTCTGCTT
>JBNPEG010000223.1:0-14511 GCA_051117555.1 Elainellaceae cyanobacterium | reverse complement strand
CCGGCCTGTACTGCTTTCGAATCCGTGTCGGAACTTTTGTCTGAATTAGTATGGATACGTTCTGGTGTCATTAATAATCTGACCTATACTGTGCAAGTACTGGGCAAGCTCAGAATTTTTTCTGCTTTTCGATATATCGAATACCCGCGCGATCGCATGCTTCCATTTCCTGAACTGAAATTGGACGAGATGCGTCATTAATATCAGTTTCTTCAGCGCAAAATTTATCGAAACCTCCTCCGGTACCCGAAAAACTAACCACAACCTGAGAATTATCCACCTCGGCTTTGTAGGCTTGGGCGATCGCTTCGGTGATTGGAAAGACCGTGCTAGACCCATCAATATATACTGTTTTTGTGGTGGTAGAATCGGCGGAAATATCAAGTGCTGGAGTCTGCGGGTCGTCATTGACTCCATTGGACGCAACACATGCGGTCAGCAGGAACATTGGAGCCAGAATCAAGAGCGAAGATAAGAGAATATTTCTTGATGTATGAGGAGCCATAGGAGTGAGTAGTCTCCACAAAATCTATTTTCTGCAGTGCCTGAGAACAATCATAACAAATCAATTAAACTTGATTTGTTATGATTGTTCATCCTTCTTAGGAAATAGTCTTGCATGTCCAAATATCCGATTGGCATGTCAGATTAGGCACATCAAGTAGAGAAATAGAGGTTTGGTTCAAAATGAAACCTCCTTTTCTAGAAGTTCTTCGATGGTCAGATCTGTTCGCGGAGTTCCATCAAAAACAGTACCAGTACGATTATTGGCTAAGTGCTCTAGTGCAATACCATACGCCTCAGAAGGTAGAGGAATATATCCGACAACCTCAGCCAAGAAAGCAGCATTGCTCAAGTAATATTCCACAAACTCTCTCAGTTCTGGCTTAGCTTGCACAGCATTTGCATTGACATAAATGAACAGCGGACGGGCTAACGGTTGATATTCTCCACTCTTAACGGTCTCAGACGATGGCTCTATTGAGCCTTGGCCGCTATCTACGGGTAGTGCATCAAGGACATTTTGCCCTTCTTCATAATAGGCATAGCCAAAGTAACCAAGAGCGTTCGGATCTTGGCGAATGCCACGCATCAGTTCGTAGTCATCTTCACTGGCAGTGTAGTCGCTGCGACTAGCGCCGGACTCACCCACGATCGCCTCAGTGAAATAGTCGAATGTTCCGGAATCCTGCCCAGCGCCGTATAAATTGAGGGGATGATCAGGCCACTCAGAACGAATTTGATTCCAAGTAGTGATTGTGTCTTCGGCAGAAGGCTCCCATATCTTCTTCAGTTCCGCAACTGTAATATCGTCTGCCCAATCATTATCCGGATGAACGACGATGGTTAAGGCATCATAGGCAACTGGAAGTTCGATATATTCAATCCCGTTGGCAGCACAGGCTTCCATTTCATCCTTGAGAATGGGGCGTGAGGCATCGTTGATATCCGTCTCACCGGCACAAAATTTACGAAATCCACCGCCTGTGCCTGAGAATGCGACGGCAACGTCAGGTGCATCAGGTTGTTCAAACTTTAATTCCATTGCGACTTCTTGAGTTAACGGATATACCGTGCTTGAACCATCGACTTGAATAGCGGCTGTATTCGATGATTCTGAATCAGATTGCTGGAGTGTTGCACTCGGATTATCTACTTCTGTGGAATTGGGGGGCACAGAGCAGCTAGCTGTTAGAGCGAAGACTCCTAAAGCAATAGTCACTCCTTTTGATGCGATTAAATTCATAGATCAAGCTCCACGAACCGGAAAGAATATAATCTCATCATTTCAAAAAAAATTGATTTGTCAAGGTTGCCCAAACACACCAATATGAATAATTATTAATTGAAACTCCTGTGCGGTTCGCTTAACTCTTAATTCCACGTACTTAATCATTACAGACACACAGACGCTCGCTCTTCAAGAAGCCGTTCGACATATAAACATTCCTAATTATTTTGATATAACAATCCCTGCGGCGCCCAAATCAAAATTAGAGTTTGTTGATCTGATTGATCTTCCATTGCGCATATAGTACGCATGAACTATATTGTGTTTATAATATGTATGTACTAAAAGAGTCGTGTCGCGTCCCCAGAGCAATCAGGCGATTATTAGGAGAACATATGAAAGCGTTGAACGCAGAGATTCAAGCAGTCGAAGCCCAACTGCAAGAAATTGGACAGCGTCAATCTAGACGCCGAGATGTCTCATCATCTTCCCGTGCCCCTAAACCTAATGCAGGCTATAGGTTGCCAACCACCGAAGCGGCATCTGACCAAGACTTTGGTGCTGATTTTCATTACAAGACCTCTACGCTGCAAGATGTCGCTCATGCGCCGGCAAAAACTGTCTTACAGCTTCCCGGAGAGAAGAAATCCCGTCGAGGAACTGCATCCCCCCTTAGCGAACCCACGTTTTCGCCGCATCAAGGGCAATCCCCTGTTTATGTCACACCGCCTGCTCCAACTCGGCCTGTTTCGTCTTCTCCTACATCGTCGACGGTCGCTCGGCACGCCTCTGCGCGCTACAGTATTTCACCGCAGCAGCTTTCAGATGGATTGAAGCGCTTAGATGCGCAGGTACAGCGAATTAATGAACTTTCAGCCGTGCAAGAAGCCGCGATGCTCGAGCTTAAGGCGATCGCCGAGCAAGTTGAGCACGACCAAACCACGCTCAAAGGAGATGATGTCTTGCAGGGCGATCGCTCAACGCCTTCTGTCTGCGAATATTTGCCAACTGCGGTGCCAAAAGTTGAGCGCGATGTCATCAATGGAGCGTATGTCATCACGGCGCGAACGATTGACTTGCTCAAAAAGGAACATGAGGCAGAGCAAGCTGCTATTTCAACGGCTGAAACGGTGCGTCGGTTTGCAAATCGCTCTCCAAAAGGCGTGCCCCCCAAAGACGGTTCCTCCACCGTGACCGCGACTCGAAAATCTGCGAAGCGGTCGTCTCCTAAATCAACGTCTATCGTAGGGCTGCTGCTTGAACCGTTGACTAGTTTAGTAAATAGCGTTTCGTCGCCCCGTCGCGCCGGTCGAGTTGAACGCGCCAATGTAACTAATCGAGTTGAACACGCCAATGCAGCGGAGACGCCTGAGTTACCGTCACTCGATTTTCAAGAAGCCGTCTTATGGATTGCTGGGTCGGCGGTTGTGCGAATCGGGCTTGATGCCCTATTGGCAGCTTTTCCAGCGTTTTGGTTGCCCGTGCTCGCGCTGGTCGTAACCCCGACAGCGATCGCCATATATCGAACCACGATTGACCCACGTTCGGGTCTTGCTTTGGGCTATCGGCTGTTGCTAATCATGATTGGGTTGCTCCTCGGAGGACGACTATGACCCCTATTCTGCTTGGGATAGCTTGGATTTTGTTAGTTGTGACGTGTTGGACGGCAATCCATCATGAGGAGGTTGAGGGATGAAACGTCGCGATTCTGAACCATCAACTCTCACCCCCCTCTTGGCGGGTGGTTTGATGTTTGCTCTTGTAGGTTTACTCATTGACGTGGGAGGAATAACCTCTCAAGATCAATCCATCAGCCATTATAAGGATTGCCAGGGCGAGGTAAAAGAGGAGGTTGCTCTATCAAGGGAACAGTTGGCACATATGCTTACCATTCCTGAGCGCGATTCTAAAGCAAAAGTTCAGGAGATTCTCGCAGATCCCTACTGTCAGCTACCCAGTATTGAAATTCGAGCGGGCGTAGCGGCTGAACGAGAAGCATATCCTCTAGCATTTGAACCGCAGACCTGGCTAGTCATTCTCTATGAAGACGACGAATATGCAGGGTTTCGGTTCAGCTTTCAGTAAAATCAGCATCATCAGCGCTATAGCCATTCGTAATTGCGTTAAGCACTGCTATGTATTCATTGGGATCGCTTTGGGAGTTGGAGGGTGCCAATTTAAAGAGGCTCCAGAGCCAGCTCGAACTCTTCAAATTCACCAAAGTTGGGAATTGCAGCCCGGAGACACACTCGGCGGTCACCGAATTGTGGGAGGGTTGGGCGATATTTCGATCGATCTAGGAGGCGATCGCGTCTTTGCACCATTCGACGGAACTGTTCAGCCCTATGCCGACAATAGCGACTGCGTTATTTTTTCAAGTCCAGAAGTACCTGCCTATCTGTTTCGCCTGTGCGGGCTACGGCAATCCAACCAGGGAGACCTCAACCAGGGAGACTCAATGGGGTCAGGAGACTATTTGCAATTTGCCACCCTCAGGCGACAACCCGATGGCACATGGGCCATGGTCGAACCCTCTAGCAACATTTTAGAAAAGATTCTAACGTCGCCATGATTCCTCGGTTTTGCGACAACGATACCCGTCAATCGGTTGATGATTTAATCGTGATTCAGACCGCTCCATTTCACTGGAAAAGTGTCATCCTGATTCAACGAGTCATGCTTCTTTGTGTGATGATGATGGTCGGCGCTCTGGTTAGTAGCAATCGTCCGGCGATCGCCCGTGAGCCTATTTTGGATTTTGGGTTGACATCGTCGATAGAGAGGCCGCAATCGGCAGTCAGCGATCAGCCATCAGTGAGCCAGCAGGTAGCGGGCATTGGTCAACAATCAGATGTTAGTGGTCAGCAGTCAGCAGGGCACCAATTGATTGGTGCGGCGCTGTCTTCATTGCCGCCGCTCGCCATTCCATCTAACGAGCATGCGCCTGTGGGCAAAGCGGATCGCGTGCAAGCGGCTTTACCGCCGCCACCCACGATATCTAACCCTCGACCCGAGGCGATCGCTCAACCTGATGATTTAGGGCAGACCGGCAGCCAATCTGATCGGTCGTTCCCCTCCGCTGACTCCTCTCAACATCAAGCAGAACGTCGAGAGACTAAGCCGGTCATTCTTAGCTTTGAGATTTCCTCATCTGGACACGTTTCTTCGACGTCAGATCCCCATGCGTCTGCCCATACGTCTGCTCAACCATCTCAAATTTCTCGCTCGCATCCTCCCGTCTCGGAGGATTTAGCACCTCTCACATCGGAGTTCTTTGAAGGGGGGTCTGCGTCGCTCCTCGCTCGGATTATTGGTGCTGCGGAGGGAACTCGTACCCCTGACGGGCATTATACCTCTGCCTATTATGGGCACGTTGATCCGGGTAATCAGGCGTGGAATCTAGGCAGCTTTTCATACCAACACGGGGCATCCTCGCCGGCTGAGGCAGACGAACGGCAGCTTCGTCGCTTACAAGAACAGTCCCAGCGATTGCTGGACGATGCAGAAAGCCAGCATATTCGTTTGACACTGGAGGAATTGCTAAACGGCATCGATTTGGCAAATCAAGCCCCGCTTGCTGCTCTAGGAGCAGGGGGATATATCGATCGTCTGAAACAAGCTCAGAATATGGGATTAAGGGGCTCAGACGCTATTGTGTGGGCGCGGACTCGTTCGTTCCTTGATCCCCATACTCAGCGATGGAATGCGCCAGGATTGGGTAATACGGTCGACGGCATTTCCCGCGACCAGGAGCGCCGCCATGGGGCGATCGCTCAAACTCTGATGAGGTTACAGCCTGCCGTTCCGTCTGATGTGACTCCGGCGAATGTACCAGAGGATCTGTCAAATCTGCCGAACACATCCGATGACCCATTGGACAACGCATTCTCCAATCGAGGAACGGATGCATCACCGTCCGCAGCAAAGAGCGTTATCGATCAGATTTTGAGCCTCGATTTGCCAGTCGATGAAGAAAATACACCTGATTGACTGGCAAGAAAAACCCAGCCAAATTGGCTGGGATTATTCTACGCGTCCAGTTATGCTCTTTTTGAGGAATGTTATCGACTTCTAGGTAGATCCCTGTTTACCTCACCCTTGTGGCCTCAGCATATCTAATGAACTGCTAAGTAATCATAAGCACCTGGTAAAGCTTCTGCAAAAATCGTGGGCACTATTATTTCTCTAATGAGAATAATTTACTAAATCATCTCGGAAATCGGTGGTCACCGACTAGTCCATTGGGTGATAACAGAATTTGCCAAAGATGATTTTTTCTCGCTCGAAATGAAGCCGCGCAGGTCAATAGATAATATTTCCACATACGATAAAACCGTTCGTCGTGGCCGTTGCTGAGTGAATCCCACGATGTATCAAAGTTGTGAAACCATGCCAGGAGAGTTTTATCATAATCCGGACCAAAGTTATGCCAGTCTTCAACCATCATGACATCTTCAATGGCAGTGGTAATCTGCTTTGCAGAAGGCAGCATCGAGTTGGGGAAAATATATTTCTCAAGCCAGGGTTCGCTCGTTGACCATGTGAGATTGGTGCCGATTGTCTGTAACAAAAAGCGTCCATCGTCTTTGAGGCAGCGACGCACGCATTCAAAATAGGTGCGGTAATTTTTATACCCCACATGCTCAAACATGCCGACGGATATAACTCGATCGAACGATTCCTTGAGTTCGCGATAGTCTTGCAGACGAATTTCAATTGGCAATCCTTTGCAAATGTCTCGGGCAAATTGCGCCTGTTGTTCAGATACTGTGATGCCGACAACTTCGACCTGATAACGTTCGGCAATATATCGGGTGGTTCCGCCCCAGCCGCAGCCAATGTCTAACACTCTCATACCAGGCTGTAAGTCAAGCTTTCGACAAATGAGGTCAAGCTTTGCCTCTTGAGCCTGATCGAGTGTAGTTGCATCTCTCCAGTAGCCACAGCTGTAGATCATGCGTCGATCGAGCATTTTCTGGTAAAGCAGATTGTCGATATCATAGTGGTGTTGCCCGACCTGAAAGGCTCGATAAGGCGTTTGTAAATTTAGAAGTTTGGCTTGGAGGATATGCAAATAGGTTCGGCTTTCCATTGCCCGCTCTAGATTGCTGCGGAACACGCGGAAAAACATCTCATCTAAGCGATCGCAATCCCACCAACCGTCCATATACGATTCTCCGGCAGCCATTGACCACTCAGCAAGGAGTCGTGGATATAACTGCTGGTGATGAACCTGAATATCCCAGGGGCGATCGCCATTGATTTGCACATCTGCCTGGTCTAATAGCGATTGGACAGTCTGCTTAAAATCTGAACCCGGAAGGACAATCCGAAAGATAGTCATGATTTCAGTCCTCAGAGCGCTGACTAGATAGAGAAAGCACTAATACGACGGTTATCGCTTCTACGCATATTTCCGACAGGTAGTTCTAATACGCTGCCTGACAATGCATCGTCTGCTGATGCATCGCTCGGTTCATAGTGCCTGGGAAAATTTTGTACCCTGCCCCCTTTGCAATTGAGAACAGTAACTGCTTTCAGCCGAAGCTGTTGAGATAACCTCACCTCGTATTAATCCTGATCATAGAATTTTGCACCAAACATAGCGCCTGCTTAAAGACAGACCGGTGGATACCCTTAACTATTTCTTGAGGCTTAGTCCCTGGGATACAACATGGCAGAGCGGCGGCAGAAGTAGAAAGGCAGAAGTAGGGTACTGTATAGCCTTTCAGGCATGGCTACGCTAATGCGCCAGCGTAACGCACCATCAGGGCTGAAGGTAAAAAGCAGAGGGCGGAGTTGGCTGTCAAGATTAAATTGGCGAACCACTCACTCGCTCATCGACAGCATATTCGGCGCCTGCTGCCTGCCGCAGACGTGTAGATACATCGCGGCAATAGGTGCTATACAGCGCTGAATTGCGAAACTCAGGCGGGCGCGGATAGGTCGCCTTAATCTCAACATCAGTGACGACTCGCCCTGGACGGGCCGCCATAACCACAACTCGGTTTGATAGATAGACGGCTTCATAGATGCTGTGGGTCACAAAGATCACCGTCCAGCGCATCTCGTCCCACAATTCCAGCAAGTCGCTATTAAGCTGATGGCGGGTCATTTCATCCAGAGCGCCGAAGGGTTCATCCATTAAGAGAACATGGGGTTTTGTGACAAGCGCCCGAGCAATCGATACGCGCATCTTCATGCCACCCGACAACTCCCGAGGATACGAGGTTTCACACCCGCAGAGATGAACCAGGTCAATAGCTTCCTCAATGGCGCGATCGGTGGCGCGTTTGGATAGACCTGCGAGCTTGAGAGGTAACCGAATATTGTCTTGCACCGTTGCCCACGGCATGAGTGCAGCGTCTTGGAAGACAAATGCAAGTTTCTGACGCGTGCGATCGCCCGCCCAATGAATATGCCCCGAGCTCAATTTTCCCAACCCGGCAATCAGTTTTAGGACAGTACTTTTGCCGCATCCAGACGGCCCAAGTAAGCTGACAAACTCTGACTCGCCAATGGTCAGATCAAGATCCTGGAGAGCCACCGTGCCGTTGGCGTAGACTTTGTTGACCTGCTGAAGGGCGATCGCAGTCGGTAGATTCATACGCTAGCTTTTGATAACGAGAACACACATGGATGAACAGGATACTTCTCTATCGCTTTTGCATAGAGCGTTTGGCAGAGTCACGGCTCCCAGTAAATCAGGATGAGTAGTATTCAGTTCCTTTGTTGATAAATTCGGGGGTGTAGGCTTGAGTGTAATCGGTATCAGCGCTGTAGATGCCTGCGTCTACCATGGTGTCAAAAAAAGACTTCCAGCGTTCATCGGTCATAGCACCAATGCCTTGAGTTTCAGCCTCACCCGAAATAGCAATGCCATACTCCTTCATTTTTTCAAGACCATACGCCAATAGCTCATCCGTCATTTCAGGATTGTCTTGTTTGATCAGTTCATTGCCTGGCGCGGGGTCCTCTAGATAGCTATACCATCCCTTGATAGACGCATCGACAAATCGTTGTACCAGGTCAGGATTCGAATCCACAAGGTCTTGCCGAGTTTCAATGGTCGTCGAGTAGGGATCATAGCCATAATCGGCTAACAAAAACACGATCGGCTCAAACCCACCTTCCTGCTTGATCTTGAGAGGCTCAGAGCTGAGGTAGCCTTGTTGCGCAGAATTTTTATTCGCGAGAAAGGGGCCTGAGTTGAAGTTATAGGGGCGTTTCTGATCGTCTGTGAAGCCATATTTAGCTGCTAAGAAAGGCCAGTAGGTTACATTAGCAGCCGACGAAATAAAAATGGGCTTACCCTGCAAGTCTTCCAAGGATTCGATGCCCATATCGGGATGAGCCAGCAAAATTTGTGGATCTTTCTGAAAGATCGCTGCAACGGTCACTTTGGGAATGCCCTCTTCAATCGCTCTAATCGCATCAGCGGTATATCCCATAAAAAAATCAACCGCCTCTCCCATCAGCAGTTGCGTGCCGTTGACTTGAGGGCCCCCCATTTGAATGGTGACATCAAGACCATGATTCTCATAAATACCAGTTGCCACTGCTTGATAAAACCCACCGTGTTCGGCTTGGGCATACCAGTTGGTGCCATAGGTGACTTGATCGAGTTCTCCAGATGGGCTTGGGGATGCAGACGTTTCTGTTTCTGGCGCAGCGGCCTCGTTTGATTGATTGCCCGAACAGGCAGTTGCAATGCCAGCACCAACAGCGATCGCCCCGTATTGAATAAACCGCCGCCGATTGAAGCGGTAGGGTGTCCAAATCGGATACCGAAACTGACTCATAGACCCTCCATGACAGTCGAGGTTTCAATTCTTGAAGCTATCTCATCTTGCCAGATTGTAATGTGTACTAAGAGTCAGTGCCAAAACTTGATTCCTAAATTGAGGCGGTGAGTTTCGACCGATATTCAACAACCCACTCAATCACTTGAGCCCCTAGCGACACGTTGTTAAGACGATCAATTTCACGAATGCCAGTCGGGCTAGTCACGTTGACTTCCGTTAAATATCCTCCGATCACATCGATGCCGACGAAATAGAGGCCATCTTGACGAAGCATTGGCGCCAACCGTTCGCAAATCGTGCGATCGCGCTCTGTGATAGCAGCTTCGGCAACCCGTCCTCCGACGGCCATATTGCCCCGAAACTCGCTGCCCGTTGGAATCCGATTGACTGCGCCAATGGGTTCACCGTCGAGCAAAATGATGCGTTTGTCTCCGTCTTTTGCCTCCGGAAGATACTGCTGCACGATGATGGGAAGCTGGTTATATTGCGTACTCACCTCGATGAGCGAATTAAAGTTGCGATCGCGTGCTTCGATTAAGAAAATTCCTTCTCCGCCCTTGCCGCCCAATGGCTTGAGCACAGCAATTTCTTGTTCTTTAACAAATTCAAGAATCACCTGCTTATCTTGGCTGACCAGCGTGCGCGGGATCAGATCTTGAAATCGCAAAGCGTACATTTTTTCGTTGGCAGTTCGTAACCCGTGGGTCGAATTCATTACCAACGTTTGGGTGGGATCAACATAGTCAAGAATATAGGTGGCATAGAGATAGGCTGTGTTCACCGGTGGATCAATCCGCATGAACACTGCATCTAGTTCTTCGAGATACATCACCGCGCGATCGCCCAACCGATACCACGGATTAGGCGCCACCCATCGTCCCTCGCCAAGCTGAACCGGATTTAGCATCACCTGCTGTAAGCGGCCTTCCGCTTTACCATCGACGACGCCCAAATACTTTGCTTCGGTGATCCAAACCTCGTGCCCTGCTGCTTGTGCAGCCTCCATTAGAGCTACGCTAGTATCGTGACCGGGATCAAGTCGATCAATAGGGTCAATGATGAACGCAAATTTCACAGCATACTCTCCGCATTACTTAGAACCGACTTGAAGCAGTTCATCCAGTTTTCCCTGCGCATTTAGAGTATAGAGATCATCGCATCCGCCGATGTGCTGGTCATTGACAAATATTTGTGGCAAACTGCGCCGCCCGTTGGCGCGTTCTGCCATCTCGTCGCGCGCGTCTTCGTCACCGTCAATGCAATATTCTGTGTAGTCGACGTCCTTTTTGTCTAACAATCCTTTTGCTCGAATACAAAAAGGGCACATACTCCAGGTGTAGATTTCGATTTTTGGTGTCATAGGTCTAATCAGTAATATTTCTTCAACTCAAGTTTAACTGGCGATCGCTGTGAACGATGAGCCGATGAGTCATATATGAGCGTCATGACTCTTGGACGTTAAATCTTAAGTGTTCATAAATATAGCCCCAGCTAGATCGTTTAGAATATGACTGCCAGCAGACGCTAACGCCGGGACACCGATCGAAATGAATGGTCGATGGATGTCGATTACCCCAAGACGAGGCGGGGGATAATAAGCAATAATTAACCAGTTCTTCTTATTTTTAGCTATACGAGTGGGGCAACGCGCGCTTATGAGCAAGTTTTCGATTCCTCGATTTGGCATTCCGCTACTAGTGCCTGCAACTTTAGTTACGGTTGGCATGACGACAGTGGCGAATGCTCAAACCCAGATGTACAACCCCATTCCTTTGCCTCCCAGCAATGAAATTTCGGATACGCTCTCTGAGAAAGATATTCCGACAGGCTTTGGTGGGTTTGCACGTGACTACACGGTGACGCTTGAAGAGGGCGACCATGTGGTCGTAGATTTGGTATCTGAAGAATTTGACACAATCATTACCCTGATTGCGCCGGATGGCTCAACATTTGGTGAAAATGATGACGGGCCAGATGGAACCACTAACTCAATGTTGTTTGCTCGCATTCCGCAGCCGGGTGAATATGTTCTTCGGGTACGCCCCTATGGAGGGCAGGGAATGGGAGCCTTTAACCTAAAAGTGACTCGTTTGCGCCCGGTTGATTAGACTCAACTTGACATTAGGACACGACTGTGGGCTATTTCGGTATAAACCACGCTTGATGTCCTGATGTCATTTTTTCCCACTAAATTGCTTGCCAAGATTCTTCTCGGTTTGTTAGCTTAATAAAGCGCTCAAATTAGATGCGCTTGATGCAAGTGTGCCGGGATAGCTCAGTCGGTAGAGCAGAGGACTGAAAATCCTCGTGTCGGCGGTTCAAGTCCGCCTCCTGGCATTTTTTCCATGTAAAATTGAAAGGCAGAACCTCGAATCTATCAGGTTTTCGAGGTTTTTGCTTTTGGGGGATTATCCGAAACAATTCCAAACTACACGGTAATCTACGAGAAAATTAACGCTGCGTTACGTGCTGGGAGAAAACACCCCAATCTGAGACAACTTGGCAGAAGGATTACTGGAACATCTTTTCTAAATTGCCTCCAAGCGCTCTATTGACCCCTGAGTTACTATGACGTACCCGTTTTCACCCAAAATGCTGCGTCATGCTTGGGCAGTACGATCGCTCCGGTTCAAGATTGACATTTCGATCGCCGCTCAACAGCAAGGACATTCAGTTGAGGTTCACAGTAAGATTTATCACCGATGGATCACGAAACAACATCACCAAGAGGCGTTTGAGAAAGCGATGTTGCAGGGCGATCGCCCGTTACCTCCACAAAATTAAATCTCAATCACAATCTCAACGAAGCAGATATTGATAAATGAGATTCAAGAATGAGTAGGATTGCGCAACATTTTGAAGGCTCAGCACTTAACGGCCAGCAGACAAGCTTTCGATAACTGCATCACACCGTTGTACTAGATCAGGTTTATGCAATTGGTTATATAAATCTTTTACTGATCGAAATGCTGCGATCGCCTGCTCAATGCGATTTTGCTCCTTAAAAGTCTTTCCTAAGAGAAACCAAAGCTTTGCTTGCTTCTCTTTATCACCAAGCTGTTGCCAGACGTTTATCGCGTACTGAAAGTAGCCAATCGCCTCTGAATACTGTTCTAGCCCAAGAAAGATGCTTCCCAAATTATTTAATACTTTGCCTTGGAGTTGAAGGTTTTGCTGGGCTTGAGCAACTCCAAAAGCTTGCAGATAATGATCAATAGCTTGATTATAGTTCTGCTGGTGTAGATAGAGATAGGCCAATTTGTCGTGCAAATCAGCCTTTGCTGAGTTGTCTGCTCGCTTATCAGCGATCGCCGTCTTACCAATGCCCGCAATTCCTGAAATGAGAAGAATGCGGCAGCTTCCTGTAATCCGTTGCTTCAAATCCTCAATCAGCGATTCCCGTCCTACCCATGCATCGTCATACGCAAAGAAGTCTGGTTCTAGAGCAGGTGAATCGACCTTCGGTGATGAAGGTACCGAACCACTAGGGATGATGATTGATTTTCGATCGAGTCCGAGCGCTTCGCAAATTTGCTCAAACTTTGAAACAGAAACATTTAATCCTCGAAAGAAGTTGCTGACAGTAGACAACGCAATCTCTAGATGAGCAGCTAGGTCGCCTTGAGTTAAGAAACCATTGCGTTCCAGGGCGAGTGCTAGAGCAGGTTGATGATCGGGGTGGACACGAACTGAACGTGGCATTGTTGTCAGAACTGAACTCAGGTTTGAACTCAGACACGAACTCGTATCTGAGATCATATCCTTTTTTCCAAACTCAGGCATGAGTGCAGAAAACGCTTTGGGAGTATAGGGATGAGGGGATGAGGGGATGAGGGGATGAGGGGATGAGGGGATGAGGGGATGAGGGGATGAGGGGATGAGGGGATGAGGGAGGGTTAGGGCTTTAACGGGGTGCACCAATTTGAGGCGTTGTTTTTGAGATTGACTAGTTTTCCGAGAATTTGTTCGTAGGTCTGATGTAGAGCAGTTCCAGTTTGGGGAGTGAGATATTCACATCGAACGGCAAACTCTATCCAGGTTTGGGTTTCAGCAGCTTCTGCTTCTGAATCACTGAGCTTTGAAAAAAAAAGCAGCTTGATAGCGTCGTTTACGCCAAGCCTCTACCAAATTTGCGCAGACCGACCGAGATGAACGACGGATTTGGTCAGTCAAAGAATACCGTTCATCGATGGGAAATTGCTGTGACAGCTTAAATACCTGCATTGCAGCATCAAATGCTAATCGATAAACCTCCAAATCCTGGTGGCTTCTAACCATCCCCATAGTGCCAATTCCAAAGTCTCTCAAAAATCCCCCCATCCCCCCATTACCACCATCTCCATCTCAAATGGAGCAAACTCATGAATGTTTTATCAGAACAACTAGGCATCGCATGGAGCCTCGTAAAGCGGGGTAGCTGTGCAGCGGGAATAGATGGCGTCACCACCGATCTATTTGCGGGCATTGCCCAAGATCAGATCCGACTGCTGAGCCGCCAGCTTCAGCGAGAAACATATTTAGCCGATCCAGCCAAGGGATTTTTGTTGCCCAAGAAAAGCGGCGGCAAACGCTTGATTGGCATTCCCACCGTTCAAGATCGTATTGTGCAGCGGTTTTTGCTCCAGTCGATCTATCCCGCCCTGGAAAACCAGTTTAGCGACAGTGCATTTGCCTATCGTCCTGGGTTATCCATCTACTCTGCTGTCGAGCGAGTCATGGAGCGATATCGATATCAACCCACCTGGGTGATTAAGGCAGATATTCAGCAGTTTTTTGATTGCTTGTCTTGGCCTCTATTGCTTAATCAAGTTGAGCAGCTTGATATTCCAGCACTGTGGGTGCAACTTATGGCGTTGCTGAATAAGGGTATGAATCTATGCTGGGACAGGCACTTCCCCAAATCTGAGGTAGTGCAGTAGCAAACGGATAGAGTGCTTCAGCATATTCACGCACTTGGAATAGCACAATGTCTTG
>JBNPEG010000053.1:0-22355 GCA_051117555.1 Elainellaceae cyanobacterium | reverse complement strand
CAGTGGACGCAGATGTGATTTTGCTTACCTTTTTTCTTGCCGTTCTTACGGATATGAGTACCACCACACTCGGGACATTGCATTGTAGATCACCCCTAATTCATACCTTGATTATGCAACGCCCAATATCTTCACCAAACGAATGCAACTGTTTACTGCCTTGAGAGAGAAAAGTATTCATATACTCAAGGTTGGCAATGATTTCGTCTGTAGTCTGGCCTAACTCTAGTACTTCTGCCATATCCTCTTGCCTCCCAATTGTCGATGATTGATGATTATTAAGTTAGTAGTTATATCAAATTTGATAGCTGCTGTGATGCTCATCATTGAGTCATGGAACTACCGTTTGAAACCTGTTGACATCCAAGCCAATAGCGCTTATCCAATGACTTCTGAGAAGACTTGATCTGTTTTTTCCATATTGATGGGTTCTTCAAGGGCGCTAATTCGTTCTTCTAGCGTCTTTTCTTCGAAGCTACCATAACTGATATTCGTAAACGGAACGCTTATTTTATAGCCATATTCTCCTTTTCCGTCGCCATCGGTGTCAGTTCCATCACGACGCTCATATACCTGACCAACAAGGCTATTCCAAATGGTTTCTCTTACGTTTTCAGAGGATTCTTGTTCGTGTCTTTCACGCTCACTTCTGGAATCATTTTCATTACCTGAGGTTTTCCTTTTTCCTAACGCATCAAATCCAACACCAAAGCCCCATTCAGTTTGGCGATCGCCATGTTCGTTAATTGCTTCTAAATTCAGTAGGTTAGCAGCAGGCATACCATCTGTTACAGACAACGAAGCAAATTCAATCTTAGTTGTGTCTGTATCTCCACTGGCGTCAGTATTAGAAGTCACATATTGAGCAAGAGAAACTTTCTCTTGAAAACTTGATCCCCCCTCTGTGCTGTTTTCCTTGCTGGAATAGTTGCCTAGTGTTAATTCAGTCTGCTGATTATTGCCTAATTCATCCTGGTAGCCTTGCTTGTGTCCTGTTTTAAGTTGCAATAGCGAGCCGGTAAAATCTCTACTCCCGGTAAACTCTCCGTCTGGCGCATCCGTTTCGTCATGAACACGCTCTGAAGAAGAAAGAAACTCAAACGATCCCTTCGTATGATCATCGGAAGAACTATGTTGATATAGTGCATCTCTTTCTACAGTGACCCGATCATTGGCTCCTTCGTACTCTCTAACAGTATGATTATCTTCATCAACTCTTGTAGGATAATCTTCAGGTAATTGAATGGATGTCATCTTTTCCTTTTTTTGAATTTCTTGAGTGTACTTTGATTTCTACCTACTCTTTGAGAGTTCTAAAGCTAGATCCTGCTAAACTCCATAAAATAGCCAATATCTCAATCAATCTTGTTTCTCACGTTTTCTAAGAAGGACTGAGCAGACGTAACATTCTCCATAGCGCTACCGATACTTGTGAGAACCTCTACAAAGTCTTCATCGATTTCATCTTTGATTTCTAATCCCCTTTCTCCCAGAATGAGAAGAGCAGATTTAGTATGATTTGTAGCAATTTCAGCACTTGGTAGCGCTTCACCAACTAGTTTTATCCACATGAATTGGATAAATTCTTCAAAAGCAGGTTGAATTTCTTCCTGAGAAACCTCTTCTAGATTTTCAGCGCTATCCTTTGTAAAGTTATCGAGGCTTTGGCGATTAGCCAATATTCCTTCATTGATTTCAGAGGCTAACTCACCAACATCGGTTGCCAAGTCATTGACCCCTTCACCGAAGTCATTTCCGGCGTTTTCCACTAGGGTATATAGTGCTTCAACCTCTTGGATAGCTGTATCTTCTAAACCATCCACTTCTTCAGCAAATTCAGAGCTTTGTTCCGCAATATTGCTCAGCCCTTCTTCAACAGCGGATGATTTCTCTTCAAACTCATCCAGAAACTCTTGAATAGATTCTCGCAAATCTCCAAGCTGACTTTGGAGGTCGCTGCTAAATTCATCAAGCTGTTGTTCGAGACTGCCAGCTTTTTCCTGAACGTAGGACAGTTCACCTCTGGCTCCTTCGACGATCGCCTCAATGGTTTGCTCGGTTTCCGCTATCCTCTGACCGAGGTTTGCAAACCTTTCCAGGGTCTGTTCTTCTTTAGCAAGACTATCTTCTAGCAAGTTCGTGATGGTCTGATCAAGGTATCTGATCTGAGACAGCGTATGTTCTCCTTCTTGGATCAGAGTTTCCATACTGGCTGTATTTTGTTCGATCAGTTGAGTAATGGTATCCATTTCAAAAACGACGCTCAATTACGCTTCTACTTACCTGTCAGGAATAGTGCCCCGTTAATTCTGCACGCTGTTACAAAAATACACATTTCCGCTCTCTCATCGACGCAGCGTACGAATTACATCGTGTCTTTGCAATCCTTCCTAGCGGGTGAATGATGCTCGACTTTGGCAACACGTTAATTGTTTAATTAGACTATGATAGAACTATAATCCTATTAAGGGAGAACCCATCGCTTGCACTATGCCTCTGGAGAAATAGGAAACCCTCAGTTTCAATAAAAACGCGGTGGCGGTAGTTTGCGAGCCCCTGCCAACGTTTTCAGGCCACTGGTGAGAAGTGGTAAGGTTATTACTTCAATTTCTATTGCCTTCCCAATTACTTCTCAATCGGACGTCCTATCCTATCCCTTGAAATCACGCGTCATTGGTTTCGATCTACTTTATTTATCTTACTTCTCCTGATCAATTTATATTCACCACAAAAGGATAATGATGACTACGCCTCATAACCCCGCTCTGTACGAAGAACCGCGAAGTCAGTCAATGACGGCTATTCCACCGCTCCCGAGAGAATCTCTGCTTAGCTGGTTAGAGAGCACAGGCAGATTCCAGGTCAGTGAAAATGATGATGCTCAAGATCACAAAATATCCGAAGACATCGATGATATTCTAGAATCAGACACTTACGAATCGAAAGATGAGGAAGAGCAACTCTAGCATTCATAGGGAGGGGTTATGCGGTTAGATGCAGGTTGCCGCCTCGTATTTGAAGCGATCGCCCCTTCCCCACTTATTTTGATGCTGCGCCCTCGTACCGGATCAGGACAGCGAGTCGTGCAAGAAAATTATCGGTTTGATCCTACCTTTTCAGTCGTTGAATATGCCGACACCTACGGCAATCTATGCCAACGCCTGCTAGTTGATCCGGGTACGCTTCAAGTAGACACAACAGTAACGGTAGAGACACCCGATAGTATTGATATTCAACCAGGGGCACCTTTTGTTCCCGTCCAAGAACTACCTGATTACACTCTCCAATTTCTTTTGCCGAGCCGCTATTGCCAATCCGATTTATTGGGGGATTTAGCCAACGACATTGTTGAAGGTATCGAGTCTGCCTATGATCAGGTAGACGCTATTCGACATTGGATTCATACTCACATCGAATACGCTTACGAAACTAGTGATGCGTCCACATCAGCGATAGAAACAGTAGAAACACGTGTAGGAGTGTGCCGTGACTTTGTCCACTTAGGAATTGCTTTGTGTCGTAGTCTCACGATTCCAACGCGGATGGTTGTGGGCTATCTTTACCAACTCGAACCGATGGATCTCCATGCATGGTTTGAAGCCTTTGTGGGCGATCGCTGGTATACCTTTGATGCAACCCAACCAGAACCTCGTGGTAATCGCATTGCGATCGCCTATGGTCGAGATGCCGCCGATGTTGCTCTAGCAACCCAGTTTGGTCCCTTAACCCTAACTGAGATGAACGTATGGGTACATGCGGCTGGGATTCCTGTAAATGGTTAGCGTAAGCGACTATAAACTAGAATAGAGATATAAACAGCGACAGCGCTACACGTTGTGAGGCAGCGGGAGCTTTTTGTGGTATTTATTTAGTGCATAAACGATTGAATTTTGATGAACTACGACATCAAAATCCTCTGACGTCAAATAGTATCCTGCTATTTTTACAGAAAATAGTTGAAATTCCGCTCAATTCATACACTCATTATCGGACAAGCTGCCCTTTCGATAAATCAGCAGCTTTTTGTGGCGTTTTCTGCCCCTAGTGCTTCTGCATTTATCCTAGGTGCAACAATCGTATCTTTGAAACTTTCTAAAAACTACTGCTAAATTCTTTTCTACTCTTGGAGTGTCTTATGTCCTCTTCCTTAACTCGGGGTGTTCTCGTCACAATCATTAGTGAAGCCGTACTGCAGGATCGTTTAATACGCCTGTTAACAAAGATTGGTGCGTCTGGTTACACGCTCATTCCAGCACAGGGTGCAGGCAGTCATGGTAGGCGAATGGGCGACATGGCGGGTTATAACACCAATATTGAAATCAAGACCATTGTTGCCTCAGAGACATCTGACCAGTTGCTGGAAGACCTGAAACCGCTTCAAGCAACTCATGCGTTGATTGCATTTCGACAAACAGTAGATGGTTTATTTGATTGAGTAATGATAGTCAAAACTTAGCGCAGCTTACATATAGTGCAAGCACCGAATCCACCACAGTCTTAAACACCAGATTGATGTCTCCAACGGACAAAACTCTAAATGCTGGTGGCTAAAGCCGCGCCTAAATCCACAAAGTCGGCGGAGGCCGACTATTCATTCGATTTCAGTCTGGCATTATGAGGCTTTAAGGTATCGCCTTATACGAAACTTGCCTATATGAAGCTTGGATTATGTCAAATATTACCGGACGCGTCTGATCGATTTTTTCTTTCAGTAATCATGCCATCAAGTATAAAGTATACTACTTTAGTGCCAACTTAAGAAAGGAATAGATTAACAGAACTATCAACATGATACAGAAACAAGATATTTCCGCAATTCCTGAACAATCGGCAACGCCAGATATAAAGCACAGCAGCAAGGTGAAATTTGACAAGAATAGTGATTTTCAAATTGAGCTTCGACGACGTGTAGATGAGTTATTTCAGAGCACAGGACGGCGGAAACGGGATTGTCCGCAAATGTATGTAAAGACAGTAGCTCTGCTCGTTATTCTTGCAACAACATATACGTTATTGGTATTTGGTGCGCAGACGTGGTGGCAGGCTATACCGTTGAGCATCCTGCTCGGTCTTAGCATGGCAGAGATCGGCTTCAACATTCAGCATGATGGTGGGCATCAAGCTTACTCAAATTCTGCTTGGATTAATAAGCTGATGTCGATGACGCTGGATCTCATTGGTGGGAGTTCTTACAACTGGCACTGGAAACATATCGTGTTTCATCATACCTATGTCAATATCACGAAGCATGACACTGATCTGGATATCGGTATTTTTGGACGGCTCACTCCGTACCAAAAACATTTTCCATTTCATCGGTGGCAACATTATTACCTCTGGATATTGTACGGACTGATAGCCATCCGATGGCATTTTTATGATGATTTCCACAATGTCTTACTCGGACGAATTAGCGAACGTCGGTATCCACGCCCAACCGGATGGGATTTGGTCGTCTTTCTAGGTGGAAAGGCACTCTTCTTCACTTTGGCGTTCGGCATTCCCCTCCAGTTTCACTCACTCTGGGTTGTACTATCGTTTTATTGTTTGACGATGTTTGTGTTGGGGCTTTTTCTAAGCGTTGTGTTTCAATTAGCCCATACTGTAGAAGAGGCCGCATTCATAGTGCCTCAACACGATACCAAACAGATTGACACTGCTTGGGCGATCCATCAAGTTGAGACGACGGTAAACTTTTCCAAACACAATCGGGTCATGACCTGGCTGCTCGGTGGGCTCAATTTTCAGGTTGAACATCACCTATTTCCCAAAATATGTCATGTTAACTATCCATTCATGTCGAAGGTGGTCATGGCAACCTGTCAAGAATTTGGGGTGAACTATGTCCAACATCCATCTTTCTGGGCAGGGGTCACGTCACATTTTCGGTGGTTGCGACGAATGGGAACGTTAAACACAACACCCTAACGTCAGCGTCAGCAAGAGAAACTTCTGATACAAAAAGCTCAGGTACCATCACCTGAGCTTTTTCGTCTGAGCTTAATATTCGAGAAAAAGTGAATCTACAGATTAATGCTTGATCAGAATCAGACTTAGAAACCGAAAACAAGCGATTTTATCTGTTAGTGACCACTAGTAACCCCGAGAAAAACTGCCATTCCGACGTCCACCGCCAAATGAGCCACCGCGTGATTCACGAGGTTTTGCTTTGTTGACTTTCAAATCGCGCCCC
The DNA here is from genome assembly GCA_051117555.1 of Elainellaceae cyanobacterium. Lineage (GTDB taxonomy): Bacteria > Cyanobacteriota > Cyanobacteriia > CAZCXK01 > CAZCXK01 > DBGGTD01. The sequence continues at coordinate 16,162 of JBNPEG010000053.1, read as the reverse complement.
ATCCACTCTGCACCATCCAGTGCTTCAATGGCAGCCGCCTCTTCGGTATCTTCACCCATCTCAACGAAACCAAAGCCGCGCATGCGACCTGTTTCGCGGTCGGTGGGAAGCTGAACTCGCTTTACTGACCCATACTCTGCGAACACAGTCGTTAGATCAGCTTCTGTGACGTCATAGGACAGATTGCCTACGTAAATTGACATAGATTGTCTCCAAAATTTAAGGAATGTAGAGAGTGAAATTTCGGAGAGATGTCTGTTAATGGAAAAACGCGAAAACCCGTTAATACTAGAAACAAATGCTGCAACCGATATTCGATACTCTAGAACGATTTTAGCACTTTGAAAAAAGATCTGGGCTAACTGACGCTCTGATTCATTAAGAAATCCCTAAGAAACGGTGCTTAAGTTACACGTCATTTGGGACACCATGCCTCTAGTATCCTCTTTCAACAAGGATTTTCGGCATCACGTCAAATACTCTGCTGGTGTAGGGCTTGAATTTATTCTCAACGGATATTTTTCCAAATTGAATCGTTAGCGATGCTGACCTGCATCATTCCGGGAATACAGACCAGCACTCGTCAAATTTCTAGCGCATTAGCTTCTAGCGCATTAGCTTCTAGCGCATTAGCTTCTAATGCATTAGCTTCTAGCGCATTAGCTCACAGCGACCGATGTCACAATCAAACCCACAATCAACAGCGCTGCTGCTGCACCTTGAAACGCATATTGACGAGCCTGTTCTGGAGACGGAAAGACGGAATAGTACATATTGGGCTCCACCGCATAGTTATTGGTTAACCCCTCTTGGTCGACGGTTGCGCCATTCAATGCAGGACGGCGAAGAAAATCGCGACCTTCTCGCTGCATTCGGGAACGAGCTTCGGTAGGAACGAGTTCGGTGCCCTTGAGCTGTCGAGAATTGACGGGTTGTCCCTGGCTTGTACTGAGTTCGCGGGCGATCGCCACAAAATCGATCGCCGAGTTAGCTGAGTAAGACATAAAAACATCTCTGTAAACTTCTGTAACAAAAATATAACATTTTGTTAAACAAAATTGCAAATTAGATTTTCTTATGCTGGGCATTAACTTTGACTTTTTGTAACGGGATGATTGATGTCCTTCGCTGAGATGGCTTGCACAAAAGTCTTACTTGAATCAGCAGCATCCTCTTTCAATTGGGCGGGTGAGCTAGACTATTAAAAATTACGTAGGTCTTATAACGGCGTCCCTCTGGAGGAACTCTCTCGGAAGATAGAGTCCATACATCTATTTATTGGCTATTGATTCAATGGAGTATCAAGAGCCATCTCTCTAGCATTTCTTACGGATTTATAACGATAAATTTAAGCTCGTCGAACTGGTCGAGTTCGTGAGGGGTATTTTCGTCCTCACGTGTCAGATGGAGTAAAAGGGCCGAGTATGAGGCAGCAGCAAGCCATCGAACAGCTTTTTGCGGGGAATAGTGCGATGGCAGAGTTGATGCGATCGCACGATTGGGCACACACGCCTTTAGGAGGCATCGAAACATGGTGTCCTAGTCTGAAGACAACGATTGGCATCTTGCTAAATGCGGATAGCCCGATGTTCCTTGTTTGGGAGCGCGATCGCATTCTGTTTTATAACGATGCTTACGCCTCCATGTTTGACCCCGCCAGCCATCTCACTCCGGTGGGTGAATCTATCAATGAGAACTGGAACGAGGTGGAACAGGTCTTCAAAACGGGGCAACCTTTGCAGCATAAACATCCGCTAGTTGCAACAGATCGGAGTACTTTTCCTATCGAGCCTGCTCATACGTGGCCTGACAGCACGTGGTCTTATACCGTGATTTGGAATGAGACGGATCAGATTGGGGGGGGCTTTGCCGTTGGTTTCGTGAATAGCACCGATCGCAACCAGTCTGACGAGGCACTTAAACGAGCCTACGACGAAGTGAAGCAGCAAGCCAATCAACTCGAGCACGTTAATGACGTTTTGCAAAACACTCTAGAAGAGCTTCAAGTTACCGAAGAAGAGTTACGTCAACAAAATCGGGAACTGGTAGACGCTCGTAGATCTGCCGAGATAGAAGGGCAACGGTATCAGAAGCTGTTCAACTTTGCTCCCCACGGGTACGTAGTGACCGACGCAAATGGAAAGATTCAAGAGGCAAACCGAGCGATCGCCGCGTTAGTTGCTTCTAGTCAACACTATCTGATCGATAAACCTTTAGTCATTCTGCTCTCCGACTCTGACCGCCGAGCGTTTAGAAATTTGCTGAATGAGTTCCGCCAACACTCTGAAACTCATCAGCTTCAAACCGAGCACCTGAGCTTAAAACACTCCGATGGGTATGTGATTCCGGTTACCGTGACGGGATCTACCATCTACGACACCCACGGTAACATCTCTAGTATTCGTTGGTTGATTCAGGATATTACCCATCGCAAACAAACAGAGAAATCTCTGCGTCGAAGCGAAGATCGCCTCCGTATGGCAGTTGAGTCAGCTCATCTCGGTACCTGGGATTGGGACCTCTTGACGAATCAACTGACTTGGGATGCGCGGTGCAAAGCTATGTTTGGGCTGTCTCCCAACGCCAGCATCACCATCGAGACATTTTTTGCGGGGCTGCACCCTGAGGATCGAAACCGAGTTGAACAGGTGATTCAAGCAATCCTCAAGCCCGACAACGAAAGGCATTATGACATTGACTATCGCACCATTGGCATTGAAGATGGCATCGAGCGCTGGATCTTGGCAAAGGGGCAAGTCTACTTTGACGCATACGGAAATCCTCAGCGCTTCACTGGCATGGTGCAAGATATTACAGAGCGCAAACGAGCTGAAGCAGCATTGCGCGATCGCGAACAGCGACTTGACATTGCCACACAGGCGGCTCAACTCGGAATATTTGACTGGGATATCCAGTCTGACTACGCCGTCTGGGAAAATCAGCGAATGTATGACATCTTCGGGCATGGCGTAGAAGACGGAACCCTCAACAAAGCCCAGTTTCTAGATCAGGCCATTCACCCAGATGATCGTGACACATTTGAGCGATCCTTAATGGAAGGAGTCTGGTCGAGCAGGCTCCAACACTTGGTTTGCCGCATTCGCCGCCGCCATGATGGTCAGTGGCGATGGATTGAAGTCACTGGACACGTGACTCTGACACCTGACGGGCATCCGTGTCGATTAGTTGGGGTCATTAACGACATCACCGACCGCAAGCGGTTTGAGCACGAACTGATGGAAAGTGAAGCGATCGCCACCAGTAAGGCCGAAGAACTGGCTGCTTTGATGGAAGCGACGCCAGCCGCTATCTGGATTGCCCACGATCCTCAGTGCCATCAAATGACGGCTAACCTCATGGCATACGAGTTAATGAACCTCGAACCGGGTTCAATCACCACAGCAACGGCCATCGATGGCAACAATCCGCTTCCGTTTAGGCAACGCAAAAACGGACAGGATGTTTTGTCACATGATTTGCCGATGCAAAAGGCGATCCGCCTCCAGCAAGACGTCATCGATGAGATCGAGTTTGCGTTCCCAGATGGCACCGTTCGCTACATCTACGGCAAGGCTGTCCCGCTCTATGATTCAATCGGGATTGTACGGGGGGCGATCGGAGGCTTTGTTGAGATTACCGCTCTTAAAGAAATTGAACGCGAACGCGAACATCTGCTAGAGCGGGAGCAATCGGTACGAGAAGATGCCGAACGAGCGAATCGTATTAAAGATGAATTTTTGGCGATTCTATCCCACGAGTTGCGATCGCCTTTGAACCCCATTTTAGGCTGGTCGAAGTTATTGCAAACTCGCAAATTTGATAAAACCGTAACGGCAAAGGCACTGGCGACCATTGAGCGAAATGCCAGGCTGCAAACTCAATTAATCGACGACTTGCTAGATGTGAGCAAGATTCTGCGTGGCAAGTTCAGACTCCAATCTGTGCCGGTTAATCTAGCCGAGGTGATCGAAGCGGCAACCGAGACCGTTAAAATGGCAGCCGACGCTAAATCTATTGCGATACGCCTTGTTTTACTGGATATTGGGCAAGTTCGTGGCGATCATACTCGACTCCAGCAAATTATCTGGAACTTGCTATCGAATGCTATCAAGTTTACGCCGAATGGCGGGCAAGTGGTCATTCGGCTCGAACAAGCGGGTGATCAAGCCCAAATTACAGTCACAGACACGGGCAAAGGTATCGCCCCAGATTTTCTTCCGCATATTTTTGAATCCTTCCGCCAGGAAGATGCGTCCATTACTCGCCAGCATGGAGGGCTAGGATTAGGTCTAGCTATTGTTCGATATTTAGCGGAAGCCCATGGGGGGACTGTCGCTGCTGATAGCCCCGGCGAAGGGTTAGGAGCCACGTTTACGGTGTGTCTACCTCTCCTCAAGGATGACCCTGATATCAACCTAAAAGAGGAGCCCAATCAATCAAACTCTGATCTCACCGGGATTCGCGTCCTTACCATCGATGATGACCCCGATACCCGTGACCTGTTGAAGATATGGCTAACCCAGTATGGTGCAGACGTCTTGACGGTGGTGTCGACAGTTGAATTCCTAGACGCGCTGGAATCGTTTCAACCTCATGTCTTAATTAATGACATTGGGATGCCCGATGTTGATGGCTATACTCTAATCCAGCTCATTCGTGCCTTACCCCCTGAGAAAGGCAGCCAGACTCCGGCGATCGCCTTGACAGCCTATGCGGGAGACCATGATTATGAGCGAGCGATGGCGAGCGGTTATCAGCAGCATATTGCCAAGCCTCTTGAGCCAGAGCAGTTGTTTCAAGCAGTATGGACTCTTGCTCAAAGAGATGAGCGTATGCAGTCAGGTTAGTATATGACTCAAGTACTGCTATGCACCCCATCCAGGGGCTCGAAGTTTTTATATCATTTATCCATTTGGATTATGCATATACCTTTTGATAATACGCCTGATAGTCTTCAGAGAGCAGAGGCTGCCACCAGTCTTGATGCGTCAAGTACCAACGAATGGTTTGACGAAGCCCCTCTTCTACGGTGACGGTAGGAGCCCAGTTTAGTTCAGTTTTGATTTTGGTCGCATCGATGGCATAGCGGCGATCGTGCCCAGGACGATCTTTCACAAAGGTAATTAGCTGCCTGGCAGGTTTCACAGGTAAGGTGGGGGCTAGCTCATCCATGAGGTCACAGATTAGGTGCACCAAATCAAGGTTTTTGACTTCATGATTGCCGCCGATGTTGTAGCTTTCTCCTGGAGTGCCGCGATGAATGACCGCATCCAATGCACTGCAATGATCGTTGACATAGAGCCAGTCGCGAATATTTTGCCCATCTCCATACACGGGAAGCGGTTTTCCTATCAGGATATTGATACACATGAGGGGGATTAGTTTTTCAGGGAAATGATAGGAGCCATAGTTGTTGGAGCAGTTTGTGATCAGCGTCGGCATTCCGTAGGTGTGATAGTAGGCTCTCACCAAATGGTCGCTGCCTGCCTTGGATGCTGAATAGGGACTGTTGGGCGCATAGGGGGTTGTTTCTGAAAACGCTGGATCGGTTGCCCTCAGGCTACCATATACTTCATCAGTCGAGACGTGCAGCAGGCGATCGCCCGGTTTGCCTCGACTCAGCCAATGCTGCCGAACTGCTTCAAGGATGGTAAAGGTGCCGACTACATTGGTTTGCACAAACGCCGCAGGGCCGAGAATTGACCGATCGACGTGAGATTCAGCCGCAAAGTGAGCAACGGTATCGATTGCTTCGTCAGCGAGGAGGGTATCAACCAAGGGGCGATCGCAAATGTCGCCCTGGACAAACCGTAGGTTAGCGCGGTCTTCCAAGTCGACGAGGTTTTGGCGATTTCCGGCATAGGTTAATGCATCTAGCACCACGACGCGATCGCCCGGATAGCGCTCACACCAGTAATGAACAAAATTCGATCCAATGAAGCCTGCTCCTCCGGTAACGAGAAGTTTACGAGGCTGTCGAACCAAAGATCCATCGTTTTGATCGCTCACCATAGTACTTCTCATACTAAATCAACTCGACTTGAGAATCATCACTCACCATAAAGCGCAGCGCTTTCGGACGCTTGGGCGCTTCCGTAATCTTGGCGCGTCGCCCAATCAGGCTGTCTACAATGCGGTGATGGACATCTTTGATTTGGGCACCCTCCATAAGTACGCTGTGTTCTAAATCAGCATGAGCTAGCGTCACATTATTGGCAATACTGCTATACGGCCCGATGAAACAATCCTCAATATAGCAGTTTTCGCCAATCACAACGGGGCCTCGAATGGTGGAATTGATGATGGTCGACCCTTTGCCAATTTGGACGCGCCCAATCACTTTACTCGTTGCATCCACGTGACCCTTTTGGCTCGTCACCAGGCAGCTATCCAAAATTACGCGATTGGCTTCAAGCAGGTCATCTTTTTTGCCAGTATCGAGCCACCACCCTTTCAACTGCAAAGCTTCGACGGGTTGCTGATATGCAATCAGGTTTTGAATGGCATCGGTAATTTCAAGTTCTCCCCGAGCCGATGGTTGGATTTGGGCGATCGCCCGATGAATGGCTGACGAAAACAAATACACGCCCACTAATGCGAGGTCAGACGGAGGTACTTTTGGCTTTTCAACTAACCGCAAAATTTGACCGCGTTCATTGACTTCTGCGACTCCAAACGCCGTTGGATTTGGGACTTGACAGAGCAACGTCAGCGCGTCCAACTGCCGATCCTTGAAGTGGGCGCAGAAGGCTTTCAAATCTCCTTCAATGACGTTGTCTCCCAAATACATCACAAAGGGAGCATCGCCAAGAAACGTCTGGGCAATCTTGACAGCGTGGGCTAAGCCTGCGGGTTCGTCTTGCAGAATATAGGTGATGTGTGCGCCAAAGCGATCGCCTTTGCCCGTTAGCACCTTTACTTCTTCGCCCGTCTCAGGGCTGATAATGATCCCAATTTCTGTAATGCCTGCCGCAACAATGGATTCAATCCCGTACCACAGAATGGGCTTGTTGGCGATCGGCACCAATTGCTTAGCGCCTGTGTAGGTGAGCGGTCGAAGACGAGTGCCCTTACCGCCTGAAAGAATCAGTGCTTTCATCGCGTTAGACCTAAGAAGTAACTCGGACAAGTTCTCGTAGCATGTCTCTAAGACTATGTCGCCAATGCGGTAAAGTCGTTCCCAAAACGGTCGAAATTTTTTGATTAGACAGAATCGAGTACATTGGGCGTTGAGCAGGCATCGGATAGTCTGCGGTCGTGATAGGAGTGACGTGATTGACCGTGAGTGGCATCCCCAATTGCCTGGCTTCTTCAAAGATAGAGACGGCAAAGTCATACCAACTGGTTACACCGCTATTTGTAACGTGGTAAACGCCCGGACGAGCATCCCCTCGTCGCTCTAGAGGGATGAGCCACGCCGCTGTATTTGCAATATCGCGTGCCCAGGTTGGGGTGCCAACTTGATCAAAGACGACCCGAAGATCCTCTCGCTCTGCCCCAAGTCGAAGCATGGTTTTCACAAAGTTGCCTTTCCCCTTCGCGCCATAGACCCACGCGGTGCGGAGAATCAAATGGCGATCGCACATTCGCCGGATTCCGTCTTCACCCAGCAGCTTTGTTTCGCCATATACGCCTAATGGATTTGGCGGATCATCCTCGGTGTAGGGCGTGTTTTTCTGACCGTCAAACACATAATCGGTCGAGAAATGCACCAGGAGTGCTTTAGCCTTCTGCGCTTCTTCTGCCATGATGGTGGGGGCGATCGCATTAACGGCTTTGGCTAAATCAACGTCTGTTTCTGCAGCATCAACCGCTGTATACGCGGCAGCATTGACAATAATATCGGGAACAACGTCGCGGATGACGGCTCGAATGGAGTCGGTATGTGTCAGATCAAGCTGCGATCGATTCATTGAAACAACGTTGCCAATAGCCGTCAACGTATCCTGAAGCTCTTGCCCCACTTGCCCCTGAGCACCAACTAATAGAATGTGAGCCATAAAACCTCTACTGATTTTATCGATGCAATCGGGCCATTTGATGACGTTGGCGCATTTAATAAGGACAAGACACCAATTGGAACGATATCACCCCACTGACTCGATCCTTGATGCTGAGACGCCCAAAAATTGGGGGGGCTACTTAGCGTAGCTACAGGCATAGAGATATGGAATCTGGATGGAACTTACACAAGACTACCTAATTTTCTTTATCAATCGATCCCGTGTATGGCTCTATATGTGACATGGCGTTATGTGACATGGCGTTAGCAAGAGGCTCTTTGTCTGCTTACGCTTCGATGATGCGCGTCCTCCTAATCAAAATTTAAGAAAAAGTCTTTAAGCTTGCGAAGCAGGACTCCTTATATCGAAGAGTTCACTATGATTCAAGCATTACGCGACCATTGGCGCGACTATCTGATTGAAGCATGGGGCTTGGGGCTATTCATGGTGGCAGCAGGCATGGCAACCACCGTGATTGAATATCCTGATTCCCCCGTTCCGCAACTGATTCCTGACGCATTTCTCAGACGCATGATCATCGGGATCGCCATGGGGCTAACGGCGATCGCCATCATTTATTCTCCGTGGGGCAAGCGATCAGGGGCGCATATCAACCCGGCTGTCACGCTGACGTTTTTTCGGCTGGGCAAAATCGCCCCGTGGGATGCGGGGTTTTATGTGATGGCTCAGTTTTCGGGCGGGCTAACAGGCATTGCGCTCACGGCATGGCTGATTGGGGCACCGTTTCAGACTCCGCCGGTGAACTATTTGGTGACGGTGCCGGGCACTGACGGGCTTCTGGATCTATTACTTTGCGCCGCCTCTTGCCATGCTGCTGGCGGCTGAACTGTATCGCCATCATCCCCAGCGTCCGCGAGTCATCTGTGCAAAGCTCTGCCCCAATGACGAAACGCCGTGTCTTGCGCCGGAATGCTGCTGTCTCGATCACGAGGCGCGGCTGCTGTCTACTCGACGTAAACGCGCAGTGTGAGGAGGAGAGGTCTTGAAGGAGGGGGCGATCGCTCGAACGGACAAGGAGACCTATAGTCATGGATCTAAGATTCATCTCGTGAATGGCTAGTGCTGAATCAATCCACTTCTGTCATCTGTGATTGTCAAACCATTGCGGGTGATAGTCAGACATTCATGCATGATGCTCGGATATTCACGGGTGATAGTTGAGGATTTGTCCGCTATGTCCAGATATTCATGCAAGATGCTCAGACATTCACGCGAAGATGCTCAGATATTCACGCGCGATGCCCCGATATTCATGTGGGATACTCAGATATTCATGCGGGATACTCAGACATTCACGCGCGATAGTCAGACATTCACGCGCGATAGTCAGATATTCACGCGCGATACTCAGATATTCACGCGCGATACTCAGATATTCACGCGCGATAGTCAACCATTCATCTTGTAATCCGCCGATATACATTCTGATGAGATCCAGGAGTCACGACACCCGTAGGGACGTACAGCTGTACGCCCAATGCAGGGTCTATTACATCCCATTCAACCGATTGCATTGGGCACGCTGCCGTGTGTTCCTATGGGCGAACCTGTTGCGCGGGGCATATCGCCGTGTATGCATGCAAATGAACCTATTGCACTGGGCACACCGCCGTGTGCCCCTACCCGGATTTGCGGGGGTGCAGGTCACTTTGGTAGCCCACTCCAAGAGAAGCCGCTGCGCGTCTACACCCTAAATCCCTCTCCCAAAACGGGAGAGGGACTTCAATAGCCCGTAGGGCTATAAAATTCTTCTCAAACCGCGTGTGATGTTCGATCGCACGCGCGATATTAGTCCTGTTGCTGTTGCAAAGGTATAGGAGACTGACGATGACTGACGAAATTCAACGCCTGACAGACGAGCGCGATCGCCAGATTCCTTGGAAACGCTGGGGGCCTTATCTCAGCGATCGCCAGTGGGGAACGGTGCGCGAAGACTACAGCGCCACGGGGGAAGCGTGGGACTATTTTCCCCATTCCCAATCTCACCAGCGCGCCTACCGCTGGGGCGAAGACGGCATCGGCGGCATTTCAGACGGCATGCAATATCTCTGCTTTGCGATCGCCCTTTGGAATAAACAAGACCCAATTCTCAAAGAGCGGCTGTTTGGGCTGACGGGCAATCAGGGCAACCACGGCGAAGATGTCAAAGAATATTATTTCTATCTCGACAGCACGCCGACCCATTCCTACATGAAATTTCTCTACAAGTATCCGCAGGCGGCCTATCCCTATCGAGAGTTGGTGGACGAAAACCAGCGGCGATCGCGCGATGAGCTAGAGTATGAACTGCTCGATACGGGAGTATTTGAAGGCGATCGCTATTTTGATGTGTACGTGGAGTATGCGAAAGCCGCACCGGATGATGTCTTAATTCAAATTCACGTCGTCAATCGCGGATCTGACGCTAAATCACTAGACCTGCTGCCAACCCTGTGGTTTCGCAATACCTGGTCGTGGTTTCATGAAGCCGAGAAGCCGAGCATCAAGGTGTATCAGTCGAATGGGGCGGTGGATGTGATGGAAGCGAACCATCCCCAGCTTGGCAGCCGCTGGTTTTATTGCAATGCTTCTCCCGAACTCCTGTTCACTGAGAATGAAACCAATTTCGAACAGGTCTTTGGCGCGGAAAATGAGTCTCCTTACGTGAAAGACGGCATCAACAACTACATCATTCACAATCAGAAGGATGCGGTGAATGCGGGGCAGATCGGCACCAAATTTTCGCCCTGCTATCGGCTGACGGTGAATCCGGGTGAAACTCAGACGATTCGCCTGCGGCTGGCAGATTCGCCAGATTTGGCAGATCCGCTGGGGGCTGCCTTTGATGAGGTTTGGGCGGCGAGAGTCCGCGAAGCCGACGAGTTTTATCACCACGTTACGCCGTTTGCTGTTCCAGATGACCAGCGAGCGGTGCAGCGGCAAGCCTTTGCGGGGCTGTTATGGACGAAGCAGTTTTACCACTACTCCGTTGAAGACTGGCTCAGCGGCGATCCTGCCGAACCGACGCCACCGCCTCAGCGCAAGCAGGGGCGCAACCGCCAATGGATTCATCTCGACACCGAAGAAGTGCTGTCGATGCCGGATAAATGGGAATATCCCTGGTTTGCCGCCTGGGATCTAGCGTTTCACGCCATTCCCTTGGCAATGGTTGACCCAGAATTTGCCAAGCGGCAGCTCGACCTGATGACCCGCGAGTGGTATATGCATCCCAATGGGCAGCTTCCTGCTTATGAATGGGCGTTTGGTGACGTAAACCCGCCCGTTCATGCGTGGGCAACCTGGCGCGTGTATAAAATTGAGCAAAAAATGTTTGGACGGGGCGATCGCTCGTTTCTGGAACGGGTGTTTCAAAAGCTGCTGCTTAACTTTACCTGGTGGGTGAATCGCAAAGACGCCGAAGGCAACAACGTCTTTGAGGGTGGCTTCTTAGGGCTCGACAACATCGGGGTGTTTGATCGCAGCTCTGACCTGCCCACCGGCGGACGACTCGAACAGGCAGACGGCACCAGTTGGATGGCGATGTATTGCCTCAATATGCTCACGATTACGCTCGAATTGGCGCGAGAAAATCGGGTGTACGAAGACATGGCGACCAAGTTCTTCGAGCATTTCATCTACATCGCGGACGCCATGAACCACATCGGCGGCGACGGCACGCAGCTTTGGGATCAAGAGGATGGCTTCTTTTATGACGTGCTGCACTTGCCAAATGGCGATCGCGTCCGCATGAAGATTCGCTCGATGGTGGGGCTGATTCCCCTCTTCGCCGTCATGACGCTGGAGCCCGAACTGCTCGACCAGTTCCCCGGCTTTAAGGCACGGGTGGAATGGTTTATCGAGAATCGCCCCGAACTCAAGAAAAATATCGCCTGTATGGAAGCCTCAGGTGCTGGAGCACGACGAATGTTAGCTCTGTGCTACGCCACGATGGGCTGGGTCGAGCCCCGCGACAAAGTCCGCCGCATCCTTGAAAAGCTCTTAGACGAGAGGGAATTTTTGGGCGACTACGGCATCCGCGCCCTCTCGAAATATCATGACGAGCATCCCTATACGTTTAACGTCGATGGGCATGAGTATCGAGTCAGCTATGAGCCTGCGGAGTCTACCAGCGGTTTATTTGGCGGTAATTCAAATTGGCGAGGTCCGGTTTGGTTTCCGGTCAATTACCTGATTATTGAATCGCTCCAGCGATATCACCACTACTTGGGCGATGACTTTAGAGTGGAGTGTCCGGTTGGGTCGGGTCGGATGCTCAATCTATGGGAAGTAGCCAATGAGATTTCTCAACGACTCACCCGCATTTTCTTACCAGATGAATCGGGGCAGCGTCCTCTCTATGGCGGAATTCAGGCATTCCAGACCAATCCCCATTGGCAAGACCTGATTCTCTTTCACGAATATTTTCATGGTGATAATGGCGCAGGCTTGGGAGCAAGTCACCAAACCGGATGGACGGGGCTGATTGCCAAGCTAATTCAGCAGAATAACGAATATGCAGGACGAGATACCGTGCTGGAGTGACCAGTTGGATTTTGGAGTTTAGAGTTTGGAGTTTAGAGTTTGGATTTTGGATTTTGGAGTTTAGAGTTTGGAAGCGCTGCTGACTGCGAGAGCGTTTAGGTTTTCGTGTCAGTGCGACCGTCCCCGGTCGCGTGTTCCTTGTAGGGTCGCTGAGACGTTGTGCTCCGCATTGCCAGGGCAAACGCACTCTCTTGACTGCTGACTGACAAAATCTTTTGCGCGACGCGTCTATAACCGCCACCATCCCTATATACCCCGGCTTATCTACTGGATACTCGGTTAGGGCTTGTTAAAAAATAACCTCATGGGTGTGCGTTACGCTGACGCTTTAGCGTAGCCATGCCTGAAAGGCTATACAGTACCCTACGGCTCAATCAAACCGTGACGTTGTTTCTTTACGGCTCCCTAGGGGGTCTTCCCTGATAACGAAAATGTAATAAACCTGAAACAAACTTCTTCTCCAACTAGCTGATAGAGAGGAGCAGAGTAGTAGCAACTAAGACCAGAGGTATCTCTCAATCCCAAATCGCCAATCCGAAATCCAAAATCAATATATGTATATGTCATTGCTGATCCCAGGCTTGAGCGATGCTTTGGGAGGTGTCGAGCCCTTGCTGGAGGATTTGGGTTGCGCCGGTGACGGCAAGCCAGGGGAGGGGGGGTGAGGTCATAGGGGTGTTTCTCCTTCGGAGAGGCTCCGCCAACGCAGAGCGAGGGAGAGGGATATCACCTCAGGCTAGGGAGCGGATATGACTGGGAGATGGAAACCTGAGGATAGGTTTGTGACAAGGCATGTAGAAATTGGCCGAAGTGCGATCGCGACTTAGGCTCTAACTTGGAATCGCGGATAGATCGTTGGGGCCAGTTTGCGGGGGACTTGGGACGAGGAGAACCATTTCTATGGATTAGCGCCGGGCTCAGCCAGAGACCAGGATTGGTTTTGGATTGGAACCGGTGCCGGTGCCGGTGCTGGTGCAGCGGGTGCTGCTGGTGAAGTCGCCGCTTGATGCGATGTCGCTGGTGGTGATGGATCGGGCGCAGCGAGGGCCGGAGGGGGTGTCGATTTATCTCTCGACGGATGGCTCGGGAGGGGTGTCAGTTGAGGCACTGAAGATGCTGCTGCGGGGTAGGGGGGCTATGCAACAAGATTTTGAGGTTTCTATCAGCCTGATAAATAAACAAAATGTTGGTCTTTATGCTGTAGAACCATCGAGATCTTTAGAGATGGACTACTGACAGGGGTGTTCAGATTTGAGCTTAATAAAGACGAGCAAAACGGCGATTTTGCCCATGGACAAAATCGCCGTTTCCATTAATTCAACTTCCGAAGAAGTTTTGAGATTTGGCGGAGACCAGATCAACGTGAGCCGCTCTCGTTTCCATTAATTCAACTTCCGAAGAAGTTTTGAGATGAAGGAGAAATCTTTCTATACGATTTCTTCAATGGAGTTTCCATTAATTCAACTTCCGAAGAAGTTTTGAGTGGGTGCGAGCGTGTAGTCAATGGGCGTCTTATCGGGTTTCCATTAATTCAACTTCCGAAGAAGTTTTGAGCTTCAGCGACTGAAGTACTGACAGAAGTCCAAGGCGAGTTTCCATTAATTCAACTTCCGAAGAAGTTTTGAGGTCTCCCCCCAATGAGCTCCAGGTGGATGCTTGCGGAGCGTTTCCATTAATTCAACTTCCGAAGAAGTTTTGAGGGATGCTGGGCTCAAACATCGCAGCTTCGGCCACAGTTTCCATTAATTCAACTTCCGAAGAAGTTTTGAGTGCGGACGCCAACGGGAATGTCAACCAGTGTGGCGGGTTTCCATTAATTCAACTTCCGAAGAAGTTTTGAGCGCGCGAGGCCAGAGAGCGCAATAGTTAATTTATAAGGTTTCCATTAATTCAACTTCCGAAGAAGTTTTGAGTCTCAATATTATCGAATTAATCAGCCGACATTCCTGATAATGGTTTCCATTAATTCAACTTCCGAAGAAGTTTTGAGCTTGTTACCTCGGCGGCTTTGTCGAATATACCGGAAAGTGTGTTTCCATTAATTCAACTTCCGAAGAAGTTTTGAGCACTATTATTGGACACGGAAGCGCTGGTCCGCCTGTTTCCATTAATTCAACTTCCGAAGAAGTTTTGAGTTTATACGCCGCTTCCTCATGCCACTCAGTTGGTTTCCATTAATTCAACTTCCGAAGAAGTTTTGAGTCTGCTGCTTGGGCCGCGTTGTCCCCCGAGGAAAAGTTTCCATTAATTCAACTTCCGAAGAAGTTTTGAGGACGATTGACGGGGTGCTTATGACGTCTCCACGTCAAGTTTCCATTAATTCAACTTCCGAAGAAGTTTTGAGAATTACGATTGACGTTGTGGCCGTGGGTGAAAAATCGTTTCCATTAATTCAACTTCCGAAGAAGTTTTGAGAAGTTATGGCTTCCATGATGACCAGCTGCAGCGAGGGTGAGTTTCCATTAATTCAACTTCCGAAGAAGTTTTGAGATTGGTGTTTGTGACGAACATGACGCTGATGCATGGTTTCCATTAATTCAACTTCCGAAGAAGTTTTGAGTTTGGCGTCCATCTCCCAGATGGACTGGCAGTCTGTTTCCATTAATTCAACTTCCGAAGAAGTTTTGAGACTCCTCAGTCCGATGATGAGATTTACGCTCGTTACTGCCCAAGTTTCCATTAATTCAACTTCCGAAGAAGTTTTGAGCTCTCAACCTATATCATGGTTCGAGAAGTCGGTAAGCAAGTGGTTTCCATTAATTCAACTTCCGAAGAAGTTTTGAGGTTGGGAACTCGGTGCAGAAGCGGAAGGGGAAAAGGTGTTTCCATTAATTCAACTTCCGAAGAAGTTTTGAGGCATTGCTCACCACCCGCCCTGATGTTGATAGCATTGTTTCCATTAATTCAACTTCCGAAGAAGTTTTGAGCGTTGCCTTCTGGAAGGCTGTAACGCAGACTGAAGCGTTTCCATTAATTCAACTTCCGAAGAAGTTTTGAGCATGCGCACACGAGGCTGAATGTTATTGGACTACCGTTTCCATTAATTCAACTTCCGAAGAAGTTTTGAGCTCTCAAGGCCAAGAGCAGCAAAACTCTCAAGGCCAAGAGTTTCCATTAATTCAACTTCCGAAGAAGTTTTGAGCCGGGACGGGGAACGCCCAGGGCCTGTTGATGATAGTTTCCATTAATTCAACTTCCGAAGAAGTTTTGAGGGCCACGTCCGATGCTGAGATGTTAGAGAGATGTTTCCATTAATTCAACTTCCGAAGAAGTTTTGAGGTGAGGCGTTTGCATATGCGAACTTCCGTGCCACCTTGTTTCCATTAATTCAACTTCCGAAGAAGTTTTGAGGAGAAGGTGGGAGCTAATATGCCGAGGAGGCGTATTGTTTCCATTAATTCAACTTCCGAAGAAGTTTTGAGGGGCTGGAAAAAAGTTTCCTTGTACTACATCCATGCACATGTTTCCATTAATTCAACTTCCGAAGAAGTTTTGGATCTTCCGGAATTCCCGTGGTACCCCCTAGATGTAGTGGATACTAGGTGAAGCCAAATTTCTCATACCCATCGAGGTCGAGGGAGAGTCGCTGAAACATCGTTTTCACGTCAAAGATGCCA
>JBNPEG010000136.1:9662-22391 GCA_051117555.1 Elainellaceae cyanobacterium | reverse complement strand
CTACATGACTTCTGCGGGGAGTTAACGCAGGTAGCTTCGCAGCTCTAGAAAAGATGATTGACCATCCAGTGGCAAAGTTCTTTATTGAAGGGGCTAAAGAGATGCTAAAACCCTAAGAGTTTTGTCAGAGCGATCGCACTAAATTATGAAATTGATCTTTAAAAACTTCTTATCATTTTGAGGATACAACTTATAAAGGTCAGAACATGAGATAGAACAAATTTTGATTGAGTCATGTCTCAGAATTTCGATGAATTCCATTCAAGACAAGATTGGGGAGCACGTGAAGAAACCTTTCTACTATTAGGACAAAGCCAACCTAAAGATAGGCTGTTACTGCTTCTGGCAGTTACTATCGCCTTATTTGCCTTGGTATTGGGGATAGGGCAAATCCAGGAGAATCCCGGTTTGGCTTTGTGCTGCATTGCTTTAATGGCAAGTCTAGGCTGGCTAGCCTACAGACTTCATCGAAGAATTTTGTATGTTAAGAGCGACTGTCTTGCAATCCCCTGTAGACAGTTGCATCGTGGTAACACCTACACCGTGGTCTATATCCTTCAATTGCACGATCAAAACGTTGATCCAAATGAGTTAACAGCAACCGCTACCGTGCAATGCTTACAAAACAGCGTCCATCATTCTCCCAAAACAGTGCGAACAACTCTCTCTCATGGTGCATCTCAGCGTCGTATTGTCAATTTCAGGAAACGCGCTCAGGAAACGCTCCACGAGGAACTGGTACTTGCTCAGACGATGGTCAGGAAGCAGCCAAAGGTCCAAGTACCGTTCGCCATACAAATTCCTAAATGGCTTCCCTCATCTGGAGGGTTTGGCCGGTATCCTACCCTTCAAGGAAATGTGCAATGGATTATGGATGTGGAAGTAAAAAATCAACGTAAGCAGCACCGTACCTCGTTCTTACTCGAAGTTGGTGCACCAAAAGCGGAGAGCGATCGCCCACTCCGCCATAGGTTAGGTTGATGCAGGAAACCCAACCTTGCTATCAATAATGAAACAGCTTTATCAGGAGTCCCAGGACGCCCGTGCACGAAGTGCGGAAAGCGAGTCATCCGAGATTTGAACCTGATAAAGCTGTGGGTATGAGGAACATCTGGTGTAAGGAATACGTTCGGTACAGGGAAGTAGTGACTACAGCTATGCGCTACTACGTGAGAACGTCGAACATGTGAGCTACGTAGACAGTAACGCGCATTAGTTGACATCAGCTATTATCAATTATTCAGGGTTTCATTGCGTTCTTCGCGCTGGCGGTCTGATAGTTTGTTTCCTTGACCACCGAGGAATTCGTCGCGCTGGCGGTCAGAAAGCTTGTTATCCAACGTTTCGAAGCGTTCTTCACGCTGGCGTTCAGAGAGCTTGTTACCTAGACCCTCGAAAAATTCATCCCGCTGACGGTCAGATAGTTGATTGCCCTGTCCGCCTAAGAATTCATCGCGCTGGCGGTCTGAGAGTTGATTGCCTTGTCCGCCTAAGAATTCATCGCGCTGACGGTCTGAGAGTGCGGCGGCAGGTAAAGCAAAAGAAGCGGTCGCGATAGCAGCAAGTGATGCGGTGATAAAGCGTTTCATAATTCAAACTCCTTTTTAGAATCTTGCGGTTGTGGTGTTTCCCTTTGCTTACTTCCTATGATGCGATCGCAGTCTGAACGGTCACTGACCTTAACCTGAGAGAACGCTAAGAGTTTGATGGGAAAGCTTAAAGCCAGCCTAAGAGATTCTGAATTATCTTTTTGGTTGCCCTATTGCGTGTGTAGGCAGGTTTGCTTCTGTTCTGAGAGTGTTCTGAAAATAATTGCTAGAGCGATCGCTCTCGTTAGTCGTCTTAGTAAAACGGGCACACTAAAACCGTGTCAATCGGTTGTGTCCTGAGCCCCACTCTTCGGGGCTTTTTTTTGGGCGTTCTTGGGCAGTTATACCGATTTTGGATTTTGGATTTTGGATTTTGGATAGACGGGCACAAGACCTGATTAGAGTCCAGCCTGTTTATCTGAGCGTTACTTTGGAGAATTGGTATTAGCTCTCAATCCTCTGCCCTCCGCCCTCCGCCCTCCGACCTCCGCCCTCAAATATGGCACTCGCAATTGACGCTGCGTTGACCTATAATCGCGTCATATTTTTTAAACTCCTCATTTGCCCTATCATTTACAAGACTAAATCGGGCTGCTCGCATCGCCATCATGTTTAACCGTCAGAACACTACTGCGCTTATCCTTACCCTAGTTGCCTCAGCCGCCGCCAGCTCAGTCTTGGGGCAAGAGGTGATTGAAGCCGCTAACCTCGCTAAGGCGGAGGCCATTGCAGAGGGGGACATCGTCGCCCAAGCAGAGATTCCGGTGTTGGTCGAGCCTGTTGTGTTGAGCAGCGTCATTTCATCGGGGGCGATCGCCTTTAGCCCAGATGCTGCCGCGATCGCCGGGGCAGGCGAAGGAAATACGGTTCGTCTATGGAATTTAGACGGCATGCTGGTGCGCGACCCGTTTGTTGGGCATGAGAATACCGTGCGGTCGGTCATAGTTAGCCCGACGGGCGATTTGATAGCCAGTGCAGGCGACGACAGCACCATTCGCCTGTGGGATTTGGACGGAAATGCGGTCGGGGAGCCGTTCATTGGGCATGACGGAGCCGTGCGATCGCTGGCATTTAGCCCTGATGGGCAAACTCTGATAAGTGCAGGCGACGACAGTACAATTCGCCTGTGGTCTCTCGACGGTACGCCGCTTACAGAGCCGTTTCGCGGACATAGCGAAGCCGTCGAATCTGTAGCCGTCAGCCCAGACGGTCAAACAATCGTTAGCGGTGGAGAAGATGGCAGTGTTCGTCTGTGGGGCTTTGATGGTCTGCTTGCCGGGCAAATTATTTCTGCTCATAGAGGAGGCGTCAATTCTGTTTCTGTTAGCCCTGACGGACAGGCGATCGCCAGCACGGGTGAAGATGGCAGCGTCCGATTATGGAATCTCGACGGGACTCCCCTAGGCGTTCCGTTTCTCGGACATGACGGAATTGTGAATGCCGTGGCATTTAGCCCCGTTGGGCAGGCACTAGTCAGCGGAGGAAACGATGGCACCGTGAGGGTTTGGGCTCCAGATGGCACTCCGATTGGGGCACCGATTGTTGGACATGAGGGAGCGGTGAGCGCCGTGGCGTTTAGCCCCGATGGAGAAACCCTCGCCAGTGGTGGCGCAGACGGCACATTGCGCTTCTGGACTCTGGCCGGTGAGCCTATCGGTGCCCCTGTGATGGGCTATGCTGCGCCGACGCGATCGCAAGCAGCCGCATTTCCATGGCTGTTGTGGCTGTTGCCGTTAGTTGCCCTGGCGCTGCTGATTTGGTGGTTGCTGAGCCGACAGCCCGCAGCGCAGCCGCAGGAAGCACCATCGGATGCAGTAAAACCTGATGGAGTCAAGCCAGAGGCAACCTCTGGAGAGGCGATCGCAGCGGATGGAGAACAAACGAGGTCGGTGCAAATGGACTTTGAGCGAGAAACTCCCCATCGCCAGACCAATACTAAAGACGAAGCCCAGGATGAATGGTTTGGGCATTAACGGCGGTGGTTGTGGTTAAATTCGCTAAACCAGGGGAGATTAAACTCCGACAGCATATTGAGCGCGATCGCCCTTACGTTGAGACGTGACCCAATTCAAATCAAAGATGTGTCGGTAGATTCGATTGTGAATGATGAGCATTCCGTGGCTGTCTTCAACAACAAGCCCAGAGAAGTATAATTCACGATGTTCTCGGCTATTGTCTGCTAAGACTTTCTCGTTTTGTAATAGCCGCTGATAGAGGCGCAAAATGGATTGGCTAGCCTTGCCCCAGCTTAGAATGCGATTGTGAATGGCACTGAGATGCTCTGGAATATCTTGGCATTTCAACTGATTGAAGATGCAAGTGTGCACCAATTCATCGATGATATAGCTTGCCATCGCAATATGATGGGCTTTGGTTTGATGATGGAGAGAGTGGACGAGAGAATCACGGTGTAATGTGTTAGATAACTCTTGAGAGGGCGAAGCACTGTAATTCTTAGAAAGTCTGATATCGGTGACGTGAGCAACCGATTCGACGACAAGCTGACAGAGCTTTTGAGTCAAAAAGGGTTGCCCTCCAGTCCAGTGCAAGATGCGATACATCATCGCCTCTGGACAGCGGAAATATCGGGCTAGCTCGACTACCAGAGGGTGAACTTCAACCGAGTTAAATCCCGATAGGTGAATCGTGCGACCGATCGCAAAGGGGTGGTGAAACTGACTGTCAAACATCGACACGGGAGGCTCGACTCCAAACAAGGCAAAGGTGAGTCGCTTGTAGCTGGGGTTGAGTGCCCGTCGGTAGTAGCACGATCGAATGGTGTTAAAGAAATCGTCAATGGGAATGTTTAGATTGAGAAGACTGTCGAGTTCATCAATAAAAACAACAATATTTTCGTGGGGGAACTGAACCAAAAGAATTTGCTCAATAAATGCGTGCAGCTTTTGCGCGGGCAAGAACCCGTCAACGTTACGCCACCACGCCTTCAAATCTAGGGTGGTATGGAGTTGGAAGGCTCGCCACAGCTCAAAAATAATGCCCTGATACCATTGTTCGGGAGTCGAATGACGGCTGCCAATGCGAGTTAAATCGATAGAAGCGCAGCGAGTGCCATTGCTTTGAAGGCGATGATTAGTACGAACAATTAATGATGACTTTCCGGTTTGTCGTGGGCTAAAGACACAGCAAAGTTTTCCAGCAACTAGGGCATCATACACATCGGTATCGGCTTGCCTCGCGACATAGGTGGGTGCATCGGCATATAAGCTTCCTCCTACCTGAAACTGATGAAAACTCATAGACGACAACCTCAACCGAGTCACTGCAAAATGACAAATGGCGTGCAGCTATTGACATAAACTCTCTAGTCAGACTTTAATAAGCGCAACAAAATAATCGCTCCGCAAAAAATTATGTCTGCCGAGTCAACAGAATAGCGCTGCGCGTGAGATTTGGCTCAATATCAAATCTCACTTTCGAATTTAGAACAAGAAGATAAGAAACCTATAAGGTTGATAGGCAAAGTTGACCGGGGCGTTGCCGATTCACAAAATGGAGCGGTTTAGATCCCCGGCTTCTTCACGAGCTTTTTGGGAACGATCATAATTTCAACGCAGAAGCCGGGAATCTGCCCCAAAAATATGGGCATTCTGTGCAAATGGTTCAGGAATCTGGCTGCACAGACGTTAATTCCAACCTAAGATTGCGACAATTTGATCGTGCAACAAAATCGGATTAAAGGGCTTGGCGATAATTCCTGCAACGCCCATTTCAAACAAGCGAGTGCGATCGCTCGGTAGCATCTTAGCGGTCAGCAAAATAACGGGAATGGGTCGAGTATCAAACTGTTTTCTGAGCTGCTCAAAAAATTGAAGCCCATCCATGTCAGGCATCGACACATCCAGTAGGATCGCATCAATTTCTTCGGTTTCGACCTTGAGCAATCCGTCGTGTCCAGACGCTGCCCTTAGGGTTTTCCATCCACCCAAGTCTTCAAGACAGGCTCGAACTACTTCTCGAATTCGCTCCTCATCGTCAACAATCAAAATGCGTCGGTTTGGCGTTTGGTTTAGTGTCATACCTGCTGAGAGTGTGCTACTGGCACTGTAAAAAAGAAACGGCTTCCTTGTCCTAACCTGCTTTCTGCCCAAATCTTTCCACCCTGTCGATCTAGGATGCTCCTGCAGATCGCAAGCCCCAAGCCTGTTCCGCCTCGCTGACGAGAATCAGATGCGTCAACTTGCTGAAACCGTTCGAAGATATGGGGCAGTTTATCAGCAGGAATACCCCGTCCAAAATCTGCAACGCAAAATTGCACCATCTCCGCTTGCACGGTTGCTGAAACCGTGACCGTTGAATGAGGCGGAGAAAACTTAATCGCATTGCTGAGTAGGTTGGTTAAGATTTGGATGATGGCATCGGGATTTGCCCAAATATGAGCATCAATGGAGTCCACCTCTATTAAGATGTTAGCGTCATTGGCGATCGCCCGGATACCGTCTACCGACTGATGCATCAGCGGTTCTACCTCACAGATTTCGTGCTCAATCGGCATTCGTCCTGATTCTAATCGCTCCAAATCGAGAATATCGTTGACCAAGCGTACGAGGCGATCGCAATCAATAGCCGCGATTTCAATCATGCGCTTTGCTTTGTCCGGCACCTGATCATAGATGCCGGTATTCAATAGCCCTAGCGATCCTTGAATGGCCGTAAGCGGCGTTCGCAGTTCATGACTCACGACAGAGATAAACTCGGTTTTCATCTGATCGACGGCTTTGCGATCGCTGATGTCTTGAATCTGAGCCACAAAATAGAGCGGAACACCGTGGCGATCGCGCACCAATGAAACACTCGCCATAACCCAGATAAGATGCCCATGCTTATGGAAGCAGCGTTTCTCGGCTTGATAGGTGCGGATTTCATCTGCAAGGAGTTGCTGAATGGCTCTCGTGCAGCCGTCTAAATCATCCGGATACGTCATGTCTCGAATGGTGAGGGATAGGAGTTCTGATTCCGCATATCCCAACATCTCGCAGAATGCCCGGTTCACTCGAAGAATATGCTGTCCATCAGAGGCGAGCAGAATGATGCCGGTTGCTGCGTCTTCAAATGCTCGACGAAACCTCTCCTCACTATCTCGGAGCGATTCTTCGGCCTGCTTCAAGTCAGTCACGTCTTCGACCAGACCAATATATCGGGCGGGGTTGCCTGCTTCATCACAAACTAGAGTGACCTCAGCTTTAACCCAGCGAATTGCCCCATCAGAACGAATGATTCGATAGTCTATCTGCGCTGAATGATCTTGGAACGGGATTTGCTCAACGAATGCCCAAACCTGAGCGTGGTCATCTGGATGTACTGACGCAATCCACGCATCGGGGTCATGATAGAGATCGGTGCGAGGTCGTCCCCAGATCTTTTCGTATGCTGGGCTGGCATATAAAATTTCTCTAGTGACAGCAGACCGCACGAAGAAAAGCTGGCTGACCGTATTGGCAATCTCCCGAAACCGTTTCTCGCTATCGCGGAGGGCATCCTCTGCCAGTCGCCGATCGGTGATATCACGAACCATAATGATGGCAGACTGATGATCGCAGGGGGATACGCGCACTTCTTCATATTGAGTATGACTGCCCTTCCAAAGCTGCTGTTCATAGATCTGAACCGCTCCCGTGGCGATCGCCTGTTGAACAGCCTGAAGTTGCCGCCTCGACATGTCTTCTGGAATCAGCGTGGTAATCGATTGACCAATTCGCTCTACAGATTCTGCAAGAATATCAAGCTCATAATTGGGGCTGATCAGTTCGATATAGGTGCCGTCGTGGCTGATGTGGGAAATTAAATCGGGGATAGCGGCGAGAAAGGCGCGATTTTTGGCCTCGGATGCTTTAATGGCGGCTTCAGCCTGCTTGCGATCGCTCACATCAATCGCAACCCCATGCCATACGATATCTCCATTGGCTCGTCGTTCGGGTTGAGAATATGCCTGCAACCATTTGAGCGCCCCCGATGGAGTAACAATGCGCCATTCATGCCGAAATGCGTCTAGGGTTTGACTGCTTTGATGAGAGGCTTCAACAAACTGATCCCAATCATCGGGATAAAACTGATGATGCAGGATCGTTGCGTCTGCCAAAATCTGCGCTGGCTCAAGTTCGTGCACTTGGCGAGCGGCTGAGCTCACATATTCAAACTGAATCGAGCCATCGACCCGACGAACGACGGTATAAAGAACCGCAGGGATATGAATCGCCAACTGTTGCAGACGAATCTCATTGAGGCGCAACGCTTCTTCAGCACGCTTGCGCTCGGTAATATCTTTCGCTAAGACAAACTGAGCCGGTTTGCCATGCCACACAATCCGGTGACTGGTGATTTCAACATCAATTAGAGTGCCGTCTTTTTTGCGATGTCTCCATTCGCTAGATCGGACTAAAAACGGATGTTGATTAATATAGGATCTGAGCTGGGAAATATCCTGTGGGGGGCGAATTTCGTCAATCGTCATCGACAAAAATTCTGACTTAGAGTATCCATAATGTTGCGTGGCAGCCGTGTTGACCGCTAAGAACGAAAATGTCTCAACGTCATAAATCCACATCGGATTTGGATTATTCTCAAACAGCAAGCGATAGGATTCTTCTGAGACTTGCAGGGCTTCTCTAGCGTGCTGTCGTTCAAGCTCAGTGGCAGCGCGTGCCGCGAAGATGCGCAAAATATCTTCATATTGATGGCTTGAGCGGAGGGGATGATTGGTCAAGACGCAAAGTAGCCCGATGGTTGCTCCGTC
The DNA here is from genome assembly GCA_051117555.1 of Elainellaceae cyanobacterium. Lineage (GTDB taxonomy): Bacteria > Cyanobacteriota > Cyanobacteriia > CAZCXK01 > CAZCXK01 > DBGGTD01. The sequence goes on along the minus strand of JBNPEG010000136.1, from coordinate 14,051 downwards.
TGCGTTTTGCAATGCCACTCCTAGATAGCTCTCAGCCTGCATTTCCACTAAAAATTGACTATCAGGAAACTGCTGGGCGACCCGATCGGGTTGATAATAGTATCCTTGCGATAAAACGACTTGGCAGGGAGTGCCCGCTGGAGAATACGTGTAGTTAGGTTGAAGCTGATGATTTGACCATGCGGCAAGAGTTTGCAGGTCTTCACCCACGAATTCTGCAATCATGACGTGGTCGACATCAAGTGCTAATGACATATGACGAGCTAAGGCAGGGAAAAATGCTTCACCCGTGGCGCTCGCTGTTCCTGCAACTAGATTTTGGAGGGAAAGTTCGATATGTTTGCGCTCGGTGATGTCTACGATTACCCCATCAATCCACAGCAGTTGATCCTCTTGAAAGATACCTCGTCCTCGCTCATTGACCCAGCGGATACTGCCGTCTGCATGAATGAGCCGATACTCAAAATCAAACGATTGACGAGTATTCACGGCTGCATTAGTCTTTTGTCGAAGGTCTTCGACATCATCGGGGTAAACAATATCTGCAAAACACCGATTCTCTTGAATAAAGCTTGATGCTGTATAGCCTGCAATATCGGCGATCGCCTCGCTGATGTACATGCCTCGCCAATTGCCAAGATCTAAGCATCGATAAACTGCCCCCGGAATATTATCAACTAGGGTTCTAAATCGCTCTTCGCTGAGTCTGAGAATCTCATTCGTCTGCTTGCGATCGCTGACATCGCGAATCACGGCAACCAGGCCGAGGCGATCGCCCCGTTCATCTCGCATCACGCTGACTGACGAATCTACGAAATATTCCTCGCCGTTGCGTTTGCGGTGAATGGTTTCTCCCTTCCACCATCCATCCGTATCTAGCGCCTGGTAGGCACGGCGTTCATCATCTGGAGTCAGCCAAAGAAATTCGTAACAGTCTGATAGTGGCTGGCCTATTGCCTGTTCAGATGAGATGCCATACATCTGCTCAGCCGATTGGCTCCAGTAGGTGACGCGAAATTGAGTATCGATCGCGACGATGGCATCATTCACCTGAGAGAGTAGGTAGGCCTGAAACTGATTGTATTGCTCAAATTGCTTTCGTTCGGTGGTATCGAGGGTCAGCCCGACGATTTGGGACGGGGTGCCATCATCTAGGCGCTTGAAGATGCGATCGGCGCTTTGAAACCATTTATAGGTGCCGTCTTTGCAGCGCATGCGATATTCAAAAATCAGCGTTTCGTCATTTGGGGCGATCGCAATTCGCTCTATGTGGGCAACAAACTGGACTTGATCATCAGGGTGCATCACCTGGGTGAGAAAATCCATTCCTATCGCGTTGATTTCGTCCTGGGTGTAGCCCAATAACCGTTGCGCTATGGTGTTTTCATATACTGGGCGACGCTCTTGGAGATCAAAAATGTAGAGTCCGCCTGCAATCGTGTTAGTGACAGACTGCAAGAGCGCTTCATGGCTTCGGAGTATTTCTTCAATCTGCTGCTGTTCGGCCTCACGGTGCTTCCGGGCAGTAATATCAGTGGCAACTTCCGTCGCAATCCATGACTGGCTGTTGTCATCCCAGTCTGAGGTGATGGTGGCGGAGAGCCAGCGAATGGAGCCGTCTTTGTGGCGAAACTGATAGTCAATCGGGGTCGACTGTTGAGTGGCGATCGCCTCAAACATTTGTTCTGGGAGGGTTGTTTGATCACCGGGCAATAGTCTAGCCAGCCACAAGCCCCGATCGCTCTGAAATTCATCAGGCGAATAGCCGAAGATATGTTCACAGCTTGGCGAAAAATAAAGGGGTTCGGTGGTGCGATCGGGGAAGACTCGAATTTGGCTGACCGAGGCTGCAATACTCTTGAGAATCGTGCTGAGTTGGGTTTGAGATTCGCTCAGAGTTTGCATCACCTGTTGGCGATCGCGGATTTCCTGCTCTAATTTGACAGTGCGTTCAGCAACCGTTTGCTCTAGTTGGTCTAGGGCGTCATACAGCTCAACCGGGTCGAGTAGTCCTAAAATCGAGTCGCGGGTCACAACACCGGCTAGCAATCCAGACTCTATCACTAACAGGCATGGCGATCGCAGTTGCCGCATTCGCTGATGCACAACTCCTAACGAATCGTCTGGGCAGACCGTATATGGGGGAGTATTCATCACCTCATCCGCCCGGATCTGGCTCAAATCGAGGTTCAGACCTTGATACTGATTGATATCAGCGGTGGTAATAATACCTAACGGATGCTCCCCATCCATAATCACAACGCATTGCCCTTGCTGCTCTGACAAGCAATATGCGACATCAAGCACAGACGTTGTGATAGAAACGTTAGCAACTGATGAGAGCATCACCTCTCTGACGCGACGATGGTTAAGAACAGTCAAGGGACTACACTGAGATGCTTCGACTGGCGACCTGTTCATAGACTTAGTTGCTTCAAGATGTCGGAGGCATTCGGCGGTTTAAAAATCTGGTTTGCTGCGATCGCACCCGTTCGACACGACTGATGACTCGTGTCACTAATTCTGGACCTAAAATCGGCTTAGCAATAAAGTCGTCTGCCCCTGCGGCAAATACTCGTCGAATGGATTCTGCCTCGGTATGGGCGGTAATGATTAGAATCGGTAAGTCGCCCCATCGCGAATCTTGACGCACCACTCGACACAAATCAATACCGCTAAAGGTCGGCATCTCAATATCAAGGATCAGCAAGTGGGGTTGAAACGTAATCAATACGTCCCAAAACTGAGTCGGATCTTGCAAGGGTTTGACCTGCATTCCCCACGGACGCAGCAAATTACCGACCTCTATCAGCACCAGTGGACTGTCATCCACGACCATCACATTGGCGTGCGTGGGGTTAGGCTGATATAGCGCCTGAGCGATTGCTTCGAAGACTGCCGCAGGAGAAACGGGCTTATGCAAAAACCCTCGTCCACCCAAGCGCGACACAGCCACTCGATCCGCTAAGCTGTCACGCCCGGTAAACGCCAGAATGGGCACATCAGGATAGTCCTCGGTCAAAGTTTTGAACAACATCAGCCCATCCTCGGTGGCATCGGGAAAGGTTAAGTCTAATAAGATAACGTCGGGCGAAATCTGAGGGAGCATCTGACGGGCGATCGCTGGATTAGTTGCGATGTCAATCCGCACTCCCCACATAGGGGCATCGAGGCTAAGCTTGTCAGTCAACGCCTGATCATCATCAATCACCAACACGTGAGGCAGTTGGGCGATTGGCATCGGAACGCTAGCGAGCATCACAGGCGGTTTTAATATTTCCTGCTTGAGCCGATCAACCAGCCTGACCAAAGCTGCCACATTTGAAGGGGCGATTGGTAACGACGTGTCTAACAAATATTCCATTTGCCGCGCAAGCTGAGACCCGTGTTCCCATCCAAACGTTCCCAGTCCGCCTGCCAATTTATGGGCATCCCGTCGTGCTTGTTGCCAGATGTCATCCTCTAACTGCTGGGCCTCCTGAGCCTCAATAGCTTGCTCTATCGTAGCGATTTGATCGGTAAACGTATTACGAAACCGATCTAAAACTGCCTGGACAGCCGCAATTTTCTGGGTCGGGTCGGGAGAAACATCCGAACTCAGCCCTGGCAAGGCATCGGTAACGTCATTTGCCTGATTTGAATGAGCTTGACCAGACGCCTCGTATTCAGATTCGTCCTGATCTGATGCGGGATTGGGGGGTGAGTTGAGGCGATATCCAAGCCCATAAATGGTTTCAATAAATTCAGTGGTTATGCCGGCTGCTTTTAGCCTGCGGCGCAAGTCTTTAATCAAATTGGTGACGGCTCCCTCCGTCGGAAAATTGTCCATCGACCACAGATGATCGATGATAATCGTCCGACTAAATACTCGCTGGGGATTGCGTAAAAATAGCTCTAGCAGACTATATTCTTTGGGTGTTAACACCAACTCTTCTCCGGCATAGGTGACTTGGGTTGAGGCCGGATCAAGCGTCAAGTCTCCCCAGGTGAGTGCAGGAGAAACAGCGGGAGTACCCGTTCGGCGTAAGAGCGCCCGAATACGAGCCATTAGCTCATAGGGAGAGCAAGGCTTCGACACATATTCGTCTGCTCCAGCATCCAAGCCTGCAATGATGTCTGTGCTAGAGTCTTTGACTGTCAAGAGAATGATCGGCTGCTGATAGCCTTTTGAGCGAAGCTGGCGACAAATTGTAATGCCATCTAGCTTTGGAAGTAATACATCCAGCAGAATTAAATCGTAGTTATACGATTGAGCTAATTCAACTCCCAATTCGCCGTCATCCGCAACGTCAACAGCATAATGCTGAGTGCTAAGAGTTTCGACCAGCAGTTCACAAATTAGCGCGTCATCTTCAATCAGCAGAATTTTCACAATGATTCAGAATCAGG
>JBNPEG010000136.1:0-9562 GCA_051117555.1 Elainellaceae cyanobacterium | reverse complement strand
ACTCCCAATTCGCCGTCATCCGCAACGTCAACAGCATAATGCTGAGTGCTAAGAGTTTCGACCAGCAGTTCACAAATTAGCGCGTCATCTTCAATCAGCAGAATTTTCACAATGATTCAGAATCAGGAATTCTATGACAAACTCTACGTCTTTATTCTTATGGTTTATACGAATACCGCTAGTTTTTGATCAGTATTTATACGAATACCATTAATTTTTTTATTCAATCTTTAAATTTCTGCAAGTTAACCGAGTGGGAAGTTAGCCGAGTCCTTCATCGGCGAGCCTGGTTTATAGCCCTACGCGCGTGGGTTTGTGTGTTGAAGAACTAACCATTCTCCAAATCGGGGCAGATACCGCCATTCAGAATGGTGACGATCCGCTGGCTGCCCTGTTTGGTATTCAAGCGACTGCTATTACTGCAAGTGATATTGCATCAATTGATCAGGCTACATGATGAGGTCAAGACTCTAAGACAGACAATACAGCTTTCGGCGACAGCTTGTCCTTAAACCACACCACTCTGGCAGGTGTTTCACTAACCTTGACGCCTGCCTTTTCTAAATTCAAGCGCTCTGAGATCGCCAAAATCAGATCATCCCGTCCTGACTGACGGACTTGAGAAAACTTTTTGCGGAGATACTCAGGTCGCCAATAGCCTACAATTTCAAGCAAGACGTTTTGCCCATTGGGATGCACGAGTCGAAAGTCGGGAATCATGACGCTACCAGGAATGGGAATCAAATCGACTTCTCGTTCTAAGCGCCACTCTGTTTTCAGCGAACTCCACCGATCGACGAATGAAGATTCGAGCATACTGTCATACGTCTTTCCCGGAGGATAATGACTCACCAAGTTGCAATCTGAGTCTAAAGAAAAATATCGCGTTTTAAGCGTGTGGGTATAGCTGTCTCGCATTTGGAGTTCGGCGTTGAGACTCCATTTGGTGACATGCAGGAGTGCGGGAAGAAGTTTGGCAATATCGATTCCATATCGGGTGCTCGGCTTGAATAAGCTCGTCGGCCCATCAATCGTGATGGTAAAGCCGTGATCTGCGTCGCCCTCGATATAGGCCATCAGACCAAATAGCTTTAAGTATCGAAACAGCAATTTATATTCGCCGGGGTCATTGCGGTGGGCATTGATCGTGATGTGGCTAGCCTTATAGAAAATGCCTTGCACCTGCGAGAGGTTGTAGCGATGTAGGAGTGCTTCTGGCGGGGGTGCTTCAAATTCAGTCAGAATGCGATTTTCATGTAGGTCTGCATAAAGCCCTGCCCGAATCTGGTCGGGCAAAACTTCTCGCTCAAGTTCGTGGCTGAGGCAGTTAGCAAGGTGGGTGAGCGTGGCTGAAGCTGTTTGAGGGACAGGCGGTGCTTGAGACGATAATTCAAAGACCCGTTGCCGCAGAGCTTGAGGGTCTAACGGGCTGACAATCTCAAAGGTGCTAAAGCGGTTTCTGAGCAGATGGGCTAACCCTCGCTTCAGTCGATAATCGGTATTTTCTCCTTCGAGTTCTTGTAATTGGCGATTGAGGTCACCCTGGGTTTTTCCATGATGGTCTTGGAACAGCGCAATTAGGTCTGTGGCGATCGCCACATGCGTTGGATTAATCGGCAATCGCTTTGGAACAATCTCCTCGCCAGAAAACCGATGGACTAACAAATCAGACGGTAGCATTGACTATGAATCTGGAGCCTTAAGCGCTTCATCAAGAATGGCACGAGCCTTTTCAGCCTCGGCGCGTCCGGTTCGATAGCGAATATTGGCTTGAGCAAAATTCTTGAGCACCTTAAATCCGTCTTTGAGTGTCGTAATTTGGTCTTCGCTAATAGGCTCATCAGTGAACAGAATATCAACTAATTTGCGAATCTGAAGCGCTTCATCTCGAAGCTCTTGGGCTTTGATTTTGAGCGTTGCCAAATTGTTGAGAACTTGGACCGCTTGAACTACGGCTTCTTCGTCGTCTGCTGCAACAGTCTCTTGAGTTTTCACTTCGATTAGCTGCTGAGGACTAAATCCGTCTGACAGATCGACCGGCAGTTTGCCTGCATCCATCAGTTCGATGATTTGATCCATCGCCTTTTCACGGGCTTTCTTAGAGTCTTTCCCTGGAACGTTTAGCGTAACTTCTGGACACTGGGCAAGTGTGTATTCAACCATTGTTCGATTGGTAACCGTTTAATTGATCCTCATGCAGTCAAGCAAAGGCAGCTATTATAGCCCTACCGGCCTGGATTTGGGTGTAAGCTCCCTGCGCTGGAGGAATATACACGTTCGATGATCTAACGCGAGATAACGCTATATCTACATCTACAGAGAATCATTCGTCATTAGAGCTTTACCCAGCTTCGCACAATTCGCCAAACGGGTATAACGCAATATTCTAGCTTAGGACAGAGACCCATCGTGCAACATCGTGTAACGATGAACTATGAAGTTTTGACCTAGAGCCTCTGCATTGCTGTATCGCTATGCATAGTTTAACTGTTAGGATAATGAGATCAGTATTTTTTGTGTAGGTTTATGAAATCGATAGAATCTGTTCCAGCAGAAGTTGTACAACAGGTGGCTGAGTATTTCAGTGTATTGAGTGAACCCATGCGGCTCCGCATCCTCAACTTGCTGCGGGATGGCGAAAAATGCGTCCAAGATTTAGTTGAGGCGACCGAAACCAGCCAAGCAAACGTATCGAAGCACCTCAAAGTCATGTTGCAAGCTGGCATTCTGACTCGCCGCAGCAAGGGCACGTCTGCCTACTATAGCGTCGCAGATGATCTGATTTTTGAACTGTGTAATCTTGTGTGCGATCGCCTTGCATCTCGCATTGAGCAACAGGCTCAGCATTTCCGAGCATTTAGCCTATCAGCAGGCAAAGAATGACCCGTAAATGAGCCCAACTCGTTCGTCAGATTGGCTGAATTGAGTCAAAGGTCGAGATCACCTCGGCAGAACACTTATAACGGAAAATTCTCTTCGAATCCTTCTCGAGTAATCGGCTGATCAACGATCAAACCTTCACCCCCCAAGACCTCCAGAGGCTCACCTTCGACCGATATCCAAACTCGAGAATTGGGTTCTAGACTGGTCGCTGTATAAATAACTTGCCCTAAACGCCCCATCATCGAAGCGCTGCCGCCGCCGACTGTGAATGAATCTGATAGATTGACATGAACGCCGTCTGACTCAACGGTTAGGTTTAGAAGCTCTGTTCCGTCGGGAATCTCAGAAAATGCTGGCGATTCGCTGGGACCATCAAGCAGCCTGTCAAATGCTGTTTTAAGAACATCGCTAGGCTCGCCTGCCTGCTGAAGCTGCACAGGTGCAGGAACCAACTCGAATCGCGTGCCAGCCACATCAAGCCAGTAGACCTGAGCCGGTGTCTCGATTGATGGGGCAACAGGTTGGGAGGGAGACGGTTCGATTGCATCTGGCGTGGTCGGAGTCGTGACGTTAGGATTACTTACATCTGAGCTTGAATGCAGATTGTTCCACGTCCACCATGCTGTACCGCCGCCAGCAGTGACCACAACGGCTGCAATTCCTGCGATGATGCTAACCGGAATACGGCGTGCCTGTTGCTGATGATCTTGCATGAATCTGTTCCTCCTTAAGCCGGGCTTTTGCAGCGCAGACAGGTAAATAGTTGAATGAATGATTGCGAACCAAATCAATACGATGTTTTATTACACACGGTTCAGTGATACCGATATCAGTTTATCCTTACACCTTGACACTCCGCCTCAACGATGCACTGACGCAATAGAAAATCGCATATGATTGCTGCTATACCCTAACTATCGCTCCTCAAACCATAGACTACAACCGGGAGTAGTCAGTTTCCGAATTGTTCTATGGTCTGATATGAACCAGTGCTGCAACTTCAATCGCGTCTTCACTTATTTCTAATCTTAAGACGCGAGCCGTAATGCCTATCAATTCCAAGTTACGAAGATTGACAAACTGGCTGATTCCTTCTGTTAACGGTTGAATCAGCTCAGACGGAACCGCTTCGCCGTCGGCAGTTACAACCGGATTGATGAACTGGAGCTGACTTCCCCTCTCGATTGCAATTCCTGACTCAATTGCAATCGAGATGCGATCGCCCGTTTCTGGGTCTTGAAAGATAGCATCAAGCTGAATCCGACGCGGGTCGAGAAACTCAACCTCCGCACTCACCAGGTCTGATTGCTGGGTTGAGCTAGAAGTGCCGGTGAGATCTAAGTTGAGATCTTGCAAAGTATCGGTTAGACGGGGCGATCGCAATGCTCGATTGATGTCATCTTTTCGGATTACGACGCGAATGCCTGCGCTAAGCGGACGATCTAAAACGATATTGCCGTCTTGAAGCTGCTCAATATCAACATCAATGGCATCGGTTTCGATTTCGACTGTGTCAATTCGGATATCGGCAACGGGAAACACCCCCTGAGCAGCGATCCGAACTCGATCTACGTTGCCTTGCAGCAGGTGATAACTCGGAGCATTGTCAATCCGCACGGTTAGCTCTTCGGCTGAGTCGAGGCGATCGCGAATGGTGGCTTCTGTGAGCGTATCTGTTACCACGCCGACAGGAGAGAGGATGCCAATCAGGCTAGAGAGAAGAATCGTGATAATTTCCATAGTTCACGCCATATTGCAGTGCAGATTGTATGGCCCTACGGCCTCAGGTTTGTGTGGTGAACCCTGGTTGACTGACAAAAGATCAGAGGCTGGCGGTTGTAGACGCACCGCGGCTTCTCGAAGAGTAACCGCGCCTACACAACCAAAGTCGACCTATAGCCTTCGGCATGGCTTCGCTAGCGTCGACTGTTCTCAACCCGCGAAGGCGGGGTTTGCCCGTATAGCAGCAGTTTTAACTGCCGCCAATTAAAGTTTTGTCAGTCAATCAGGTGGTGAACCCTAACTTCTAAGATTTGGGATTTGAATGAGCTGTTTATTCAATTCTTCCATATGAAGTTTTCTATGGAATTGTCTGAAAAGAGTCGGACTCATGAGCCTATTTACTTCCTCTGCAATTAACTGATAAGGTCAAAACTTACAAAACTTAATTTGATAGTGGGCTTCGTCGCTACGTATCTGATTTGCAACCGGAGGAGTTAGGAATGTCAGAGTGGATTAGTCAAATACGTGAACTGTTTACCGTTTTCGGGCTAAGGATTCTCGCGGCGATCGCCATTTTCATTATCGGTCGCTGGGTCGCCAAACTTTCTCAACGCATTGTTCGTCGAATCATGCGCCGCAATGATTCCGACCCAACTCTCATCGGTTTTATTAGCAACCTCACCTATTTTGCGGTTCTCGCCTGCATTATTATTGCAGCGCTGTCTCAGCTTGGAGTCCAAACTGCATCATTTGTGGCCGTTTTGGGTGCGGCTGGATTGGCAATCGGTCTGGCGCTTCAGGGGTCGCTCTCCAATTTTGCCGCAGGCGTCTTGATGCTCATTTTTCGCCCGTTCAAAGCCGGAGACTTTATCGAAGGGGCGGGCACGATTGGCATTGTCCAAGAAATTCAAATCTTTACGACGATTCTCAAATCTCCTGACAATCGCAAAATTATCGTGCCAAATTCTAAGCTTCTCAATGACAATATCATCAATTATTCTGCCGAATCGCAACGCCGAGTCGATTTAACCTTTGGCGTGAGCTATGACGATAATCTCGATCAGGTCAAGCAGGTCATTACTGATGTCTTAACGAGCGATCGCCGCATACTTACCGATCCGCCTCCTCGAATTGGAGTTTCTGAACTGGCAGATAGCAGCGTCAACCTCGCCGTGTGGTCATGGGTGAATGCGGCAGACTATCTCGATGTCATGTTCGGGCTTAATGAAGCTATTAAGAAGCGCTTTGATGCAGAAGGCATTACGATTCCATATCCGCACCAGGATGTTTATATGCATCAGGTAACAACTAATGACATGCAATGACATGAAAGGCACATAATCTACCCCTAATCTCATGAGATCAGGAGTTGAGCTGAGTAAGATTGGCATTGCCCATCATGCAAGGCTTAATTTTGAGCCGTTGGTACAATTCGATGATTTTAAGGATGCGGCGTACCAGGAGTACTGCGCTACTACTAGGGGAATTGCAGGAGTTTTTCCAAAATTCAACTGAATTTTAAGTTTTTATTTAGTAGAAAGTATTTCAGTATTTATACGGAGGATTGGGATTTTGAAGCTGAGTTGAATGGAGTTGCAATTGAGCTCATCTAAAAGAGTCCTTATCTATGAAAAAGCAAGTTCTCCAAGCTGTATTTTTACTGTTTACTGCTCTTACATTTACATATGCATTGCCTAGTGCAGTCAAAGCGCAAGAAGAGCAAGCTACTCGTATTCAATTTGCTCGCGGAAGTTACTGTGGATCTTACTCAGGGAATTTTTCAGGCGGGCGAGAGTTCGTTTTGAATTTAGGAAGTGGACAAACTTTTACGTCTCGCAATATTGGTGGCGGGATTCAATATGACTTATACGTTTATGGCCCTGATGGTCGTCTCGATGGTAATCAGATTGCTTCAGATCAAATTAATTACCAGACGCGGGCAGCAGGAGACCATTACATCTATATTCAGTCTACTAATCGCTATACAGCCGTCGAATTTTGCGCCTATTAAGGTTGACTTGAACATGTTCATTCAATTTCTAAAATCTTAAATAAGCGGAGATCTACCTGTAGCAATCCCAGATGGGTTGTGACCCACCACTCACAATTCACAAGCGATTTGGGATCGCTATATTTTCTCTATTAATTTTTGAATATCAATTTGTGGATATCTCAAATAGGGTATTAAGAAGTTCCAAATCCAACCGTTATGAGCCTCCTGTTGCTTAGTGATAGGGGGCTTTTTGTCTCCAATATTAGAGGTATATGCCTGATTAATCTGTAAAACTCCTGTGATATTTGTAAAGTGACACATAAAAGTGTCCCGACAAAATCCTGTTGATGGACACAACTGGACTCGAACCAGTGACCCCCACGATGTCAACGTGTGAACTACTTTTCTGTAATCCTATCCACCAAATGTTTTCAGAGCTTATCCTAAAAATACGGAACTAATTCGCACCCGTTTTAGAGCTTTCCAACGACGCTAATCTTGATGAAAATTCACTTACTATTACCAAGATTAGAATCAGTAGCGATCGTAATTGATATAGAACCTATTTGAGATCTCTAAGCAGCGGCGGCTAGGCGCTTGAGCATCAGTCTGATGAAACACAAATTGAGTTGAGCAGTCGCATTATCGAGGGTGCGCTCAAAGTTCTTCACCAAACTCTTGCAGCGTTCCATCCAGGCATTGGAACGCTCGATCACGTCATCAGGTGGTCCAGGGTGCCCGCCGCTCGCCACTGCTTGTAGTGCCAATAGACCGTTGAGTAGGGGTAGGGTTGATTATTTATTGAGAGAAAATCCTTGAAAGCCCTAATCTTTGGTTTACACTTTTCCGAGGACGAACGAGAGAGTCAGGGTTGCAAGACTATTCTTCATCTAGAGAATCGTCCCTGCGCCAAAAGGGGGAGCGATCGACGAAGGAAATTTTGCTGAGCGAGAGTGGACAACAATATTGGAGCAGTGTGGAGTCCACTACATGAAACCGTATTACACCAGACAAACGTTTATCGGTCATTGCTTAGAACAGGGTATGAATCCTGTCAATGTGGCTCAGATGACTGGGCACAACGTGAAGACTCTATATGAAAGGTATACAGGGATGATTCAGAGCACTCCTCGTGTACCTGAACTATTTAGCTTGAGCTAGATCATCTTTTCAACCGGCCTCGCAAACGACCACTGGGCAGCTCACGTCTGAAATATTCAATTGCCCGTCTGTGAGTATCCATTGTCGCTTGGTTAAAGAGCCAATCGAGGATAAGTTCCCGGTTGTAGAGAATCGGTGCGGTTTTTCCTCGACCACAACGGACGAAGTGAACCCCTTCTATCCACGCCTCGCGATAGGTGCGGAGCTTATCCTTCTCACACCGTAGTAACTCACACGCTTCGTCGGTAGTCAGCAGTGTAATTTGCATAGCTACACAACCCTAGTCGGCAACAAAAGCGGATTCTAAATTTCCGGGTGGGCGGCGCAGTTCTGGGTCTGCAACTCGAGATAGTCTAGAACCGCGATTGCCATCGGAGATTGAAACTTGATGAGCATCTTCCAACTTTTTGGTTTTCGGAGAAAAGACAAGTTGATGGATGGGTCGAACATAAGTTGCAGGAACCCAGGTCTCTTCAATCCAAACCTCGACACATTGACCTTTATGGAATGATGGCGTTGGCTCTGTTTGATCCAGGCGATTATTTTCGCCCAAGTCAACTTGAATATGCGCCTGAGAGATATCCAGGCCAGGTTCATGAGCATGAAGGCACACCTCATGAATTGTGCTGGTATCAAGGGGCTGAGCAGTCCCTAGTGTAGGAGACGGGTGTTCTTCTCTTGTGAAATTCGAGTCTCTCTGAGCAGTGGTTGATGAGTTGGTGGCTGTCGTCGTAGCAGGTATCTCCTTTGGGGCAGGCTCCGAATCTTTGCCTGAATCTGTGATCAAGTGAGACGTGTCAATTGTGTCAACTGACGGTTGTAGGCGTTGCTCTACGTGAGATTCATCCTTTGACGCTGCCGTCAAAGATGCGTCATTGACGTCAACTTCATTGGGTACTTCAGTTGATGACGATAGATTAGACAGGTCTAGCTGGAGCTGCTGGTCACCAGGGGCAGGCACATAGATCATCTCAGCACCCTCTCCCTTAACCGACCCGTAGCCTGAGGTTGCTAGTAGTTGCATGAGTTGACGAATTTGATGCACGGCTGTCTTTCGCAGGGCGCGAATGCCGCTCTTCAATCGAGAGGCACTCACTGCTCCGACTCTCTCGGCAAACTTCTGAATCTTGAGTCCCAAGGCTGCTAGCCCAGCATCTGGAGCATTGTGCGTCTGAATCAGTCGGTGTTGCCAGAGGTAGTAGGCCGCCAGCTCAATCGCTTTTTCCAAAGTCTCGCCGCTAATGAGTTGTGTCGGTTGCTCACCCCGAAGCACGGCATTGACGATATGTAGCCACAGCGCCAACCGCGCAGTGTAGGATTCAATTTTGGGATAGACCGGCTGCAGGCCAATCGCTTCTTCACTGCGTTGGGCATCCACCAACTGATGCTGCCAGGTTTCAAAGAGACGCTTTGCGTCAACGCTCAGCAGATAGTCCTGCTGCGGGATTTGCTCCAGTTCACTGTAGAGATAAGTGAGTGCTTCAGACAGTCCGGAGTCTTCCTCATTCTGTAGAAGTTGCAGATAGCGGGGAGGAGCGTTGGCAGCACAGAATAGCCAGCGGCTCCAGGCTCCGTTGACATCGTGATGGTCACCCATGAGCTTGGCGAGGACCTCCCACTGAATGGCACCTGTGCGTGAGATCGCGGATTGGGGTAGACAAATCGACTTTTCCGCCCGGTCAACGATGACGGCTGAGCCGGTCCACTGGTCGAGTTCGGCCTCTTCATCGGCACCATGCCCGCCGCGATACTGGTTGCGGACTTTGATGTTGCCTGCTAGCTCATCTCGATAGTAGAGCAATC
>JBNPEG010000005.1:0-2390 GCA_051117555.1 Elainellaceae cyanobacterium | reverse complement strand
TTACCTACATCCTTCAAGTCAGGGATTGCGCCTCCGGACACATCTCGTCGTCCACCCGTTGCAGCAACCTGCACCTGCACTAGCGTGCCATCCTCAAGTTTGGCTTGAATCGTCTCAGTACGTTCGGTTGTCATCGTTTTAGAGTATTTATAAGTATTTTTTAGCTTAGACAGAATCCAGTCACCCAAAACCCTAACAAGAACTTAATTCAGATTCCGGTAGGGGCAAACAGCGTATGCGTTGAGCGCATGTGTAAGATCCCCCGCTGTCGCTGCCCGAAAAAGGGGGCTATTTACAGGGTGTTGAAGTCCTCCTTTTCAAGGGGGATTTAGGGGGATCTCTAGGGCGTTACGCTAAATACATACGTGCTTTGCCCATCCTATAGATCTGCTTTAGCTCCCCGGCTTCTGGTATGAGCATTTGACAACGATTCTATATCCTCATTGAGAAGCCGGGGATCTGAATTTCACTTTTTTAGCTTCCACAAAGAAATTGAGTAATACGGTTGTCTTTACTAGCAACGTGCGGTATTCTCGGCTATCAAGCGCTCAAACATGAGCAGCGTCCCCCAGCAGTGTTCGCACCACGTGCCGGGAGACTAACCTACGACCCTGTACAAGCAGAATCGAAGGCTATGGATTGTTTTACCACACTCCTGTAGCCATCCCAATTCGTGATGCCTTTTAGTGGGTGGCTTCTCGTTTGAGCGCTCCCATAGCAAAGGACAGAAGGCAAAAGGCAAAAGGCAGAAAATCAACTACTGGGTTGTTTTAGCCATTTGGGATGTCCTGATGCATCCGTCACTTGCTATATCGTCTACATACCAAGGAGCACATTCATGATCTATCCTCCAAATCCGCCCACCGGGGCGAACAGTTCGCCGTGCCCAGATGATGACCGTGAAACCCTGCGCGTCATCGCAGTAGGGTCCCTCACAGTCGTCAATCAATACATCATGCAAATGTATCAACTCCGCTACGCCCAACCCTATGAATGGTCAAAACCCATTCCCACCGTCAATCCCAATGAAGTGATGTGCATTCTCACCCGCCACTTCAAAGGCTTGAGCAACTAATGTAGGAACATCCAAACGTCCCCAAATTTATGTCCTGCGGGATGAGCGCAAATCATAGGGCTTGTTAAAAAATAACCTCATGGGGGTGCGTTACGCTGACCGATAGCGTAGCCATGCCTGAAAGGCTATACAGCACCCTACGGCTCAATCAAGCCATGAAATTGTTTCTCTACGGCCCCATATACCGATCGCCTGAGATTTGGGGGCGTTGCTGACTAGAAGTATGAATTGGGAAGGGGCGGTTTTTCGGTCACTCGTTTGCCTTGACGATCGTTGGGTAGTCGTCAAACCCAAACATCGATGCCAGCACCGAATTGGGAATCTGATTAATCCGTCGATTGTACGTTTGAGCTGCTTCGATGTAGCGCATTCGTTCGACTGCGATGCGGTTTTCAGTGCCTGTTATTTCGTATTGCAGGTTGATGAACAACTGGCTAGATTGCAGCTTGGGATAGGCATTAGCGACATCATAAAAGTCATCAATCGCCTGATTAATGGTGGCGATCGCCCCTACTTTTTCTGCATGTGTTTGGGCGTCCAAATACTGCTGTCGCGACGCAACTAGCGTAGACACCAGTGCTTGTTCATGATCGGCATAGTCTTGCGTTACGCGAACCAGTTGAGGGATTAAATCAGCCCGTCGCTGGAGCTGATTTTCGACCTGCGCCTGGGCAGCGATGACGTCAGACTCGGCGTCAGACAAGGCATTATAGGTGCCGATGCCCCACGCGATCATAATGGCGACAGTTGCAGCCGCACTACTTAAGGCGAATCGCAGCCAGATGTTTAACTGCTGTCGGTTAGCGTGCTGGTGCTGATGGCGGGCACGAACGTCTGCGATCGCCTCTCGAATAAATTCGTCTGGAATCTGAACTTCCTCTCCCGCCCGAACCAAATCAGTAGCAGAATAGCTCTCTACTGTTTCGGCATAGCGTCGAGTGGCGATCGCCAATATCTCTTGGGCGCGGTCTTGAGGAATACGAAGGTTTGGATCAGTCATGATTAAAATCTCGAATGCACTAATTAAAATCCACCACCAGCCCCACCGCCGCCGCTACTGCCGCCACCAAAGCCACCGCCGCCGCCGCCACCGCCGCCGGTGCCGCCGCCACCCCCGAAGCCGCCGCCAAAACCACCACCGTAATAGCCACCTGAGGATGTCGATCGGCGCGATCGCGCTCTCAATTTGGGCAGAGTTGATTCTTTTTTCTTTTCACGACCACAGCTTTGACAGTGCTCCGTCACCGTCTGTATGCCACAACTAGACATGGTTGGAGCTTGCGTCATCTCGTAGACGCGAGTCATGGTCAGTTCT
>JBNPEG010000195.1:16900-22420 GCA_051117555.1 Elainellaceae cyanobacterium | reverse complement strand
GCAATCATGCGACGCTTGTCTAAATGCTGCCAAACCCCGTGACGGTCTGACTGCTCAAATTCTGATAGATCTTGTCGAGCTTGCTTGATTGCAAGGGGAGTCTCTTTGGAAGACGTAAGGCTAGACTTGCTAAGAGAGGGCATAATAATCTCCTGACGAATCAGATAGCAAAGGATGTCGCTGATAATTGAGGGAGAAGAGTATCAAGTGTTTGAGACTGATTGGAATTTTCGTATAAGTGTGACCGTCCTCGGCCACGTATTCCTTAACGGTCTGGGGCACGTGTTCGTTGTAGGAACACGAGCGAGACGTTATGCTCCGAATTCCAGGGCAAACGCACTTAATTCCGCAAAATCCTGAATACTCCCACGTATCGATCCAGTTTCCCGGTCTGTTTCTAAGGTAAACACCTCGCCTCTGACTCATTCCTGAAACGCGTTCGTCTTCTAGACAAATTTTCACAGATCATCCGTTAAATAATTGGGACGGTTCTAGCGTGGTTCAATCAACACTTCCTACGATTAAGTTTCTCCAGCAGCCAACCTCATTTGCTTGGGTGGAACAAGCCATTAATCATCTTGATATTCTGCTGCTCGACCATTCTCACTGCGAACGAAAAGCAGCAGGGGTGGCACTCAATCTAATGTTTCGCTATCCGTCTAGTTCTAATCTGGTGAGAAAACTGACGGCGATCGCCCAAGAAGAGTTAGACCATTTTGAACAGGTCAATCAATGGCTTGAACGACGCGGCATTCCGCTTGCGCCGCTTGCGCCCCCTCCCTATGCGGCTGGGCTGCGATCGCAAATTCGGCGCTCTGAACCGCACCGAATGCTTGATTCGCTGTTAGTTGCTGGGCTGATTGAAGCTCGCAGCCACGAACGACTTGGGCTGCTAGCCGCCCATTGCCCAGACCCTGACCTTGCTCGGTTTTATTACAGACTCATGGCATCTGAAGCTCGCCACTATGGAATCTACTGGACGCTCTCAACGACGTATTTTGAGCGAGACGTAGTGAGCAACCGCCTTGAAGAACTTGGAAAAATTGAAAGCAATCTGCTTGCAATTCTGCATCCAGAACCCAGAATTCACAGTTGATCCCAATTCTTCGAAGTAAGGCTACAAATGAACAGGCTAGAACCCTTGCACCGTTGACGTCTACGTGCTTGGGCTCAGCGTCGTGTTTTCCGCCCTAGACGTCTCGGCATTCTCCGCAAGTTCTTTCAATCGCTTGATTCGGTCTTCCGTGGAAGGATGGGTCATGAACAGAGTCATCAAGCCTTCCTTTGAAAGAGGATTCACGATAAACAGCGGTGCAAACGCCGGGTTGCCATGAATCGGCACTTTTTGCCCCATCGATTCTAGGGTTTCCAGCGCCTTCGCTAAGGACAGGGGCTTCCCTGTAATTTCAGCGGCACCCGCATCGGCGGCATATTCTCGCGTGCGGGAGATAGCCATTCGCAGCAGACCGGCAGCCACGGGGCCAATGACCAGCAGAAACAAAATCGCGATGGGATTATTGCCCCGTCGTCCGCCCCGCGACATCGGAAAGTACAGCGCTCCTAAGGTCAGGATTCGCCCTAGATAGGTCAACGATCCGGATAGGGTCCCGGCAACAGCCTGAGTCAGGGTGTCGCGGTTACGCACGTGGGTTAGCTCATGGGCAATCACGCTGTCGAGCTGGTCATCTGGCAGAAGATCAATGATGCCTTGGGTTAGGGCGATCGCGGCATGCTTGGGGTCGCGCCCAGTAGCAAAGGCATTGGGTGATTCAGACGGCACAACATACAGGGTAGGCGTCGGAATACCAGCCTGCTCACTTAGAGTTTCGAGCCGAGCATACAGCTCAGGGGCGTCTTCGAATTGGGTTGGCTTTGCCTGAAAAGCCGATAGAGCAGCCTTGTCAGAGTAATACCATGAGCCAAAACTTATCAGAGCAGCAAAGCCTAGCCCATAGTACAGCCCTGTTTCATCCCCAACTAGAAGGTAGCCTGCTAATACGACTAGACCGCTGAGTAGCGCCAACAGTGCTAAGGTTTTGAGTTGATTAATTCCGGCCATCGGTATCCCTCAATATCGGATGCTGTACTATTAAAGGTTCGCATGGCTACTGAGAGAGAGCAATCAGCCAGAAGCTATGTTTTGTATAGGGCTAATATCTTTTTGAGCGATGGAGTCACAAATCTCATTTAAGTCCTGAACTGCAAGTTCTGAGAATACATAGCTGCCCATTGTTAGTCTTGAGACATGGAGTCGAGCTTGGCTTGTAGCTGCTGAAAGACCATGTCAGAGACTGTACAGAATTTTGTGTAAGTGCGATCGCCCTCGGGAGAGTGTTCCTTAACTGTAGGGTCGCCGAGACGCTCACACTCTTGCAAGAGGGTTTTCGCAAAATTGGGGTGCGCCCGATCCCAGCATAGGTAGGATTGCTACGCTCATTCGAAAGTTGTAAAACCTTACCGATTTTTTAATGCTCGAGTGTTAAGTTTCTTGTGGATCAATTGAGATGAATGAGCGGAATCATTATGGACAAACTCCCTCAAGCGCTATGGTTGCGTCGTCGTGACCTGGTCATTGCATACACGTTGCTGCGCATTGTCATCGGGGTGAACTATTTCAATCATGGGTTTACCCGACTTGGCAATATCCCAGGTTTTGCAAATTCAATGGTAGAGCTATTTCAAGATACCTTTGTCCCAGAAGCACTCGTCCGCGTACCTGCGACGTTGGTTCCCATCATAGAATTCATCGTCGGGATCTTAATTACGCTGGGGCTCGCCACGCAAGCTGCCCTAGTGACGACCTTTGGTCTAATGATTGTGCTGATGTATGGAGTGACGCTGCTTCAAAATTGGGACAGCGCTTCAAGCCAACTGATTTACTGTCTGGTTCTGTTTTTACTAATTGCGGGGAATAGCTTTAACACCGTTTCGTTAGACCAGCTTATTGCCCGTCGCCGCGAGAATTAATGCTGGTTTAGATTCAAGATGTAAGGCTCTTTATCGGTAGAGAACTTATTTGATTCGCTTATTCAGGTTGAGGGATCACGAGCCGTTCGTCGGATACTGCGGTTTCGAAGAGATGTCCTCCAGCTTCAACTCGTAATCTGCCTTGCTTCCAGCCGAGTGTAATCGGTGAGGTGCCACTGGCAAGGCGATAGAGGTCAAAATGCTCAAGCCAGTCATACTCAATGCCGTTGCGCATCACAGTTGGCAATTCATTGTCGGGGTTATGGGTGATCTGCAACCGAGAATTTGTGCTGCTCGTGAGCTGAACCGTTTGGGCGATCGCCCCTAGGTCGAGTTCGCTTTTGGATTTCACAGCCTGCTTAAAGGTTTCATAATCGCCGTGGGATTGGGCCTCACCGACTTCTAGCGCAAATCCTGCATACGAGTTTCCGCGAGTCGTGGCTTTCAAAGTTTGCTCGTGGGCATAGTGCTCGGCCAGGTCATCATCGGGAATTTCGACAGGTGCATAGGCGTCGAGGTTAATGGGATGAACTGCCAACCAGGTTGACTCAAACTGAAAAAACCAAATGCCATCTTCGATTTCGGCAGTAGCCGTTTGAGGGATTTGAAAGAAAAAGGGGCGATCGTCGGCGGGGCGCAGCCAAATTAACAGGTTTTGGTACTGGCCGATTTGATCGCCTGCGTGTTTTCCGGGTTTGACAAACCCTCTGCCCGTATTGGCGACAAAATAATCGACCCCACGTTGCGAGTTGTCTGCCATTAGCTTAAATGGACCGACATCTCCATCCGCAAATGATGAAACGACGCTTCCCATCTGGTAGGTGTGTCCAAAGAAGGTCGTTTCCCAGTAGGCAGGTTTGTCTGACTGCCCTGGACGCCAGTTTTCATAAATTGGTTTAGTGCTGAGTAATTCGGTGGGGCGATCAAACTCCTTGTGTGCCAGAGCGACAACTGCTTGAGGAGGGCGATAGGCGCTGGTGATCACATGAACAGCATCTCGTTGAGGCTCAGGATTCGGAGCGATCGCATCATCAAAATAGTGCCAAAACAGCCGAGCGGTTGCCGACCCAAAAACGACGTTGGCTTCTCCGTAGTCCCGTTTACTCGGCCCTCCAAACCCACCGCGATAGTATTTCACAGCCGCCGCTGCCGAAAGCCAGTCTAGAGAAGCTTTAGCAAGTCGCTTGACCTCTGGATCTTGGGCAAAGTCATAGAGGTTGAGATAGGCCGTGAAGGTATGGTCGTGGTAATTTTCTGAATCCCACTCACCCATGCCGATGTGATAAAGCGCCCAGACATATCGCTGAATTTTTTCCTTGTAGAGCTGACGCACTGCTTCATTGTTGGTTTCTTCAGCCATCAGATAAACCGAGGTTTCTCGCATGGCACGGAGATTATCGGTGTTGCGTCCATCCACCCATCCACCCCGCGCCTCAGGCCCCCACCCGTTGCCGCCATCCCCGTCGCCATAGTTGGGATGGGGGCGATCGTTGGGATCTTCCTCAGTCCACGCATCAGCACCTTGCCGCATTCGTTCTCGGTAGTCAGGATTTAAGAAATCATTGAAGAGAAAATACTTCCGCATTTGCCCTTTCAATGTAAATGCGTAGTAGTAATCAATGCCCTCGGTATGCCGGTTGTCATCGGCGTCGGCATCTTCACTTTGCAAAAAATCAAGGGCAGACTGGCGATCGCCCGCTAGGGCATGAAACATCGCGATAGGGTATGATCGCTTTTCGTTTTCGCCCGCCGTACTGCCGTAGCGACGCTGGAGATAATAATTAATTGCCTCGTCTGCCCGATTCCAAAATCCGGATTCCAGCTTTGGTGGCCACGCATTGCGGAGGTCGGGATCAATATCAGGAACCAGGCGTTGAATTGAGTTCATGCGATCAGAGTCTAGTTGGGCGATCGCCCCATCCGATGGACGATTTGAGTCTGAATGCTGGGCTGAGTGAGGGGTAGACGACATTGCATTTTCATCGAGGCGGGGGGCGTCGATAGGGGAATGGCTCGTGACACAGGCTCCAAGGACGATTGCGATACCCGCATGCCATCCACTTGGGCGAATTGTAGAGAATCTGCTCATGATCGCTTCTAATAATCGCTTCTAGTCATTCAAGGTTGCCATTGATTTATGGCAAATCCCGATGAATTTGAGACACTTGAATTCAAGATATTTCAATTCCATCTTGGTCAATATTTGACGAAGCGACTCCCCTAACTACCTAATTTAGTAGGAATGAAGCCCTCTGTTTGAAGAATCGGTAAAGGTTTCCGATCGTCAATAGCATTTACCCCTAAACCTCCGCTACTATGATTGGTTATAGTGAGCGAGTAATGGGTGCGTTATCTGCACCTCTCATCATTCGCTCTTTCACAGCCAATCTAGATGTATTCAATCTCAGACAAATCCTTAACGGTTTAGTCTGCCAACGCCCTCAAGCAGCGTTACATTTGCGCCCCATGACTCCGTAGCGGAGTGATGAATTTGGAGTAACAAGCCCGTAAAGATATCCTGTAGAAACATCATCCTTATAAAGACATCTATTA
>JBNPEG010000195.1:0-16800 GCA_051117555.1 Elainellaceae cyanobacterium | reverse complement strand
AGTCTGCCAACGCCCTCAAGCAGCGTTACATTTGCGCCCCATGACTCCGTAGCGGAGTGATGAATTTGGAGTAACAAGCCCGTAAAGATATCCTGTAGAAACATCATCCTTATAAAGACATCTATTAAATAGGTGGGCGGAATCAAATGTAGGATGGGTTAGCGATAGCGTAACCCATGCAGGAGTTGGGTTTCGTACCTCAACCCAACCTACACAGGTCTCATATTTAATTAGTCCCACCTACTTAGAGACATCTATTAGGGACATACTAGTAAGGACATACTAGTAAGGACATACTGGTAAGGACATACTGGAACTAGTCGGTCGACCCACTGTCTGATTAATTCTGATTAATTTTCTTCAGAAGGTTGCCTACCTTGAGTCGACTTACCTGATTTGAATATGTTTAGCTGACAACATATCCAATGCTTGGGTGAAGTGGCGATCGCCTCCTGATTAAATCGCACATTAATGAATGACGACTTGATTCATGCATGCAGTTATTTAAAGATAAGCACGATTAAGACAGAGGGACAGCGGTTTTGGATATTATTCAGATTGTTCCACGGATGCCTCCTTTGGTTGACGGTATAGGTGACTATTCACTCAAGTTGGCAGACCAGCTTCTTGAGCATCACGGCATCGTTACAAACTTTTTAGTCTGTCAGCAACGGAAGCGCTTAAACCCCGTCATTGGCGGATTTCCAGCGGTAGGCTTGCCCAACCAAGAGATTGAAACATTTCTTGAACTGATGCCTAAAGGCGTGACGCGGGTCATTCTTCACTACACCAACTACCCGTACGTGCTAGGGAAGCACGATGCCCCCTTCTGGCTGCTCAATGCCCTAGAAGCCGCGTGTCAGCAGCATAATTTGAAGCTCATCGTCATGTTCCATGAACTGCCGCTGCTCAAAAAAACTCGATATATTCGCCCCATTCAGGGCTTTGTCGCCCTCCGAATTGCCAAACTAGCCGATCACGTCTTAACGAACTGCGCCAATTTCAACGCGATTTTATCAAAGTGGGTTCAACAGCCTGTTGCAACCGTTCCCGTCTTCTCCAATGTCTGTGAACCTCCAAGTTTCCCCCCATTGGCAGAACGCCCCCGCCGCATGATTGTCTTCGGAGGGCCTAGTCGGGCTCGGATTTATCGAGATTCTGCGGATGCTCTGACTCATGCCTGTCAAGCCTTAGGAATCGAGGAAATTTGTGATATCGGTCCTTCTCTCAAACTCGATCAGTTGAATGTGTCTGACCTGGTCGATGTACCAATCATGGAGATGGGCATTCGCCCGCTGGATGAAATTAGCGAACTCATGCTGATGGCGATCGCTGGATTTTTCGATTATTCTCGATTTCCAGGGTATCTTGCCAAATCCGGGGTGTTCGCGGCGTATTGTGCCCACGGGCTGGTTCCCATCAGCGCCACCTATAACCCATCAGAAGCAGACGGCGTCTGTGCAGATCAGCATTATCTAATTGCCAACCAACGTCTTGAAGAGTTGAAGCTCCAAACGCTTCAGACCATCGCCGATACTGCCCATCAGTGGTATGCCGCCCACAGCCAGCAGAAAAGCGCCGATATATTTGCCGACCATCTCTTTAATGAGAACACGATCCGACAGCCTTCCTTTGCCAGTTAAAATCTCAGTCATCGTGACCATATGTGCATAGCTAGCCCCGTAGTAACTCTTGACATCCGCATCGTTGCATTTTGAGCATGATTGACTTTACAGTCGCAATCCCGACATACAATGGCGCGAGTCGGCTACCTGCCCTGCTGGATCGGGTGCGATCGCAGATTGAAACCGACTCCTTCCATTGGGAGGTCATCGTCGTTGACAACAATAGCTCTGACGCGACAGCCGATGTGGTGAAACACTATCAAGAGCACTGGCTCGATCACAGTTCTCTACGCTATTGTTTTGAGCCAGAGCAAGGACTCGCCTATGCACGACAGCGGGCAATCGACGAAGCAGCAGGAGACCTGATTGGCTTTCTCGATGACGACAATCTTCCAGCCCGGGATTGGGTGGCATCAGCCTACGCCTTTGCTCAAACCCATCCACGGGCAGGGGGGTATGGCGGGCAAATTCATGGCGACTATGAAACGCCTCCTCCCCCAAATTTCAAGCGCATCCAGTCATTCCTTGCCATTCGAGAACGAGGCAATACGGCCCACCGCTACGATGCTGAGACGCTCAGCTTACCCCCCGGCGCCGCTATGGTTGTGCGTCAATCAGTTTGGCAAGCCTGTGTGCCTAGCCGCTTAAAGCTGGTGGGTCGGGTCAATGGTTCTTCCTTGTCAGGAGAAGACTATGAGGCACTGTTGCATATCTACTACGCAGGCTGGGAGATTTGGTACTGCCCGACCATGCATACCTATCACCAAATTCCGGCGCAGCGATTGGGACGAGACTATCTGCTGTCATTAGTTAAAGGGGCAGGGTTATGTGTATGCCAGCTTCGCTTGATGTATGTCCCAAGTTGGAAAAAGCCCCTAGTCATTGCCAAAATTATGCTGGGCAGCATGAGGCGAGCCGTGCGCCATTGGCTAAACTATCGACAGCAATTTTCGTCTGACCTGATTGCCGAATGCGAAATGGCGTATTTTTTGAGCTGTATAGCGAGTCCTATTTACCTTCTTATGGGGAAATTTCGGCGATCGCCCCAACCTCTCAACAACACTGTGTCAGCCCCCAATCAGTCCCCCAATCAGCCCCCTCTGACACCATCCTCACCGATCCATCCTGATTTACGCTGAGTCTCTTGGGAGAACCATTATGAAACACTCTGTAATCGCCATCGGGCTTGATGCCGCAGATCCAACCCTGATTGAAACCTGGATGGCACAAGGGCATTTGAAAACCCTGCAACGTCTCCGGGACCGGGGAACCTACGGGCGATTGACTAACTCGCAGTACTACAAGGCTGAAACTCCTTGGACAACGTTTCTCACAGGCTGCTTACCTGAGAAGACTGGATATTGGGCACCCCTTAAGTTTCGGGAAGGCACCTATGAGGTCGATGAGGTGCAAGCCTATGATTTTGCTGAATATCCTCCCTTTTATGCGCTAGGACAGGACTATCGCGTGGCTGTCTTTGACATGCCTCAATCGGTGCTAACTGATCAGGCAAATGGCCCCCAAGTGCTGGCGTGGGGGGCTCATTCTCCCCAAACCCCAACCCATTCTCTGCCTGAGTCATTTCTGCAAACCCTGTGCGATCGCCACGGCAAGCACCCCGCCTTACACAAAGACCACGGCGACTGGTGGGATCAAACCTATCTGACTCGCCTCCAAAAAAATCTGAAACAGGGCATCAAACGGCGGATTTCGATTTGCCGCGAGATTCTCCAACACGATCAGTGGGATTTATTCCTCACTGTATTTGGAGAACCCCACTCGGCAGGACATGATTTTTGGTACTTGAGCCAGCCCGATCATCCGCTTCACGCTCATCGTTCCGGGATCGACGGTGATCCCCTGCTGGATGTGTTTAAGGAGATGGATCGGGCGATCGGTGAAATCGTGTCTGACGTTCCAGACGACACCTATGTGATGGTATTCGCGGCTCATGGCAGTGGTAACAACACCACCGACGTCTCTAGCATGATGTTCTTGCCCGAATTTTTGTATCGATTTAGCTTTCCAGGACAGGTCATGCTAGCCCCTGGAAAAGCTGGAGCGCCCGTTCCCCCGGTGGTTACGTCTCCCCGCCGCAAAACCTGGTCGGGTGAAATCTGGGAGCGCAAGCACGAACCAAATCTGCTCAAGCGGCTTCTCCGTCGCCAGTTGCCGACTAAGTTTCATCCGTATCTCGATACAGTGTTGGGTCGAGCCCGTCAGCCCGACCTCGTATCTCCCCAAACTCTTCAAGAGCAGGGGCACTTTATGGCATGGCAGCCAACCCTGTGGTACAGCCCTCTGTGGCCACAGATGCAGGCATTTGCGATTCCTAGCTTTTCTGAAGGATACATTCGCATTAATCTGGCTGGGCGAGAGCCTGACGGTATAGTTGCGCCAGATGACTATGAAACGCTCTGTAACAGCTTGACTCACGAGCTGAAGCAACTGGTTAACGCGCGCACCGGAAAGCCGGTTGTGAAAACCGTAATTCAGCCCCGACTATCAGCGGGCGATCGCCATCCTAAGCGTCCCGACGCAGACCTGATCGTCATCTGGAGTGACGAACCCGCTGATGTGGTCGACCATCCCAAATTTGGGCGCATCGGTCCCGTTCCTTATCGTCGTACCGGAAGCCACCGAGGTCGCGGTTTTCTGATTGCAACGGGGCCGGGTATCGAGCCTCAATCGACACTGCCCGAAAAGCATGCGGTAGATTTAGCACCGACCATTTTGCATCTGATGGGGGTTCCCATTCCCGATTATTTCGACGGCACACCTATTCTCCAGCCGTCTGTATCCCAGCTAGCAACTCCCCAACTTCACCAGTAATTCTTCACGCGGCACTGCAATTCTTAACTAACTCTTTAAGAATCTGATTTGGTGGGACAACTAATCTAACTCTAGATAGGTTGTGAATGATCATAGTCACTCTCAGCCTAGTCTCCAAAGAGTTCGTCTTGGCCGCCCACCCTCAATCAGTCTCTATGACGCTGCCCAATTTCCTTATCATCGGAGCGATGAAAGCAGGCACAACATCGTTGTATAGCTACCTCGCTCAGCATCCTCAAATTTATATGAGCCCGGTTAAAGAGCCGCGATTCTTTGCGCCTGAAGCTCGTTCGTCTCGTTCTAGTTCCGAGAGCGATCGCGCCACGAATGATTATGCTTATGTCGATCAGCTAGATGCCTACTGTGCCCTATTTTCAGACGTGTCTGATGAAATCGCAATCGGTGAAGCAAGCCCGCTCTATATCTACAGCCCCCAAGCCCCTGAGCAAATTCAGCAGCATATTCCAGATGTGAAGCTGATTGCGATTTTACGAGATCCGGCTGAGCGGGCGTTTTCTCACTTTATGCATGTCTGGCGATCGGGGCGTGAACCGCTTGATGATTTTGCAGCAGCGCTTGCCGCTGAGGAACATCGCATCCAAAACAATTGGAGCACCCTGTGGCACTATCGCCAGCGCGGATTTTATGGGCAACAGCTCACGCGGTATTTTGATCGGTTCTCGTCATCACAAATCAAAGTTTTTCTCAGCGAAGATTTGCGACTGCACCCCTCTAAAACCCTCAAAGAAATTTTTCAGTTTTTAGAGGTGGATGACACATTCGAAACTAATTTTTCTCACAACCGCAACGTTGCTAAACAGGTCCCCAAAAACAAGCGCCTACATCAACTCCTGACTCAGAAAAATAGCCTTAAAGATTTTCTAAAACCGTTAATGCCTGCTAGATTTCGTCGTCGGTTGCGGGAAAACGTGACTCGTTCAAATCTCACGAAGCCTCAACTCTCCCCCGAAATCAGGCGGCAGCTCATGAGCGACTATCGAGATGATATTTTGCACGCGCAGACGCTCATTCAGCGCGATTTATCTCATTGGCTGAGATAGACATGATTCGGATACTCGCTCAACCTGAGTCTCGATATGCCCGTCTGGATACAGAGAGAGTACCCTGAAGCCTGGAGATGCCGTGTCAACTGCAAATTCTGAGCTATTAGGCTTGAACTGCACGCAGCTTGACGGAGTAGCCAGGTATCGAATTCCCCGATGGTGAATGTCAAATGCTTGGTGAATATGCCCAAACAAAACGACCTTAACCTGGGGATGGCGGTCGAGAATCTCTTGAAATGCTTGGGGATGGTGGAGCCCGAGTTCATCTATCCAGGCTGATCCCACGGGTAGAGGCGGATGATGCAGCACCACCATAGTTGGGTGAGGACGAGCGTCATTGAGCTGTTGGTCTAACCACTCGAGAGATTGTGAAGATAATTCTCCGTGGGTACAGCCCCGTACAGTCGAATCTAGAAGAACAAACTTCCACCCTCCTTGCATAAACGACTTGTCGGATATCCAAGGGGATGCATTCAAGATGTCGTGCATCACACGGAAATCGTCATGGTTGCCAGGAATCCAGTAAATTGGCACCCGACAGGCATGGAACAGATGCCGTAACTGCTGGTATGAGGCTGGCGTTTCGTCTTGAGACAGATCACCCGTGAGCAGAATAAAATCGGGGTCGGGCGATCGCTGCTGTAGCGATTGAATCACAGCCTGTAGCGTCTGAGCGGTTTGACATCCGCGCAATGCTTCCTCTGTGTCGGCAAATAAGTGGGTATCTGTAATTTGAGCAACTCGAAGGGGCGAATGGTGAGTCATGATGGCGGGGCTAATCCTCAGTGCAAACAAGACTTATCTCGAAGCATAGATCAGCTACAGAGGATTGCGACATTCTCAACGTCAATGACTTGCTTGAGCCTTTACTCTGGCAAGGAAGAAATTCTGATGTGCAGTTAAGTATCCACCCATGTATGATAGAAAGTTGGTGATAAATGATTGGGTTGGCAGCTCCAACATCATTTCCGATGGCATCGCCGATGCAATGTGATAGCTGTTAGCCTAGTCTGTAGTCACTCCAGATATGGCGGCATAGCCAAGTGGTAAGGCCGAGGACTGCAAATCCTTTATCCCCCGGTTCGAATCCGGGTGCCGCCTTAAAATTACCATGTCTAATAAATGCCTTTTATTGGCTATTTGATGCACTTTACAGAGCATTGCTTTTTACCTACATTGCTGGTAGTTATGGCTAATTATTGTTAATTGAAGCTAGATTTTTAAGCAAGATTTAGGCATGGAAATAGGTGGCCGCATCTCGCAAGCGAACGGACGGCTAAAATCAAGTCTAGTCAGAGTCAGGATTGAGCAAATTGGCCATAAGCTCTATCTCAAAGCAACTCTGCCGCCACGACCAGGATCGACAACCCAGACGCCACACCAGCAGCGGATTGCTTTGGGCATAGGGGCACATCCTAAAGGGTTAAGCATGGCAGAGAAAGAGGCTCGAATTGTTGGCTCGCTTCTAGAGGCTGGAAAGTTTGAATGGATGCCATACCTCTTCAGGCAGGGGAGAGATGAACCGGATACGGCTGGTCAGTGGCTCAATCGATTTGAAGCCGAGTTTAAACACACAGTTGAGCCTGTGACCTGGAAAACGGAGTATCAATGTGTTTTTAAGACTTTAGATGCAGAGCAGCCGCTAACGGTAGACTTGCTCAGGAAGGCGATCGACCAGACAAAAGCCAACACAAAAAACCGGAAGCGATTTTGTGTAACGTTGGGACGACTCGCTAAATTTGCGGGTTTAGACGTTGATTTCAATCTGTTACAAGGCAATTATTCTGCATCCTGTGTTGAACCTCGTGATTTGCCGAGTGACGAGCTGATCGTGAAATATTTTTATGAGCTTCAGAATCTAGGTTGGCGCTATGTATATGGAATGATGGCAACATTTGGACTAAGAAACCATGAGGTGTTTTACCTGGATACTGAGGATTTGGAGAGCGGTAAGAGCTACATGATAAAGATTCTGGAGAGCAAAACCGGGCCTCATTCCGTTTGGGCCTGCTATCCAGAATGGGTTGATGAATTTGGACTCAGAAATCGGATGTTGCCACCTGTGACGGGTAAAGAACACAGTGACTACACTGCTAGAGTTACTAACTATCTTGGGCCTAAATTACCTTTTCATCCGCTGGATTTACGGCATCGATGGGCCATCAGAACCTTAGAATTTGGCCTTCCGTGGGAACTGGCTGCAAAGCAGATGGGACATTCCAATGCAGTGCATGAGCGGACTTACCACCGCTGGATTACAGACGAAGTTCACCAGAGGGCTTTTGACGCAATCATGATGAGGAGCGATCGCCCGAAGCCACCCTGCCTTCAATAACTCGCCTTTTGAATTCTTGAAGCATTGAGTATCGCGTGCTGTGTGGATTAAAAGCGCTTCGCTTCTGGGCATTGTTTGAGCCCCATTCTTGCCGTCGCTGCTCTAAGAATCGGTCGATCGCCTCTAAAATAATTTGCTGGTCTGAAACCTTCTCAGAGTCGCTGTTACAAGGCAAATTTTCAGTATCCATCTGACGCGCCAGAATCAAAATCTCATCGGCTAGAGCCTCTGGCACTCGGATCACGG
Source organism: Elainellaceae cyanobacterium (assembly GCA_051117555.1). Lineage (GTDB taxonomy): Bacteria > Cyanobacteriota > Cyanobacteriia > CAZCXK01 > CAZCXK01 > DBGGTD01. The sequence goes on along the minus strand of JBNPEG010000195.1, from coordinate 8,698 downwards.
TGGTTTTGCCACTGTTCCATTGAGGGGTGAAGCTGGTTTTTGTTAATGCCATATCTGCTGTAATAAGCCTGTTACACGGCAATTATTCACGGGGTAGGATGCGGTCAATAATTGCGGACTGACGCTCTACAGCTTGAGACAAGACGCTAATGTTCTTAGCCTGCTGTTTAGCGGTTTCTGACTGTTCTCGAACAAGTAACTTAATTTCTGTAAGACCCTCTGTGAGTCGTCCTACCTGCTCTATGAGGATGTCTAAGCGATCGGGTTCTCCGTTTGTCATGAGCGGTATTGCTGAAATAAGCCTGTTACGAGGCAATCATATCATTAGCTTGATTGCCTTGTAACAGGAACCTAAAGCACGATGCTGGTGAGCAGGCCGAGGGCAAAGCTTAGCACTGCCGTTGCAATCAGTGGGATTGTCATGGTTTGCCTTGTAACAGGCTCTAGCTGCTTGGGAGGGCGTTTAGCCTCTGAGACGATGCTAGTCATTTGAACTAGCTCGATTTTGGAGTCTGGTTTGCTGATCACCCAGTTATCAGGGGTGACTTCCCAGCCGTCTTCAAAGCGTGAGAGGGCTTCGACTAACCAAACGATATCGAGTGAGTTATCGTCTGAGGCGATCGCCCATTGCCATGATTCACCACAATGATCACACGCTTGCAGCACCGAGACAGGAGTGTAGAAAAACCCTATTTGAAGAAATCGCTCAAACTCTGATCGCTCAAGACTTGAGTTATCGTAGATAACCGTGATTCCTGGCTCCTCATGCCAGAAGATGATTGAATGTCCAGTGTCAGTTTGAGGTTGAGCGAGTCGCGTCATTTTTTCTTCTTCTCCTTTCGAGCTTTGATTTTTGCTACAGTCTCATCTCGCAACTTATCCAACTGTTGAGAGGCTTGATCTAAATTATGATGCGCCCGATCCAATTGCTTTTGAGCACCTGCATCATCACCTGCTAGCTTTTTCCGTTGCGCTTCCTCAGCATGAAATTTTGCGCCTTGCATGGTGTTGCCGACATTGCGCGCTTGAAGCTTTCTAAACCGCTCATCATCGGTTTGATCACTCATCATATGACTCCTTTCGTAGATAGGGAAAGACGCTAGGGGTAGGGGTGAAATGGAAGCTTTACCCCTAGCGTCTAGACAGATGTGTTAGTCGCGTTTTTGGGTTGATACCTCCTTATCTGTCGATCGCCTGAGTATGTAGTCCTGTCTGATAATTCGTTGATTCTCGACTTCAAAGATAATGCTGTGCTGTGGTTCCCAGTTCATACGATGCTCATGTGTTCCATCTGAAACAGGGTTTGAATAGACCCGATTCACTGGAATGGGGCGACGGTAATAGCCGTTTTCATCCATCCAGCCGCCTTGCTCATTAACGTATTGAAACGTTTCGCGGTCGATGGCACCGCCGCCTGGAATGGTCTGCACGTCGGTGTTATAGCCCCGATTGTCGGAGCTAGCAGTATTGGGAAAGACGCCTATTGCCAGAGCTGAAATAGCCGTCATGGTGACGGCTCGCACGTAATGATTCATGATCAAAATGTCTCCTTTCGTAGAGGGACAACCAGACGGAGCGGGGTTGGAAGCTTGCTCTGTCTGGTCATCTGTTTACTGTTGATTGTTGAGATTTTGCCGTTTGAGTTGGCTGTATACCTCCAGTTCTGATTGAGTTTCGATGCGGAATCGTTTGACCCCGCGCATTGCGCCTTTTGCCTTAAACAGCTCGATTTCAGCCTCAGAGAAATCGTCTTCAACATCTTGAATTTGCTGGGCAAACTGTTGAAGCTGATCCAGTTCATCTGAAATCTGCTGCTGTAGGCTACTGCCCGATTGACGGAGCGTAGCCAGCGCCCCACCAACCTCATCGGGCATGAGTTCGGCATCGATGACCCCTGCTGATTCCCATTCGTGGGAGTAGCGGGTTTTGGTCGCTTTCACCCACTCTTTCGGGTTTTGCCCTTCTCGCTTCACCTGTTGGATGAAGTCGTCAAACAGACTCCTAGCCAGTTCGGTAAATCCATCCTTATCTTTGAGCAGCCCGTCGGGGGCGACTTGCTTAATGTAGGCAAACCACCGCGTCCGAACTGTGACCTCAGACGGCTGAATATCGGGGTGTTCGTCTGCGATGTCTTGTGCGCTATAGTGTGCGCCGCTGTGCGAGGGGCTGTGCGCTCGCACGTGCTTTGATACGTGCTCCATGTGTGCGTTTCCTCCTTTGTTTTTGCTGAAAGCTTTGATTTATCGATGTTCGAGAGGTGTGCTGAACTGTGCTAACTCTGTGCGTCGAGTGTGCGATCGGCGTGCGAAATGTGTGCGTTTGAGTGTGCGTTTAGTGCGTCTATGAGCGCATCGGCAGCTTCAACCGCTCCTTTGGCGGTGAGGTATCGAGTCTGACAACCGCTTGCGAGCATCCCTTGCAGTGCCATTGCTGCAAAGTATTCACGCTTGGTGATGCCGTGATGAACCCGCAACTCGCCTGCGTCTTGAATGGCGATCGGGAATGCGTTCTCTGAGCCGGTGTCAGTTTTTGGATATTCGGTCATTGGAAGTGTCATGATTGAGTTGCCTGTGTGTTTAAAGGAAAGCCAGAGCGTTTGATATAACGTCGCTCTGGCTTTTGATGGTCTGAAACGAGATAGCTTCGCTATCCTAAAAATGATTGGATCAATTACCTCCTTTCTAGTCAGCGCTGGGCGTGCTCGAATCACGCTCAGCGCTTTGGTTTGTCAGGACAGGACCTAGATTGTCGGGAACTTCCTCAATTGGCATTTTGAGCAACGCACATAACGCCTTCATCTGAGGAATTGTCAGTTTAGGAATGGCCTTTCCTTGCTCCCAATTCCTGACAGTTTGCTCAGTAACGCCTAGCGCTTCTGCCACTTGCCTTTGAGTTAATTCCAATCGCTCTCTAAGGTTCACCAAAACAGACTCCCGTCTTTGTTCATTCATTCTACCTCAAATCAATTTGACCTCAAATCGGTTTGGGGTAATATGAAACTCAAACCGATCTCAGATCTGAACAACAACAGCGCAGGGGGTGAAATGGGGATTCGTTCCCCTGTGCTGATACCTGATCATCCACTGTTTATCGATCGTTCCGAAAAATGTCACTAAAAAATAAGCCCTGAATAGAAACATCTGGCAAAGTTAATCAGGGGCATCTATCCAATTCGCTTATGACACTCACACCCGCTGAATTCAATCAACGGCTACAACGACTTGAAAATCAGGTGCTCGCAGTTTCTCACGCGATTCGGCAGACAAATTTAGTACTAATGGAGAGGCTTGATGGGAATACATCAAACCATGACTCAAGGCTGAAACTCACAGCGATTAACGAATCGCTTAGTCAGATCAAGGCACAAAAATAAAGAGCGATCCAACTGACGATTGGATCGCTCTTACTTTGTTTAATGGTTAAACGCTATTGATTGCGACTGCTGGGGCTGTCACCCCATTGCCGTTAATTTTGGAGATGGATCAAATGTTCAACATCCGTAATTTTATCGAATTCGACTCAAAAGGACGCGCCGCTTGCCCATCTTGTGAGGCTCAGGGAAAAGCCCACAAGAAAAACTTAGCATTAATCCCAGAGACAGATGGTGCTTATAAATGCCACAGAGGATGCACCCCTGCTGAGATACGGGCAATTCTAGGGCAGCCTAAAGCCCAACAAATTCCAGCAGCACTAGCAACCACCAGACCACAGAAAACAGTTACGGTGTCGCCTAAGCGAGTAAAGGATGCTGCCGATCGCCTCAAGACAAGCAAATTAGCTTTGCCGTGGCTGCTCAATCGCGGATTCACTCCTGAGATGATTGAGCATTATCGATTAGGGGTTACGAGAACAAAATCCGGCAATAGCCATTTGAGGGCAATCTCAATTCCTATCCCCGTCGGTGAGGGCACATCCTATTACCAGAAAAAGCGAGTCGCCCCGTGGCTAGACGAGAGCGATCGCCCTGCTGATTATCAGCCTTGGAGCCAGTATGGAATCCCGGCATCGGTCTTTATAACCCATCAGCCCGATGAACCGACGCAGACCTGGCTATGTGAGGGCGAATGGGACGCTATGCTTCTGGGCTGGGCTGTACGTCATTCTGAGTTGAAAAATAACGTACAGGTCGCTTGTTTTACCTGTGGAGCTGGAAACGTGCCACAAGATGACGAGCTGGGCAAGTTAGCCCCAACTGTGATCAGCTTCTATGATTTGGACGATGCAGGCGAGAGGAGGGCGCAAAAACTAGCGAGTCGATTGGGCGATCGCTGCAAAGCTGCACAAGTGCCAGCGCCAGATGAGCCAGAATCGGGCTGGGATGTCTCAGATTCGCTGAATGGTGGATTTACCCTGGCAAACTTTCAATCTGCTGCTGCTGAAGCGAAAACCGCAGAACCAGAGCCCAAACAATCGTATAACCCGCTTAGAGCACGGCTGATTAGCAACGATGAGTTGATCGCCAGAGCACCTGATTATGTGGAATGGCTCGTTCCCGATTTGCTCACCGCTAACGAACTTTTTGCTCTGGCAGCTCCCCCCCGTGGCGGGAAATCGCTATTCGCTATGACCCTTGCCCGCTGTGTAGCCACTGGAGAGAAGTTTCTCGATCGCCCCGTGACGCAGGGTCCTGTGATCTACGTGAATCTGGAAGACTCAGACGCCAAGATTAAGGAGCGTGAAGAAAGCCAGAACTGGCAAGAAGGGTTGCCCGTTTATTGGCTCGATAAATTCAAACTCAGCGAGATTGAGCACTTGATTGAGCTGATGATCGAAATGAATCCGCGTCTGGTGATTCTCGACACGCTAAGCCGCATTCGCTCTGATGCCGTCGCTGAAGGCTCGGCAGAAATGAGCATGGTACTCGAACCGCTGCAAGAAATCGCAAAGTCGCTGAATGTCTGTATATTGCTCGTTCATCACACTCGCAAAATTGAAGCTGCTGAAGCCACGATTGGCGACATATTTGACACGATGCGAGGCAGTGGAGCGATTCGAGCAACCTGTCGAGGGGCGTTGATTCTAGCTCCAGCCGAAGATAGCTATCGTTTGGTTGCTGAGAATGGGCACGGCAAGCACGATCTGAAAGTTCGCATCGACCCCAATTTCTTAGAGTGGCGGTTGCTCGGTCGCTGGAATCCGGTCGTTAACTTCGACCAGAAAGAAATCGTGCTCGACTACATGAACAAAGTTGGTTCAGCGACGGTTGATCAGATTTTTGAAGACACGCAGATTCACAAACGCAGTCTGTACAAGGTTTTGCAGCGACTCGTTGCCGATGACGTGCTCATGAAGACGGGCGATCGCAAAGCGGCTGTTTATCATAGGAGCGCTATTAGACTAATTAGACAGTCTAATAGCTTGTCTAATAGCGCAAATGAAGATGCAGACTGCGATAGAAGCCCTATTAGACAAAAAAAGACTTTTTTTCTTTCTAATAACGCCGAAAAGGTGATCCTTGAGCCAAATTGTCACAATTGCGCCGAGGATCACCCTACGGATCACCCCCCCACGGATCACCCTTGTCTAATAGAGGGTAAAAACGGGTCTAATCCAGACCCTGAAAGCGATAGCGCTATTAGACAGCAATTAGACAACAATTTGACTGTCAAATTAGAATCACTAGGGGGTGATCACTTTCTATCTGATTCTGAGACAACTGTCACACCAGAGAAAGTGATCACCCCCCCTGATGAGGGTGATCACTTTGGGGGTAAAGGTGATCAGTTTCATGCTGTAGGTGATCATTCTCACGATGAGACTAATTCTTCTGCATCATTTTTGATTGGCGACAAGGTTGAAATTCGCAGCGGACGATTTTATGGTCAGCACGTTTTTGTCGAGGCGTTCTTACCCGATGGTCTGATTCAAGTTTGCAAAGATGGATGGCGTGTGAAACGCCGCTATCCCGCGAATGAATTACGGCTGCTCAAGCGGGCTGATGGAGGTGAATCTAATGCCAATGGATAGAAGCCTGTATCCGCCAAACTGGGATGAATTGGCGCTGGCTATCAAAACTGAGGCAAATTGGCGCTGTGAAGAGTGCGATCGCCCTCCTGTTTCCACATTTTCAAATATGTCTCAATCACTTCCTGTCCATGCTTTGCAGCCTCTTGATAGGTTTGACCATCTGTACAGGGCTGCTCAACGCGATCAGCAAAATCAGGCAGAAAAACGACGTAGCAATTATCTTCATCCGACCACTGAATCACCATGCTGTATTGCGGATTCATTGCGAATTACGCCGATTCAGGCAACGTACTGTCTACTGCCTTGGGTTCAGGCAGAGGTCGGCCCTCCTGCTGAAAATACTCAACCAAGAGTTCAATCACCTCTTGTCCGTTCCGTGCAGCCTCCTCATAAGTCTTACCGTGGGTATGAAAATGTCGCCACGGAAACTCAGGTAAGTGAACCAGATAGAGATGGTCTTCATCTGACCACCGAATCACCATGCTGTAACGATGCGCTTGGTTCACTGATCTCCCTCCTGTTGTTTCAAGTCTTCAAGCTTCCTCAAAACACGCTTGATGTCCTTCTCCAGCCAGAGAGGGGCATCATCGCCATCCTTGCCTGGAATAGTCAACGGCTCATCAGGCAAATCTGGATGAACCCAAAACGTGTGACTGCCTTTCCCACGCCCAGGCAACTGGTTATAGCCCGCTTTTGAAATTGCCTTTTTCAACTCTCTAATTTTTTTGGGCATACACCCCACTCAAACCACTACCTAATTCTCACCTATGACGAGACGAACGTAGAAATATCTCAAGGCGCTTGAAGTTGCTCCAGGCTTGAACATCCAACAAACAGAGGATGCACAGAAACGCATCAAACAGGCCATGCAGCAACTCAGGCTAGATAACGACCTGCCAGAAGAAATCTTTGCTCGTCTGAAGGCGATTCAGCGAGTGATCAGCATCAGCACGAAAACTCTCTACAAGCACTTGCACCTGTGGCATCCTGACCACATTGAAGAGAGTAAAACAGCCGATGAGACGGGCGTTTCAGCCGATAAATCACCCCATCTAGAGCCATCCCCCCGATCGCCGCGATCCGCATCAAATGGGGAACTTTTACACCATCGAGAAAAATATGAAGGGTGTGGCACTGAAAAAGATTCCCTCTCAAAAAATTTAATCCAATGGGGGAGTCTGAGGGGGTTTTCCACAGGTTTTGAGGGGGCTGAATGATGGCAAAACGAAAACCAGGACGCCCCCTTAGCTCCAATTGGGTCAGCACACAGCAAGCGTGTGAGCGGTTGAGCTGCTCACGCTATCACCTAAATACATTGCGAAATTCGGGAATCCTGAAGCCTAAAACTCACTATCGGAATATCAACCCGCTAGCCGCGAGGCCCACCTATCGCTATCATCTGAGTCGTTGTGAAGCGATTCTAGATAAACTGCAAGATGAAGCGAATTTACGCGACCTCTAATCGAGGTCATCTTGAGAATCAAACATGTCTTTCACCACATCACCAGAATCAAGTTTTACTGAAATTGCTCTAGTGAGAATATTCAAGCGATTAATTCGAGACTCAACCCGATCGACTCGCAATTCAATTTCTTTGAATAGCTGATCTACAGAGATTTGCAGATTTTGATAATTTCGCTGCAAATGGGAGAAATCCCGCTGAGCGGCATACTCTTTTCTCTCTTTGTCTGCAAACTCTTGTAACATCTCCTGTCGTCGGTTACGGTAGTAAGTTTTCATCGACAGGTACGTACCTACGATTCCAACAATAATGCCTATCAGCGTAGCTAAAGACTCTAGGGCCATCTAAAACCACTCCTGTAGAACAACAGAATAGTTCGGTTCAGTGAATGTTCGGTATCGAGAAAATCGCTTCACTTGAAGCGATCGCACTGTGTACCCTGACTCTTTAAGTTCTGTAGGGATAGGCAATTCTAAAACTACAGGAGTGCTTTGAGGATAAATCACTCTTGATTGGGAAACTCCCAACCCACCTTGCGGGTAGTACTGCCGTAACCTAATCCAGCTTTTAGTTGACTGACCAGTAGAAGGGATTGAAAAATCAACCCTAAACAATTCCCCTCCAATGGTTTCTGTAACAGTTTGCCAATCAAGGATCGGAGTGAACTGAGCAATAGTGAACCAAGTCATGTTATCTCCTCCCCTGGCTCAATCTGGCTCAATCTTTCCTCATACTCTCCCCCTTCCAAATATTCCAGAGTTTCAGCGTGAGACAGTGGTTCAATCAAGCCTGAATCTGATCGCACACACCAAACCACATCCCCGTGGCAGTGGCTCAGCTTATTGCCCCAAAACTGAGGCAATAAGCTAGATGCGGCGGCTGCAAACTCCGGATCATCGGGAGTCAAAATTAAACGCATTATGGGCCAACTACATAGCCATCTTTGACCTTTCGCCACCCATCTGGAAGTGTGTCTAATCTTGTTGTATCGCAAAAAGTACTGTAATTAGATACAGAATCACCATCTCCAATCACCAACTTAGAAACGACGGCAGGTTTCGGAAATGATGCCCCCCACACCAAATCATTGTCATTGCCTGTTGCTTGCACAATTCCGAGTGCTGCAATCTCCCCCGAAATGTTACTAAGGAACGGGAATTAAATAATCTGTAATTCTGGTTTGGCTGTGTAATTCCATTGTGGTAAAACTTCATCGAAGACAATCTTCATGTTGGCTTTGAAATCTTCAGCAACTTTTCGACCCGTTTT
>JBNPEG010000047.1:0-2394 GCA_051117555.1 Elainellaceae cyanobacterium | reverse complement strand
TTTAATAATTGGTCAAGATCAATTCGAGTCTGTTCGTCAGGATTCAGATTTTGCTTGCGAATATCATTCAGCTCTTGATCTTGATTGTGGAAATATTTTGTGAGCGAATAGTAGCGGAGTTTAAAGTTCTCCCATCCTCCTGCTTGAACAACCAAGGCACTGAATAGCAATCCAAATATTGAAATAGTACCAAGAGCGACGCCGATTATTTTTTTCTTCATAGAAATGCTCTTGAATTCAGCCTAGTAGTCCCTAATTATGGTTTAACGAATAAGACTGACATAAATCTGAGAAGGAGCTAAGAATTTGTTAATAGATTCCTTAGTGCGTTCAGACGTTACCCCATAGTAAGCATAAGAAAACCCTTGATTTCCTGTTTCTCCCAGGTGTGAGGACATGAGAAAACTCAGGAAATCAAGGGAAAGCCTATACCTACGATGGCGATCGCACCCCAGTTAGGATTGCCGCATCAGACAGCTAGAAGGTAAACGTGGTGCGAAGCGTACCGATAAATGCGCTTTCGTTATCGTCGCTCTGGTCAGGGTTTGCAAGCCAGATGACTCCAGGCGTGATTGAGATATTGTCGTTGATCAGGTACTTGTAGAAGGCTTCTAAATGGATGGGATTTTCATTGTCCACGCTGATATCAATGCCTTCTAAGCCCCCCAGATAAGGCTGCACACCGGCAACGATTCCGCCTAGATTCCCCTCTCCAAGCAAGTCAGGAAAGGCTAGCGTGAGCGCATAGTTCCAGATTTCCCCATCGCCTTCACCGATGATAATTACATCAGTAAAGCCGCCCCAGGCACTCACCGTCAGCCAATCAGCAACGTCATAGGTGAGTTCGACTCCGTAGGAATTTGCAATGATGGGGTTATCATCATCTAAGCCTGCAATGCTGTTGGCGATGCCAGTTCCAGTAAACCCGCTCCCGTCGCCTGCATTGTCAAATCCAAAGTCGCCGCCTGCACCAAAATACGAATTGAGGTAGGTAAGGGCGATCGCCCCTCGTTCGATGGGTTGCCAGGTAATTTGTCCTAAGGCTGAATAGTTGCCGTTAAACAACCCTGCACCAGGAGTTGGGTCAGAGCCTTCTCCTGCAAGATATCCGGCAGTAAGAGTGAGTGTGTCATCAAATAGGCCATAGTTTAGCCCGATGCCTTGTCCACCCCCCAAGCGATAGAGTGGATTTCGTTGACCAAAGGCGGAAATTGAACCGCTGCCTCCATCAAAGTCTTCTAGAAATGGGTTGAGCGTAGGTGTGAAGTCATCGAAAATTCCAGCGTTTGCGGCGATCGCCACGTCAACGGGGCCAACGGAGAAGAAATACTCCAATGTATCTAACACAAACGAGCTTTCGGTGTCTGCAAACACCTGTGCTGCTTGGACTCCTTCAGCAGTATCTCCCGGCAACGAAAAGCCTTCTGCATTGCCGACTTGGAGACGCGTAACCAGCAGGTCATCACCCGTAAAACTGGTATTGAAGTTCAAACGAACTCGTTGCTGAAACACCGTTTGATTGTCATCAACGACGTCATCATCACCAAACGCGTCAGTCACATTAAAAATGGCTTCCCCTGTCAGCTTAGTGGTTGTCGAAAACTGGTTGGCTTCTAGCTCTGCGGTGCGGGCTTCCAAAGCATCGACTCGCCCTCTCAGCGTTGCCAATTCAGCCGCAAACTCTTCTTGAAGCCGCTGGAGAGTTGCTAAATCATCTCGGGTTGCGACATCAGAAAGCCCGGCGGCAATCAACTCATTAATGCGATCCAAACACGCATTTAACCCAGCCGCAAATTCGAAGCGGGTCATCGCTCGGTTGCCCCGATAGGTGCCATCCGGATATCCCGCAATACAGCCATACCGTTCGACTAACGACTGGAGGGCTTGAAAGGCCCAGTCGGTTGGTTGCACATCAGATAGCTGAGAAATGGAGGTAACCTGGGACATTGACGGGTCAGTCTGAGCATACTGATTGATTTGCCCAAGCAAGTCGGCAGAGGCTGTATCGGTGGATGCTGGAGCCAAGCTTGACGTATCGGCCATCTCAGATTGTTCAGTCGTTGAAGAGGCGAAACGTTCGGATTCATAACCGCTTGGCGCTAGTTGAGCGATTTCGATTGGGGCAGTCTCTCCAATCGGGAGTGAAATATCTGAATCTGTGTGCAAATTGGGGCGATCGCCCAGAATAGATGCTTGATTGACAGACGATATATTCTCTAATTGATCTGATTCTGCGCCGATAGCTGTATTTGCATTAACAAAAGTTCCCCACGTTACCCCTAATAAGATTGGAGTAACCTGCAAAGATTTCCATAAAAATTGAGACACCATGATCTGCTCACTCCTCACAAGTACGGCATGTGCTCTCGACGTGAACCATTTGCTTAATTGATT
>JBNPEG010000183.1:0-22583 GCA_051117555.1 Elainellaceae cyanobacterium | reverse complement strand
TACCGTTGCATTTGAGCTTCAATGGGAGCAGGGTAGGGGCGCATTGGTTTTCCGGCTCATCGTCTACTTCTCTAGCTTACAGATGCAGAAGGTGGAATTACAGCTTATTTAATCCACGATCCTAAGCGTATCATCCGGGATATTCCATGCGTACTTGATACCCGCCAGGTTGATATAAACTGCTGTTGATCGCAGGGTATTTGCCCCCGCTCTCGTTCGTGTTCGTTTCACCAGTCGCCAACCTGCGGCGCGAGCAGTAGTTATCTGTGCAGGGGCAATAAAGCTAGTAGTTGATCCAGTAATGCGAATCCTGCTAGCCCTCGGCGGTTTGGGGGCATTTGCCCCTAAGACAAAGTTATCGGGATAGTTACCTGTTACCGCAACTTGACCTAAAATCCCCGAATCTCCATCATCAATGTTGGTCAAAAACCCATAATTGATGCCGAGGTTTGTCATTGGAACATAGACCACTCGTTTAGAATCTCTACGGGCCATTTATTAAACTCCCAAAGGTTTACAAAGTAGGGCAGTTTGCTTTACTGCCCTGGTAACGTACAACCAGCAGAACAAACCAAATCGCTTTAGATCGTTGAACCCTGTGCAGCATTTGGATCGAGAGGAACACGAATAGCAACAGTATGGTTAAAAGTGCTATACCAATTGCCATCACTTCCCTGTCGAGCTGTCCCAGGCGTAACAGTAGGAAATGCATTCATTGCAGGCGTTGCTGTTTCATTGTGTGTGGATTGTGCTTGCTGACACGCCAACAGCAATTTATGAACGGCTTCACCTACTTTTGTGTCGGTTAAACCAACAGATGATTCTCCCATTAATGCCTTTAACGAGACGACAACATCACTATTGGCTCCATCTGAGACAATGGCATTAGTGGGTAATTTTTGCCGCAATAAATCAAAGCTAAAATCGGGCATAAGGATGAACCTCTCATCAATTTGAATAACGCTACTCCTTTGATAATTTGTTCAAATAGATCCCGTCAATCCGTGTATTTACAGGATTTTCAGAAATACAAGAAGGTGTTAAAACATATAGGAACCCTAAGGGTTCTGATATTTCGTTTGACTCCGAAACAACTCTCTAAAACCTTCAAATTTTTCTAGTAACTATGGCAGGAATTCTGCTCGATTCATATGTTCGAGGTCGTACCATTCTGAAGACTTTAAATGCCACCAACTCACCGTTGATTGAGACATTATGGGAACCGGGATGGCTCACCCCCTATGACCGCTCAACCGTGTTGAGATATTCAGGAATCATCCGTAGTTTGAGAGCCAAAATCAAAATTGAAAGCCTGCCAGAATCAACGCTACCGAATATGGATGTGACTACCTCCAGAACAGATCGACTCTCAGCACTGCGAGAACTGGAATGGAATTCACCCCGCAAGCAATTTGATGTTTGGCTGAGGAATGCCTATGTCCAATGGACTCACATCTTTAGCGTCAGTGCTTTGAATCGTCCCCCGTTCTATCAGGTTGATTTACTGCCATTCTTTTGTGGCGATTTTGAATATTATCTGGCTGAAGATTCAGCGATCGGCATCTCCATTACCGATGTGGGGTATGGATTGCTTCACTCAGGCGATGAAATCACCATCTTTGGATCGGTGAGGGAGGAAGCTAACGCGCTCCCAGGTGACGGACAACCGACCGTAAGCACCAATTTTGGGGCCTCAGTTACGACCCAATCCCAAGTGATATTGCCTGCAAACTCTCAGAGGAAGATGGCTATTTTTGTAAATACATCTCCGACTCATGACATTTATCTCAGTTACGGTGCTGTCGCTGTTACAGGGCAAGGCATTCCCATTTTAAGGAATGGGGGAACCCATGAAATCAATCATTCAAACCTATGGCAAGGGGTGATCAGTGCCGTTGCCACTGGAAACGCAACTGTTAGCGGCATGGAGGCTGTTTAATGCTAAATCTCGATACGTGGCTAGGGTTAGAATCTCCCGAACCTCAGAAGCCGTTGAGACTGCCCTATCCGATGGGCAGATTAGAGACACGTTACTGGATGGTTAGACAACTGACTCATCAAGTCAGCTATCACTATCTGATTCAGCAATACTCAATTCCAAACCTGGTTGACTAATGCCTAGAAATCAAGCTGGAGAATATTACCAGCAAGCAAGACGAGCGCAACAAATTGCGAATAATACCCCGCTTTGGCAGCAAGGAAGCTGGCAAATGTTTGAGGGACGGCAACGACCAGGGGCCGATATGATTTCTGGCTTAGTTCCAATGGGAAATAGTGGTTGGTATGCCACCCCCAATGAACCTATTAGCCCGCTCGACTGCGACAACTACCCCACATCCCCTTATTGCAGTGGCATTGTGCCTGTTAGACCAAGAATGTTTGGTCTAGTGCCTGGCATGAGTTCGAGTGATGCTGAGTGGTGTATTCACATCGATCCTGTTTTATTTTTCTTAGCAATGCCGCGAGGATCGCTCTGCTATCGAGAGCCTGCATGCAGAATTCCTCCAGGATCGGGGGGAAACAGGGGAGATTTTTACGGGCCTTTGCAAAGATCTTATGCCGCAAGACCGTGTGTATATCGGTTCATCGTCAGCTTTACAGAGGGCGTTGATATTGCTGGAATAATTTCAAATCTGAAAACAATCGATATTCGCGGGCCTATTCATTCAACACGATTTGTCTCAGACCAATTTCGTAATAGTTGGTATTTGGAAGTATCACTGGGAGCAAGTAATTTAAGACCGTATGCTACGACTGGCAGAATTTACATCTATCAACGTCGATACCCTGTCTATACTCAAGCTCCCCCGTATCTGTTTGTAAGACATGATTTCGCTCCATCGCCAACAATCCAATCTGTTAGTTTAGTTCCTGATGACTATTGCCGCATTATTAATAGGCGTACTGTATGCGGGCCTGATTGCAGATCCCCAACTCCGATACCCCCTCCCCCTTTTGCACCAGGAGATCCAGAAATGCCATGTAGCTGCGATGAAACAAACGAGTTATTAAGAATTATCGCTCAACGTTTATCGGTTGATGACTTCCCTGTAACGGTTCCCGAATCATTACTAGATGGTGAAGGAGACACAGAGAAAGAATTAGACTCTCTGTCTCAATTACTGCACTGGTTTATCCTTCAATTTGACACGTTAGCGGGCCAATTCCCTATCAAAGTTAAAGTAAAAGGCAGTGAGGAACTTGGAACCAATGACGTTGATGTGGAGATGAAAAACATCGCTGAATCACTCGCTGAAATCTATGGTTTAGCAGTGAATACAGCACTAGACAGTGACCATTCAGTTAACATTTTGCTTAAGTTAGCGTCTGAGGTGATTTCGGCTAAGAATGCGGCATTAATTGCTCAAGACTTGGCATTTGCGAATAATGAATTTTTGGGAATGAATATCAAGAAGAAAAAGCGCAGAGTCAATTCAGCGTTTGATGTTAAGCAGATTCAATTTGATGATTCAGGTAGAGCGCAGGCTACACCAGGATTGTTCAGATTCTTGAATAATTCTAGTTACTTTATCACCTCGTATGAGAACTCAGACCCGCATACAGCAATGGCAATGTTTCAAGAATTGCTGTTTGCGGCTGCAATTATCAAAGGGGCATTGTATCGCACCGGAAAGGTCGATCCAAATGGTGAAGGGGCTCTAGATTTAATCAGAGATATCCGCAATCCTGACACTCAATATGATGATGGGGAATGGGATAAATTCCTACTTTCATTAGAAGTGCCAACAGATAGGAGTAGAACCACTCACTTAAGGCGAGATATTGACGAGATTTCTATTAATGAAGCGGGTGAGGAACAGATAGAAGAAGATGATCTTGATTAACACGTTGATCTAATGCCCCTATCCATTGCTAAAGGCAGTTTACATAGTCGCACCATCAGGCAATCTGTTACCGGCGATCAACCTCGACAGATTAACCCTGATGGGGAAGTTATAGACGGTTCAGAGGAAGGATTCTTAAGATTTCTCCCCAACTGGATAGAGTCGCTGATCTCAGCAGGCTCTAGCTTTCTACAACGGTTTACAGGGTTCGGAACTAGTTTATTGAGGCGATTTCGGATCACAGCGGTCGGAGCCTTCCAATGGATTGTCAGTAGGGCCTAGGAGATCTCTACATTTGATTTCAATGCGTCAGATGCCGAAATACAGCAGATGATTAGGGGTAATAATCTATCTCTAGCGGCTGTATGGGGAGGATGGTTAGGTAGTTCATTAGGCTGGCTTACGGGTGTGGGTGTGGGTGCTGGAATTGGATACACCTTACCTGTGATTGGAGGGCCTAAGCTAGCCTCGATGATTGCCCGCAATGTGGGTGAGGAAGCGTTTGAGGAAATCGCGGTTAACTTCCAAGTTGCTATTCAGCAATCTATTACAACCGTCTCACGCAATCTCGCTCTAAATGCCTATCGCTCGATCAGGAGTTCGATTAAAAGCAGATTTGCCAATCGCACCGACGACGCGGGGCAATCATTGCTTGAAAGTTGGGGCGCTCCCGATGGGGAATCATGGACGATCGCAGGGGCAATTGAGGAGAAGATCGAGTCCATTCCGAATGAATTCCTTAGAATCTTTATCGAGGAAGCCACTGAGGAGTTTTTTGAATCATTCATTGAGTCTGGATACATCATCGCAGGGACGATTGATGAGTTTTGGCAAGCCTCGAAGCGAACACAACCCACGATTTTAGGCCCAAACAGACGAGTGCTCATTATTCCCGATCGCTCTGCTAGACAAGAAAAGTTTTATGTTGAAGGACGGCAAAATGCGGTGATTCCAACTGTGACCCAAACCTTAGCCAATCACCAGCTATTCTATAACCGTGATGTGGGAGAGATTGTGGGTCAACCCGCTCCTGATTGGTATCGAGCGCAAATTCAGAGGCGAAAGTTGGTGATTGTGTTTCGAGATAAGGATCAACCCCCGTGGCGGCGAGAGGATGGGGCACGATGCCGAGAGGCGACCTACTCGATACCAGACTGCAAAATCGGGTTACGCTGGCAGGAAATCAAGCGGGCCGCTAAATTTTACGTTTGGGGCAAGTTTAGAGCCACTGCAAATCTAGAGAATGGACGGCAGATGGCGGTGTATGGAGGAACGGCGGCGGCGGCGAAAGACAAACTTGAGGAATTACATCAGCTCTGCACCAGTTCGATTGTCTCGCTGAATGTCTCAGAGGAAGTCATTCGGAACCCCCGCCTTAGAAAGGAACCAACTGCAATGTATCCCTATCGAGCATCATTACTTGTGAGACGCGGTACGGCTGATCTAGAGGGCCGAACTGATTTAGAGGGCAATGTGTTTGATGAATCGATTATGCATTTCCCGCTATGGCCCGATACTGAACCCCCCGATCTCCCTGAGTTGAGTTGACCTATGCCAACCATCAACCCTAGAAACGATGTTGTCTATAACATCAATCCTCCCTTAGTGGGAACGGTGCTACATTTGCCCTACTCTGTCACTCTCAACCCCTGGATAGATCCGCAGGGCTTTAAGTGGTATTGCCCGAATGGATCATCGTTTGGGCAATCCCTAAGCTCTGCATTGTTAAAGGATGATGACTTTAGATTTCTCTACTTTGCCTTGTGGTCTAA
This sequence comes from Elainellaceae cyanobacterium, assembly GCA_051117555.1. Taxonomy (GTDB): domain Bacteria; phylum Cyanobacteriota; class Cyanobacteriia; order CAZCXK01; family CAZCXK01; genus DBGGTD01. The sequence continues at coordinate 16,966 of JBNPEG010000183.1, read as the reverse complement.
CGCTGAAGTGACGGTAGCAGGGGGAAAAGGAGCCAGTCCAGAGGCAGATTGGCAGGCTAAAAAGGTCATGACTCCCCCCGATATGCGGGGGCGATCGCCCGTCATGCAGGGAAAAGGCACCGGATTAACTCAACGAAACTTGTTGAGTAGATGGGGGAGTGAGCAGGAAATACTCACTATCCCTCAGATTCCCATTCATGACCATCCACGCAATCCGCAGGGGAAGGGGGAATCTGCCAGAACCTATGACGCAGGGGGACAGATCCAATGGATTGTGCAACCCAATTTATTTAAGGAAATCGGCGTCGTCATAACTGGACAAACGGGAGGGGGACAACCTCACAACAATTGCCCACCCAGTAAGGCATATGTAGAGCTTTGGGCGTTAGGCGTATGATTTCCTATTTTCAAGTAACGGATAAATGGGTGTTGATGGCTGACGGAGAGCAATCTGTTTCTCTATCGCGTGAGCAATTCCAAGCGCTAGAGCCTCAAGCGCAATTGCCACCCATAGGAACGCATGAACGGTGGACGCCTGATTTGCATTTCTTGCTGAATCCTGACCAGGTGCCCGCTCCTGATGAGTTTGGCGATCGCTCTATGTATATTGAGCGGATCGAGGCATACCTTGGCTTTCTGGCAGATCAAGATACAGCCGCAGCTCCCCCCGCAGCTCCCCCCCAACCTACGCCTAACTGGAATCAGTTCAGAGCGCAGGTTTTGATTCATTCTGCATATTTGAGGATTGTTGGCACCAGCAGCACAACGCAAACGCTGAACGCTGCTTTGATTTGGATGTTGGGAGAGGTAGGGAATAATCCCTCAATTTTGAGTGATGTTGCGAACACTTGGAATGCGATCTCAGCCGTTGCCCAACCTACAGCGGAAGAAATCGAGGCTCTAAATCAGATTGGCACCGCGAATAAAATGCCGTTTGAACTAGATGAAAATGGGTTTATGATCAGTAGATTTTAGGTTAAGTTTTAAGCAAGAATCTGGAAAGCAATCTGGAAACACCTAGATAAGAGAATGTTCAGGCTATGAAAATGAGGACTGCAAATCCTTTATCCCCCGGTTCGAATCCGGGTGCCGCCTTAAATCAATCAGCATCTTGGGAGGATCAAGAGTCATGACCATCACCTCTCAACGTATGACCTTTGAGGACTACCTCAACTATGATGACGGCGCCGACACTCGCTACGAACTTGAGGACGGAGAACTATTGGTGATGCCGCCAGAGAGTGAGACGAATCGGCGGATTGCGATGTTTTTGCTGGTGTATTTTGCTCAGCATGGAATTCTACCGTCCCGATTGACCATGAAGACAGAAGTGGCGGTGAGTGGCACTAGAGCAACAGTGCGTCTGCCAGACCTGATGGTGTTGTCAGAAGAACTGGCGCAAGCATTGGAAGGAGCTCACCGCTCAATGGTGATGCTCGACATGCCGCCGCCGCAATTAGTAGTGGAGGTTGTTAGCCCCGGAAAGAAGAACGAAGACCGAGATTATCGCTATAAGCGATCGCAGTATCAGGCACGAGGCATTGCAGAATATTGGATTATCGACCCCATACGGCGGCAGGTTATGGTGTTGAGTTTGGTGGAAGGCTTATATGAAGAAGCGGTGTTTGAGGGGAATGCCGAGATTGTCTCTGGGCTGTTGCAAGAGTTGGGGCAGAGGACACCGCTGACAGTAGCGCAGGTGTTGACTCATCCCTAAAACAACTCATATGGAGCACCTAGATGGATGCCCACTAAGTAGGTGGGCTGAATCAAATGTAGTGGTCTGACATGCTTAAGATGATGCAAATCCTTAAAGGGCTGAAGCTCTTGAATCCGGTGCGTTACGCTGCGCTAACGACACCCTACCTGATGCACTATTTTGGTTGTGCCACGCCAGTACAACGGGACTTATCAGCTATAAACTGCGTTTAAGCTTAGCTGAACTAGCTCGAAAATCAGATGGCGAATCGCGAACGCTGTTCTAGTCATTGCGAACGCAGTGAAGCAATCTCAGGGGATGACGAGTTTTTCAGCTCCTAATCTGGGCATTTCATCGTCAAGAAGGCTATTGTTATTGATAGAGTGAGTGAAATGTGCATCAGGACACCCTGATTATTTGAGATTAAGAACAATCGCGTCATGAATTCCAGGAATGACCGAGAGAACAGTCTGAAGCGGCGAGAATTAGAACTTCAACGACGAGAAAGAGAGATTCGGCTGCGCGAATTAGAAGCTGAACTCTCCCAAAAGGAAATCCCTATTTATCCGACAGTCAAACACGGTAAGCCTAAGCCCAAGCGATGGCTCAAGAAGCTGACTAACGTTGGCAAATTTATGCTCATGGTGCTCGTGGCAGCGGTCATCCTGAGAGTAAGTGCTTTCATCGCAATCTGGCTGATATGGGCGATTATCGTGGGAGCGATCGCCTGGGTCGGCTACAAACTATTTCTAGAGGATGGCGATCGCGACTAAGATAGTTGTCGCGGCTCAATAAGTCCGTCATAGGGGTTGTATTCATGCCCATCGCTATCAACATGGACAACTGGCCCGCTTGGATTCCCTATCCAACCTCATGGTTTAGCGCAGCGTTTCTAACTCTGCTCACAGGTGGCTTGGCAGCAAGCGCATCGTTCGTTTGGCAACTTGCCCTGTTTCTTGCACGCATATCTCCCCGGCTCGGACTCTTGTTTGGGGCAGTTGCCATCCTTTCCCCCGTGATTCTGATTGCAATCATGCATCATCTGTTACAGCTCATCTTGGATCGATTTTTTCCAGAGACGCAAATCCCTGGCATGATTGGCAGTCAGAGTGTGTTACCGGGCTTGATGAGCTGGTGGGAAGGACTCTATAGCTGGCTTGTCATCATCATTTCAACCCTCGTGGCAACTGCAATCTTAGGGGCGTTTCCGCTATCTCTCAGCTTCCTAAACGACATGATGCACTGGTGGGATCAAGCCCGCCCCCTTTTTCGAATGTCTACCCTCCTATGGGTCATCATTGCAGCATATCTCTATCATTTCGAGAATTTGGTGCGGCAGCGGCTGATGTCGATGTCATACGACGACGAGGATGATGTGCCTGCCGACTAAATCAAGCCTGCTGACCAGCTATCGATAACTTGATTCTTTAACGCACCGGGAAATAGACGACGCGGGCATCAAACCCCTGATCGCGGAGACCCCTACTCAGTTCTTCCGCGAGCGATCGCCTTGGGAATGCACCCACTTGAATGTATTGCCCTCGACGAGAATCTGTTAAAAAAGCAGTTGGAATACTATCTTGCACCTGTTCCAGCAAATCGTCGCGTCGGGCAGGAATTGCAACCACATAGGGAGAATCGTCGGGCTGTCCCAACAGAATTGGTTCATCATTCGATTCAGAAGATTCGGAATTGAGGTCAATTAACTCATTAGCAGGTTGGTCTAATAACTCGGTTTGTTCGTCACCAGATTGCAATTCTCCTGATGGCATTTCGTTGCCTGATACGTCTTCAGAACTATCACTCTGACTAACGTTTTTAGAGCCTGGGGCAGCCACTGCTTCTCCCGAAACAGAGGATGAAATCGATAGAGTACTTTCTGATGTTCGATCCGAGACAAGTTTGGTTGGCGCATCGCGGATGGATTCATTAGATTCTGCTGGATTGAAGTTGGTTTGAGGGAATGCCTTGCCTGGTTGAGCCATCAACGGGAGCGCTAAAATTCCTAGTGGACTTAGAATCATTAAGAATTGAGAAAAAGTTGACCCGAACCATAATTGAAATTTCATAGTTAATGAGGCTTTTGAGAATTCCAGTCTAATTTTATTCAATCCATACGACATCGGTTATAGCAGTCCTAAATCGCTTATGAATTGTGTTTGAGCAGTGGGGCGGGCTGCGCTCGCCCCACTGCTCATAACCCATCTAGGATTGCTATAGAGGAAAATTTGAAGATACCTCGCACACAAATTTCGTGATGAATCGAATCAAGATTTTCAATTTTTCTTTGAATGTAAAATGGGCGATCGCTATCATATTTTCAGTTGTGTTTGTAACTCGCATTGCTCTCGCCGATCTGCCTATTCAAGTTCGAGTTGATCGATGGCTAGAAGTTCGTCAAGTTAACGGAACGGTGGCATTTCGTCCGACTAATCAGCGGGCAAGTCCTGCTCAAGTCGGCAATCGTCTTCAACGGGTTGGAGATGCTATCTCAACCGCAGCCAGGTCGGGCTCAATCTTGGCAGTCGATACTAATATCGGTTTCATTGATGTTTCAGAGAATACACTCGTTCGGCTTCAAGAGTTGAGAACAACGTCTGATGGAGGAAAAATCACTCGACTGCAGATTCCTCAGGGTCAGGCACGGCTGCGGGTACGTCCATTTACTAACGATAGTTCAGAATTGGAAATTGAAACTCCAGCGGGTTGGAGCGGGGTTAGAGGCACTGAGTTTGGCATCGCAGTTCAACCTGACGGCAAAATGGGAGTCGCCACGCTAGACGGTAGTGTCATAACCAGAGCCCAAGGAGAAACGGTTGATGTCGATGCTGGGTTTCAAAATCTAACGATTCCAGGTGAACCGCCATCTCCCCCCGTTCCTTTAGAAGGACGGGGTGATCCAAGCCTTCGTCTCAGGGTGCTAACGACTCCAGATAATGAAACAGCGACAATTATTGGGCAGATTGATCCGGTGAATTTATTAATTATCGAGGGACTTTCTCAGACCGTTGATCCAGACGGACGATTTGATGTCTCCGTGCCCCTGCCGCCTTCTCGACGCATCGAAGCAGTTGTAATCACCCCATTAAGCCTGCGGCAAGCCTATGAACTTGCGGTTCCCTAAACTAAAACGCACATTGGCTCGCCTAGGCTGGTCGGTACTGCCTGGAGCGATCGCTGCAGGGTTTGTTGGAGCTTCGTTGAGCTTAGGTGTTTGGCGACCGTTAGAACAAATTGCCTATAATCTGGCGTTTCAGATTCGAGGGGCATACTCCTGGGACGACCGGGTTGTCATAATCGAAATCGACGAAGCAACTCTCGAAACGTTGGGGGCGTTTCCGTTAGATCGACGCTACTATGCGCAACTGATTACCCGCCTGGCGCAAGAAAAATCGAATATTTTGGTGATGGGGATCGTCTTGGCTGAGCCGAGTTCATCTGATTCTCAGTTGGCAACTGCAATCGGGCATCACGGACGCGTCGTCCTAGCACAAGCCTGGGACAATGAAGGTCAGCCGATCTTACCCAATCCTCAACTTGAACAGGTCGCCCTCAATCTGGGACATGTCCTAAATCGCCCCAGCACAGATGGAGTAACTCGGGCAATCGCACCCGAGATTCAGGGCGTGCCTGCGTTAGGCTTAGCAGCCACCCAATCCTATGCGCTCATTCAAGAACCCGTCCCGTTCCCTAATTTTCAATCGCCTTTGTGGATCAACTGGGCGGGACCGATTGAGCAGATTCCTCATTATTCAATGCTGAGCGTCTTGAACGGCGACATTCCCGCACACAACTTTCAGAACAAAATCGTCATCTTCGGCGTAGCAGTAGCAGGACTTGCTCCAATTTCGACGCCTTACAATCGTGAACCGCCCGCGAACGGAATTCATTTACATGCGGCGGTTATCAATAATGTACTTCAACGTAATTTTCTTCAAGTCCCCAGCATATCTTGGATTGTGATCATACTGCTGCTTGGGGGGCCTGGATTAAGCATTGCGTTTGCAAATCGAGGGCTCAAACGACTCTGGGTGGCTTGGTTAGTGCTGTGTTTAAGCTGGATGGTCGTCGTCCTGGTTACGTTCAAACTTAATTATTGGTTCCCCGCCGTGTGGCCTGTTGCGCTGATTACGCTGGGCGCAGGCACAACCGATATCGGTGAGCGGTTAAGAGCGAATGCCCGCCTCCAAAACGATATCGAAACGCTGTGGCAGATGTATCACTATGATCTGGTGTTGGGGTCGACCTCGACCGACCCTGATCGAGAATACCCAGGAGCGGCTCAGCAATTGATGATGGGAAATCAGCACCCGTTACAGGCTGTTGAACGCTTTCAACCCATCGCCATGCAGAGGGTGCAGCAGTTGGCTCAACTTGCAGAACAGTTTGGTCGGTCTCAATCAGCTCATGCCGCGATCGCCCGCAGTTTATCGGTGGGCATAGTAGCCGCTGACTGGGACGGGCGAGTTTGGTTTTGCAACCCGGTAGCAGCAGATTTGATTCCGATTCAAGTGGGCGATCGCCTCCAGAGTGGCTTCATTCCCAGGTGGGTCAAACAACCAGACTGGCACGCTCACCTCCGAAAGCTTCAGGGCGTTCAGGCAACGCATTGGGAAACACAGCTAGGTGAGCAGTGGTTTGACGTGCGACTTGAGCCGTTGGTATATCACCCTGCTCTGGCTAGATACGACCATCGTCAGTCTGAAGTAGGGCTAGAATCTCCTCGGGGGATGCTCCTAATGATTGAAGACATTACTCCCTATAAGCAGGTTGAGATTGAGATTCGTAAGGCATTAGAACAAGAGCGGGAATTTGGAGAATTAAATTCTCGATTTGTATCGATGGTGTCTCACGAAATTCGGACGCCGCTGACTGTCCTGCGGACCTCAATTGAACTGCTTGAGCATTATGGACATCGTGCCGATGAGCTTAGGAAAAAGGCCTATTTCCATCAAATTCGAGGGGCGATCGCCACGATGGCTCAGCTCATGGAAGATGTGCTGATTGTCAGCAAAGCAGAAGCAGGCAAGCTAGAACTAAATCTGGTCTCCTTAGATACAGCAGCGTTTTGTCGAGACATTGTAGACGAAATTCAGATGAGCGTTGGCAGTGGACGCAACGTGATCTTAACCTGTCAGCATCCCCCCGATATGCTCACGTGCGATCGCAACATTCTGCGTCTCATCCTAGTCAACTTGCTGTCTAATGCGGTCAAATATTCACCTCCAGATGCCCCCGTTCATTTCGAGGTAGCAAGTGACGGACACTCCATCGAATTTCACATTCGAGATGAGGGCATCGGCATCCCAACGGATGAACAGCACCAAGTATTTGATGAGTTTCACCGCGCTCGAAATGTAGGGAGCACACCTGGAACCGGATTGGGGCTATCGATTGTGCGGCACTGCGTCCGCCTCCACGATGGCACCATTTCCCTAACTAGTAAACCAGGAGTTGGAACCACCTTTACCGTCAAGATTCCTCAGGCGGGCGATCGCCCGCTCACAGTGGCTTGTTAAATTTTGCCTTCAAATCCTTGAGGGAAGAGGATTTCGGCTTTTTGCCGCTGCGCGATTTGGGCGATCGCTGTTTTGCCTCACGAGACGAGGCATCATCGGCTGAAGCCGCGCGCATCGATAAGCTAATCCGCTTGAGTTTTTCGTTTACGTCAAGCACTCTCACCGTGACAACCTGCCCTACTTTTACGATTTCTTTTGGATCAGAGACAAAACGGTCTGCCAGTTGAGAAATGTGGACTAGACCGTCCTGATGGACTCCGATATCCACAAATGCCCCAAAATTCGCCACATTCGTAACCACCCCTTCCAACTCCATCCCCTCTCTCAAATCTGACAGGTCGTTTACCCCTTCTTTGAACGTTGCATAGGTAAACTCGGCACGGGGATCGCGTCCGGGCTTTTCGAGTTCGCGGATGATGTCTTTGAGAGTTGGCAGCCCAGTTGTGTCGGTGACGTAGCGAGTTAAGTCAGCCCTTTTCAGCTTTTCAGCAATGTGGGTGACATTGTCCAACGATACGCCCAAATCCTTTGCAGCCGTTTGGACAACGCCATAGCTCTCCGGGTGAACCGCCGTATTGTCTAACGGGTTATCGCCATCCCGAATCCGCAAAAACCCTGCCGCTTGCTCAAACGCTTTGGGGCCTAGTTTTGAAACCTTTAAGACGTCTCGACGACTGCGAAAAGCGCCATTTTGGTTACGATAGGCGACGATGTTGTTGGCGACGCTGGCGGATAAGCCTGAGACAAAAATCAGCAATTCTTTTGATGCCGTGTTCAGATCAACCCCAACATAGTTGACACAGCTTTCGACCGTTTCTTCGAGCTTTTGTTTGAGCAGCTTTTGATCCACATCATGCTGATATTGCCCAACACCGATTGACTTGGGATCGATTTTCACCAGTTCTGCCAATGGATCTTGCAACCGTCGCCCAATGCTGATGGCTCCTCGCACGGTCACGTCAAGATTTGGAAATTCGGCGATCGCCGTTTCGCTGGCAGAATACACCGATGCCCCCGACTCATTGACCATCACTTTGATGGGCTTGCGTTCTAGGGTTTGGATCACCTCTCCGACAAACGCATCTGTTTCTCGACCTGCCGTGCCGTTACCAATGGCAATCAGCTCGATGTGATGAGTGTTAATCAGGCGTTTTAGAGTATGGGCTGCGTCTAACTTTTGCTTGTCAGACTGGTGAGGAAAAATTGCCTGATAGTCGAGAAATTTTCCCGTTTCGTCTAACACGACGACCTTGCACCCCGTCCGAAAGCCGGGGTCGATCGCTAGAGTAGGCTTCATACCAGCCGGACTCGACAGCAGCAGATTTCGCAGATTGGCTTCAAAGGTTTTAATTGATTCGATATCCGCCTCATGCTTTTTCTGGGCTACGACTTCACTGATTAGCGAGTTCTTCATCAGCCGATTAAAGGCGTCTTTGAGCATGTCGCGATAGAAAGTCTGAACAGCCGGGATTTTGGTGCGAATCACCTGAGATTCGAGATACGCCATCACCTCGTCCAGATCAAAGACGATGTTGAAAGTTAATATGCCCTCTGATTCTCCTCGACAAAGCGCCAGCAGGTTATGAGGCGCGATCGCCTTTACCGCAATCTGATAATCGCGATACATTTCAAACTTGGTAGTGCCCTCCGGATAATCACTTTTAATGCGGGATGAAAAAGCACCCTGAGTGAGCAAATAGTCTCGCAAATACGCTCTTAGGTGGGCTTGCTCAGATACCTCTTCAGCCAAGATATCGGAGGCTCCCTGCAAAGCCGCTTCAGCGGTGTCGACACCGTGCTCATCGGAGAGATACATCTCAGCTTCCTGGCGCAGAGACTGAGGCTGAGCATTAGGCTGATTCAGGGATTTGATGAACTGCGCTAGGGGATCTAAGCCCTTCTCTCTAGCAATCGTTGCCCGCGTCCGTCGTTTGGGGCGATAGGGGAGATATAAGTCTTCTAGCTCATTTTTCTGGAGGCAATTCTCGATGGCGGCTTTGAGGTCTTCTGTGAGTTTGCCTTGCTTGGCGATCGCCTCTATGATTGCTGCTTTCCTCTCCTCAAGCTCACACAAATAGGCGTGACGGCTCGATAATTCTCGAAGCTGAACTTCATCCATCTCACCCGTGCGTTCTTTGCGGTAGCGAGCGATGAACGGAACCGTTGCCCCTTCAGCAAATAGGGCAAGCGCATTCTGAACTTGAAAGGGTTTGAGTGAAAGTTCGGTTGCCAGATGGTGGGCAATATTTAGCATGGAGCGACTATCTGATTCGAATCAATTGAGTAAACGGGATTATCATATGCAGCTTAGCGCATGGGGTATGAGCCTTTCTAAGATGACGCAGGGAAATCATGACGGACAATGACGGTGTAAACGCGAATTTTTTTTGCGGGTTTTCACGTTGTTGTCATAATTGCTCAACATTCAGGCGCGATCGCCCCATTTTGAGTACACTTGGTCTGATGCTATTTCTTTATGCATTCTTTAATTTTTTGAAGTTTTACGACGCGGTATACTACAAAGCACCTTTTTAGGCTGTATAGAATCTGGGCGATCGCTACAATAGGTGGCAATTCATACGTCGGCAATTAATAAATTAGCAATCTAACGTTAGAGGTTGAACACTAATGGGGCTGCTGGAAAATCTACCCGAAAATTCCAGACCAGACGATTCAGAATCGGCAGACCAAATTCTAAAGCGGGTCAAGCATGACCTCCAGAATTTGCAGAGCGATTTAGTCAACCAACTGACCGATGATGTTAAACGTTTAAAGGCCGAAAAGTACCGGCTTCTTGACGAAATCTCTAGCCTTCGACAAGAGCACCAAGCACTTCAAGACCAGCGGCAAGTGGTGCTCTCCCAACAGCAGCTTGCTCAACAGCAGGTTTGGGCAAAACAGCTCGCTCAGATATTGGCAAGCCATTTGCGCACATTATTAGTGCAGCAAATTCAACAAACAGGTGCGATTTCCAATTCGCCAGATATTGAGCGAACAGTTGCAACCCCGTCCGCCCGCTCTCGCGGCAATGCTGACCAGTTACTCAATTCACTCGATACATCCCTCAATCGAACGCTCAGCGGCTTGCGTCAGGAGCTTGATAGCTATCAGAGTTCGCTGTCTCAACAGATTGGGCGAATGCATACCCTAGAGCAGCAGGGTGAGGCTATTTTAGACGCGTTAGTAAGTCGGCTGAATCAGCAACTTCAAGTCGAAACTGCCAAACCTCAACCTCGACACGCGATCGCCAATGGCAATGGCTATCATCCCAATCACAATTTTTCATCGGACAGTTCGGCATCTCGTTCCTCATCGCCGCGCTCGTCTGCTCCAACTGAAGAACGGCAGCGCCCGTCTAATTACTCTCAGAATAAGAATAAAGTCATTCCGGTGTCTCCTGCCACCGCACCCGAACCTGTCATTGCCCCCAAACGACAGCCTGCCGCCAAACGTCGTCTCGATCTTTCTCAATTTCAACTTGGGTTGCTGCTGATTCTACTGTCGACCGTTGCGCTGTCATTGCACAACGTAATCGTCGGCATTATTGGCAATGAGAGCAGCATTTTTGGAATTTTTCAACTGGGCGGGTATTTAAATCTAGGATTGGGCAATGCGCTTTTGATTCTGCTGTTGCGGATGTTGGTGGTCGTGCCGCTGATGTTCGCCATTGCACAACGGCTCTATCCGCCAGTATGGAAAGACATTAAAACGTTTTTGACCTCGCGCGATCGCCGCCTTTTAATCACCGTGGTGGCGAGTGGTGGCTTTTTGTTTTTGTCCCAGGTCTTGATTTATATCGCGATCGCAGAGGTCGGTCCGGGGGTCGCTGTCACCATTCTGTTTATGTATCCTCTGGTCACCGTGCCACTGGCGTGGTTCTTTTTTGGCGATCGCCCAACGACTCTCCGCTGGCTGATTATGGCGATTATTTCGATCGGCATCATCTTCACGGCCATTCCAAACAACATCTTTATCCCAGATAATCCGACCGTATCTAGCGCTGGCGTGCTGTTTGCCGTCTTTTCAGGAATTGCGTTTGCATGTTATCTCATCTTTATGCAAATTTGCTTCAAAAAGCTGCACCCTGTTCCTGTCAGTCTGGTTCAGTTTGCGACGATTGGCGTCTTTTCAGCAGTCAGCTTAATTCTCTTGCCGTCTTTTCCATTACCCGACCGATGGAATGCTCAAGTCGCCGTTGATCAGCCAACCGGGTTCTTAGGATTAGGAATTTTGCTCGGCGTGCTGACGTTAATTGGCTATCTCGCGAATAATTTTGGGGTACGCTTTATGGGCGCTGCCCGCGCTGCCATTGTGGCCTCTAGTGGGCCAGCATTGACCGCGATTTTGGCATTCTTGATCACGCCGGGGCCGCGTACTGGGCTTCACGCCGGGCAAATGTTAGGAATTTTAATGGTTACAGCAGGGGTGATTGGCTTGAGTTTTGAGCGCATGCTCATCCAACGACGGGCAGCCCGACGATCCGCCAAATCATCATAACGAAATAGATGATTTGGCCTAGCCAATGATTTGCAAATGATTTGAACGGAGAGAGAGGGATTCGAACCCTCGTTAGAGTTGCCCCTAAACAGCATTTCCAGTGCTGCGCCTTCAACCACTCGGCCATCTCTCCAAACTCTATTCAATTTAGCTGTATGACTCAATAGCCACAGGAAAGCTATGTTAGCAGACTCTGGGGAAATCTGAAAAGAGAGTAAAAAAAGAGAGCAAATTTCTCATCGGTTTCCTGGCGTCATGGTAACGCTTTATGATACAGATGGGCACTGAATCCTAGTGATTAGGAGTTTATGGTTCGAAAATACACGGTTCACATTTATCATCGCCAAGCAGGAACCCAGCATTCACTAAAGCTTCCGGGCGATCGCTATATTCTTAGTAGCGCCGAAATAGAAGGCGTCGAGCTCCCCTTTTCATGCCGCAATGGGGCTTGTACGACCTGTGCAGCACGAATTCTGTCAGGACGTGTGTCTCAGCCAGAGGCCATGGGGCTTTCACCTGAGCTTCAAGCTCGTGGCTATGCGCTCCTGTGCGTTAGTTATCCTGAGTCTGACTTAGAGATCGAAACTCAGGATGAAGACGAAGTTTATGAACTTCAGTTCGGTCGATATTTTGGTAAAGGAAAAGTTCGAGCGGGGCTGCCTCTCGATGAAGATTAGGTGCCACGATGAATCCTCCGTCTGCTACACAGCTCAAAAATCTGCTTGATATCGCCACCGAGGCTGCACTTGCAGCAGGCGGAGTTCTCCAGGCATACTGGGGCAAATTAGACCACATTGAAGAGAAGGGGCGACCAGGGGATCTGGTCACAGTGGCAGATAAAGCCGCAGAAGCTGCCATCTTAGATGTCTTACAGCGTCATGTCCCTGACCATCCGGTCTTAGCAGAAGAATCAGGGCAGTTGGGCGACGACGAGGGGGCATACCTTTGGGCGATCGATCCTCTTGATGGCACGACGAATTATGCACATCAGTATCCCTTCTGCTCCGCATCCGTAGGATTGTTGTTCAACGGAATTCCGTATGTGGGAGCAGTATTTGATCCGTTTCATAATGATCTATTTCGCGCTGCGAGGGGATTAGGCGCGACTCGGAATCGATTTCCGATTCACGTCTCTCAGACCTCTGCCCTAGATAAGAGCTTGCTAGTGACAGGCTTTGCTTACGATCGCCGAGAAACTCCCGACAACAACTACGCCGAATTTTGTCGCCTGACTCATCTCACACAGGGCGTTCGTCGTGGAGGTTCTGCATCGATTGACTTAGCGTATGTCGCCTGTGGGCGGCTAGATGGCTATTGGGAGCGCGGATTGTCACCGTGGGACTTGGCGGCAGGTGTGGTATTGGTCGAGGAGGCAGGCGGTCAAGTGAGCGCATACAATGAAAGTCCTTTCAAGATTCGATCTGGACGAATCTTAGCCACCAACGGGTTGATTCACCATGCTCTCAGTCAAGAATTGATCGACACAACACCGTTAGCAGAATTTAGTTGACCATGTCATTGTGTGTATAAGGGGAAGTCTGGGTGTGAGGGAGAGCCGGAGTCGACTATCCGGAGTAAACTATAGGGAACTGATTGAGCAGGTGGGAAGATAGCATGTCTTTTAAGATTGAGCGAGGGCTGTTCACGTCAGAATTTACCGATTATCACGCCATTTTAGGCGTTTCTGTCGATGCCGAACTCAAAGACATCCGCAAGCGATATCTGAAAATTGCCCGCCGCCTTCATCCTGACAGTCTCACGTCAGCAACCGAGGGCGATCGCCAACGAGCCAGTGAGTTGCTATCCAAACTCGTCAACCCTGCTTACGAAAAACTTTCCCAAGAGAAGGCATACAGCGAATATTGTGTCTTGCTGAAACTCAAAGGAAAGCAGGCACTCAAGCAGCAAGAAACAGTGATTTTGACGAGTGAACCTGCCCGAAAGTTGGCATCGACTCATCACACCGAACAGACCTATAATCAATTGCTTAGAGAGCTAGCCGACGAGTTATATCAGTCACTTGATGCAACCCCCGACCTGATCGGACAGGTTAGCGAACTAAATCTGGTCTATCTGATGCGTAAAGATGGTCCCGGGAATCCAAGCATATCCTCTCGGGCAAAATCTCCTAGACCAGCCACCAACGCGGGGCAAAATCCAACCCCATCTTCCCCCCCTCGAACCACAGCAGCCGATTTAACGGCATCCTATTTACGTCGCGCAGAAGAATATGAGTCGAAGCAGGACTATTCCAAAGCCATATTAGAAATTCGAGAAGCCTTGCGGATGCAGCCCAAAAATGGCAACCTACATACGCGGTTAGGCATCATCTATATCAAAGCCAATCAGCTCACAATGGCGAAAATTCATTTCAATCAGGCTCTCAAAATTAACCCTCAAGACAAGGTCGCTGAAGAAGGGCTGCGTCGGGTAGACCCTCAACGCCAACCGTCGAGCGCACAAAAATCAGTCTCGAATACAAGCAAATCCGCCAAGTCGGGGGGAGGACTCTTTGGATTGTTTGGCGGGAAAAAGAAATAATGATTCATCAACCCCCCGTTGGCGCTAGAGACCTCTTTCCTCTCGATGTCGCTCAAAAGCATTGGATCGAAGCGCGCCTTCAGGATGTGTTTCATCGATGGGGCTATCATCGCATCATTACATCCACCTTGGAGCGCCTCGACACGCTCATGGCAGGGGGGGCAATCCAGCGCTCTACGGTCATCCAACTGCATGATACCGAAAATGAAGTTCTAGGACTTCGGCCAGAACTGACAGCTTCGATTGCCCGTGCTGCCGTGACTCGTATGGCAGGAATGGATCAATCACAACTGCCTCAGCGCCTGTATTACTGTGCCAATGTATTTCGCCGCGCGGCACGAGGCAGTCATAACCGTCAACAGGAAGCCTACCAGGCTGGCGTGGAGTTGTTGGGGGGAGGTGGCGTTGCAGCCAATGCAGAAATTCTGCTGCTGGTGTCTCACTGCTTGGCTAGCCTCGGACTCACCCAATGGCGATTGATTTTAGGAGATGCAGGGCTTACGCGATCGCTGTTGTCTCCATTTCCAGACTCGTGTCGAGATCAGGTGCGAGAGGCGATCGCCACCCTTAATCGCATTGGGTTAGACGCGCTCTCCCTCCCCCCTGATTTATATCAACGAGCGTTGATGCTACTAGATTTGCGGGGTCGTCCGGCAGATGTATTAGAACGGGTTTCGCGCCTCGACCTCACCCCCACTCAGCGACAAATGGTCAGCGAGCTCAAATCACTCGTTGAGCTAATTAATGAGACGGTTGTCGGCTCCAAAACGGAGATGGATTCTCCCATCACCCTTGATTTGAGCCTTATTCAGTCGTTCGACTATTACACAGGTCTAGTATTTGAAGTCGTCAATGTTGGGGCAACGGGGCAGCATGTGCTCGGGCAGGGTGGACGCTATGATCAGCTTTTGGGGTTATATCATCCTCACGGCAAAACCTATCCTGGCATCGGGTTTGTGCTAAATATCGAAGATTTGCACCAGGTCTTATTGCCCACCGGACAGCTTCCCGATCAAACACCGTCCAGCCATTGGCTAATCGTACCCGTCAGTTCTCAAGCCTTTGCAGCAGCCTTTGCTTACGCTCAAAAACTTCGACAATCAACTCATGTGGTTCGTGTTGAAGTCGAGCTAGGACACCACCCTTCTCAGGAGAGCATTCGCGACTATGCCCGTCAGCGTAGTATTCAGCAAATCGCTTGGGTCAGTGATACCGATGCGCCTCAGATTGAGCAGTTGCACTAGTATGGGCACTCGTTATACATTGCCATACCCAACTTGAGGGCGATCGCCCTCACCTAAATCATTAAGCTGCTAGGCTAAAAGTGAATCTAATTCGATGATTCTGCCGTTTTTTAAGTTTGGAGAGACAACACTGTGCCTCACACAATCGTTACGAATACCTGCGAAGGTGTTGCAGATTGCGTCGATGCCTGTCCGGTTGCATGCATTCATCCCGGCCCCGGAAAGAACCCGAAAGGGACCGACTGGTATTGGATTGATTTTGCCACCTGCATTGACTGTGGGATTTGCTTGCAAGTATGCCCCGTCGAGGGAGCGATCGTTCCTGAAGAAAGACCCGACTTACAAAATACCCCGTAGGTATTTGCAGCACTGTGCATTCCCCGCACATCTCTCGTATGTGACCGACCCAATGCTCAGACGTGATGTAAGCTACGAACTTTTAGGATTCATGGAGAGGCGTAATCTAGACGTAATGAACAAACGGGCGATCGCTCTAGTCCCTCTCGCACGTAAACTCTTTAGGAGCTAGAGAGGGTAGCATTCACAGATTAGTCTAACGACGTTTTGAAGAATTCCATGAATGAATCGGCTCCAATCCTTGAAGTCAAGGATGTTTACGCAGGATACATCAAAGACTTAGACATTCTCCAGGGGATCAACTTTATAGTGTTTCCTGGGGAATTAGTGGCTGTGATTGGTCCTAACGGAGCAGGAAAGTCAACCCTAGCGAAAGCCATTTTTGGCTTACTCATTCCTCGCACCGGGAAAATTTATTTCAAAGGTGACGATATTACGGGATTGCGATCGAACCAGATCGTACAGCACGGCATGTGTTATGTGCCTCAGATTGCGAACGTATTCCCGTCACTCACGGTTGAAGAGAATTTGGAGATGGGCGCATTTATCGAAAGTGCTCCGCTCAAACCCCTCAAACAACAGATTTATGATATGTTCCCGGTGTTGGAAGAGCGTCGCCGCCAGCGAGCAGGGACGCTTTCGGGCGGAGAGCGCCAAATGGTAGCGATGGGACGGGCGCTGATGCTCAAGCCAGCATTATTGTTATTAGATGAACCCTCTGCCGCCCTCTCTCCCCTACTGACCAATACAACTCTAGAGCGGATTAAGCAAATTAACCAAACTGGAACTGCCATTGTTTTGGTCGAGCAAAATGCTCGCAAAGCGTTAGCGATGGCAGATCGAGGATATGTTTTAGATTCGGGGCGCGATCGCTTCGAAGGTCCTGGCAAAGAACTACTCAACGATCCGAAGGTCAGCGAGCTCTATCTAGGTGCAGGTCGAGTTCCTTCGTAACAAGGTGGGACTAATTAAATATGAGACTTGTGTAGATACTGTTTAGGCCACTGTAGGTCAAGTGTTGTGTGGGACTAATTTAGCCGAGTCAAATTTTTCCCCTGAAGACAAGACACCGTATATGATTCGGATGAGTTTGTGCATGACGGCACCGA
>JBNPEG010000222.1:0-2406 GCA_051117555.1 Elainellaceae cyanobacterium | reverse complement strand
AATCTACGCTCTTAAAACTCAATCGACGATGTCTTGAAGGAAGCAGCACCATGGTCGACCAAACGCCACAAAACCTTGCTACCACTATTCGCCAAGCGGCTCATCCCCTATCTGGAAATGCCTCCGATTATGATGCACTCCTGGATCGCATTGGAGATGCCCGCTGTGTGTTGATTGGGGAAGCATCCCACGGCACTCATGATTTCTACTATGAGCGAGCGGAAATTACAAAGCGACTGATTCAAGAAAAGGGGTTTACAGCCGTAGCAGTTGAAGCCGATTGGCCAGATGCGTATCGAGTTAACCGGTTTGTTCGAGGCGTAAGTGATGATCCCACGGCGAACGTAGCGCTAGAAAACTTTCGTCGGTTTCCTACCTGGATGTGGCGTAACACCGATGTGCTGAGGTTTGTAGATTGGCTGCGTGGCTACAATGACTCCTTATCGGAGAGCGATCGCAACGTTGGCTTTTATGGACTTGACCTCTACAGTCTCTATAACTCGATTGAGGCAGTTCTCGACTACTTAGAGCAGATAGATCCCGAAGCCGCCCAACGAGCCCGCTATCGCTATTCATGCTTCGAACATTTTGGTGAAGATAGTCAAAGTTATGGATATGCCGCTAGCTTCAATTTGAGTCAGTCCTGCAAAGATGCGGTGATTAATCAACTGCTCGATTTGCAACGCCATGTTGCAGACTACGCCAAGCGAGATGGCCGCGTGCCTGAAGACGAATATTTTTATGCCGAACAAAATGCTCGGTTGGTCAAGAATGCCGAAGAGTATTATCGGTCAATGTTTAGAGGACGCGTCTTGTCATGGAATTTGCGCGATCGCCACATGGCAGAAACCTTAGATCACCTCGTCGCTCATCTAAGTCGAGACAGCACCCCGCCTAAAGTGGTGCTGTGGGCACACAATTCCCATCTAGGAGATGCCCGCGCCACCGATATGGGATCACAAGGAGAGCTTAATGTAGGGCAGTTAGTACGCGATCGCTATCAGAATGATGCGGTATTGGTGGGCTTCAGCACCTACACAGGGACTGTTGCTGCGGCATCAAATTGGGACGCTCCCGTAGAATTGAAGCGAGTTCGTCCTGCTTTACCCGATAGCTATGAGGCACTGTTTCATGATGTCGGAATGGATCGATTTTTATTGAGGCTCGATGATCCAAACATATTCCAGCAATTACGATCCCCTCGTCTGGAGCGGGCGATCGGTGTAATTTACCGTCCTGAAACTGAGCGCATCAGCCATTACTTTAGTGCTCGCTTGTCTGACCAATTCGATGCGGTAATTCACATTGACACATCGCGTGCAGTTGAACCCCTCGAACAGGTTCAACCAAGTACTGATGAAGCACCAGAAACCTATCCGTCAGCGGTTTAAAGTTAATACAGCCTAACATTATCACCTCATCCGTGAACGGCACACGAATGTTTAGCAACACGGTGGCACTGAAATATAGATTGACGGAGCAGAATCGCTCTTGAAAGCATAATTGGTTTTTAGGATAGAGCAGGTAATCGCTCTAAAATTTCTGCGTATCGAGCTTGATCAAATACTCGATTGGTCTTCATCATGTCATTCATTTCACTCAGCAGAGCATAGGCAATAAGTCGCTTCGCTTCGTCGGATGAATGGCCTTCTGCACAAAGGCGATCATAGGTTTGCTTTGTTTCAGGTGGATCTAAATGATCCAGTTGATGTTCGACTGCCTCCAAAATCGCTGCTCTCACCTTCAGATTTGGATTGGATTGTGAAGGCGGAGATGATGAGGTTTGGATCTGCATCCAGTCTCGCGATCGCTTGCGTGTTGCGTAACCGGACTGAATGAACGGCCACGTAGTAATAATGTCTTTATTGAGATTGTGCTGTTTGAGCTAGCAGGGCCGTTGCCGTAGGTGTCTGGTTTTGGAAATTTAAAGAAACACACCGTGTTTTCTAGAAATTGATAAATTTAGTGTGAGATACAAGGATGAACCATGAAGAATCCGAAAATTGCCTTGACCCAGAATTGAACATTCAATAAACTTTTGTTCAAAGTGAGGAGTCTTCTGATGTCCTGACGTAGAGGCAATAAAGTTTTTAAGAGTCGGTACACGATCGTATTTGATATAGCAATTTGTGCAGTATGCACTTGTCGAGAGTTCTGTTGCTTGATTGATGTGTTGCATTGCCTATTGAGGTGGGGAGCTGCCATAGCTTGAGCTTGGCGAATTGAGAGGCAATCAGCTCGGGTGATCAATTTTCCTACTGTTGTGGTTTTTCATGGACGAATCTGAACGCAACTTTCTAAGGGTTTAAATTTCTGAAGTGGCATTATCGTACCTGGTGCACCTATCATCTAGTCATCTGAATTCGTGTTCACAGCCATATGCTTGATGGATGTTCCTCAATGCAC
>JBNPEG010000105.1:0-22811 GCA_051117555.1 Elainellaceae cyanobacterium | reverse complement strand
ATAATGTCGTCACTATCCAAAAGCCCAATGCGTTTAAGAAAAATCGGATTATGGCGCTGAGACACCTAACGCAGCACGATTTAGTTCAAGAATTGGACGAAATAGTTCCATCTCAGCGCCAGTCAAATGCTGTTTAATCACCTCTTGCATCATGATGTAAGTAACTTCACAACTCCGCTGGGTATTAAATGCCTTCATGATGGTTTGAAACCAAAATAGTAAGCGTTCTTGTAGCGTCTTTGGATCATCCAGTAGAAGAGCAGTAGCTGAATATCGCAAGACCCGAATCGTATCCTGCTTCCATTTTACAGATATATCTTCTCCTCCAACATGTAGGAGATTTGAATCAATGGCTCGAATCTTTGCATAGACTTGTTGGACGATTTTGACCTCAGCCGCTCGGATTTTTTGATAGGCACTTAACCGAATAGAATAAGAGCCTATGTAATGATCCAAAAAGTGTAATTCTGAATCAGTTGCAAATCGACCGTCTGTTTCAACACTTAAACAATATCGTTGGCTAAGCATCTCTAAATGACCCTATTAAGATTGATCAAGCTTCATTAAGAATAGCCGCGACCCGTGGAAGGTGGTTCTGTAAATTTGCTGATTACTGGCAAAAAAGTAGAACATTTTCAGTCAAATCTCGCCACGGTGCACACTAAATAAAACATCTTCACTTCACATCTTTACTCCAATCAGGCATTGGTAGTGTTTGCAAAATACTCTCCGACTTTGAAGCTTGGTGTGTCTTCAAGTTGCCTTAAAGTTGAGCGAGTAATTAATTTGCTTGCCTCAACTAGGACTTGCCCGGTAATGGGATGGAGCATATCTTGATCAGCCCGCCGCCCAATTAATGCCTCAATGTCTTGTAGCGAATTGACATACATACCTGGTGGGAGTTCAACGACTATACCTTCACCTAAAACTCTGGATTGACAGGCAAGTCGAGAGTTGGGTTTACAGGATGTGATCACTTCCAAAGTCCGTTGCTCACGCCGACTGATAGTAGATAGAGAATCCATACCTTCGTTGACATAGACATGGCACGTTGCGCACATGCCACGCCCGCCGCATTCTTTAAGTACATCCAAATCTTTATTGATTAAGACGGAAAGCAGATTCCCGTTTGTTTCGACAGAAGATTGTTGACCGATAGGTTCTAGACGAATTGTTTTTACCATAATGATTCTCTCCGTGGGGTTAATTAAGACAGGGGAAGCAATAAGAGAAATCTCTGACGGTCATCAATTTCCATTTTGTTAACAAGTGTAGGAAAGTCACGGATGACTTTAGAGCATCGTTGTATGAATGCTGCGACCCAGGTTCGAATCCATTCGTGTTGTTCGGCACTAATGGGGTGCGCCAATCGGATCAGGGAAGCCCCCGATATAGTAATCTGGGCGGATCGATCGACCTGAAAATTATTCAGCCATTCGATGGCTGGGCAGCTGGATCTCCAATAGTTAGCGACCATTGTGATTCCGAGATATTGTGCCGCCTGCTTGCTAAAGTGATTTAGGGCAGTTAATACCTCTTTCAGGTCAGTATGCCCTTCTGACCAGGAAAAATCGCGGATTGATCTGGTGTTCAGTTCATCAGCCGTTGACTGAAAAGTTGCTAATTGTGTAGGTATTAGAACCGGAGGCGATGACTTTAAATCTGAATGATTTGATAAGAAAGGAGCCGTTGATGAAGTCTTAGGTGAGCCAGAATCTAGTTTTAGGGGAGGTGATGCTGGCGTTTGGGTTGGATGTGCTCGAAATCTTGATTCTTGACGATTTGAGGAATCGTAATGATCTGATAATTCTCTTGAGGCTTCGGATTGTGATTTCCAGTAATTTTGTTTAGATAGGGTGATACTTCCTGCTAGAAGTCGAAAGGTTGCGATCGCATTGGTAATATCGTCTTGAAGCCCTGATTTCAATTTCTCGACAACCTGAATATAGTCTGAATAGACTAATTGATCGTTTGTTAAAGAAAGGAGGATAATCCCGTGTTCTAATTTATAAATGTAAACTTGATGTCCGCTAAACTGAAATTCAAAAATGTCAAAATCAACTGGGGTCGTCTCGATGACTTGTTGAATTCCTTGAGCCAGGGCTTCCTTTTGTTGAAAATTCAGCATTTGATCGACCCCACAGAAATATGGACGAGAACGCCCATCGACTAGGGCAACTCCCACAATTCCTGGTAAATTCAGAAAGTCTTGGACTGCCTCCCGCTTCATAAGATGCTCAAAATTATTCAGTGCTCACTCATATAAAACTGATGCTGATACTGACTTTGACACAATATAGACATACTCTTTCCTCGAGGATGTACTGTGAAGTTTTAATAAGTCCCAAACGCCACCTTTGTCACGTATGATGCTCCATAACTCAAGTCTTTCGACCTTTTATCTGTCTATGAGGGCTTCATCCTCAGACTTCTCTCTATTGCAGGTTTAGCACCATGTCTGACCTTCCGTTTACCCTAGATCAGTTACGAATTCTTAAGGCGATCGCTGCCGAAGGAAGCTTCAAGCGTGCCGCTGATAGCTTGTATGTTTCTCAGCCTGCTGTTAGCCTACAGGTTCAGAATTTGGAGCGTCAGCTTGATGTTCCCCTTTTTGATCGGGGTGGCAGACGAGCCCAGTTGACAGAGGCAGGTCATCTTCTTCTCAGCTATGGAGATCGAATTTTGTCTCTTTGTCAAGAGACGTGTCGGGCGATTGAAGATTTGCAAAATCTTCAGGGCGGAACCCTGATTGTTGGAGCAAGTCAAACTACGGGAACGTATCTTCTGCCACGAATGATTGGTCGGTTTCGGCAGCAATATCCTGACGTTGCAGTACAGTTGCACGTTCATTCGACTCGCCGCACTGCCTGGAGCGTGGCAAACGGACAAATTGACCTCGCGATTATCGGTGGTGAAGTTCCTCCTGAATTGCAAGACTCTTTAGAAATTATTCCCTATGCCGAGGATGAACTAGCATTACTGTTGCCTGTATTTCATCCTCTGGCGCGGACGAGTACTGTTCAAAAAGAGGATCTGTATAAACTTCAATTCATTGCATTAGATTCACAATCTACTATTCGGAAAGTGATTGATCAGGTATTAACCCGCAGCAGTATTGAAACTCGCCGTCTTAAAATTGAGATGGAGTTGAACTCTATCGAAGCTATCAAAAATGCGGTGCAGGCTGGGCTAGGTGCTGCTTTTGTTTCGATATCCGCCATTGAAAAAGAGCTTCAGATGGGAGTCTTGCATCGGGCTCATATTGAGGGGGTGGTGGTTAATCGAACCTTATCGGTCATTGTGAATCCTAATCGATATCGTTCTAAAGCGGCTGAAGCGTTTGTAGAAGAGATTCTGCCGATGTTTGCAACTCATAAATCTGAGCCATCAGAGTCTCATTCAGGGCAATACGATACGCCTGACTCAATGAAGCCAGTTTCGCTAGAGGCAACAACCTCTAATCCTGGCGGAGCGTGAATTTGAATTCTCATGGAAACCTACTGCACACGTCCAGACTGTCCTAGACCTGTCAATGTCTTTGCAGACTTGGATGACAAGGCTACTCTGAAAACCGTGCAGCAGAAATATTGCATCACGTGCGGAATGCCGCAGATTCTAATTGGTCGATATTTGCCAATTCAGCTTCTAGGTAGAGGGGGATTTGGAACGGCATTTCTAGCAGTTGACCGCTATACGCCGACCAATCGGCAGTGTGTCGTCAAGCAGTTTCAACCCTCTGGAAACTTGACGTCAAGTCAGCTTCAGATCGCTCAAGATTTGTTTGAGAGAGAAGCGCTAGCACTCGAACAACTTGGGATTCGGCATCCTCAAATTCCAGATTTATTGGCTTTTTTTGAGTTAGAAGTTCCAAATACTCGGCATCAAACATCTGATCAGTTTTTTTATCTTGTTCAAGAATTCATAGATGGTCAGACGATGGAAGAGGAACTGACTCAAAAAGGAGCATTTTCTCAGTCTGAAACGCTCATCGTGTTAAGCGAAGTCTTAAAAATATTAAAATTTGTTCACGATTTTGGGTCAATTCATCGAGATATAAAGCCCTCAAATATTATGAGAGCTCGTAGCGAACGAATTTATCTCCTCGACTTTGGCGCTGTGAAGGATGTCACTACAGGGAAATCGGGGAGTCAGGCCAATTCGTCGACGGGAATTTATTCGATGGGGTTTGCCCCACCGGAACAAATGTCGGGTGGGGTCGTTTATCCTGCGACGGATTTGTATGCCCTAGCGGTTACTTGCCTCACGTTATTGACGGGCAAACAGCCGACAGAACTCTATGATGCGTATCGTAACTCTTGGAATTGGCGATCGCACGCTCAGGTTAGCGATTCATTGGCGCGAATATTGGACAAACTGTTGCAGGCAACTCCGAGTCAGCGATTTCAGTCTGCAGATGAAGTGTTAGCAGCATTGAATCGCCCCTCAGGGATGACGTCACAATCAAGTAAGCCTCGTCAGCCTACGAGTGTTCCATCGTCATCTCAGTCTAAAGTGCCCTCCTCAACGTCTATTCAACAATCAGTTCCATCTTCTTCAGTCAGGCAATCCCAAGGCGCGATGAAGGTATCCGGTTCTTCACCGGGGGGTAGCGCTCGCTCACCTAATTTATCAACACTCAAAATTGTGGCGGGGGCTGCATTTACAGGCTTTGAATTTGGAATCGGAGCGATCGCCATGTTCAGTCTATTAGGCATCACACCGATTAGCCTGGGAGTGATTCTTATTATTTCGTTGGGATTGATTGTAGCTCAAATTCGAGGCATCCTCGAAGGAAGTGATTTGCCGATTCTAGCGGTGTTGACATTAGTAGCTGCTGTTGCATTTGAGGTGTTTGGCAACTTCTCTATCTTGTCAAGTTTGCAAGGATTGGCAAATCCATACGTTGCCATTGTTTTTATAGCCGTGATGGCTGGACTTATGTTTATGGCAATTTCTATTTTGTTTTTATTGGTGTATCGAGTGATTTCAAGCTTGATTTAGCCTATAGCTATCGATACGGCTTTGAAGCAAGCCGGGATCGAGTTTTGCAGCTTTGTTAACTTAGAATTATTCTTTTGGTTTTAATCCTGTCCTCCTATTACTTTCCGCTGTAATAGAAGGCGATTTCCTTGTCTTTAAGGGGCGCAAATCCGGCATCTAGCAGCATTTGATTGAGCTCGTCTTGGGCAATGTGTTTGGCACCAATTCTTACGATGCGCGATCGCATGGTGTTAGACACTCCGCTGCGCTGACGGTTGGCTTCGAGTGCCATCACGCTATTGTAGAGCGTTAGCTTTTCGGGTGGAATCGGGGAACCATCCAGGTCAAGCCCCTGGGCGATCGCCGCGTCTACGGCATCTGCGCCTGTAGTCGATTGAGCATCTGTAGTCATGAAACTCCCTCCAACTGAGCGATCGCATTGTACCAGTTGGAGGGAGCCAACGTTTAACGTAGAAGAAAACTCGTGGAGAGTTGGCAGTCGTCTAACGAGAAATTGCTTCTTGGGGCGATCGCTGCCGCATAAGAAGATAGCCAGCTATTAACCAAAATATTAAGAGGCCACCTGTGATTAGTAAGGTCGGTATCAATCCTAATCGAGCAATCAATGCCGGTGCAGCCGCTGTAAAGAGCCCCCCACCCACAATAGGTTCAAAAAAGAGCTGTTTGTAGGCAAAACTTTCAAATGCACCGGAGCTGTTATCTGGATCCACCATCCGCAAAAGCAAAATTCCAGTAGCCGTTACTCCCATCGATTGCCCCATATCGCCGATGCCTTTCTCGAACCAATGATCAGGAAAGATACGTGGAGCATAGTACATAAAGAAACAAATATTCCAAGCGATACCGGCAACGCTAAGAATAATAAAGGTCCCGAGGTTGCTGCCAATCACGGTTAGAGAGATGGATGCTAGCGCCGTAACGACCACTACATCGAGCGCCATGCCCGCGATGCTTTTCATGAGTGGCTGAATGATTAATGCGCTCAACTCTAATCGTTCCATGATGAGTTGCACCACAATGCCTCCGATGAGCGCCATGGGAAACAACGGCACGTAGCTCATGACTGTAAATCCGGTTTGTCCCCATGTGAGTGATTCGATTAGGACAAGCCCTTTTTGAATCAACCAACCGATGATGACGGCAATTCCGACAAAACCAAAATTGAGCGATAAGGGATCGATGAGAAGCCCCCGCATCAAATGACGCCGACGACGTTGCACGTCTTGATTTTCGGTATGAGTGAGCTCAGGAATATCATCGGGTTGATTAACGTCTGATTGGAGGGTGCGGATATGTCGCTTCTTTCGAGCCCACTCGGCCAATGCCGTCCCGGCAATAATCCCCGATACAATGCCAACGGTGGCCAATCCAAGGGCTAGATCGGGACCGTCAGCAAAACCCAATTCTTCTAGAGTTTCGGCCATTCCTCCAGCGGTGCCATGCCCACCCTCAAATCCAATTTCAATGAGTGCGGCTGAAATGGGGTTTGCTCCAAAAACCGGAATCAAAATGAGGAGGGTAACAAGACTCCCGACTACATATTGTCCCCATGCTAATGACTGACCAAAAACGACCTGCGGCGCGGCTTTGCGCCAGATGTCTCTAGGTTGGGGAATGGATTCACCGAGAAACAGGGCTGCAAATACAATATTGATGAAAATGCCAGGGGATTGTGACCAGACTGCTCGAATGGGTTCGGCGAAAAGCCCTTGGGCGAGTAGGGCATCGTCTCCACTCAGCGAGGCGACAATCGCACCTAAGACTTGGGGACCTAATAACAGTGCTAGCGCACCCGCTACGATCGATTCTGGCAGGTAGAGTTTCTGGATCCAGCCGATTTTCTGCTTGACATATCGCCCAGCCAGCACCAGCAAAGCAATCCAGATAAATGCAAAGAAAACGTCTCTGAGAGTAAACATAATGGCGTTGTGGCAGACTCCCGATGAAGTTCGATGGCGTTTGAGCGTGATTGAACGTGAATTGTTGTGTGTATACCCTCAAACGATCCAGATCTGCCGTAGTGATGCTTACCGTTTTGATTTAGATTTGATTCATTGAATTGTATAGCCGTACGCTCTCGCGTTAGGACGCTGAACGTGTGATGAACCCGCGCGGCGCGCGGGTTCATCACAAATCTACGCCTGTAGAACTATAGAAGGCAGGCAAAACGACAAAGCGATCGCCCGATTAAAATCCTGGCGATCGCCCAAGCCTATTTAAAGCTCGACCTATCAATACGATATTCGACACACGATATTCAGCACTCAGACGTCACTGAGATTGTGCTTCTAGATTGCTTCTAGATTCTTCTCACCTGTCCGAATTCTGACAATTTCATCGACCGGACTGACAAAGATTTTGCCATCTCCAATTTCGCCTGTACGGGCAGCCACAATAATCTTGTCGACGACCATGTCGACCTGATCATTTTCTACAACGATCTCAACTTTCAGTTTTTGTAAAAACTCGACCGTATACTCAGAACCACGATAGCGTTCGGTCTGCCCTTTTTGCCGCCCGAATCCACGTACTTCTGATACAGTCATGCCAACGATGCCAGCATTGACTAGCGCGATTTTGACCTCATCCAGCTTAAATGGACGAATGATTGCTTCAACCTTCTTCATCTATTGCGCGACTCCCTTCTCTCACACTTTTGTCTGCTCAATAGTCTCACCGTTTCTATCACCGCTTGCGAGCAGCATTTTGTGGCAAGTGATACATTTACGATGCCAATCTAGTTTGCTATGAGGTTTAATTAACCCTGATAGTGAGAATATACGCCATTGGAGCTAAAACATACCTCCTTAAGTAGAATTGATACAATTTTTTCCAGTTTTTCCTGATATGCAGGCGATCGCGCCATCATGTGCTCAAAATTCTTTTATGCAGAATTAAAATCCCCACATCCGTTTAGGGCCAATATCGAGGTGAACAATATCGGGAATATTGCTGTAAATCCCAATTCCTCCTGTCCACCACGGCATGACCGCATTGGCAAGTCGTCTGCCGCTATACCCCGACACTTCTAAATCTGCTGCCATTCCGTATAAATGATAACTACGAGATGCTCCCCCTACTGCCTCATTCACCGCCGTAGGACGATACCAAGAGTTAACTCGAAACGGTCGTCCGATTTGGTCTCTAGCTTTTTGAAGCTGACGCGCGAGAGCGATAATATTGTCAACAATTGACACATCCGTCGGAAGCCTTGTGGCATTTTTGGTCGCCTCTCCCCAAGTAAAATCTCCGCCAGGAATGATGGGCTGGTCAGTATAAAACGTGCTTACATTACCCGGAAGCTTAAAGCTTTTGCCTGTGTAAGATGGCGGTGCAGGCGATGGAGACGGCTGCTGAGGCGGATAAACAATCTTTCCATTTCGCTCAATTTTGAGATGCCCTTTGTAGACATACCACGTGCTTAGATACTTAATGTAGTCTTTCTCATATTTCAGCGCGACTTTAACGTGACCGTTAAAATCTTGACCACTTGCATCTGCATATGCGTACGAATGCAGCTTGAGGGTCGTTCCCTTGGGAACCCGATATACTTCATCGTTTGGGAGCGATGAGGATTGCTCAGGGCGACGCTTAAAAAGCGTATCTTGAGTAATTATTAACGTCGGAGTATTCGGATCTTCGGGAGGGTAGACCACATCACCATCAAATTCTACATAGGCGTGCTGGTCATAGACAAACCACGTGCTGAGTCCGCGAATATAGTCTTGCTGATAGCGCAGCGCGAACTTGATATGACTACTAAAGTCACCGCGAGAATCGAAGTGGGCATAGGAATGGAGGGTGAAGGCTTGATTTGACTCTACGCTGTACAGTTCGTCTTGAGGCAGTTGTGACGACTGAATCGGGCTGCGCTTGAACAGAGTGTTTTGCGTAGTGCGGAGAATGGGGATAGCGACTTGGTCTTCTTTGGGATAGACAATCTCACCGCCCGCTTCAACTTGAGCATGAGCATCGTAAACAAACCAGGTGTTTAAGCCTCGAATGGAGTCATCCTTGAGGGCAAACTTGATGTGCCCATTAAAGTCGCCATCTATATCCGCATAAGCATAGGATTGAATCTCGTAGGTTGTACCCGCTTTGACGCTGAATACTTCTTCGTTGGTCAGCTTCGATGACTGCTCTGGATGCAGCTTAAAGAGGGTGTCACGATTAACTCTCAAAAATTGTTGAACCATGAATAATGCCTGTCAGAATAAATTAATTGCTCAATCCGTTAG
The DNA here is from genome assembly GCA_051117555.1 of Elainellaceae cyanobacterium. Taxonomy (GTDB): domain Bacteria; phylum Cyanobacteriota; class Cyanobacteriia; order CAZCXK01; family CAZCXK01; genus DBGGTD01. The sequence goes on along the minus strand of JBNPEG010000105.1, from coordinate 13,572 downwards.
TGTATGGTCAGGTCTGGATGCTCGTCTTAGGGACACATTTTAAACTGACATCATTTTGCGATATTACAGAGCACGTTTAGGTAAATTGATTTAGAGGCAATGGTCGAGCGATCGCAGCAATTCTCACCATTTTCTCAATATTCCGTAAACCTCACCCAAGTAGTGGAAGTGATGATTAACGGACGCTTCTATTCTGACCGATAGAGCGTAACGCCTAGATCTTCGATTTAGGCATTGGCGATTTTTTTAATGAGGTGACTGACGTGCTCTCTTTCAGTCTGTTGGCGATTCTCTCTGTGACAGTAGGCGCTGCATTTATTAGCATGGGTGCGACCGAAGAGATTATTAAATTATTTGCAACGATTGTGACCTGTGCCGGATGCTTAGCAGGGTTAATATGGGCGCCTTTATTGCTCAAAGCGCTGGTGTTGGTAGCTCTTTTGGTGGCTGGGCGATACGGTGCGTCATCGCCGAAGCATCGAAATCTAATCTCGTAAGCGTGGCTCAAGCGCTTCATAATAGTACCGCTTAATGGCAACAGGGCATTTATATCGGTCATGCTGACGAGAGTACTACAGTGCTACTGTGCTAATTTTTCGCATCATTGATCCCGCAATGAGGGGGTAGATGAGCGACCAAGGCTGTGAAGTGACGACCGATAAAGTGGATACCCTTTCAGGAATCTCACCAACGGACGCTGTGGCTTCAACTATGCCCCCCTTGGAGATGTATTATGGTTAACTCTCAAATTACTCGGCCAATTTCTTCTCAGTCGAGCTCGCCCGCCACCCATAAAAGTATTTTTCAAAGTAATACGGTGTGGGGTGCTGTCTTGACAGCGATCGCCGCCGTTTCACCGATTATTGCTCAGCAGGTTGAGGATTATCAAACTGAGGGCAGAGTTGACCCCCACGCGGTATCTGATGTTGTCATTATCATGGCCGGTACAACAGCGACTATTCTGGGTCGCATGAATGCCAGCAGCAAGGTTTATACGCCCAAAGGAATGCCGGGTCCAAATCGACCGGATGATGGTTAATTTGAAATTGACTCACTCACGTGTCAAATCACTGCCGATTCGAGCATAGCGATTGTGCCTGCCGTTGCATCAATCTCGACGGGCAACCCAATGGGCAGCGTAGCGATGGGTTCGATATGTCCAATCATGGCCCCATACCAGGCGGGTATTCCGAGCGGTTGGATGTGATCCCAAATCACATCTTCGAGGGTTAGAGAGCCATAGCTTTCATCAGGGCGGCAATTACGGCATTGCCCAAAGACAAACCCGGCAATCTGATCGAGAATTCCCGCCAACTTCAGCTGCGTCATCATGCGATCAATTCGGTAAATGGTTTCGCCAATGTCTTCTAGAAACAGAATGGAGCCCTGAAAATCAGGCAGGTAGGGAGAACCGACTAGGGCGGATAGCACAGATAGATTGCCGCCCACTAGCCTGCCCTGGACGTTCCCTGGCGTGATGGTTTGGATGCGGTAATTAACCTGCATGAGGCGATCGCCATCAGCAGCGTCTCTCACATTGACAAATGTTGGAGATTCACCCTCGAACAAAATGCGGCGAAACCATTCGGTCTGATACGTGCGCCAGCCCGTCAGTCCGTTAGGGCCGTGGAAGGTGACCAGCCCAGTTTTGGCATAAATGCCGAGAATCAGCGCCGTCAAATCGCTAAAACCCACTAAAATCTTAGGATTTTGCTGAATAGAGTCGTAATCGAGGTAGGGCAAAATGCGGCTGCATCCCCATCCCCCTCGAACAGGAAGAATCGCTGCAATATTTGGATCGGCAAACATTTGGTTAATATCAGACGCTCTCATATCGTCTGTGCCGCCTAAGTATCCTCGCCGAGCAAATATATGAGGAGCTGCGTGGGGAACCAACCCTAAGCCACGCACGGCATCTGCCACGATATCAAAGTCTTCTCGAAGAAACGTTGCACTAGCTGGGCTGACAATGCCAATGCGATCGCCCGACTGAAGCCTGTCTGGTTTAATCACCGATGACTCTACTGCCTGCCCCGGCTTAGTGAGCGAGGCTAGCAAAGAGGTGATTGCACCAGTCAATAAAGCATGATTGATTTGACGACGGGTTGGCATAGTCACGAGTTAGACGAGTTGAGTATCAAACCTGATCCCACCTTTACTTTCTCACCCTTCTCCTACAACTCGATTACGGCCTTGAGATTTTGCTTTCAGCAAATTTTGGTCAGCCCGATGAATGAGGCTGGTGCCGTCTTCATCGTCATCCTGCACGAGCGTGGCGGTTCCAGCGCTAATGGTAATGGTTAGGTCTAGAGAATCGTCGATCGTAAAGGGCTGTTCGGAAATAAGGCGGCAGAGGCGTTGAGCGATGGTCAGCGCTTCTTGCGCTCCAGTTTCACTGAGAATCACAATAAATTCTTCCCCACCATACCGAAATGGGGTGTCATAAAAGCGTAAGTTGTGGCGAAGACGAGCAGATACAAGCTTGAGGGCGCGATCGCCCACCAAATGGCCGTGATTGTCATTGATTGATTTGAAATAATCGATATCCAGCATTAATAGACTAATGGGAATGTCTCGGCTTTGGGCGTTGCGAATCTGACGAGGTAGTTCCCACTCAAAGGCCCGACGATTATTTAACTCGGTAAGCGGATCAGAAAGGGCGATCGCCGATAACAAATCATTGGCTCGCATCAGTTCTCGGTAGTTTTGCACTCGACGCAGCCCGGCGCGAACGTGAGCCTGAAACAAGTGGTCTTGCCGAGCAAGCCGTTGAGTCGTTTCTGTCTCAGTCGAGAGCAGATCCCACGAACGCCAAATAAATGCATCGACGCCCGCTTCAAGGGCATGGGCAGTGATATCCGACTCTTTATCACTATCAATGGTTAGATCACCTAGCGGATTGTAATGAGACGGGCGATCGCCTATCACAATACAATAGATCCAGGCTAGGCGGCTCTGAGCCTTAATCTGTTGGCAAAGCATCAGACTGCCCTCTTGCTCAGCCTGAAGCACCAACAAATCGGGCTGCTGTGCCTGGATTAGTGGAGCCGCTTCAGACGGATTGGGAGCCGCTTCCACGGTTACATTAGCTGAATTTTGAATCGATCCGAGAAGCGTTTCAAAAAAAGAATCGCCCCCGATAACGAGGACAGAAGCATTCATGGATATATGACTGCGCAATCCCTAGATTGCGAATGGAAATGCTAGAAATCTCCCGTGATATCTCACCGATTGATATTTCACTAATCAGTGATTCAAATAAGTCGCCATGCATAATCTCGCATACACATAATTTGAGATCTGCCGCATAAAACTCCTACAGTTCTAATGTCATGAATTTCGCAATATTAAATCGTAATTCTAATCATCTACTAATCATCTACTAAATTGTCCATCAAAGTGCTGTAGCAATCCCAGATGGTGTGTGAGCGGTGGAGCGCCACTCGCCCCACCGCTCACACACAGTTCACAAGCGATTTAGGGTTGCCATAGGGGCGACTTGATCGGTCAGATCTCTTTGTCAAATTTCATAACATCACTGAAAATATGAACCAATGGGGTGGATATTTCTTCAAAGAGGATGATAGCGTGGTTTCTGGCTTTAGCGGCCTGCCTGTCGCGGCAAAGGTGGTGCAGGGTCAGGCTAAGACGCTGATAAAACACTTCGTCGAGTCTTTATTGTCTGCTGAGACACGTATCTATGTCAGTCTTGAATATGTCAGTCTTGAATCAGAAGCGATAGTCTAGATTTAGACTGAATTTAGACTGATGAGATTTAATTGGCCTCAGATAAAACAGCTTGCCGTTTAGTGAACTAAATGTCCGATGTTCCCTTCTCTTAGTGGCGCTCAGATTAGAAAAACGTTTCTTGACTTTTATGCCAGCAAAGGGCATACGATTCTGCCGAGCGCATCCCTTGTGCCGGAAGACCCAACCGTCTTGCTGACGATTGCGGGCATGTTGCCGTTTAAGCCTATTTTCTTGGGGCAGCGCAAAGCAGAATTTGATCGAGCGACCACGTCTCAGAAATGTATTCGCACGAATGATATCGAAAATGTCGGACGCACCGCCCGACATCATACGTTTTTCGAGATGCTGGGGAATTTTAGCTTTGGCGACTACTTTAAGCGCGAAGCGATCGCCTGGGCATGGGAACTATCTACCCAGGTTTATAAGCTGCCACCCGAGCAGTTGGTAGTCAGCGTCTTTCGAGAAGACGATGAGGCATTTGAAATCTGGCGTGACGAGATTGGAGTACCGCCGCACCGCATCAAGCGCATGGATGAAGAGGATAATTTCTGGGTGTCGGGTCCGACGGGGCCGTGTGGTCCCTGTTCAGAAATTTACTATGACTTTCATCCAGAGCGCGGCGACGACGCCATTGACTTAGAAGATGACACTCGCTTTATCGAGTTCTACAACCTGGTGTTTATGCAGTTTAATCGGGATGCAGACGGCAATCTGACTCCCCTGCAAAATCAAAATATTGACACTGGGATGGGGCTAGAACGGATGGCGCAGATTCTTCAGCGCGTCCCCAACAATTACGAGACGGATTTAATTCTGCCGATTATTGAAACCACGGCAGCTATTGCCGGACTCGACTATAAAACGGCAGATGACTCGACTCAAGTATCGCTGAAAGTTATTGGCGACCACGTCCGTGCGGTTATCCACATGATTGCAGACGGCATTTCGGCGTCTAATCTTGGACGGGGCTACATTCTGCGGCGGCTGATTCGTCGGGTGGTTCGGCATGGTCGACTGATCGGCATTGACCGAGCATTCATCACCGATATCGCAGAGGCGGCGATCGCCCTCAGTGAAGACGCCTACCCAAATTTGCGGCAGCGCGACGAATTTATCAAAACCGAGCTTCAACGCGAAGAAACTCAGTTCCTCAAGACGCTGGAACGTGGCGAAAAGCTGCTGGCTGATATTCTTGCCAAGCATCCGAAGCAGATTTCGGGCAAGGACGCATTCACGCTCTACGATACCTACGGGTTTCCGCTCGAGTTAACTCAGGAGATTGCGGAAGAACAGGGCATTACGGTTGATCTGGCGGGGTTTGAAACAGAAATGGAAGCTCAGCGGGAACGCGCCCGTGACGCTCACGAAACGATTGATCTAACCGTGCAAGGTAGCCTTGATCAGCTCGCAGAGCATGTTCACAGCACTGCCTTTTTGGGATATACCGAACCCCAATCGACAGCACAAGTGGTTGCCTTGTTGGTCAATGGCAAGGCAGCGGAATCGGCTGAGGCGGGTGCAGACGTGCAAATTATCCTTGACCAGACTCCCTTCTATGCAGAGTCGGGAGGGCAAATTGGCGATCGCGGCTTTTTGTCAGGGGATAACGTGCTGGTGCGGATTGAAGATGTCAAAAAAGACACGGATTTCTTCATTCATTTGGGGCACGTCGAGCGCGGTACGCTTCAGGTCGGCACGCCGGTGACGGCGCAAATCGATCGGGCGTGCCGACGACGCGCTCAGGCAAACCACAGCGCGACGCATCTGCTGCAAGCCGCTCTCAAAAACATTGTCGACCCGTCGATCTCTCAGGCAGGATCGCTGGTAGCATTTGATCGCCTACGGTTTGACTTCAACTGCCCGCGTCCCGTGACTCCTGAGGAACTTGAACAAATCGAAGACCTGATCAACACCTGGATTGCCGAGGCGCACGAAGCAGACGTATCGGTGATGCCGCTTGCGGACGCTAAAGCAAAAGGAGCGATCGCCATGTTTGGCGAGAAGTATGCCGATAGCGTGCGAGTCATTGACTTTCCGGGTGTTTCGATGGAGCTGTGTGGTGGCACGCATGTTCACAACACCGCAGAAATTGGCGCGTTCAAAATTGTCTCAGAAACCGGCATTTCATCTGGGGTGCGTCGCATCGAAGCGGTGGCGGGTCCAGCAGTGCTGGATTATCTCAAAGTGCGAGACAAGGTGGTCAGAGAGCTGGGCGATCGCTTCAAAGTGAAGCCTGAAGATGTAGTCGGTCGGGTTGATGCGCTGCAAGCAGACCTCAAAGACACTCAGAAACAGCTTGAGGCCGTTAAAGCAGAACTGGCGATCGCCAAATCGGATCAGCTCCTCAACGAGGCTGAAGCCGTTGGCGATTACCGAGTCCTCGTTGCTAACCTGGGTGAGATGGACGCAAAGGCACTCCAGACCGCAGCCGAGCGCCTGTCACAAAAGTTAGGCGATCGCGCAGCGGTAGTTTTGGGGTCAACTCCTGCAGACGGCAAGGTCAGTCTAGTCGCCGCCTTTGGTTCTCAGGTCAACAAAGAGGCGAAGCTACAGGCCGGTAAGTTTATCGGCGGCATCGCCAAAATATGTGGGGGCGGGGGCGGCGGTCGCCCGAATCTGGCTCAAGCCGGGGGGCGAGAGGCCAGCAAGCTGCCTGAAGCGCTCGAAACGGCTCGAAGCGAGTTGAAGTCTCAACTTGCCTAGCGAATAGCAGAACACCACTCACACCCCATTCACACCCCATTCACAAGCGATTTAGGATCACTATCTCAGCGATTAACGACACGAGATAACGCCGTGCTGTTGGGCGTAGAGCCGATATTGCACGTTTCGTCATCTTGCCAGCACCAGCTAATCGACACAATTTCAACCGGGGGGCTGTCTTGATCTGGCTCGATTCCGCTGCGATCAAACGGAACGACAGTCCGGAAGGGAATGGTCTGTCCTGCTTGAATGACGTCGGTCGGAAATTCTAAATCGCTGACTCCGCCATCGGTTCCGCCGTCGTCGTCGCCGTAGCTGTAGGTGAGTCGGGCTTGGCTAATGGGGCGATCGCCATGATTGGTCAAACATCCAACAATATCGTCCTGCGCTGGGTTAAACTCATCGGCTTGAAATCCTGGATTGGTAATTTCAAGCGGCGCTGGCCCTCCGGTCGGGCTAGCCGACTGACACAGTTCAAACGCGGATGCGATTTCGGTCGATGACGGATCATCTTGAGAAATCACCGAGGTGGGACGCCCCTCAACGGGAGCTTGTTGAGCGCGCTGCTGGGCGATCGCCAAGTTGCGCTGATACTCAGCAAGTTTCTCTTGAGCAGCCGCATAGTTAGGATTTGACTCTGGCACAGACTCCAAGAGGGCGATCGCTCGTTGCCAACGACTCGTAACCAAATTCCAGTCATCTTGAGATGCGGCGACCTGAGCAGCATTTGCCGCGCTCAGCCCCATGTCTAGCCCGTCTTGAAAGGGTTGCTCAACCTTGGTCACAGGAGAGGGAGACGGAGTTGGAGAAGGCGTCACGATAGGAGATGGAGTCACAGGAGACTGAGAATCTGAGTCTCGACAGCCCACCAACCCCATAATGGCGGTGCCTGACACGATGGTGATCAGTAGCGTAGTCCTGCAAGTCATCGGATACATCAGTTGGAGAGCATTGGTTGATGGTTGGGCAGAGTATGCCCCTGTGCAGTGTGAGCTTTCCTGATTTTAAGCTAGCTGCACCGATTGGGACATGGTTAAGCTCCTCCTGTGAGCCGTAATGTGCTGATAAGACTTCGATAAACAGACCTTTAACTCTAGCTGATAGGTTCCTTTGGGGAATAGTCATTGAGATTAAGACCCCATTAACTACTCAGTAACTATTCTGAGCTAATCCTTAAACTCGACATGCGTTTTGTGGCAGGCATCTTACCCATCGATGCCGCCGATTTCGCATGCCAGTTTGATATGCCAATTTGATATGCCAGCTTGATGTATCCCGTTGGCGATCGCCCGTTTATCTCCCCTTATCTCTCGTCTATTGTGTTCAATTGAGGATCTCACAATGCCCAGTGCCGATTCTGTCCGGTTTGCCTCCTTCAATGCATCCCTCAACCGCTCCAGCGAGGGAGAATTGATCGACGATCTCTCGACTCCTGACAACGAGCAAGCTCAAACCATCGCAGAAATTATTCAGCGCAATGCCCCGGATGTTGTGCTGATTAATGAATTTGATTTCGATGAAGACGGTACAGCGGCTCGGCTCTTTCAAGACAACTATTTATCGGTGAGCCAAAACGGGGTCGATCCGATTGAGTATCCCTATGTTTACCTCGCGCCGTCCAATACAGGCATCGCATCTGGCTTTGATTTAGACAACAACGGTGAAATTGTCACCACTCCTGGCGCACCCGGCTATGGTAATGACGCGTTTGGTTTTGGCAACTTTCCCGGACAGTTTGCGATGGTGGTGTACTCGCAGCACCCCATCGTCGAAGACGAGATTCGTACGTTTCAGACTTTTCTCTGGCAAGACATGCCGGGGGCGCTGCTGCCTGATGATCCGAGCACTCCAGAGCCAGCCGACTGGTATTCTCCCGACGAACTCGATGCATTTCGCCTATCTTCCAAGAGCCATTGGGATATTCCGATCGAAATTGACGGCGACATTGTTCACGTCCTTGCTAGCCACCCAACTCCTCCCGTGTTTGATGATCCGCCTTTCTTCCCGGAAGGCGTGGACTTCAATGGGCGGCGCAACCACGATGAAATTCGCTTCTGGTCAGATTATGTGACTCCTGGACAAGGTGCCTATATCTATGATGACGAGGGCAATAGGGGTGGGCTATCCCTAGGGGAGCGGTTTGTGGTTATGGGTGATCAAAACGCCGATCCGTTTGATGGGGATGACACCGACGACGCGATTTTGCAGTTGCTCGACAATCCATTGTTCAACACGTCGGTGACTCCTAGTAGTGAAGGAGGCGTGGACGCGGCAGAACGTCAAGGGGGCGCAAATAACGAACATGAAGGCAATCCAGCCTTTGACACAGCAGACTTTGCGGATACGAGTCCGGGAAATCTTCGCGCTGACTACGTGCTGCCGTCTCAGAGTTTAGCCATTACAGGTGCGGGAGTATTTTGGCCCCCCAGTGACGATCCGCTCTTTGATTTGGTGGGAGACTTTCCCTTCCCCAGTTCTGATCATCGGTTAGTCTATACCGACGTAGCCGTGGGCACCCCCGATTCGACTCGCAGGCAGGTTGCAGGCATCGAGTTTTTGGGCGAAGTCACCTTCCCCACAGGATTTGAGTTTGAGGAGACGACCGTTGGCGGCCTGTCGGGACTCGCCTACGACACAGCCAACGATATCTACTACGCCATCGCAGACGATCGCAGCCAGTTTGATCCGGCTCGGTTTTATACGCTGTCAATCGATCTCGACGACGGAACGCTCGACGATGGCGACATCACGTTTACCGATGTCACCACGCTGCTGAATGAGGCAGGAGAACCGTATGCCGAACTGAGCCTTGATCCAGAAGGCATTGCGTTGACGAATGACGGTACGATTTATGTTTCGTCAGAAGGAGATGTCAATGCACTGCTCGATCCGTTCATCAATGAGTTTTCATTGGACGGGGAGCAACGCGATGAATTGCCAATTCCTGAAAAGTTCTTGCCGACTGCGGACGGCAGTAGCGGTATTCGCAATAATTTGGCGTTTGAAAGCCTAACGATCACGACCGATCAGCGGTTTCTCTATACTGCTACGGAGAACGCCATTATCCAAGACGGAGATGCGGCGAGTTTGGAAGACGGCAGTCCAGTTCGCATCATCCAGTACGACCTGGAAACAGGCGAACCCGTTAAGGAATTCCTCTATGAAACTGATGCGATCGCCGCTGCCCCTGTTCCCAATGATGCCTTTGCTACTAATGGCTTAGTCGAACTTTTAGCACTCGACAACACCGGGACGCTCCTCGCCCTAGAGCGTTCCTTCTCGGTTGGCGTCGGAAATTCCCTCAAACTCTACGACGTGCAAACGCAACTGACAACCGATTTGAGCAACGTCGATGGCGTGCTAGCAGATGAGGGCAATCCGTTTGGAGTCGAGGCGGGTGAGCCATTTGATGTCGATGCGATCGCCACCAAAGAACTTCTCTTCGACTTCAGCGAGCTTGGACTCACCCTCGACAATGGAGAAGCCCTGGCGCTGGGTCCTGTCTTACCCGACGGTCGCCAGTCTTTGATTGTCGCTAGCGACAACAACTTTAGCGACACTCAGTTCACCCAGTTCTTCGCCTTTGCGCTCGATTTTACGGAAATTCCAGACGTTCAGCCCGTTCTAGAAACCCCGGATGAAATTCGCTTTGGCGATCCAGACAATCCCGATTTGGCACAAGAGTCCGACCCAGATGATCCTGCGATTTACGTCCATCCGACGGATTCGTCCCAGAGCTTCGTCATTACTACGTTGAAGAACACCGGACTGAAGGTATTTGACCTGAATGGCGAAGAACTCCAGGACATTTCGCCAGAGGGCGTGCGCTTCAACAATGTGGATTTGGTGTACGGCTTCAATCTGAATGGAGAATTGGTAGATTTAGCGGTGGCGAGCGATCGCGGCAATGACACCCTCGCCATCTTCCGCATTGACCCCGAAACGCGCCAGCTTACCGACATTACCTCTGCTGACATTCTTGCAACCATCTTCGGCGTGGATGATGGCGAACAAACCGCTTACGGACTCGCCACCTACACCAGCCCCACCACGGGCATTTCCTATGCCTTCACCACTCAGCGCGATGGGGCTCAAGTTGCCCAGTTAGAACTGATTGCCAATGCTGATGGCACGGTTGGCGCTGAAGTCGTGCGGACGCTGGATCTGCCCGTGCCCACCGGCGACCCTGAAGATTCGCAGTCAGAAGGCATCGTCATTGACCGAGAATTCGGCGTGGGCTATATCGCGCTGGAAGAAGAAGTCGGCATTCTCAAGTTCAATGCTGAACCCGATGCGGGAGACGACCTCACCCTCGTCGCTTCGATTGAAGAAGACTTCCTCCAGCCCGACATCGAAGGATTAACGATCTACTACGGGGCGAACGGGTCGGGCTATTTGCTTGCTTCCAGCCAAGGCGATAGCACCTATGCGGTGTTCGATCGCCAGACCACCGAATACATCGGCAGCTTTGCCATCGGCGGCACCAACGGCATTGATGGCGTCGAAGAATCCGACGGGGCTGATATCATCAACGTGCCGCTGGGCGACGACTTCCCCTTTGGCTTGCTGGTCGTTCAAGACGGCTCTAACGAACCTGCCGTAGTGTTTCAAGACCCTGAAGATGGTGAAATCCAGAACTTCAATGCCAATTTCAAATACATCGCCTGGGATGATATTGCAACCGTCTTTGACGAAAATCTAATCATCGATCCGTTCACCTACGATCCGCGCGATCCAATGACAGACAGCCTGCCCAATGGCGTGGCGAGCGGCGACGTCGATCAAGATTCTGCCGTGCTGTGGACTCGCAGCACCGTCTTAGGCGATGTAACCTTCAACTATTCCACTGACGCGGACTTTGCCACCCTCGCAGGCACTGTGACCGCAGAGGTGACTTACCCCGATCGCCCGGTCAAGGTCGAAATTGACGACTTGGAGGCAGGGACGCAGTACTTCTATCGCGTCACCGATGCAGCGGGCGCAACCGAATCGGGGCAGTTCCGCACACCCAACGAACAGGGTGAGCAAGCAGGCGTGCGATTCGGCATTTCGGGCGACTGGCAGCAGGCACCCCCTTACCCCATTCTCGATTCGGCAGCCGCGAGCGACCTCGATTTCTTCATCAAGCTGGGCGACACCATTTACGCTGACTTAGAGACGCCCGCTCTGCCCGGTGTGACCCAAGCCCGCACGCTCGATGAGTTCCGTATTAAACATGCTGAAGTAGTGGGCGATCGCTTCGGTTCCAACGCGGTATCAGATTTGTATGAATCCACCTCGATTCTCAGCACCATTGACGATCACGAAATCGTCGATAACTTTGCGGGCGGAGCCGCGCCGGGTGAATCGCCCGATGCGCCCGACATTGGTTCGTCTCCTGATCCTCTGTTTACAGACGACGTTGAGTTCGTCAATGACACTCAGGTCTATGAAGACGCGCTGCAAGCCTATCAGGAGTATCACCCGATTCAGGATGAATTCTATGGTGAAACGGGCGACGATCGCACGGCTGGAGAACGCAAGCTCTATCGGACTCGCGACTATGGCAGCGATGCATCGGTGTTTGTGCTCGATAGCCGTTCCTTCCGCGACGATCAGCTCGAACCCGCCGACCTGACGAATCCAGCCGCATTCATCGCAGAAACGTTCAATCCCGATCGCACCTTGCTCGGTGAAGCGCAACTGGAGTTGATCAAGCAAGACTTGCTCAATGCCGAACAGCGCGGCACCACCTGGAAGTTTGTCGTGATTCCAGAGCCGATCCAAAACTTTGGCGTCGTCAATGCCGAAGATCGATTTGAAGGCTACGCGGCAGAGCGCACCGAACTGCTGCAATTCATCGACGACAACGCCATCAACAACGTCGTCTTCATGGCTGGCGATTTCCACGGCACGTTGGTCAACAATCTCACCTATCAGATGGGGCCCGGTCAGGAGCAGATTGCGACCAATGCCTTTGAGATTGTGACCGGCCCCGTTGCCTTCTTTGATGGTCGGTTTGGGCCTGCCGTTGTTGGCCTCAGCGCTGCCGCCGGACTAATTACGCCAGAACAGCAGGCTTTCTACGACTCTCTGCCCATTGCGCCAGACACCGATAGTACGGTCGATGATAAAGATGACTTCCTGAAGGCATTGCTCACCGAACAGACTGCGCTGTTTGGCTATGACCCCATTGGCTTGAATAACAACTTGGATGTTGCCGATGGCTTAATCGACGCCACGCTGCTGCAAGGCGATTACGTGTCAGCCCACACCTTTAGCTGGACGGAGTTGGATATCGACGCTGAGACGCAAAAGCTCACAGTGACAACCTATGGCATCGATGCCTATAGCGAAGCCGATGTGCTGGCCGATCCGCAGGCCATTCTTGCCCGTGAACCGCGAATCGTCAGCCAGTTTGAAGTCGACCCTAGTGGCTTTAACGCCATCGACGGGTCTGACTCTTCCGAAAACCTGCCGGGAACTCCTGCGGGCGATCGCATCAATGGCTTTGGCGGCAACGACATTGCCAACGGTGACCTCAGCGACGACACCATCCTCGGTGGTGACGGTGATGACATATTGAGGGGCGATCGCATCCGCGGCTCAGCGGGCAGCAATGATGCCATCTACGGCAATGCTGGAGATGACCAGATCAACGGCCAAGACGGGGACGACATTCTCGTGGGTGGAACTGGAAACGACCTACTCAAAGGCGGCAGCGGCGACGACCTGCTCGACGGCGGACTCGGCAACGACACCCTCATTGGTGGCGCTGGTGCAGACCTGTTTGTCTTAGCCGCAGGCAACGGCACCGATGTCATCCGCGACTTCGTCTTAGGCACTGACCAAATCGGTTTGGACAATGGCCTCACCGTCGATCAGCTCGCGTTTGCCTCCAATCGCAACGATACCTTAATCTCCTTAGGCGATGAGGTGTTAGCACGAGTGGTCGGCATTGCCCCCAATGCACTCAGCGCAGCCGGAGACACTGCCTTTGTCGCTGTCTAGGTTTTTATGAATGATCCTGGCTGCTCAACCCAAGAGCGGGGCATAGGAGCAAATCTATCAGGAAAAACCTGTGTGAGTTTGCCCCATACAACCACGTCTCAATAAAAACTCGGAAGAGGCGATCGCCAG
>JBNPEG010000093.1:0-23065 GCA_051117555.1 Elainellaceae cyanobacterium | reverse complement strand
AAAATTTATAGCACCTGGAATCGCAGGGTGTTCAACTTGATGGTTAAGTTTTGAATGACATCCACTCAAGCGAAACGTGCGTAATTATGGGTGAGTCATTTGTTTTTTTAGCCAAGATTCGGTGTAATTGGAGTTTAGACTAAATCTATTCAAATTTGAGTACTGATCCGACGATTCCTCGTCATTTAGGGCTTCACTGAGAGAAGTTTTCGTATTTATTAAGGAGTTCGAGTCATTGCATCTGTCCACCAAAAAACCTAATAAATACGAAATGATGACTAGAGAGTCCTGTGTCGAAAGCTGTATAGCTTGAAATTTAACGCTTTTGGCATTGTACTCCTTGGTAGAGATGCTTCAACTTAGTCTAAACTCCAGGTGTAAGCAGAGCTATTGCTTACTATCAGCAGCCTATGACTGGGGGAAAATCTACCATGCTTGACCACTCTGTTACTGCCCTTTTGCTGAGGCTGGTCGGCTATCTCGTATTTGGAATGAGTTTGATAGCTGCTGATCCGGTGTGGTCAATGTCGGAAGATAACAATACATTTACCCGGATGACATCCACCATTTCAGCAAACGAGTGTGAGCCAACGATGCAAGCTCTCTCATCTAAACGAGATGCCTATCCGATAGAAGATCCAATAGAGAGTCAAACAGTCCGTGCAGATTTAAGAGCATTGTCACCCGTAAACTCTGAGACGTCCTTGCTTGAATCCTCGTTGGCAAATGACGCTTTATCGAGGATATGGAGCCCTCACGCGACGTCTGCATTGACATTAACTGACACCCTTCAGAACAAAAAAACGAACAACACAACTGAACAGAAAGCCAGTCAGTCAAATTCAAGACCTGACAGGATCCTGTCAGACTCACGGATAGGCCAGACGGAGGAGCCATCGCCGTCCGAACAACCCGATGCTGATCCAGAATTAGGCATATTACGCTTGCGTGAATTGCCATATGATCCGGCAGATATCAGTGATCCGGAACTAGGTAATTTGCGTCTACGTGAAACTGGAATTCGGGTAACCCCTGATCGCCCCTCAGTATACTTGCGGGGACGAGTTGGTTTCTTTTGGAGCGACAATATTTTTTCGTCCGAGATTGATCCGGTAAACGATGGGCTGTTTCGAACCGGGCTATCTCTATATGCCGTTCCTCCAATAGGACAGCGGACCTATCTGACGGCTCTCGTTAGCGGAGAACTGTTGCGTTATTTTGATGAAACTGAATTTAATTACGACGAACTGCAGTTCAGCCTCGGAGTCTATCACGCGCTCACTCGGCGTACCTATTTGGATGTGAAATGGCTCAATCAACAACTTTTTGATGAAGTCGATAACGACCGATTCTTAAACGATCATCAGTTTCGTTTGGCGATTGGACGGCGCGATCGCCTGAGCCAAGATTTATATTTGAATACGTCTTATCAAGCCCGATTAAGCTTGGCCGATCCAGAAACTCGTAGTCGGGTGTTCAACCTTTTCCATGTGTCATTGGGCTATGAGATTCAACCCCGTCTTCGAGCAGATGTGTTTTATCAGTTTGCTCTGATAGATTTCACACAGCAAAGCCGAAACGATCGATATCACCAATTGATTGCTCAATTGTCGTATCAACTTTCTCGGAGTACGCAAATCTCCATCTTTGGAGGAGCCCGTTTGGGGAACTCTTCTGACTCAAATATCGACTTTGATAGTGGTCTTTTCGGGATCAATGTTGGGGTCAATCTGCCATTGTTTTAACCGAAACGGGTTGCATCTATAGTCTCGATATTGCGGCAAACCGTATCAATTCAGTGTATAGCGAGATGTCTAAGAGGATATTTGAAGTAGCTGTGGCAACTAAAGGTTTCTTAACAAAGACGCTTTGCACGTGCAGGTTATCCGAACACTAACAAAGCATAGCGGAGCCAGCCCCATAGGCTATAACCTACTTCTGCGAGTCCTACTCCTGTGATTTTGCACGAGTCTGCGCAAGTCTGCGAAGGCGCATTTTGGTTACGTAATCGCGGTTTCTTCTGCGAGTAGCCACAAAGCGTCCATACCCATCACTCCCTTTCAAAATTAGACATCTTGGGTGTAGATACTTAAGCGTTCATCAACCCAATTGACGAATCTGCAAAATTCAGATAAAGCTTGCTGGATTCAGTACCAGTCGCGCGAATTTACGGATAGCCTTTAGATGAACTCATGAAGCCATGAAGTCCTTAGTAGGTCAAGCGGGCATGAAAGTCGATTCCCCTCGCAAAATTCAATCTGTGAGATTACTGCGATTAATTGCCCTTGTTTTTGCGGTAATTCCTGGCATAGCCCCCAAAGCTCAAGCTATTAGCTTTAATTTCAACTATGCCCCCAATACAAGCCCCGATGTTGTGCAGGGCTTTAATGACGCAGCCGGTCTCTGGTCATCCTTAATTGATGATGATGTCACGATTAACGTCGATGTAGGGTTTTCGCCAATAGCGTCTGGTTCTCTCGGTCAATTTAATCCATCTCGCATTAATGTTGACTACCAAACCTTCTCAGACGCGCTTTGGAGTGATGTCAAATCCCTCGATGATGCGATCGCCAGCTCCAACCTACCCTCAGGTGCACGGTTTGATATGCTCGTCGATTCAGAATTTGATTTGCTGATCAACGGCACGCGAAATAACCCATCCGGTATAGGCAGTTTAGATGCGTCCTTAGACAATGATGGTGACTGCAACAACCGCGCGGTTCGTCTTACTACCGCTAATGCCAAGGCACTAAAATTGCCAACGACGACGACAACCAACTGTTCTCCGGGAGGCGGAGTTACTGCACAAACCAGCGCGAGTGACGGCGCGATCATTCTTAATAACACCTTTGCGTGGGACTACGATGCCAGTAATGGTATTGCACCTGGAACCTTTGATTTTGTCGGGCTTGCAACTCAGGGGATTGGAACCTTATTAGGATTTGTCAGCGGGGTCGATGTTTTAGATTTCAATAGTCCCCAAACACAAAATGATGGCAGCGTTGTTTACTTCAACGACGATCAGTTTCCCTTTGTCAGTCCAATTGATTTATTTCGATTTTCTCCAGACAGTTGCGACGCGAGTTTACGGTCTGTAGACAGAAATACGGGTGAGCAACAAAACATCATCGACTGGACAACGGGTCGAACGGATGAATTGGGTCATGAGGTGAGAAAATTCTTTTCGATTGACGGGTGTCAGACGGAAATTGCTGAATTTTCCACGGGACTAAGAAATGGCGACGGGCAACGAGCCGGAAGTTGGAAAGCGGACGAACTTACAGGGCAGTATCTTGGAATTATGGAGCCCAGTCCGTCTGAAGGACAGCTTTTTGAATTTACCCGAAACGATCAGCGCGCGTTTGATGTGATTGGCTGGGATTTGGTCGACCCATCACTTCCTCCGCCCATGCGAAATATCGAAATTGACCCTCCTCCTGACAACGGTGGATCTGATGACGGTGGATCTGATGACGGTGGATCTGATGACGGTGGATCTGATGGATCTGATGGATCTGATGGATCTGATAATCCCTCGGTATCAGTTCCTGAACCGTCTACTATGTCGGGGCTAGTCGCTATGACAGCAGCAGGGGCCGTTGTGGCGATCGCCAAACGCAAACGCCTATCCGAAAAGTGAACTGAATCGATATCGGTATCACCATCTTATAAAGAGTTCATCCCCCGATCAGCAACGCCACAATCTTAAGACCGACTCAGTAAAATTTCGGGTCTATCATCCATGCAACGTGTATTGAATGTTCAATGCCAATTCGCAAGAACGTGCCCTATGCTGGGAATCGTCAAGACAGCATAGAGGGGATTGGCAAACTTCGATGGCCTGACGCGAAAGCATGAGACTGTAGTAGGATGATTATCAATAGCTCAGATCCAGCAACACCATGCAGCATATCTATCGTTCTTCTATGACAGAAGATTACCGCTAAGAGGAGAATGGAAAAATCAGTATAAAATCTAACTAGCGTAAAGCACGGATAAAGTGAGCCTGTAGATTTATAAACTTTGAGTGAAATCAATCCTAGGATCTACACAAACGTTGCTAGTCTTCTACTACGCTAATGTAGCAATCTCAGATGGGTTGTGAGCGGTGGGGCGGGCGGCGCCCGGTATGTATTTAGCGTAACGCCCTAGAGATCCCCCTAAATCCCCCTTGAAAAGGGGGACTTCAACACCCTGTAAATAGCCCCTTTTTAAGGGGGCAGCATCAGCGGGGGATCTCACACATGCGCTAAACGCATACACAATTCATAAGCGATTTAAGATCGCTACATCTCGTAAGATCTCAACAAAAATGTACTGTCACATTCCTTAACATTCACGATCGATTCGTTTCGTCGTGTGCTGTAGCGATTTGGGTGATCTGCCAGCGCAAGGTAGTCAGTTACAGCGAACCGAATTCATGATTTTCCAGTGACCATGGTGACCGTTTTGAATAACCCCCCTAAGCTTTTGCCGATCAAGATTGTTTCGGCACTGACTTTCATCCTAATTGCTGATAACAGTATTGGACTCCGCATAGCCCAAGCTGTGTCGTTTAATATCCAATCGAACGGTGCTACATCCCAACAAGCCCTCGATGCATTTACGACGGCTAGCCAGCCGTGGTCGTCTCGACTTCAAGACGATGTGGTTATCAATCTTAATATTGGATTCGAGCGCCTGAATTCGAGCGTTTTAGGAACCACGCTGCCCGTCGAGGTGAAGTATAGCTATGACGCGGTACTGGATGCCTTATCAAGAGATGTCACCTCCTCCAACGATGCGATCGCAACCAGCAGTCTTCAGAGCACTTCCGCTTTCGACCTACTCATTAACTACACCAGCGATAATCCCAACGGATACGGAAGCTCAACGGCATATTTAGATAATGATGGCAGCAAAAACAACCGTCAGATCCGAATCACTAGTGCCAACGCCAAATCATTAGGCTTGCAGAGTAATACAGGCCAAGACGGTTCCATCACATTCAACTCCGACATTAATTGGGATTTTATCCCTGAGGACGGCATCGCAACTGGAGCATTTGACTTTATCAGCGTTGCGACCCATGAAATCGGTCATGCTCTCGGCTTTATCAGTGGTGTCGACTTGCTAGACCAATACAGTCCGTTTCAGGTCAATCGAAATGAGTTCTACTTCCCTGAAGATACATTTGCAGGGGTTAGCACCCTCGACTTATTTCGCTTCTCGGATGAGAGCGTCGCCTACGGCGATGGGGTGATCGATTGGACAGCCGGATCAAATCCCAAGTACTTTTCTATCGATGGTGGGCAGACTCCACTCGGAAACTTTTCCACGGGCACTTTCAACGGTGATGGCAAAGCTACGAGTCACTGGAAAAATGGACAAAATCTCGGCATCATGGATCCTGATATTCGGACTGGAGAATCGCTCAGCATCTCCAGCCTTGATCTTTTGGCTTTCGATGTGATTGGGTGGGATGTGGAACGTTCAAGTTCGCGATCGCATGTAAACGGGCAATTTTTAGGCAGCAGCAACTTGACATTGCCATCCAGTCCCGTCAATTTGGATGTAGCTGAGTCTGTACCCGAACCTGGCTTCGGCAAAGGTATTTTGCTGTTTGGTGTGCTGGGCTTAAGCAAGCTAATCAGACGATGTCAGCTTAATGCTGCGTCATCCGTGGGGTAAGCGCAGAGACTGTCCCAATCCTTCTTGCAGCCCTAGAGATTTGTGAGTACATTTCCAATCAAACCGGTCGGTTTATAATTTGAAAGTCGTAGCAACACTCATGGGTAGATCGTAGATTCAGATGGTCAATGAGAATCAGCAGGCAGGCTCACCGAGTTTAGATTCCCATACCTCTAACGAGTCTCTTTCAGATCCGTTAGCAACAGATGGGCAGATTCAGCCCCCTAGCGCTGATTCAGGAATGTTTGATGATCAGCCTAGAGACTCAGATCATCAACCTGGAGACTCAAATGACCCAGTCTCGAATGCTGACACTCTAAAGGGGGAATACAGTGACGCCTCTGAGATTTTAGACCTGCTTCAGCAGGGTCATTTACTAATGGTTAACAGCAGACGCAAAAATGGGCTAATTTTATACAAAAAATATCACGCTGAATTTGCAGGCCCCGGCGCTGCTGTTGGGAGCTTTTTCGACTTAGACTGCCAACGAGTCTTGCCTGTAGGAGATTTATCGCTGATTCCACCCCATTCTCATGACGAAAGACAGAAAGCATTTTTGATTCGGCGACAGTGGATCAGACTGACACAGCAGTTCACCGATAGTTCGGTTTCGTTGAAGCGGGCACAGATGATTTTAAACCAGTTTGAAGTGTATTTTGATCAGGATACAATCTCCCAAATTCCTGATGAGGCATTTTCTTTGTTAGTCGGTGTGTTACCTTACACGATTCGGATGGCACGTCGCCCACCCCGTAAGCTAAATGTCAAGGTGAAGTCGTAAGGTGGCAAAAATCTTGGATAGCTTGCCAAAGTTGGCTCAGCACATTGCCTAAGCCGTGATCGCTGTTCATCTCCATAAGTTGCACCCAAGGATGAGATGCCGCAAATTCACGACTTGCAGATATTGGAATCACGTCGTCATGCGTCCCGTGGATAATTAGAGTCGGTACGGGCCGCTGAATTTGCATATCTGGATACTGTTGCATATCTCGAATGAAGCCATACCGTAAAGGCAACATGGTACCCGCTCCATAATGATAGATTGGCATTTCACCGTGCTCTTGCCAGTGCCTGAGTTGCTCGGAGCCCAGTTTAGGCAGCCAATAGTTAAGAAAACAAAATGCTGGAGCAAGCAGCACGAGTCGTTCAACCTGAGGGCAATATTCTGCTGCCCATGCGGCAGTAAGTCCGCCGAAGCTAGAACCAATGAGAACCACCGGAGTTCCGTTCTTCGGAAATTCTGATGTAATTTGCTGAAGCTGTCGAGTTAGAGTGAGCCCGGAAAAGTCAGGGCGGTTAAGGTCAGGAATGTTTAGCGGTAGTCCGCACGAGTTGAATCGATCGCTCAGATACATTGCCTTACGTGAGCGAGGGCTTGATGCAAACCCGTGGAGATAGAGATAAGACCTCATGACGTGATGCAATATGCCAAAACCGCGATCATCTGCCGAACACGTTAAGTTTTGTTGCAGAATGGACTCAAACCTTCGCTTCTAACGATTTGAGATACTCTGTATTGACGCCAGATTCTCGCGTCAGCGCAATCTTACCCGTTCTGGCAATCTCCCGAACTCCAAAGCGAGCCAGCATCTGAACAATCGCCACCATTTTCCCAGGATCGCCGACCACTTCAATTGTGAGAGTATCTTCCGAGACGTCAACAATTCGGGCTCTAAAGATTTGCGCGAGTTCGATAATCTCAGAACGATTTGAACTCGTTGCATTTACCTTAATCAGCATGAGTTCTCGTTCTACACAAGGAACTTCGGTGATATCCTGCACCTTGAGAACATTGATGAGCTTGTAGAGCTGCTTTGTGACTTGCTCAATCGCCTGGTCATCTCCCGGAACCACCATCGTAATTCGAGAAATTCCCATCTTCTCAGCCGGACCCACTGCTAAGCTCTCAATATTGAATCCTCGACGAGCAAATAGAGCTGCAATTCGAGTCAAAACGCCTGCTTCATCTTCAACCAAAACTGAAAGCGTGTGTTTCATGAATGATCAGTTAAAATTCACAATTCGCATTTTTTAAGGGCACGGCCACAAGATTCAACCGACGCAATACCGCCTACGTGAGTCTGTCCCCTCCGACTCTAAATCGGCGGTTTTCGCTGGCTGATTCGTGCCATGCAATAATCTGGAGTGCCCCCTCTAGAGAAAAAGAAGACGTCTCTTGATTTCGATTTTCCATCTTATCTCGATTTCAGGTGCTGAATATAGCTGGAGAAGTAGAGGTCTTCCATAACCTCTGACAGGTATCATGCCTAGATAGACATCCACTATCAAAAACATATTAAGTTTGATAAATCTGTACGTAGAGTTCACTAAACTCTGTACAATTCGAATCTCAGAGCGTTTCCTTGAGACACCCGGAATTCGACTCATGAGCGTCGTCTAAATTACAAGACTTAATTGTTGTATCCGAACGAGTCGGCTCTTTAGTAATCGTGAAGCATTTGTACTGGCTGAACCAGGTTAAGCCTGCGAGTCGTGGTCTAATCGGGGATAAAGCATTTTATCTCAGCTTACTAACACACCGGGGATACCCAGTTATCCCAGGTTTTGTAATTTCTACATCGGTGTTTCGCGATTTTTTGGAAACCATTAATTGGCTAGAGCCTTTGTTTGCTGACTTGCCAAACTCTTCACTCTACGTAGATGTGGATAACGCGTCTCAACTTCAGGCGATCGCTCAGCAGATTCGTCAGGCCATCCGTTCGACCTCATTACCCGATAACTGGCTCTCGGATCTAGCAGCTACGGCGCAGCATTTTCAGTCTCCCGCCCTGATTCTGCGCCCATCGTTCACGCTTCAGGCAGGGTTAGATCCGACTCTGAGCTTGCGAACAACTGGGCTGTTTGAGAGTCAAATGTGTTATGCCAATCCAGAATCACTAGGCCACGGTATTCGGGCGGTTTGGGCAGAATTATTTCGCGCTCGTAGTCTTCTATATTGGCAGCGATCAGGCGTTCAGATTCACCAGGTGCATCTAGCAATTTTAGTCCAGCCATTGCCAGAGGCGATCGCCTCTGGGCAGGTGATCATCCATGAGGATAATTTAGATATCACCGCCACGCTTGGTTTGGGGCAGGCGATCGTCAAAGGGGGGATTATTCCCGATTATTATCGAGTTAAAACCCAGACGGGGGCGATCGAAACTCAGCGACTAGGACAAAAATCTCATGCATATCGATTGGCATCATCGCCCGAGACAACAACGCCCGCCCAAGACATCATCGATTTGCATCTAGAATTGCTCAGCCCGAGCCAGCAGAATGCGTTTGCTTTGTCAGATGATACGCTTCAGCACATTGTTAATATTTCTAGAGACATTACTCGTGAGCTAGGGCATTTTGCAGAGCTGGAATGGGTGCTTTGTGAGGCAGCTCAGGATTCTATGCTGGCGACAAACGATACGCTCCGTGTCAAAGCCTCTGGTCTTATAACGCCTCCTGAGAGTCGGCACTCCGGGCTCACGTCATCTCATCTATATCTGGTTCAGGCAACGCCGTCTTTTTTAGGCTCAAGCGAACTTGCATCGCGCAAGTTCCCATTAGATAATGATCAGGGCAGATTGTCTCGTCGATCTCATCAAGAGGCGATCGCTCCTGACCCGACACGTCTACCGCCCCAACATGAATCCGAATTAGTCATTCATGGCGTTGCGGCGTCTCCCGGCCGTGTTGGTGCTCCAGTATGGATATTAACAGCTTCCACCTTATCAGCACTCAGCATTCCGCCCGGAGTCATCATTGTTGCGATTGATATTGTCCCAGAGCAGTTGATTTCACTTGAGCATGTTGCTGGCATCATCACCGAACGAGGCGGAATGACGTCTCATGCGGCAATCATTGCTCGGGAAATCGGCATTCCGGCAGTGGTCGGTGGTGCCCGTGCAACTCAAATTCTGCAATCAGGAGATCTCGCCTTTCTGGATGGCGATCGCGGCGAAATTTATCGGGTGCAATCTGAGACGGCGATCGCAAATTTGCATCACACGTTAAAAGCTAGCCCATCGTCTCAACAGTCGCATCCTCAAAACGACGATGCTCCCCCTTACCTTGACGAACACATTTCTCAATTCATTCATCACCACAAGGGGATTGCCACTCAACTCATGGTCAATCTCAGCCAGGTCAGTTCAATCGCGAACGTGGCGGGTTTGCCCGTTGACGGCATAGGACTGTTGCGATCGGAAGCCATGATGCTGCCAATCTTAGATCATCAGTCCCCTGAGCTATGGATTAAGGCCGGACGACACGCAGAACTGACGCAACACCTTGCCAGCCAGATTATGCAGTTTGCCGATGCCTTCACGCCGCGTCCAGTTTTTTATCGCTCGTCCGACCGTCGTTCCCATGAATCTCTATCTCTACTGTCACCATCAAATGCATCAGAGGTAAACCCTGTCTTGGGCTTGCATGGAACCTTTAGCTATCAGTCAGAGCCTGCTTTATTCGATATTGAGCTGGCAGCGCTTAAACAGGTTCAGCAAACCGGACACACCAATATGCATCTCGTCTTGCCGTTTGTGAGAACGGTCGAGGAATTCACATTTTGTCGAGAGCGCGTCATTCAAGCCGGACTCTTTGAAACCTCTGAATTTCAACTTTGGATCATGGCTGAAGTGCCGTCCGTTCTATTTTTGTTGCCTGACTACATCCAGGCTGGAATCCAAGGTATTTCGATTGGTGGTAATGACCTGACGCAACTCATACTAGGCGTTGACCGCAATCAGCCACAGATGGCTGAGGCATTTAATCTGAGTCATCCTGCGGTTCTTCGAGCCATTCGTCAGCTTATTCAAACCGCACAGCGATTTAATATTCCATGTTCATTCTGTGGGCATGCCCCCAGCCAATATCCTGATTTAATTGAATCATTCGTACGCTGGGGCATTACGTCTATTTCTGTTACACCGGATGCGGTGGAAACAGCATATCGGGCGATCGCGCGTGCAGAGAAGCGGCTGTTGCTAGAGGCAGCTCGTCAACGTCTAGACAGTAGCAATCACGATTAGGGAAGGGCTCAATTCAGCCCAACTCAAACCGACTTAAACTCATATTGAATCTTTGACCTGGTAGGCCGTGTAGAGCGATCGCAAATACCAAATTCGTAGCGCTGGGAGCACAAATTTTTTCAATGGCTGCTTATACACAGCACAAAGCTGATCAGGTTGGATATCTCCTACCGCTAAGCGAGCGACGAGTTGACCACACCACGTCGCGGCGGCGACGCCGTTACCATGATAGGCCAGGCTATAAAACACAGTAGAATCATCAGGCAAGTGACCAATGTGAGGCGTCAATGCCGCAGACACACAGATAAGCCCGTCCCAGGAGTGAGTGATTTCGACGTCTCTCCAGGCAGGAAACATGTCAGCAAAGCGGTGAATCATCCATTGACGATGGCGATCGCGCTCTTGAAACGTTCCTCGCGTGCCTACCCGGCTGCCAAACAAACATCGTCCGTCTGGAAGCAGCCGATAATAAAACAGTAAATGTCTCGTGTCATAAATAGGAGTCTCTGTATGCCAGCCCTGATTGTGTCTTTCAGTCTGGGTAAGCGGGCGGGTGACGATAATACTAGACAAAATTGGAAGCAGGCGATCGCCCAGCCGATGATGCAGTGAGTCTTGAGTATATCCGTTCGTGGCGATAATGACATGACGCGCATTTAGCGTGCCACCGGGAGTATGAAGCTGATGCCATGCCGATGTTTTTTCCCACACTTCAACAGGGCTTCGAGCATATATCACCCCTCCCCGTCGGTGTACCGCCGCTGCAAGTCCCAGGCTATACTTCAACGGGTTCAAGCCAAAACCTACGCCGACGCGAAGTGCAGCATGAGCATCAGCGCTCTGAAAACCCTGGTCAGCTAAATCGCTTCGTGACCAGAGTTCACACGGATATTGGGCGACATTGGTCAAAAAATCATACTCATCGTTGAGCATTTGCCATCGAGATTGACGATGAGCAACCCGAATTTCCCCAGACCCCTGGGCTTCGATGTCGATATTCTCTTGACTAGCAAGGGATTGAACCAACTCGGTACCCTGTCGCTGCGCGTGGTAAAACCGTCGAGTTTCCGCGTGGCCAAATTTCTGAAGCAGTTCGGAGTCTGACAGCTTCGTTGACCCAACACAACAAAATCCTCCATTGCGCCCCGATGCGCCCCATCCTGGATGCCCCGCCTCAATCACCCGAACATCAGCGCCGTACTCTCGAACCAAGTGTAGGGCAGCCGTTAATCCCGTAATTCCAGCTCCGATAATGGCAATGTCACAGGTGTCAGTTCCGCCTAAGGGAGTAAATCCTTCATCCAACGAGTCGACAGTAGATTGCCAATAGCTGTCGATTGGATGAGTTCGGTCATAGACATCAGACGCATAGAGGGAAGACATTGCAGGTATGAGATATTCCGTAGAAAGTTTACAGAGGCTAGAAACCAATCATCTCAGGGGATGCCCTTCATGATATCTCACGCAAAAAATCCCCTCTAGATTGAATTTAGAGATGGCACCAATTCGCACATCAAGCACAAAAATGGTGGTGTAGCACGCCGCTGCGCTCCACACCACCAGACTCAATCCGCGCACGCCATCGATACGATGTAGGGCGAGGATGCAACAGTAATATTTTCTAGCTCTATGCGTGAAGAGGGCGACGGCGAGACAGCACAAGTGCGCTTGCAATCACGCCAAGACCTACTAGCATAGCGGGTTCTGGGACATCTGCTGTTTCCGCTGCCGATCCAACAATTTTCCAGTCTGGCCCGTTATAGGAACTATCGCTCGTGACCCGTAATCCTGAAATGAAACTCGTTACTCCAAAATCACTTAAGCCAATGCCAATCGAACTGACTTTCTGGGCTCCGCTGATTTCCGTAGTATCAATACTATAACCAGCGTAATTCCACGTGCTAGAACTGCTTAGTTTGAGTAAACCGCCGACGAGGTTGCCTTCGCTATCGAGTGCCTGGACATCGAGTTTACTGTTCATACCCCGCTCCCAGACAAACACATTGTCAACAAGCTGGTCAAAAAATATGTCAATCACAAAATTTCCCTGATCTTCGGTATCGATGATGCTGTTGAGATTGAGGGTATTGAGCGCTGCGACGACTCCAGCATTATCGACGCGTTCTTGCCTAAGTCCACCTGTGACCCGATCTCCTTTATCGGCACTAGCAGCGCCCGTATTGCCTCCTGTCCAGAGATCGTTGCTGATAATAGTGGCCCGGCTAACCAGCGCAAAATCATTGATAATCGAGCCGTCTCCTAACGTAACAGAGTCTAAGATAATATCTCCTTTAGGATCATGTCCGGTGAACTGAGTCGTAAACGAAAATGCTTGGGCTGGTGCACTAACCAGTGTCACACCACCACTTGCAATCAGCCCTGCACAAGCTGCAATAGTTTTGACCTTCACTAATTTCTCCTCAATTGATGATGAGTACGTCACATTCTGGCTTCAGCATGAAAACATCGCATCGGAGGCTAATAATGCGGTCGATAGGGGCAGTCGATAGGGGCGGTCGATAGGGGCAGATATAGAGTTGATTCAAACGACGCATGGCGATGTAAAAATCGACACATTAAATAATCGAACAACCACTAAATCTCCCTTTGAATAGAGTTCCCAGTTTCTATATTGAGAAGAAAATTCAGATTACATATCAGCTTAGAGGATCCCTTAATCAAATCTTTTCCAAGCTATTGCTCAGAGCACACCTAAGCTCCCAATGTTCGGAATACCGGGCGATCGGGGGTCTACGTAAATTTGCTTAGTTAGTTCAATATCAAATGTAAAATTCGTTCAGCTTTTGCGGGGTTTACTGAACTCAGCATGCTGCATTTCATCGACCATTTGTTTGCTGCGCCGCAGATACGTCACAAACAACAGAATCGAAAAACCGACGATGAAAAGCCCTAGAATGCTGTCTGAGAAGGTGTTATAGAGCCCGTGGAGGGTAGCGGCGATCGCCACTCCAATGAAAATAATGGCACCGTGTCGGGAGGGATTAATGGCTGCTAATCCAATAAAATATCCGACGATGCCTGCTAAGATTGCGTGAAATAAGGGAAGTGACACAAAGCGAACTGTATTAACAATCACATAAGTTCCCGGGCTTAGGTCGCCTCGTTCGAGCCCTAGAGCATAGAACAATGAATAGGCAGCCCCCTCTGCAATCGAAAACCCTAGACCTGACATGGCTCCATAAAATGCTGCGGTGAGCGGGTCATGGAGTTTTCCGGGTCGGAGTAAGAACAGATAAACTGGAATTCCCTTACATAATTCTTCTAAGAGACCGACTCCAAAAATAAATCCGATGAGTCGTTGGATAAACCCTGCATCGATTGCTGCATAGAGCGGACTTAAGATGGGCACCTGTTGAAATATAATGAGCAGCGGAATCCCGATAAACGCTGTAAATAAAACGCATTTGAGCGTATCACCCCACGAAACTTGGACGGGTTTAATCAGATTGAACAATACAAACCCCCAAATCGAGGCGTAGTAAATTCCTAAGAGCCATGCAATCCGTCCAACATTGGTTCCGTCATTGATGAGATTCACAATTAGAGGAAACAGACCCAGGAACAGCAAAAGCTTGACGGTTGGATGGCGATACAGCTCTGATTTGAGAACGTCTCGGTAAGGAAAAACGCTAGAAAATTGAAACGTCTTTAAATTTTGCAGAAAATCGGGAGGCTCAGGACTCGATTGAGATCGCTCCACCCGCACTAATTTTGAGGAAGACGCCGGTACAAATTCTTGGTACCAGGAAACTGCGCGCGCTCCGATCTGCTGCCCGTAGACTTTGACTGACTGAATTGAAGCAAGCTGGATGTGTTCAATCTGTCGACGAACAAATTTAAGATAAGCATCTTCGTCGAGATATCGATCCGATGAGAGCAGAATATGCAAACACCCCTCTCGCCGATGAACTTTAACCGTAACGCCTCGGGGATGTAAAATCCGACTGAGCAAGGAGGCGATCGCCTTGGGATCACCATTCTTGGCGCGTTCGACGAGTTCCGGCTGAGTCATGATTGTCGCATGACGTGTATTTCACGGGCAGATACTAAATGCGGTCTGGCGTGTACGTTAGGCGTACGTTAGCAATGCTGTGTTTCAATGCTGTGTTTGACCGTCTGAGGATTCATAATCAGGACTGTTTCAAATCGGAGGAGAACCATCGAAAGGGATTGGCTCAGTTCCAGTCGGTAAGGCAGACCGGGACGACGGAGAGAGATCTAATTGCTCAGAAGGATTAGACAGATGAGCCCAAAGCGAATACCCGATCATGCCAAACAGCCATCCTGCAACGATAAATAAAATCAGGATAAATAGAATCCGATTAGGCGTCGTTGAGTCTCGTCCTGATTGAGATGCGGGCAGAGCATCGCCATCGTCGCCCGTCGTTTCAATTGCCTCACCTTCAGGTTCATCGGGTGATATCGTCTTAGGCTGGTCATTATCATCACCATCAGCGATGCCGTATTCGGTTTGGGCGTCTCCGATGACAACGTCGTCCAATTCCTTGATATTTTCTGGTAATTCAGGCGCATCAATATCAGGCTCCGCAGCATCAGTAATGGATAGTGCGGACTGAGAGTAACCCGTGGCTCTTGCTTCGTCTGTTAACAGATTGTCAATGAACTGGTCATCACTCAATAAATCGTCAAGTTCTTCATGGTGCCGGGCAGTAGGAGGCTGTGATAACAGCGTTTCGTCAGGTTCATCGTCGTCATCTAGATAATCTAAGTCAAATTCGTCACTCTCATTATCTGAGATCACATTGGGCTGACTGGAGACAGACGCTACCTCATTGGAGGACGGAGAACCTGAAACAACTGGAGTTTCATCATCCGGTTGAAGGACTGTGGGTGAAGCAGTAATAGGGGGACGGGGTGGTGGTGGAGGCATCTCCATCGGACGTTTAGGCGGTGGTGGCGCAACCGATTTGGGAGCTGATGTTGCGGCTCCTGGCACTGGCTGCGACGAATTTAACGACGACGGACCGACCTCAAGACGCTGCGTCCAAGCAGGCTGATTTGCACCCGTTTGCTGCCCAGAGACTTGAACGAATTGAATCGAATCGATATTGAGATGATTGAGCCCGTTTCTAACAAAATTGGTCAGCACCTGCCGATTAGGCGTTTGAGCAGCCTCAAGCAAGACTTGGAGGCGATCGCCCTGAGCCTGAACCTTTGCCACAATCCCCTTGGGCTTCAAGGAGTGATTCATAAGAGCCGCGATCGCCTGAGGATTACCCTGCTTTGCCAGTTCCAAGAGGTTTGGCTTTGTCATAGTCCATCAAAAAATAGCCGTACAAATATGCTACCCACAATAATTGCAGACATCTGCGATGGTATTGCTAATCATTTGACATAAAGCTCATGATTATCAGGCATTCCCATCACAACATTTCCAACGTTTTATTCCTATTTTGACTGATTAGGACATCGTGATTCATGAATATTGACACTATCGAGCAGTCAATCAGGCGACCCTATGCCCTTTATGCGAATTATGAGTGTATGCATACACTCATAAGACTAGCAGAGCAAGAACGCCACTCCTGAAGAATACTAGTCCCAGTTGAGTGAAACAAGATCACACAGATCATACGGTCGGCGATTGTAGACGCATAGCAGATCCTCTAAGACTAACCGAGCCTCAACAGACAGTCAGTTTCCGCTGACTTTCACACCCTACCGACACGGGTTCGAACCCTGGGTTTCGCAAGCGATATGTGACGCGCGGCGTCTCTGTCAAGAGAACGGTAGTCGCTAAGGCAACCCAACCGGAGACTTTAAAGCCATCCTCTAAATACTTCAGTCGTTTGCCATATCTATTTGCCATAAATGCCAATGATTTAATCTGTAGAAACCCACGGATAACAACAGAAGATAGCACCACATGTATGACAATTGTATTGCTACGATTTGCTTAATTGAGTGTCAGTTAAACTGACTGAAACTGGCCTATTTGTGAGCGGTCTTGAGACATTTGATCAGGCATCTATGATTCGTTATCGCTTTATTAGCAAGGATAATCCACTGTCAACTCGACTTTATGGAGGCGCTCTTATATTATCCTTACTTTTCCTTGTTAATTTGAATACATCACGAAACTGCTGAGATTCTGCGATTCCTGCTTTAGATATCACGCTGCGATCGCATTTGTAATCCTATTTACGAATTATGACCTTTATGAATGAGATAGTTATTCCATCGGGCAGCGAGGTGTTGGGAATGGTTTCAAAAGCTATCGCCATCAGAGATGTCCCTCGGCTTAACTTCAGTCAGCCCAAATTTTGTTTTGGGCAAGAGATTGTGACCAAAGACGGTCGCGTTGGATATGTAACCGGGCTCAATTATGTTCCCGAAGAGCAAGCCTGGCACTACGAGTTATATTCTGCAAATCCAAGGAACCCAAGCTTCATCGAAGAATGGTGGTTCCCCGAAGATGATTTGCATCCTCATTTCTGCTGAGGATTGGTGATATCTGCTCTAGATAGCGATCGCGCTCTTTACAATCCGCCGATGCTTGCGCCTATAGCTTGTCCCTACAGCTTGTCCCTACAGATAGCGTTTCATATTCATTGATCGCTTGCAATTTTCCTAGATATAGGTATGCTAATGATCACGTGTTCGGCGGATGCGATCGCATCACTCCACGATAGTTCTCCGAGTGAGATCTAGGCGAGCGATCGCATTGCAAATCATGATCCCTACCTGTCTAAGCGATTGCATAGCCGAAGCAGTCGCTTTTTATCTTATGCATAAAAATTTAATGCATAAGCAATTTTATGCATTAAAACCGTGTTCTACAGCGGTATGCGCTTGAGTTAAGCACGGTGATATGGGCACGCCGCGGCCCACATCACCATTTCTGTGCTGAGCGCAATTGAAAATTGCTATATCTGGCATCGAGCAACGCCACTGGTTAGTCAATCAGGCTTACCCAATACGCAGTAAAATCATACAGAACTTTTGACTTACAATCATGGCAGCAACCTAATGTAAGTTATGGTAGTCAGGCCGTTTACGCTGTCTCATTACAATCTAGCCTTATGAGTATCGGATATCTCGCGCTCGTTTTACATGCTCATCTTCCGTTTGTTCGCCATCCCGAAAGCGACTACGTGCTTGAAGAAGAGTGGCTATTTGAAGCCATCACAGAAACCTATATTCCACTTTTATTAGTATTTGAAGGATTAAAGCGAGACGGCATCGATTTCAAAATGACTATGAGCATGACTCCTCCCCTTGTGTCAATGCTCAAAGATCCTTTATTACAAGAGAGATATGATGCCCATCTTGCCATGCTAGAAGAATTGGCAGAGATGGAAATCGAACGAAATGTACATAACGGTCACATCCGCTATCTAGCCGAACACTATGCCAAAGAATTCAATAATGTACGCGATTTATGGGAACGCTATGACCACGATTTAGTCGCTGCCTTCAAGCAGTTTCTAGACAGCCATAATCTAGACATCATGACTTGCGGGGCAACTCACGGCTACCTGCCGTTAATGAAAATGTATCCCCAATCGGTGTGGGCGCAGATCAAAGTTGCTGTCGAGCACTATGAAGATGTTTTTGGCCGCCCACCAAGCGGAATTTGGTTACCCGAATGCGCCTATTATGAGGGGCTTGAGCGAATGCTGGCAGATGCGGGTGTGCGCTATTTTCTCACAGACGGACACGGCATCTTATACGCTCGTCCTCGACCGCGATTTGGCACCTACGCTCCTATTTTTGCAGAATCAGGCGTTGCTGCGTTTGGCCGCGACCATGAATCATCTCAACAAGTCTGGTCGTCTGAGGTTGGCTATCCAGGAGCGCCTGAATATCGTGAGTTTTATCGTGACTTGGGGTGGGACGCCGAGTATGAATATATCAAGCCCTATATCATGCCAAATGGGCAACGAAAAAACACAGGCATCAAATATCATAAAATTACTGGTAAAGGTCTTGGTCTAAGCGATAAGCACTGGTATGACCCCTACTGGGCTCGTGAAAAAGCAGCCGAGCATGCGGGCAACTTTATGTATAACCGGGAGAAACAGGTTGCTCACCTCCACGGTGTAATGCAACGGAATCCTATTATTGTTTCCCCCTACGATGCAGAGCTTTTTGGTCACTGGTGGTATGAAGGTCCGTGGTTCCTCGACTATTTGTTTAGAAAGTCTTGGCACGATCAAAACACGTTTGAGATGACCCACCTATCCGATTATCTGCGAACCAATCCGGTGCAGCAGGTGTGTCGTCCGTCCCAATCTAGTTGGGGATTTAAAGGCTTTCATGAATATTGGCTCAATGAAGCTAACTCTTGGATTTATCCTCATCTGCATAAAGCAACCGAACGGATGATTGAGCTTTCGCGTCGAGAACCCATCGATGAGCTAGAGTGGCGTGCACTCAATCAGGCTGCTAGAGAATTATTGCTGGCGCAGTCATCCGATTGGGCATTTATTATGCGAACAGGTACGATGGTGCCCTATGCGGTGCGGCGAACGCGATCGCACTTGATGCGGTTTAACAAAATCCGCGACGATCTGCTGCAAGACAAAATTGATGCGGGTTGGTTAGAAAAGGTCGAAGCAATCGACAACATTTTCCCTAACATCAACTATCGAGTATATCGCCCGCTGTAGGTCAGCGTATCCATAGCTGGTCGCTAGAGGATGTTTGAAAGGGGTCTAGCTGCTGTACTTCGCGGCTGCTCGCAGAGGGAATCGCACCTTACACAGTAAAATGCGCGTTCACGAACGTCTACGCGGACTCCAGCGATTTTGGTGATGATTCAGGTCTTACAAATGCGATCGCCAAAAAAAACACTCCCTTGCAGGAGTGTTGAAATGATAGAACTAGGCTGAATTGGCAATGTCTAGAAGCTCATTTCTGCCTCTTGAACTTTCTCAACCTGCTTCTTCTTCAGCACCAGCAATATTTGAGACAACATGATGGCAGCAACGAACGCAATCAGCCCTTTGACACGTCCTGAGCTTTGCAGAACGATTTCAGTATCCATCTGGCCAAATCCACCCACGTTGGGATTAGAGGTTAGCGGCGCACCAGCAGTCACGTCATCACCCTTGGCAACAATCAGCTCAGGCCCTGCTGGAATTGTATCTACAACGGTTCCACTATCCGAGGTCAGGATACTCACCGAGTAGCCGCCATCATCGGTCTGCTCAATTTGAGACACCGTTCCAGACTTAGAAGCCTTATAGACTGCGTTATTGCTCTTTTCACCCGTGGGATATACTTGCCCACGGCCTCGGTTTCCACCGGCGTGAACCGAATATTTGCCGAATGCGATCGCCTTATTAGAGCCTGGATCAGGCGAGAGCACTGGAAACACAATTTCCTGATATTGTTCGCCCGGTAAGGGACCAACCAGGACAATATTATCTTGGTCTTCGCTATACGACTGAAATAAATAGCTAGGACCCACTTCTTCCTTCATTTCTTCTGGAATTCGGTCGTCCGGAGCAATTTTAAAGCCTTCAGGGAGCATTAATACGGCTCCGACATTAAGCGGCCCCTTTTCGCCATTCGCCAAGACCTGCTGAGTGCTCAAGTCATATGGAATCTTGACCACGGCCTTAAATACGCTATCGGGCAATACAGACTGAGGAACTTCAACCTGAGTTGGCATTGCCCCAAGATGACAGTTGGCACAAACGATGCGACCAGTTGCCTCGCGAGGGCTGTCATAGTTTTGCTGGGCCCAAAATGGATAAGCAGCCGCAGAGCTGGGAAAGAAAATATCGCTTGCGAAGAATAGAGTCATTGCGACAAGTGTAACGAATACACTTTTAACGCCAACCCTATAGCCGCTAAGCAGTCGAGGTAACCAAATGTTTTTTCTCATCAGTAACAGGTGTTCTAACAAAGGATCAGACAGAAGAGAGCGGTTTGAGCAAACTATTTCAATACTCTAGACGGGCGATCGCACGGATTTCTTGAAAGCATGCCTACATCTGAACATGCAGCTCAAGATCAGGAGCGAAGCCGTCAACTGCTAGCCATGTGTGGTTGACTAAGCCCACCAGGGATCTTCATTGGTTCGAAAATCGGTTTCAGTCCATTGGGTTAGAGCGATCTCGCCACCATCAGTCACGTTCGCATGAACGAGCGCCAGAGATAAAGGAGCGGGACCCCGAACGACCTTTCCTTGGCTGTTGTATTGAGATCCGTGACACGGGCAGATAAATTTATTCTCAGCTCCATTCCAAGGCACGACACAACCTAGATGGGTGCAAATGGCATTCAGACCATAGTCTGCAATCGAATCACTGCTCTCGACCACTACATAAGTTGGGTCGCCTTTAAGACCTTGCGTCAAGACGCGATCGCCAACAGCGTGGCTAGACAAGAACTCACTAGCAACGACATTATTTCCGAGCGCATCTTTAGCGAGTACGCCGCCACCAGTCCCACCCGCAGAGGGCGGAATGAAATACTTCACAACTGGATAAAGCGCCCCCAGGGCGGTTCCTGTCACGGCCCCGAAGGTGAGCAAGTTCATAAACTGGCGACGACTCATATCGGGTACGTCAGGAGTTCCAGAAATTTGAGTCATGGTTTAAGCAAAAAAGTTTCCAAAACAGCTAGCGGATGAATTTGAGCTCAATCCTTAAAAACCGCTTCGTCAAATTCGATTGAATTGGATGCGCGGTGGACGAGAACTGAGCAGTTGGATGCAGGTTAGTGATTGACTTTGCTACATCAGTGATCCCGTAAACGTATGTTTACAGATTTTCTAATATTCTACAGCTTAAAGCAAAGCCTTAGCTAATTTATAGCCAGTTATAGCCAGTTATAGCCAGTTATAGCCAACAGATATGGAGCGATTTGTCGCTACAGAATTAACGATCCTGAGATTGCTTAAGAAATCGTTGCTCGGATGGCGGTGCCTGATTATAAGCCATGCCCATAGAGCTATTGCCCCTCCGAAAATCATTCGTCAAATGGGCAACGCCATCACTCTATTTATCGCAATTTGCAATTGCATCAAGTACAAAAATGGTGGTGTAGGGCGCACGCCCCCACACACCCTGCTTAACTCAAGCGCATACCGCTATATTGCACCAATTGCTATAGAACTGTGATACCTGAAATCGAGGAGAACTGTATCTGGTCTACGGATATTGAATTGTGAATAATACGGTTAGTTGCATCAGGCTGTCTATCTTTTCCAAATTTACTGAATTTGGAGTTTAGATTCTGTGATGTCTAGATGTCTATATGAAGTAAATATAGCGATTCTAAATCGCTTGTGAATTGTGTGTGAGCGGTGGGGCAGTCGTCGACCGCGCAACCGCTCACAGCCAACTGGGATTGCTATAGTAGCGGCAAGATATCAAGCTTTGAACACAGCTTGACTGACCTAGTTTATCTAAACGGCCATCAAAGTACGGTCGGATAATTCTAGGTAGAGGTAATGATATGGAAGCAATCACGCTGGGGGCAATGCCATCATTAAGTTCAATGAGATAAATCGCTACGGGGTCGCTGGAGACTTCCCGATTTACTCTCGATTACTCCGTAAGGTGTAACGGTGAAACAGATGAAATCAACTCAGCGCTACTTCAATCAGGCATATCCTAATCATGAATTTTATTCATCGATATCATTGACTCTAGCTTTTGATTACTTTCCTGACAATTCCTAGACTCGATCTATCACCTATCAACTACTGCTCTGGAGGTAACGATGATTTGGCTCTCCGAGAAATTCTCTATCTATGATGGAGATGATGCTGTCATCAAATCACATCTACTGTCGATTATTAAGTGGTTTTGGGCATTCAGCCGCTTCTATGGAATCTACACGTCTATGCCCATTCAACATCGGCGAAATTTTGTGAGCGACTTTGAGAAACAAGCCAAGAGATAAGGTGAAAGACTTGGTATTAAAGGTCAGCAAACCTAGTACTGTTTGGCAAAAATAAGCCAGCCATTTAAGTGCGGGATCTTGCCAGCGACGTGAGCGAGACGCTCACACTACGGTTATGAAACTCCCGCCATCTTGTACTAGTCCGTGAAACTCTAGTCTGCCCGAATACAGTAGCCTCATCCTACTCTGCTCGTTGATTTCCATTCCTACCATTGCTTGATAGGCGCGATCGCCCCTTCTATCTTTTAATCGACTTGGGACAACAGGTTTCACTGCAATTGGATACTTCCACACCCATGTCACTATGTTCCATCACGTTGAAGGCTAGCTCAAGCACAGTAGTACACTAGCGCAGCAGTAAAATAATGCTATGCCGCTACATGCGTCTATCCCTGCCACAGAGCAAATTTTTGTAAGTCAATCAGGCTGGAATCTCTCAGCAATGCCACCAAATTCTGAGTTTGGGT
>JBNPEG010000153.1:0-23111 GCA_051117555.1 Elainellaceae cyanobacterium | reverse complement strand
TTCTGATAGGCGAATATCCCAATACACCTTGGTAGGATCGTCAGTAATATTAGTTTCGATGAGATGGTGGATGAATTCTTGATAGTCGTCATAGTCCTTGAAGTGAGGCGGTGGGCCTGCGGTCGGCCATTAATGAGATAATAGCGAGTAATGAGACGATAGTGATTCGATGGCTTGGCTGACAACGGGTGTTGTATTGCTTGGGATTGGGCTAGTGCTATTTTTCGTGCAGCGGAGCCAACGTGCCAGGTCGCTCGGTATTAGGTCTGCTCGTGCTGCCACGATCGCTGAGCTGTCCCACATGGCAGATGAGATTGCAGCGGAGATTGGTCGCGGAAACTGGCGAGAGTATGTTATCCTCCGGGGAACGATTACGTGCGATCGCCCCTTAATGTCTGAACTCAAACAAGAACCGTGTGTCTACTACACCATGACCGTCCGGCGAGACTATGAGGAGACGGTCGTTCGAAACGATAGTGACGGCAGATCTCATCGAGAGGTGCAACGAGGTTCAGAAATGGTTGCTAGCAACAAACGCTCGATTCCATTCCAGCTTCAAGATGCAACCGGAACCATCACCGTCAATCCGGAGGGCGCTAATATCGACAGCGTTAGTATTCTCAACGACTTCCGCCCTGAGCAAGCAAGCAGCCAATCTGTGGTCTATGGTAATTTTTCTATTACAGTTAATAGGCCAATGAGTCAGGGCGATCGCTATACGCTGGGCTATCGCTATTCTGAAGCAGTGTTACC
Organism: Elainellaceae cyanobacterium; assembly: GCA_051117555.1. GTDB lineage: Bacteria > Cyanobacteriota > Cyanobacteriia > CAZCXK01 > CAZCXK01 > DBGGTD01. The sequence goes on along the minus strand of JBNPEG010000153.1, from coordinate 22,358 downwards.
CGTAGGACGCACCGTGTTCGTCCTAGCCGAACTGTCCGACGAATTTGGAGAACGAATGCTGCAAAAGCCTACCCAGGCCAATCAGCCGTTCTTGATTTCTCTCAAAGCGCCTACCGAATTGGCCACTGACGCCGATCGCGCTGCCAGCCGCGCCTACTATGCGATGCTCGTTTGCCTAGTGGCAGGGTTGGCGTTAGTGATTGTGAGTCTAGTAGTTCGTTAGATAAATACCTGCTTGAATGGCTCTTCGTTTGCAATAGTCAACTACTAGGACTATGCAACCTGCCGCTTGATGAGTTGGGCAAACACCCCATCTTGATGGGCTAATTCATCAAAGGTGCCCTGTTGGACGACGCGTCCTGACTCTAAAACATAGATGCGATCGGCGTTGCGAATGGTGCTTAGACGATGGGCAATGACAACCCGCGTCACATTCAGGCGATCGAGGCTCTGGCTAACAATCGCCTGAGTGCGATTATCAAGGGCGCTGGTTGCTTCATCGAGCAGCAAGATGCGCGGTTTAAGAGCTAGGGCACGAGCGATGATCAGCCGCTGGCGCTGCCCGCCGGAGAGATTTCCGCCGCCTTCACTAATGAGGGTATGCAATTGCATGGGCATAGCGCGCACGTCATCGGCTAACCCAGCCATCTCAGCGGCGTCCCAAGCATCGTCTAGGGTGATCAAGGCTCCGCTGGAAATATTCTCAAAAATAGTGCCCGCGCTGATGCGTCCATTCTGAAGTACAACGCCTAACTGACGACGAACTGCTGATACATCTAAGCCCGCCAAGTCTTGACCATCGTAATAAACCGTTCCAGACATGGGGGTTTCAAAACCAAGCAGCAATCGGATCATCGTTGATTTGCCAGACCCTGACGGACCAACTAGCGCAATGAACTCTCCTGGATTGGCTCGAATGGTCACATCATCTAAGATCATGCGCCCATCGTCGCGATAGCGAAAGGTGAGATGGTCAACATAAATAGTGCCCGAGAGGCGTCCTGGGTCAGCTTTTGTTAGATCGACTTCGGGCTGAGCCTCTAAAATGGGCTGCGATCGCTGCCAGAGTGGAATGATATCTAAGACTTCAATCAGCGTCAGGCTGAGGCTCGTAGCTCCTCCGATAAACGTTCCAAAGGCAACGTTAAAGGCAAGAAAATCTCCCGCGGTGAGCCCACTGCCGCTAATCACTTGATCGGGGTCAATCAGCGTACTGGCGAGCCAGAAAAGGGCGATCGTTGTTAGAGTTGGCATGATTGTGTTGAAGACATTGACGCCATCTTCAAGCCGTTGAGTACTCAGCGTCAGTTGAAGCTGCTGAATGTAGTGTTGCCCCCAGTGGGCAAAGGCTCGTTCTTCAGCCCCTGCCATTCGCAGTTTAGGAACGCCATTGATTAACTGCACCAGCAGTCCATAGATTTTCCCTTCGATTTCCATCAGGGGGCGGTGTTTGCGGATGAGTACTACCCCAGATGCGGTGGTAAAGGTAATGACGATGACTGCGACGACGAGCGCTAACGTAGCTAGACGGGGGCTGTAGTAAAACAATAGCCCTAGATTAATTAAGGCAAATGAACCTGAGAAAATGGTTTGCAGGGCGGTGCCGCTGAGCCGCTGCCGAATGGAGGTAATGCCGGAGACTCTAGACGTTAAATCGCCAATCGAATACTCGCGGAAAAAGGAGGTTCGGAGCTTTAAAAGCCGATCCCAGACGGCAGCTTGCAGCGAAGCATCGGATGCGGTTTCGATGCGCATGGAGGCGATCGCCTGGGCAAGGTGAAAACACGTTCCGCCAAATGCTGCTGCCAATAGACCCAAGCCAATCTGCACGACAAGCCCCCCATTGCCATAGGGAATCGCATTGTCAATTAAGATTGCGGTCGCCTGGGGAACCAGCATGCCTAACAGCGTTGCTGCGACTCCCGTTGAGATTAAGACAATTGCATCCCGCATTCGCCCTTGCAGCGCAAATTTTAGGATATCAAGGGCATTGAGTTTGCCATCCGGGAGAGGTCGATAAAACACATACGCCACCGGATCAATCGTCGCTGCTACCTGCTGGTCAACGAATGTTCGTCCTTTACGCGATGAGGCTGTGAAATCGGGGACTCCCACCAATCCTGCTTCGATGGGATTCAGCAACTCATAGCGAGTTCCCTTGATAGGCAATAACGCCACGGGATAGCGGTCTTGTTGGGTGTATGCCAGAATCGGACCGCCATCCTTTTTCCACCAGTTGCCCCGCAAAAGAATTTGCCGCATCCGCAGTCGAGAGGCACGGGCGATCGCCTCTAGGGGTTCTTTAACGTGCTTGAGATTCTCAGACTTCATCGGTGGCTGGATGGTGACTCCCATCGCCCGACCCACTGCACCGGCTGCTACTAACAACGGTGATTCGGCATATAGCATGCGATCGCCCTGGGGCTGAAGCAGAGAGACAAGCTGTTGCAGGGTTTGTCGAGTCACTTCCTGATTCAACTGCTGCCGTTCCTGAAATCGGCGCTGAGCGGCTTCAAACTCTCGGGCTTCGATGCGCTCCACACAGGCTAAGAAGTAGGCGTGAAGCTGCATCAACCCATTCAAGAGAATAGAGCGATCGCCAATTTCGGAGGTGCTGCGAGTCTCAAGTTCAACATAGTCATCCGCTTCAATCCACATGTCATTCCCTAAGGGGAAATAGTCAACATCAGGCGTCAAAACAGCGCTCGAATCGCCAACCCATCGCGCCTGACCATATTGAAGCCTGATCCAAACCACTTGATCGCGAGGCGGTTCGCAAACCTGCCCTGCCATTAACGATAGATACTGGCGCTGGGGTGTCATGCTGTTAATCGGAGCAGACGGAAATCCATCGACCTGACCAAGCTTATGAACCCAACTATCAAGCAGAATCCGATGATTGTGTAGAGACGAGCTAGGCGCTGAGGAATCCAGGACGGAAGGTGAAAGAGAATGGGGATTGGGATTATTAGAGTTGACTCCGGCTTGGGTTACTGGCTGCTCTTGTCCGGTTCCCAAGGCTTCCTCAATCGATAATGATCGCACCTCGGTAGCCTCTAGGGCGATCGCGATCATGCCCAATTGCTCCAGGTCGTGGAGTACTGTTCCAAAGATGGCTTCTCCTGGATAGACGTTAAACAGATGGCGACGCTGCCCTTGGGGTACTCCATGCCGCACTCGAATGGCAAATATAGCTAAACACCCTGATTGTACGATCCACGGTCGCATTGGGTCGTCGAGCAGCAGCGGTTCGTTACCTTGAATCTGTTGCACGTCCATGGTGATCGTCTTCCTCGTGGCGCAGAGTGTCTTGATTTTAGAGATTGAACCTGAGTAGCAGCTTAATAGGCTACCGTTTATGTCAGCTATTTATGAACTACTTATACCCATTCTCGATTTTGGATTTGCAATTTTGGATTGACGGTCACCAGCCTTGCAAAGGTTCTAGCCTGTTCATTTTTAGCCTTGCTTTGAAGAATTGGTATTGATTAAGTCTGCTTGAATCTGCTGTCGTTTCAGCGACTGGCGATCGCCTTCTGAATCATATCAGAACAGAGATTTAGTATAGAATCTTAGTGCCTGTCTGAGGGATGCGAATTCAACAGATTGCTGATATGACTCAATCATCCAATAGCCAAATTGATGACAAGCTAGACATTTTGATCGATCAGGTCGGACGCCTAACTGAAGGATTAACTGAGATCAAACGACTCGTGCAGCGACAGGCAGAGATCAGTGAGCGACAGGCAGAAACCGCTGATCGCCTTGTTCGCATTGTTGAGACATTGATCCAGCGCCAAAATTAGCCCAATTTCTTCCTGGTTCTGCGTTGATGATCATCGTGTAGAAGGCTTTATCTAAGGCTTTATCTAACGCAGTATTAATGATTCAACGATACAGTGATCAATAGCGTATCCATTGTTCGTGTTATTCAGTTGTTGTCATTAGCGGGAATGAGGGGCTTTGATGATTAACGCCTATGCAGTACAAGAACCTGGCGGCAAGCTAGAACCGTTTGAGTATGATCCGGGTCTGCTTGAGGATGAAGACGTAGAAATTGACGTTGAATATTGCGGCATCTGTCATAGCGATTTGAGCATGCTCAACAACGAATGGGGCATTTCTCAATATCCCTTTGTTCCAGGTCATGAAGTAATTGGTACGGTCGCAGCAGTGGGCGATCGCGTGACGACAATTAAGCCGGGGCAACAGGTTGGACTAGGCTGGTTTTCTGAATCCTGCATGACGTGTGAATGGTGTATGTCAGGAAATCACAATCTATGTTTGCAAGCTGAAGGAACTATCATTGGACGGCATGGTGGCTTTGCCGATAAGGTGCGAGCCCATCAAAGCTGGATTATTCCGCTCCCTCAAGGATTAACGCCAGAGTCCGCAGGTCCACTGTTTTGTGGTGGAATCACGGTGTTCAACCCCATCGTGCAGCTTGATATTCAACCCACAGATAAGGTGGGCGTGATCGGGATTGGGGGATTGGGGCACATGGCATTGCGTTTCCTCCATGCGTGGGGCTGCGATGTGACTGCGTTTTCGACAAGCCCTGAGAAAGAAGCAGAAGCCCGCGAACTCGGCGCAAATCACTTTATCAATTCTCGCGATCCTGAAGCCTTGGAATCTGTGCAAAACTCGTTTGATGTTATTATCTCTACCGTAAATGCAGATTTAGATTGGGATGCCTACATCGCCGCCCTTCGTCCTAAAGGACGACTACACTTAGTAGGCGTTATTCCAAACCCAATCTCCAGCCAACTCTTTCCCATGATTGCGGGGCAAAAGTCGATTTCAGCCAGCCCTCTCGGCAGCCCTGCTACGATTTCTCAAATGTTAGATTTTGCGGCTCGTCATCACATCGAACCTGTGATTGAAACCTTTAGCTTTGATCAAGTCAATGAGGCAATGGAGAAGCTTGAACACGGCAAACCCCGCTACCGTATTGTTCTAAAGCGCTAATGCTGAATTGGGAGCATGTCACTTTTGTAGCCCACTCCAAGAGAAGCCGCTGCGCGTCTCCATCCTAAATCCCCCCAAAACGGGAGAGGGACTTCAATCCGGCTCCCCTTCGCCCTGCTTGGGAGAAGGGGTTGGGGGATGAGGGCAAATTTGCAAAGGTGACATGCTCCCTGCTGAATTAGTCTAAATTGGATAGATCTCAGCCAATTCAGGTAATGATAACTTGCAGAATCGTTGCTGCTACGGTTGGGAAGGCCTAATAGGCTAAGAGGATGCTTTTAAAAGTTGCGTCAGCGTCTCTCAAGTTCTCTTGAGAGACGCTGACGCAGATCGTTGATCTGAAGGCGCAGATCGGCGAATTGACGATGCAGATCGACGATCTGAAGGCGCAGATCGGCGAATTGAGGGTGCAGATCGATGAATTGAAGGCGCAGATCGATGAATTGAAGGCGCAGATCGACGAATTGACGATGCAGATCGACGATCTGAAGGCGCAGATCGATGAATTGAGGACGCAGATCGACGATCTGAAGGCGCAGATCGACGGATTGAAGGCACAGATCGACGATCTAAAACCGCTTTGTTTGCAGGTTCTTAAGATTTCGTTTGCAGGTCACTACATTTACCTAAGTTTGCTCATGTCTAGATTGGAGGAGTGGTAAGAACGGGCTAGCAAACATGGCAGCTTGAACGCGACCTGGCAGATTTAGGCGACTTAAAATGCTGGTCACGTGATTTTTGACGGTGCGCTCTGAAATAAACAGAGCCTCAGCAATTTGACGATTGGTTTCTCCAGTAATGATGTGACAAAGTACTTCCTGCTCTCGTTTAGTTAACTTTTGGAGTTCGGGTGGTAGTTGTGTCAGTGCGTTTGAGACTGTAGCAGGTGGTATATCAACAGGCTCTCCTTGAATGCATCCAATGGCCTGTTGAAATAAGCCGGGGCCAAATTGGGTGTACCCCTGGTAAGCCATGCGGATCGCTTGCACAAGTTCTTTGGCATTGGTATCTTTTAACAGATAACCAATGGCACCGAATCGTACTGCCCGGTGGAGATATTCTGCATCATCAAATGTGGACAGCATTAACACTTTGACCTCATCAAACTGTTGACAAATTGCCTGGGCTGCAGCAACACCATCCATCTCTGGCATCCGGATATCTAACAGCACAATGTCGGGATGTAATGTTTCAACCTGTTGAATTGCCTGGGTGCCGTTCTCTGCTTCCCCAACGACCTGAATATCTTCGTGGGCTTCCAGCAAAACCCTAAAGCCTTGACGAACCAGAGTTTGATCATCCACAAGCAGCAAGCGAATCATGCTATTGCCTCCGGTATAGGTATCTGCACCGTAATCAGACAGCCTGCTCCAGGTTCGCTGATCAAATTAAATTTTCCATTCAACGCCAATGCTCGTTCTCGCATCCCGAGGATGCCAAAGCCTGTGGAATTTTGAGCTGGGTTAAACCCTTGACCATTATCTTTGATCACAATGTAAAGCGTGTGGCTATGGACGGTTATCTGCAGCGTAACCTCCGTCGCATGACTGTGAAGAGTAACATTGGTCAGTGCAGCCTGGACAATACGATAGACTGTTGAGCTGATTTCTGCGGAAAGCGGCTGGGGTAGATCAATGGTTATCGCTGGGGTGATGGCAGTTGTTGTTTGAAACTCCTTGATTAAGGTTGCGATCGCCCTTTCCAGGGAATTGCTTAGCAAACAACCACTTCGCAGCATCGTCACTGACTGTCGAACTTCTTGTAGGGCCTGAGCACAGAGCGATTTTGCCGTCTCAAAAAAAATGTTGGCTTGTCCGATCTGGTTCGTATTCAATAGATGCAAGCCACTATCTAACTGCACGCTTTGAGCCGTAAGCGTATGTCCCAAAGCATCGTGAATTTCACGGGCAATGCGATTGCGCTCCTGTAGGGCAGCTTGATCTTCAATCCGTAGAGAATAGTCTCGTAGTTGAGATAACGTCGCCGCTAAACGTTCACGACCTTGGCGTTCTGATACTAGGGCACTCACGAATAACCAAACAAAAGACAGTATCATGCCATAGTAAATAACCGAACAAAGTTTGAAAAATAAGAGATTGGTATCAGTCGGCAAAACAGGGCTACCCAACCACAAATTAAGCGGATTGATAAAGGTCGTATTTAAGATAAATAGGTTAAAAATAAACAGAGCATAGACACCTACCACCACCCCAAGACGACCCAACAGGTCAAATCGTTGAGCACTTCGGAGTACGAGCACCGCGCCTAAAATTGGAAAGGTAACAATTGACTTACCAATCAAAACCGGTAGCCCGATCAGCCCAAATTCCACCAGAGTGTATCCAACAGCATAGAAACGTTTATTTTTGACCGGTTTTATTAGCCCCAATAGTGCAATGACGCCTATACAAACTATTGTCAGAATAGGTAATTGAGGGAATACATCGATTACCCCAGCGATGCTTGCTAAAAATACGGCAACTCCTAGCAAAATCCACTCTAGGACAAGCAGTGTATGAGGCAATGTAAGCAGGCGCAGCATGAGTGTTATGGGTGAGTGATAGTCATGTAAAACCTTTATCATTAGACTTAATCGGAAATAAAAAAGTGCTCAATTCTCGACACAGAATCGTCAATTTCTATAGCTTTGTCATCGATTCTCGGACTGAGCAACTTATTACCGATAATGTCTATTCCTTCTCTCGCTTCACCAAGTCACAAAGTGGCGAAAGTACGATTTGAGCCCAGTTAAAGCTGCAAGTCCCACTGAACAAGGCTCTCAGGGGCTGACAACTGTTAGTCTACTTCAGACGCTCAAACTCAAATTCGCAGCCTAAAACCCTATTCTCTCATTTATAAAGTTGAAATCGTCTGCTGCCAAGAAGGACTTGCTCAGAAGAATTCGCCAGCGAGGATTCACCATGATTCTATGGGACTCAGCTGATATTACGATCGCGTCACGGGTCCTGTTTTTAAGTCCATGGGTCCTAGTACCCCCTAAGGAAGAAATTAGGCCCTTGGGACCTGGGAAAAGGCAAAGGCTCTCTTTTAGAGTTGAAAGCGTGCAAGCGCATCATTCTCTCCAGTACCTCTGAACGTTAACCAGGGGCTCCAGACTTGTTGAGATGAAGGAACTCGTTTGCTGAAATGCACGGCCGAAACCTTTCATTGGAACATCATGGTTGATGAAAGTCCCAATCCTCAAGTCGAGGCCCAACCCACTCTTGCAGCGCCCAAACCGCACAGCGTTCCCGAATCTGAAACTCAAGCTCCCCGTAGGTCTAAAAAGTCATACTGGCCCGCGATCGCCTTGGCCCTAGTGGCGATCTTCGGTTTGGGGAGCTGGCGAATTTACCAGCGGCTGACTGCCGGCCCCAGCGGGGAGATACAGACTAGCGCGACTGACAGCCTGCCAGTTCAGGTAGTGCGAGTTCAAACGGGCGTGGTGGAAGAGTGGGTGTTCGATGAAGGGGTCTCCTTGCCAGTGACGTTAGAGGCTCTCACCTTTGAAGCAAGCGGCACAGTCACCTATTTGGCGAAGGTGAATGGAGTGCCCCTGAAAGCAGGTGATCTAGTCTCTCAGGGGCAACTGCTGGCCACCATTGACAACCGTAAGCAAACCGCCAGCATCACGGCGGCAGAGGCGGATGTCCAGGTAGCAGTGAGCCAGCGGAATCAAGCAGAAGCATCGCTGCAGGAAGCCCAAGCGAACCTAGCCCAAGCCGAGTCTGACTTGGCGCTGGCGCAATCGGAGCTGCGGCGGAATCAATATTTGTTTGAGCAGGGGGTAATTTCAGAAAGCGATCGGGACGTGGCCAAAAACGAAGCAAACAGTGCCCGTGCCCGCCTGGAAACTGCCCGGCAGAGTGTTGCCTCCGCTGAAGAGGGGGTGATCTCAGCCCAAGCCTCGGTAGAGGCGGCTCAGGCCAGTCGCAACAGCACGGCAGTCGATTTAGAAGATACCCAGCTGGTTGCTTCTTCGGACGGCGTGGTCGCCTACATCAATATCCAAGAGCTGGACTACTGGAATACGCAGTATCTCAACACCAGCAACGCCCAAAGTCTAATTGACACGGTCCCAATTGTGGTGGTGAATCCTGAATCCTTTGAGGTGCGGCTAGAGGTTCAGTCCAGTAATGCGGCGGCTATCCGTCCAGGGCAGCGGGTGTATGCCGTCCCCGAAGATCAGGTGAATCAGTCCCAAGCCATTGGTGCGTCCCAGCAGGCCCTGCTTGATATCGCTAGACAGCAGGGCAGCACCGGAACGGTCTTTGCCGTGAGTCCATCCCAGACCCCGGAAGGACGCGGCACCGAGGTCACTATCCGCAACCTTCAGCCAGTACGCAACCTGACGGTGAATGGACGGGTCTACGTGTGGATTGAAGTCGATGCCAGCCCCGATGCCGTTGTGGTGCCCGTGGGAGCAGTGACCTCTAGGGGCCAGGAAACCTACGTTTTTGTGGTTAACGAGGCTGATAACACGGTTCAGCGTCGCCTCATTACAGAGGGCATCCGAGGCTTTTCAGAGGTAGGCGTGCTTTCTGGCGTCAGGCCAGGGGAGTTGGTGGTGGTGGAAGGCCAAAACCGTCTGACGGACGGCGCACCCGTGGAGATTGTTGGCCAGGAAAGCGCTAAATCTGAGAGCGTAACCCCAGAAGAACCGTAACCCGAGCGATCGCGATCCCTTAAGGCAGAGCAATGACCACCCAGCATCCAACTCACCCTATCCCAGAAAACCCTGCCCCAAAGAATCACACAGCCGAGGCAAATCAAATTCCTGCCTGGATGGACTTCTTCTTTGTTCGCCAGATTTTCGCCATTCTCCTCTGTGCCCTGCTGCTGGTGGGGGGAGCCATGGGTTACGTTTCCATGGTGAAAGAGGGCGAGCCTGACATCAACATTGCCCGGGCCAGAATCACCACGCAGTGGGGCGGCACCGATGTGGAGACCCTGGAGAATCAGGTAACCAACGAACTAGAGACGGAAATCAGAAGCCTGCAGGGGCTAGACGATCTCACCAGCGCCACCTTTAATTCCTTCTCAATTATCGACGTCTCATTTCGGGCAGAGGCTCCCATTGCGGAGTCGATTCAGGCGCTGCGGGGCAAGGTGGACGATGCCGAATCCGAGCTACCCGATACCACTAGCGGACGAGAGGTGCCGGACTTTCAGCAGCTATCAGCCCAAGATGCCCCGGTGTTGACCTTGGCCTTAGTGGGGGAGGGCCTGGATGAGACGCTGCTGGGCCAGACAGCAGAGGCACTGCAGGAACGACTGGAAGCGTTCAATAACGTACGGGAGGTGGATCTGGCCGGTCAGCGGGATGAAGTAGTGCACGTGCAGCTGCTGCCTAGCCGTTTGACAACCCTGGGAATTTCGGCCACCCAGGTGGAGAACGCCATCCAAACAGGTAACACCGATGTGGCCTGGGATTTGGTGCGGGATGACGACATTGGTGCACAGGTGCGCCTGTATGGCCGGTTTCGCATCCTAGATGACCTGAGAAGCCTGCCAGTAGCCCGCCTAGATGAGAACCGCGTGGTACGGCTGTCGGAGGTGGCAGAAGTGTTCCAAGGACCAGAGCGGGAGACCTCGCGGGCGTTTCTCAGCTGGCGAGGAGCCCCGTTTATGCCCACAGTCACCCTAGATGTGGTCAAAGTAGCGGGCAGCGACACAATTCAGGTGGTGACCGACACCCTGGCGACCATGGAAGCCGCCCGTCAAGACTCTGCGCTGTGGCCCTATGGCATGGATTACCGCATCCTCAATGACGACTCGGAGTCGATTGAAGATGAGCTTGGGGATTTGATCAGCAATTTACTGCAAGCATCCCTCTGCGTCTTTGCCATTTTGTTTATTGCCCTGACCTGGCGAGAGGCGGTGGTAGCGGGTCTCGCGATTCCCATGACGTTTGCCGGGGCTGTGTTTGTGCTGTGGATGCTCGGCTACACCCTCAACTCTATGGTGATGGTGGGGATGATCTTGGCCCTGGGGCTACTGGTGGATGTGTTTATCCTCATGCTGGAGGGACTGCATGAAGGACTGTTTGTGGAGGGGCTGACGTTTTCTCAGTCTGCGGTAAAAACGGTCCGGTCCTATGGCGTCCCCGCCTTTGCTGGGCAGCTGACAACGATTTTGGCCCTGTCGCCGCTGATGGCCATTTCCGGGACTCTAGGGCAATTTATCCGCCTCATTCCCATTAGCGCCATCACCTGCCTCGTGCTCAGCTACGTACTGGCCTTGTTCGCAGTGATTCCCCTCTCCAAATTTCTGCTAGATCGGCCAGGTAGCCCCCATTCCAAAACCTTCATCGATCGCCTCACGGAAACCAGTTCGGAGCGATTTGCCCAGTGGGCTCTAAGCAACACCGTGGCAAACCGGCGAACGGCGCGACGATGGACTCTGGGCAGCGTGGCTCTTTTCGTGGTGTCGCTAGTATTATTTGCTCGGCTAACAGTGTCCCTATTCCCCGCCACCGATCGCCTCAAGCTGAGCATCAACGTAGAGTTGCCCCCCGCCGCCACCTTAGAGCGATCGCAGGAGGTGGCCGATCGCCTGGGTGAGATTGTGCGTAACTACAGCGACCCTGACAGTGCGACTAACAGTGACCCTGACAGTGCGACTAATAGTAAACCTTTATTTGCCAGCGTGGTCAAACTGGTGGGGCAGCGCAGCAACCTAGTTAGCTCTGGGGAGCTAAAGCCCAGCAGCGCTGACTACTTCGTTGGCCTGTCGGCAGTATTTACGGAGCGATCGCAGCGACAGCAGGATTCCTTCACATATTTAGCAGGGCTGAGGCAAACCCTGGAAGATAAGGTGATTCGCAACTATCCGGGGGCAGTGCTCTCGCTTCAGTACGAGCGAGCTGGCGGCAGCGAAGACCCCATTCAGGTAGAGATCTACGGTGATGAGCTGCAAACCCTACGACAGATCTCCGGCCAGGTGCAGCAGGCCCTGCGAGAAATTCCCGGAACTATGGACGTGCGTGACGACCTGGGGAATCTGCGGGACGACTACAAGCTGGTCCCCAAGCGGGAGGCTCTTGACTTTTACGGCATCGGCCAGGACGACTTAGGGGCCCAAGGCCGTTACTTGTTAACCGATAACGCCATCGGGGACTTCTCCGTCGGCAGCGGCGAGGAGGACTTGGAGATTCGCCTCAGTACCCGGTGGCCTTCCCAAAGGGGCGACATCGGCGGACCCACTGGGCTAGATGAGTTCGCCACCCTGCGCTTTGTCACGCCCGCGGGTCAGGTGCTCCCCGGCAATGCCCTGCTGGCCCGAGTGCCCGATGCCGTGCCCCTCTCCATCACTCACCGCAACGCTCAACGCAGCGTCACGGTATTGGCTAAAACCGTTCCAGGGTCAGACACGTTTGACAGCGACGTTTTGGCAGCGCTGCGGCCCAAGCTAGAGTCCCTGCAGTATGATCCGAGCGCCCCCGATAACCCTAATCGCTGGCCTAGCGGCTACACTTACCGCTTCGGCGGCGACGCCGATACCACGGGAGAAACCTTTAGCTCGGCGGGGCAAATGCTTGTAATCGCCATTTTCTTGGTGTTTGCGGTGCTGGTGTTGCAGTTTGGTTCTTACACCCAGCCGTTTATCATCATGATGACCATCCCCTTTGCCCTAATCGGCACCTTTTTCGGCCTGTTCTTATTGGGAGAATCCTTCTCGTTTCCCGTGGCAATTGGGGTAATTGCCCTCACGGGTATCGTGGTCAATGATGCCATTGTTATGGTGGAAACCATGAACGAGCGCCGTCGGGAAGGTCTAGATGTGCGTCACGCTGCTGCTCGGGGAGCCAGCGATCGCCTCCGCCCCATTCTCACCACGTCGATTACCACGGTAGCGGGTTTGTTGCCTCTTGCCCTAAGCGATGCCCAATGGTTTCCCCTCTGCATGGCGATTGTGTTCGGGCTGGTTTCGGCGACAGCGATCGCCCTCCTGGTAGTGCCAGGGCTTTATCTACAACTCACCCCTGATGTCGTCAAGGACACAGCAATGTAAAGTGTTGCCTTTCCCAAATCACGGCTCTACAGCCACTTGAACCCAAACCTATCCCAGCGGATGCAGTTCGTCAGGGAGTTATAACGGCTGCTGGACTCGATGATAGTGCGATTCCTAGATTGGTGTAGAACTTCTCCTAGAGCGTCCCAATAGTCGCGAGGATGAGGTTGAAACGTCTGATGGCAGCGTCACCAGGCGAAAGCCTACGTGAGTCGTGCCTGTGTCTAAAGGTTGGGATTCGCGCGCTGCCGGACGATAGCGACTGCAGTAGTTTTTGGCACATAGGTATGAGCCGCCTTTGATGACGTGCATGGCTCCATCCATCGGTTTTTGGGGGTCGTAGCTGACCTCCCGAGTCGGGCCAGTCGGGTCAGTACTGTGAGCCATGTCATCATGCTGCACAGTAAACCAAGTCGAGGTCAGTTCCCAGACGTTACCCGTCATATCGTGAAGGCCATAGCTGTTAGGCGGAAAGGACATCACGGGAGCGATGCCTACATGACCATCCTCCTGGGTGTTGAAGAAGGGAAATAGACCCTGCCAGGTATTGGCGTGCTGAGCGGCATACTGCTGGCCCCAGGCATAGGTCCAGCCTTCTTTACCGCCACGAGCCGCGTATTCCCACTGGGCTTCGGAGGGCAACTCTCGCCCCGCCCAATCGGCGTAGGCTATAGCATCTTCATAGGCAATATGGACGACAGGATGATCGTCTTTACCCTGAATATCGCTGTCAGGACCGAAGGGATGTCGCCAGTTGGCACCGGGAGTCCACTGCCACCAGCTTAGGTAAGCTACCTGCTGAATGCCTGCTTCCGGTGGCTTAAAGACCAGAGAACCGGGCGATCGTTCGTCGTCTGATAGCTGAGGGAATTGCTCTTTTGAGAGAGGACGCTCAGCAACGGTGGCATAGCCGGTCGCCTCAACAAACGTGGCAAATTGGGCATTGGTGACTTCATGACGCTCAATGCAGAAGCTACTGACGCTGACATCTTCTGCGATTTTTTCTTCGACAAAGTCGGGGTTGTCAGACCCCATGGTGAAGCTGCCACCCGGAATGTACACCATGTCGCTGGGGCAAGCAGAAGTTGCGTGGGCTGCGATCGCCATCGGCATCGACAGAACCCAACAGCACCCAGCCACTAGCACCGTCGCGAGAATTTTGAACGAGATACCGTTCACGCAGTTCATGGGTAAAGCCAGTTCTCTCATGCCTTCACCTGACGCCGACGCCGCCAGAGCACGCCCAAAAGCAGCAGCAAGACCAGCGGAATCAGAGCAAAGGGGCCGTAGTGTCTGAGAATATACATCACCGACTTGCGTGTCACTTCGCCCTCCGCCGAGTAGCCTTCCGGCATTTCAATCACGCCGACGTCTTGGGCATAAGTGTCGTAGGCGGCCATCATGGCCTGGAATCGTTCAGGTTCTTGTTCAGCCAGGTCTCGAGTCTCACCTGGATCGGTTTTCAGATGGTAAAGGTGCCAGGTGTTGTCTCCGAGGGGAATAGTGTTCTTCACGATTTTGTAATCGCCGAGAAAATAAGCGGCGGAATTAGCGGCTTCCAAGCCCACCCCTTCGTCTTCAGCGTAGACCAGCACCGCTGGATTTTGGATATGCCCCACCAGGCTCTTGCCGGTGATGGGTACCGCCTCATCGCGGCTGGGGGTCGGCAGTCCTGCCAGGTCAAGCATGGTGGGCACCACGTCTGTAACGAAGGAAAAGACATTGCTGGTACGCCCCTGAGGAATGTTGGGCCCCGAGACAATCAGGGGCGTGCGCACACCCCCTTCACCGGTGTAGTACTTAAAAAATGAAAAAGGCGAAGACAGCGCCAAGGCGAATTCAGGGCCAATGCTCCCAAAGTAGCCGGCATCGCCGACGCGATTGGGGTCTTTGTGGTAGCCCATCATCTTTTGCCAGGCCTGGGCTATTTTTACTCGGTAGTTGCCCCCGTCGGGACCATTGTCAGACGTGATGAAAAAGATGGTGTTGTCAAAGCGCCCGCTGTCTTTGAGGTATTGAACATACTCGCCAATGTAAAAATCCATGGCCTCCAGCATGCCCGCCGTCACGGCCATATCGGTGACGTATTCGGCCTGAAGCTCAGGACTGATCTCATCCCACTTTCTAAACTGCGGAAAGATTTCGTTCATGGCCGCATCCGCCGGGATGATGCCGAGCGCTTTCGCCTTTTCATAGCGTTGCTGTCTCAGAACGTCCCAGCCTGTACTGTAAACGTCTCGGTAGGGTTCGACAAAGCGTTCGGGTGCCTGAATCGGCGCGTGAATAGCTTGAAACGCGATGTAGCTGAAAAATGGGGCGTTGGGGTTGCTCTCGTTTTCGTGAAAGGCGATCGCACTTTCAACGTAGTCTTTGGACGAGTAAAAATCCTCTGGCAAATCCGTCTCTTTGCCGTCTCGGTACCAATAAGCTTCGGGCTTCATCGGCACATAGCCCCGGATGTCGTAGTTATTGGCCCCAGACCCCCCGAGAATGAAAGAGTGATCAAAGCCCTGTGCGTTCGGCAAATTCGTCTCGCTGTGTCCTAGATGCCACTTGCCCGTGGCATAGGTCTCGTAGCCTGCGGCTTTAAGCCGGGTGGCCACGGTGTTTACGCTCTCATTCAGCTCCCCGGCATAACCTGGCTGATCCGCGTAGCCATCCGGCAGCATTTCTGGCAAATTGGCTACGCCGGTCAAATGACTGTCGCTGCCGGTGACCAGCATCGCCCGCGATGGCGCACAGACCGGAGAGGTGTGAAAATTATTGAACCATGTGCCATTTTGGGCCAGTTGATCCAGGTTCGGCGTGCGGGCTTCGCCGCCAAACGCGCCAAAATCCATCATGCCTGAATCATCGACGAGAATGACGACAAAGTTAGGAGGCTGCTGCGCCTCAGTTTCTATCGCCACCGTCTCTGCGTTCTGTGTTGCCTCGGCGACTTGAAAAGCAGGCTGGTTTTGCGGGCTGCTATGCGTTGCTACAGGGTTGTTAACACCAGATGCTGACTGAATGTTGCTCTGACTGGTGAGCAGTGCGCTGCCTAAGGTTGGCTGTGTCAGTGCGGCACTCAGAATCAAGGCGACGGCAAAAGCCAGTGCCAGGCATAATCGTCTGATCTTTCGCATCATTTTGCGCTCCTTTGCGAGAGCAATTCCATCATCTTTTGGGCGGTTTCATGTCCGGAATTCTGGTTCTGGCCAGTAACAAAGCGTTGTTCATGATCCACGACCGTCACGGTTGCAAAAATGTCGGCCACCGGATGGTGATTGGCGCGAAAATCTGCCCCAGCCTTTTTGAGTTCATCTTCTGGGTGCTTGGGCGTGAATTTTATGCCAAAGAAATCGAGCTGTTCCTGCGTCACGCCCGTCATCTTGCGTCCTGCAACCAGTGGCTTGCCTGCGGCATCCTTAGCGCTGACAAAGGCCAGAGCGCCATGGCAGACCGAACCCATAATGGGAGTATCAGCGTAGTAGGCCGCGCTCACCTGTTCCGCCAGCCGTTTCGACTGGGCGAAATCGTAGGATGGCCCCCAGCCTCCCACGAAGAAAATCAGGTCGTAGTCTGTGAAGTCAATGTCGTCGATGCTGGGCGAGTTTTTGACCTTGTTCCGAAAGACCCTATCCTTTAGATAACGTTTATCTTCGTCTGTAATCAGGAAGTAGCGAAACGAGTTGGGGTCAATGGGAATTTCCCCACCTTTGATGCTGGCCACGTCCACCTGCATATTTGCGTCGAGAAACTCGTAATAGGGTACGGTCATTTCAGAACCAAAGACCCCGGTGGGTTTACCCGTCGTTTCACCGGGTTTACTAAGTACACCGTGGCTGGTAGTCACCACCAGCGCTTTTTTGCCTTGCAAGTCGTATTTTTGCCCCGCGTCATAGTCGGGATGTAAGCCCATCGCTTTCAGAATCTTTGGCAATAAGATAGCAATGAGTATGGCAGTGGCAATCAGCACAGCGGCAACCGTGCCAGCAATTGTGAGTAATTTATCCATAGATTTGCTTTGCAATAGTCCGAACAATTTTATTGAGAAGTAATTTATTGAGAAGTAAGAAAATAGGGATTCCTCGTTAGAGGTGACAGACACCAAGATTGCTTCAAGTTGCAGCGGTTTATTATGTCTGCATTGTAGCGATCGCCCTCCCAGGTAAACTGAACACCGCAAGCAACATCAATTTGGCGACCCGTCAACAGGCGACCCGTCAACAGGCGACCCGTCAACATCGGGATACACTCTGCGAGCCTAATTGCAACTCTTTCAACACCTGTCCTTGTCAACGCACTAGACGGTGCAGTTAAAGCTAGAAGCGAACCACAAATCGATGAGGCAATTGTTGAGCGCAGATTGAATTGCATGCTTTTGAATCGTTGCAGGACTTAGTTTCTCACCTTAGACATCAAGCGCGCTTCGCACATCGTCCTATCCTAACTAAATCGCCGTATCAAAGGTCCTATTTTTGTAGAAGAGAACTAGGACTATTGGCAAATATTTAGCCTTTAATATAAGACCTTCGAACCTAGCCAAGCAGAAGGAATTAATTGTAAAAGTTTGATTACTAGACGCAGTACCTCCCCCTTGAGTTCAAAGTTCTGGATGCACGGGTGTTCTGTGAAGGATTGCTTCGGCTGCATGATTCGAGAAGTATCAGTATTATTCCGATATCTGAAACAAGGAGCTTTGTAATGATTTCTGCTATCCAGAATATAGGAATGACAAGTCTATTCAGTCTGCTGTTTCTGTCAGCGCTTGTTTTGCACCTACCGGCCCAAGCTCAAGCAGAGATTTTAGATGAGCCACAAACTAATTCTGCATTAGACCTGCAGCCAAGCGTTGCCCAATCATCCGAAACTGCCCAACAATCGGATGAGGAAAAACCCGATCGCATCAACTACACAGGCGTTGGGGGCACGATTGGCTTGAGTGATGAGGGTGGTACCACGCTGGGCGAAGGTGGCTTTTCAATTGTGGGACGATTTTCATTAACCAACAACTTATCAGTTCATGCGGCTTCAGTTATCAGTGACGACAATGTTTTGTCAGTGGCGTTAACTGGGGGGGCACCAATCAAGAATCAAGAAACGGGAAGAACCATTATTTATCCGTTTTTGGGTGCAGGTATCCTGGCAGAGATTGATGATTTTGAGATCGATCCTCTGGTTTCTGGTGGGGTTGATATTCCCATTAATGATCTCATAACTGGGACAGCCCGAGTCAATGCAAGTTTTGGTAATGAAGGTACCGATGTGGGTATCGTTTTGGGCGTTGGTGTGGATTTGTTTGAACTTTTCTAGTTCCATCTACTAACAACCTTTATAGTCTCATCTCGTCCAGGCGATCGCGGCTCTCCATCAAGCTTAGTAATAACCAAAACGTCTAATCTGATGCCTTTTTAACGTCTAACTGTAATGTCTACTAATTTAAACCGCTTAATTGAGATAGGAAAAGATTGACATGGGATTCAAGTACATTAATGCTCTAGCAACACCTGAGAATCTAGAGAAATTTGTGAAGCTTACAGACATGGTTGCTGGAGTCACACGAGAAACATCAAATGTTTTTGACATTGAAGATGCCTTGCGTGACAGCCCACTCATGCAGAATTGCTTGACAGCAGTTCGTGAAGATCCTGCCTCAGCTAAAGCCCTAGAAGAGCGTTATATGGGGGAAGACTATGACATCGAGAAAATGCTCAAAATGCCCCCTCATTCATTGGGTTGGACTTACGCTAAGATACTTACCGCATTAGGGTACGATCCCAATTTTTATCGCTTACGAGAAATCAAGTCAGACGTTGACTATATTACTCATCGAATTCGCAAAACTCACGACCTGCACCACATTCTGACAGGTTTTAGCTTTGATGATTACGGCGAATTAGGTGTTATTTCTGTCACGATTGGTCAAATTCGCTATCCAGCATTTATTCTCATGGCTCTACTAGCATCTTTACTGAGTTATGTCACTGGTGCTCAAAGATCAGGGATTGACCATCAGCTTGAATATAATTTCGACGTTGCTTCTGCTGGAATTCAGATAGCTCGGCAAGCACAGCCTTTGTTTCCCGTTAAGTGGGAAGAAAATCTGGATCGCCCCTTAGACGAGTTGCGCAGCGAGTTTAACATCCAACCAGTGACGACTGGTTTATGGAGTTGGTACACTCGCCCACTTTTACTAGAGGCTATCAGCGCATAGCAGGCGTTGGTGACCCACGGTACAAATTGGCTTTAGGCAAGCCCTTGGATACCAGCAGCCTTGCAGGGAACGGCTTTCCGATTCGAGAAGCGGGCTTAACATTTTATGCAGTAAGTAGAGCGCCGTAAGTAAACGTAGCTGTCAGGGGTTCACTTCACCCCTTGCGTTTAATTATGGCTATGCACTTAAGTCGATTCACCTGATTCTTGCGCTATGACTGACCTACTTGAACAAAAATGCGTCCCCTACAGTGCGGACACATCGCCTGTCACCGATGCAGAAATTGCTGAACTCCTGCCCCAGATTCCTGGCTGGCTGCTGGTAGATGAAAGCGGGAGCAAACGGTTGCGCCGCAGCTACGCCTTCAAAGACTTTCAATCCGCCATGGCCTTTAGCCAAGCCGTTGGGGATGAAGCGGAAGCCGCCGGACATCATCCTATTCTGACAACAGAGTGGGGCAACGTCACGGTGGAATGGTGGACGCACGACATCGGCGGTCTGCACCAAAATGACTTCATCATGGCGGCGAAAACGGATGCAGTGGTGAAGAAGTCGGCTACGTCTTAAGCCAAAACAAGATTGAGGCAGATTGCTTTTAGCATCAAGCTAGACTTGACGATTGCATCCAAGGTAAGCATGAGCAGCAAGGCAAATATAGTTGCCGGAATTGATGGAGTTTCAGTGCTCTCATTCATTCTTGGCCGTGACCTTAATCCAATTACTCCTTAGAGTTTAGGTGTATGGAATTTCAACTCATCAATTTTCTGATCGCCCCAACACTTCTATCGCTGATGTTGTCTTTGGGCTTAAGCTTGACGTTTGACCAAATTGCATTCCTATGGACAAAAACAAGGCTATTAGTCAAATCTATTCTTTCGATCGTCATTTTAGTCCCTATCGTCGGGATTCTAGCGGCATTACTACTACCTGTGGGATCTGCCCTTAGGGTTGTCATCTTGGCAATGGCCGCCGCCCCAGGCTCTCCCCTAACTACGAAGCGAGTTGTGATGTCAGGAGGGAATTTGTCCTATGGAGGCAGTTTACAACTCACCGTGTCCATCCTGGCAATCGTCACCGTCCCCTTCTGGGCAGTCATCTACGACGCTATCTTTCCAGCCAGTGTGGCCATTGATGTTGTCGCTATTGCTAAATCTATTGCCCTGGTTCAGCTATTACCGATTGGAATAGGGCTCCTGGTTCGACACCATTGGTCTGCTTTTGCTAATAAAGTCGAGCCTGCAATCACAAAAGTTGCGAATGCTCTTTTTGCTGTCTTAATCTTGATGATCCTGGTCAATGCCTTCCGTCTCCTTGCTGGCGTAGGGATTTTGCCATTTCTGCTAATTACTCTTGTCATTGCTGCATGGTTAATTTTGGGCCATGCTCTAGGGGGGCCTACACTTGAACAACGCTCTACTCTAGCGATCGGCACAATTGCTAGGAATGTTGGTTTGGCACTGTTACTACTTCAGGGCAATGTTCTCCCTGAAGAGATGAAAGCGCTGCTGCCGCTAGTCATCGCATTTGTTTTGGTGGGGGCTGCAGGGGGGTGCTACATATGCTGCCACACTCAAAAGATCCTTCGCATCGCCTTGAAAAGCTAGCGTAGAGCCTGAGTGCGATTGTAATAGGCCATTGAATCCAATCCGTCGCCATCCTGTTGGTTCGGATCGATGTTAGCTTCTAGGGCTTCAACCCGATTGTCTGGGTTTGGGTGAGTACTTAGGAACTCAGGAGGTGAGCCACCTTGATCCGCTAGCTTCTGCATGAAGTCTGGCATAGCCGATTGGGCATAGCCAGCATCACCCATCATGCTCAGGCCCCGCTGGTCTGCATCATACTCGTCCTCACGACTGTTAGGACGCTCTCGGAGCAGCTCTATGCCAATCTGGGCGATCGCACTATCGTCGAGTCCCGCAGCCCGCATCAGCCCTTGACGAACTGCATCCGCACGAATTTGCTCCAACAGATGCTTTCCATCAATATGGCCGATTTCATGTCCGACAACACTGGCGAGTTGAGCCTCATTGTCTGCAAACTCCATAAGGCCTGTCGTGACATACACATATCCCCCCATTGTGGCAAAGGCATTGACCTGGTCATCGGCTATGACTTGAAAGGTGTAGTTTAACTCGTTAGCGCGATCGCTGTAGGGTAATAAGCGTTCACCAATCCCTACGACATAATTCTGAATATCAGGATTTCGGTAAAGCGTGAACTCACCACTCTCCAACAAATCCCGATTCATTCTTTGACCCACCCTCATCTCCTGCTCAGGAGACAGGCGGCTGGGCTGAATCTCTTCGGTAGTCTGATTGCCGCCTCGAATCCGATCTCGCACCCTGGTTGCCTGGGATACCTGAGTTTGACCAAGCCAAAGGCTCATGGCGATGAGAACCGCTAAAAGAAAGTATCCCAGCCGCTTTCGCAACGTCGGGGACTGTCCAAGCATATGACAACCGAGACTGAATTGAGATTTAAGCGTTGCAGGTGTTCGGTTAGGCTGCGATGGTTTAGATGAGCTAAGCATAGGACTGAATAGTAAGAAGGATCTAGAAATGTTGGGATAGTCTCTGTTTAGGATATAAAGCTGTAATTTGAGAAAGGAAACACTGGCAAAACAGTGCATTTTTCCAGATGTCTGGTGAATAAGCCTAGATGCCTCAAGGCTAGCATTTATTGCTTAGAACCTATTCGAAAGCGGGTGTGTATTTGGGTCCCTATTTTTATGGGACGGGCCTAGTACCATTGCCAAATAGTTGGCACCTTAACTAAGACCTTTGAACCTGGAAAAATAAGGAACTTTCCCCAATACTTCATAACAATTATTCTGTTAAACAGCAGAGCTGTTGCTGCGAGGAATTATATTGAGTAATTTACAAACGTCAGCGCAAATGCATCGGATGTTCATCGTATTATTGCTATTCAATTCAACCTTGCTGATTAGCTGTCAACGCATACTTCCCACAGCATCTTTAACCAGTACAGAACAGAGGGATACGACTGCTAATTCAGACTTGCCGCGAGAGTTAGATGGACATTCTGCTGAGTTATTCTCTGCTTTTTTCGGTCTCGATAATGGATTGCCCCAGCGTTCCAATGCAATCTGTCAAGGTGCAAGCGGAGCTGACGGGATGCCAGTGATTTTTTCCCACGAACTGGATGTTGACACACTCCAGCC
>JBNPEG010000217.1:0-23345 GCA_051117555.1 Elainellaceae cyanobacterium | reverse complement strand
AAATCCGAGGGGCGTACCGCTTATATACAAGGTTGGGTTGAGGTACGTATAGCCCAAGGGGCATTCAAGAAAGGCGCAGCCTTGCCGAATGCAATAACCCAACGCCCGCATGGGTTACGCTATCGCTTTAGCGAAGCCATGCCCGAAGGGCTATACCCATCCTACATTTGATTCCGCCCACCTACTTAGCATGAGCGTATAGTGCTATGAACATTTAAAGAGTGCGATGCTACCTTTAGAGAAGATATTTTCTTGGATCTGTCAATGCCCACTCAAGAGCCTTCCCTATCGATCGCAGTGTCGTTGGCGCTTCATCAAAAGCTCGTCACCTATCAAGAAAAACACCGCCTAGCCTCTTTGTCAGATGCTGTCTCCGCTATTTTGGCTGACTACTTCAAGCGTGAAACGATCCCAGAACGCTATGCGTCGTTAGAACGGGTAGAAAACTTAGAGAAAATGGTTGGTAGCCTGCGTGAGCAGGTGCAGGGGCTACATCAGCGGTTGTATCCGCATCCGTCGCTAGCCGTGACTAATCCTACAGATCGGCCCATTGATCCTCTCCCGGACGACGAGATCGAAGACGAACCTGACGAGATTCTCTATGATTTTTTGCAACCCGATTAAGTCGTTAGCCCCCTATCAAATCTCTTAATAAATCTCTTAATAATGCCGATGCAATTTCGATATTCACTTTCAGTTGCGATGGCGATCGCCCTTAGCGCAAACCTTCCAGTATTTGCCCAAACAGCAGAACGCGATCGCCCGTCTGAGCTTGCCCAAGCAGAACCGTCGGCTCAGCAGGTGGTCGACGCCTGCGTGAGTGGCGAGGTTGAAACTCTGCCCAATCCCTACACCGATGTAACGCCCGACCATTGGGTCTATGAAGCCGTCCTCACTATGTATTACTGTGGCGTTATTCGCCCTGGGTTGCCGCCAACTGTGGTTGAACGGGTAACCGGAATCCGACCATCGTTCTCAGGCGATCGCTAGTTTAGGTATTCTAAGAAGGCTTGAACGTCGCCGTCTGCGCCTAGAATTAGCCGAATCTGGGGCATGTGCCCGCCCTGAATCCGGGAGACAAATGGCTCATCTCTCAAAGGCATCTCGGTACGATCGATATAGTCTTCGGCGGTGGGGCCGAGGGGAACGACTCGTTCGATTGACCCATCGGCATTGAGCATCAGACGGTATTCTAGATTGCGGGTCAGACTTTCGGGAGGCTGCCAGCGATCGCGAAAATAGTCTCGGATTTCTTCAAGCTGAGGAATTGTATTGGGATCTCCCAGTGCAGCCTGATCCGACATTCCGTCTGTAGCGGAGCGCGAAATTCTGGATTCGGGTTGTGGGGTAGAACTGCTGATTCCGCCAGGATCTGATGGCTGACGGCTCATTGCTGCGGAAGATGGCAGGGGCGCTGATTCAGCAGCCGACGATGCCGTATCATTTGAGGCCATATCACCGGAGGGAGAGGGAGAACTCGCGCGATCGCTCCGCTCGACTGGAGGGATGGCAGTCAGTTGTGGAGGAATGGATGGCACTGGATTGGTCGGTTGCTGACTTCCATTGGGTGACGGCCCTCTATTAGACGGTTGACGCTGCTGAGACCGACGATTTTCGGGGGGGGCTGAATTGGGCGACGGACTGGGGCGCGTTGGCTGCGCAAGATCTGAAAACGGTGCCGCTTCGCCTGATGGAGTCTGCTCTAAGCCAAGATTGACTTCTGCCGATTCAGATAGAGTGTCGTCAGACGTGATATCGTCGTTCGTCGACCGCGCAATGTCGTCCTCCGATTGGCCGTCCGAATTATCCACAGAATCGGCTGTTTGCAGGCTCGTCGTAGACGAATTAGTCAGAAACTGAGTGACGGTTGCAGTGACGCCTACGGTCAGCAGCAAGACTGCCGCAACCCGCAACCAGGTATTGGAAAAATAGTGCTGACGAGCATGCTCGAACGCAGGCAACGACAAGGTATCAGCCTGATATTCGTCGAGAGCATTCGCCAGATCAAATAATTCCAAGGTGCTTAGCGTCACCGATGAACCTGATTCGGAGGTGGCCAGTTCCCCCAGTGAGAGGCTATGTTTTAGAGCGCCTACGGGCTGAAGCGACATACCGGCAGACTGAGAGATTTCATTGAGTGGGCGATCGCCAAGCTGACCATTGTGAGAACCGTGGGTATCCGCTCGGGAAAACGCTCTGGGCTCAGTCGAGGTTAACGACAGCAGCGTGTCAAACTGAGCGGGCGATTGCCTAAGAAGTCCTTGGACATACTCTTCAACAATGTCACACAACCGATCAAGCTGCTCGCGATCGCCACGGACTGCCACATGCCGATCGGTGGGTAAGTGAGGACCGTCAAAACTAAGCTGAAACCGGACCTGCTTAAGCGCCGGTCGCCCAGTCCAACGAGAAAGGGGCGACTCTTTCGCCATGATTTCTAGAGTGCAGGTAGATGGGGTATATCGACGCAGAATGGATATAGACATAGTTGATCGAGGAGGAATAATTAATCTCTGCGTAATCTATAGCGGTTGAACAAGGAGATAAATATAGAGGTGGCGATCGCACGATGCCAAAGCCAACTGAAAATTTGGAGTTTTTTCACAGCCAGAACTTCAGTCTTGGACTTAGATGCGGTTTAATACGAACGAGCAGAGGCCGGTAGAGCAGCTCGATCGAGTAATGCAAGCCACAACCGTCGAGAGCCGTTCGGCGCGCTGTAAAACAACAAGTCAATCAGTAGCTTAAGCGCTAAATGAGTTAACTGAGCGATTGGGGTTTCATCTCCATGATCCATTCTTTCTTGATACGTGTTGCTGAAGTTGTCTAGATAATCTCCCAAAAGAGCCGCTTGATGAGGCGGTTCTCCTTGTTCTGTCAACTGCTCTAGCAGGGCAACGGCTCGGCGAATCAATTCTCGATGTTGTTTTGCCAAGTGACAACTAATCAGCACGAGCGATCGCGCCTCTTCCACGTCCAAACGTTTTCGCCCCTGCCCTTTCCGAAGTGGGCTTGCTTGTCTTAGGCGCCATAGAGAGACTCGATCAGCGACCACGTCAGTCAATTGTAAATCAGCAGCAGCTTGAAGAATTGCATCTGAACCAATGCCAGCCAATGCTTCCAAAGCCAGCAAGACGAGATCAAGCTGAGCTTTGATATTGTCTAATTGCGATGGATCAGGTTGGACTACCAACGGCATCTGATTCCACGCAGGCTCGGTCGACGGCTTAACGGTAGAAGGCATACTTTACACGATAGAAGGTGTAGCGAGTTTGATTAGCATGGTTACAGCTCTTGTAACAGAGACTATTCATAATCTTGTTAAGTTTCCTGCAACACTACAGGTTTCAAGAGCAAAAACAGGATAGGCGTATAAATGTTAGATAACTTTACAAGATAGGCAGCTTGAATTTTGCAGGGCTTTTGGCTGTGTGGCGGAAAGGGATATCAAACCATATGGACATTAGCTTGCTTCGTACGATACGGCTTCCCCCAAGCGGGTCATGCTGCTGAAGGAAGTAGAGAAGAATCCGCTTGAGTAGTCTGAAGACGCGGAGATAGCATAAACGAGGGTCAGGTTATGGATTTGGCTGTCTTACTGATCATTTTGACTGGGACCGTTTTGTTTGACGAGATTTTCAACCATAGATTAAAACTAGCTCAAACAGTGTTGAAAATTTTAGACCGTCGATCCAGCAATCAAAATTAGCGTATGAAGACATGCGTTGTTCTAGACGGTTAGGGTTTGCCTACGATTATGTGCTTCACTCCTGACGGACTGACAAAGAATCAGAGACTGGCGGTTATAGACGCATAGCGCTCTCTTTAAAATTGATGATTTGATCTTCGCAGGTGATTGATTTATACAAAACAATTCCTCTAGCAGATGATACTATTCTCACAGAATCTGTATAATCCGGGTTGAATTAAGTCTGTCCAACGCCATGGGGGATGGCTCTGAGTATGAGGTTTGCCTAATCCTTAAATACTCGTTAAATACCGCGTCTTATGTGGTCGGAGCGCAGTATGCCCAAGTCAAACTGAGGTCTGATTGCGAATGAGCCCCTGGCGTGTGTCTACCTAGTGCACTAAACGATGAAGTACCAGATTACCCCAACCAGCAACGGGGTGTTCCTGAAAATGTGGGAGCCTGCTCCTGTCACCGAAACTCGTCATAAGCCCTACGATATTTTGGTTCAGCGGTGGTTATCGTCTGAAGCTGAAGCATTTCAAGCAATTGAGGAATATATCTCAATGCAGCCGGATGCTAGCTCAGTCGCTCAGCCAGCCGATGATCCGCGTCAGATATCGGGTGCAAGCCGAAAATATAATGTGGTTAGCCGCTCATTTGCGCGGTAGCCTATTTGTACGTTAGCTGATTAACTTGATCAATTTGTCTAGAGCAATTAGCCTCGTTGGTTTGCTCATGTTTTTATATTGGTAAGTATTGCCTCACCTTAAACCCTCTTCCTTAATTTCTCTGTCGGATTGTGTCTTCGTCTGAGGCTGTAGACAGATGGGGACGGAGACGGGAGCGTTGCCATTTATTTTCCGTCGGTTCGAGCAGGTCGTGCAGCAGAGTATAAAAGCAAGGAATGATGATTAACGTTAGCAGGGTGGCTAGCGACAGTCCTGAGAACACGACAATTCCAAGAGGTTGTAAGAATTCTGAGCCATCTCCGAGTCCCAATGCTAACGGAAATAATCCCAGCACAGTCGTTACGGTCGTCATCAAGATGGGGCGAAGCCGTTGAGGAGCTGCTAACAGGATGGCGGTTCGGTGATTGACCTGTTCTGCTGAGCGGATCTGGTTTGCTAATTCCACCATGATGATGGCGTTGTTGACCACGATTCCAACTAGCAAAACGGCACCAATAATAACGGTTGCACCGAGTGCTGTTTGTGTGACGAAGAGCCCAAATATGCCGCCTGCTAGGGCGAGGGGAACCGTCAAAATAATGACGAGGGGATCAATCAGAGAATTATATTGAACGGCCATTACCACGAAAACAAGGAACGCTGCTAGCCCGCCTAGAATAATTAGGGACGATTGAATCTGCTGATTGCTCGCCTCTGCATAACTCGGCAGACGACTTACGCCGTCCGGCAGTTCTAGCCCTGCTAGGATTTGATCTACTTCTTCCAGCGCTTGGCTGAGGTTCGCTCCGTCGTTTAAATCGCCTTCGATAAGATAGACCTGTCGCTGATTAATGCGCTGAATTTCACCCGGTGCGTTCCCGCCTTGAATGGTTGCAACATCTCCCAAGCGCACTCGCTTATTATCATCGACAAACAACGGCAGCGACTGGAGTTGATCGGGTTGCTCGATGGCATCTCGATCGAGCTGGACTCGCACATCAACGAGGCGATCGCCCCGCTGAAGCTGAGTGGGCACTGATCCCAAGAGAGCCGTTTGAATCGTGTTTCCGATATCAGCAGTCGTCAAGTCAAGGAACGAGAGCCGTTCCCAGTCAGGAATAATCTGCACCTCGGTCTGGGGTTCTTCTGCATCCGGGCTGTATCGTGCTAACGAGGCTTGTTCATCGAGGGCGCTAAGAACTTGAAGCCCTGCCTGCTGAAGCGTTTCAGTATTTGATCCCTGGAGCCCTACGTCAATGTCTCCGCGAACCGGGGAATTATTCAAGATCAGCCCTCGAACCGAATCGGGATAGGCGCGAATACGAGAATCAACCAGATTAAACTGATTGACCTGCTGGTTTAATCGGTCAGTGAATTCCTCAACATTGGCACTCGGTTTTAGGGTGATAGTGCTGCGTCCTCGGAGCGTATTCTCACTCGTACTGCTGCCAAAGAGGGAGCCCCCAGCCGTGGTAAACACGTACTCAGATTCGGGCTGTTCCATCAGGAGTTCGTCAATGTATGTCATGACGGTGCGGTTGTCGGCTAGAGGCGTTCCAGGTGGAAATTGCACTCGAAGTTCGGCAAGCCCAGTGTCAATTTCGGGCAAGATTTCTTGGGGAATCTGCCCAATCATGAGGACGCTGCCACCTCCCAGAATCACGAAGGCGATCGCGATTGTGAGAAGTCGGCGGCGGAGTACCTTATCTAGAAAACGAGCATAGGTCGAGGTCCCAGATTTGACGCGTTGCTGAAACCATCTCAGCGGCTTCCATCGGTGGATGTGGCTTGATTTAGGAATCGCCAGCAGCCGAGACGCCAACATGGGCACCACGGTCAGCGCTACTAGCAGCGATGCCGCAATCGAAAAACTAACCGCCAAAATCAATTCGTTAAACAGGAGTGAGATGAATCCACCAATCATCAGAAACGGAATCACTGCCACCAAGTTAGTGCTCGTCGAGGCCAGCAATGCCGATTCGACTTGCTGGCTGCTTTGTTCTGCCTGATGAATCAGAGCCTCAGGGGGCGGGTGAATCAACTCATTGCCATTCGCGTCACTAGGGCTGTTGCCGATATCGCTTGTTCCATTGCCATTGGCATGATCTTGCGCGGCTGTACTGATTCCGCTGGCAATGTTCTCCAGCATGACGATGGAATTATCAACGACAATCCCGACGCCAAGGGCAAGCCCGCCCAGGGTAAACACGTTGAGCGATAAGCCAAACAGCCACATCATCATGATGGCCGCCAGTGTAGCCAACGGAATGGCAGTAACGATGATAAAGGTTTGCCGGAGTGACCCTAGGAAAAGGAGGACGGCGATCGCTGCCAGAGTTGCCCCCGTTAGACCCGAAACGGCCACATTGCGAATGGCATCGCGAATAAAAATTGACTCATCTAGCGTTACCGTCAGGATCAGGTCATCTGGAAAGACCCCCGAGTCGCGCATCATCTCCATGCGCCGCTTGACGGCATTAATCACAGTAATCGTATTAGCATCTGGCTGCTTTTGAACGCTCACCTTAACGGCAGGCTGCCGATTGAGCGTGACGAAGACGCGCTGTTCTTCGGTGCCGTCGATGACGTCAGCAAAGTCACGCAGCTTCACCTGACGCGCTGTGGTATCGTCGCCGACATCAAACGAGAGATCTCGAACCTCATCAGCCTCTTGAAATCGTCCCAGGGTGCGCGTTAGCGATTCAGAATCGTCTCCGCGAATGCGGCCACCTGCAATGTCTTGGTTGCGAGCGTCTAGCTGGTCTAGCAGGTCAACAAGCCCAACACTTGAGGCTTGCAAGCGATTTAGATCGACCTTGACTAATACCTCTTCCTGTAACCCTCCTGACACATCCACGCTGGCGACACCTGGAACGACGGTCAGTTCTCGTCCCAGTTCTTCGTCAGCAAAAATCCGCAAATCCACGCCTTGAAGCGTTTGTGACGTGAGCGCAAATTCATAAACCGGAAGCTGAGACGGGTCAAATTTAAACAGGCGCGGTGTATCAATTGTGTCAGGAAGCTGGTCACGGGCACGGTTTAAGGCGGCGGTCGCATCATTGAGCGCCTGGTCGATATTGCCGCCGGGTTCAAAATATAAGTCGATGCTAAGGCGTCCGTCACGAGTTTGAGAAAAGATTTGCTCAACTCCTTCGGTGGCAGACAGAGCCTCTTCTAGAGGACGCGTAACCTCATCAACGGCGACTTCGGGCGAAATGCCAGGCGCAGCGACTCGCAACCCAATGCGCGGATAGGTGATGGATGGCAGCAAGTCAACCGAAAGCTGCGTGACGAAAAAGAGCCCAAGCACTAGGAGAGCAATGGTGAGCATCAGAGTGCCGATGTGCCGCCGAATCGCGATTCGGCTAATGCTGAATCCTGATCGTGTCGCGTTTTGCATAGTAGCCGCCTTACTCGGATGGGGTTTCTGACAAAATACTTAACTTCACAGTCTGTCCATCTTCTAAGGGGGCACTGCTTTTGATCACAAACGGTTCACCCGGTTCTAACCCAGCGCGAATTTCAATTCTGCCATTCGCGCGATCGCCCAGTTGAACTTGACGGGCGATTACTTTGGCATTATCGCCGCTGCCTTCGATAACAAATAGGGTGGGTGTTTCCGAGTTTGTTCCGGTTTCGAGAGCACTGTCTGGAATCACCACTTGTTGGGATGCACGGGGCGCAAAATTAACCCGCGCCAATAATC
The DNA here is from genome assembly GCA_051117555.1 of Elainellaceae cyanobacterium. Classification (GTDB taxonomy): domain Bacteria; phylum Cyanobacteriota; class Cyanobacteriia; order CAZCXK01; family CAZCXK01; genus DBGGTD01. Next base: position 15,280 of record JBNPEG010000217.1, on the reverse strand, counting down.
CGCTGCCAATCTGACCATTGGGGTTAGGCAACGTCACCTCAACAGGCACTAGACGAGCGACCGGGTCAGCAGCCGGAGAAATCCGTGCGACTTCGCCCGTAAACGATCGCCCCGGAAATGCGTCAAAGCTCACATCCACTGACTGGCCGACTCGAATCTGAGCCAAATCTAGTTCTGACGCCTGCACGATGATTTTGACCGTGCTAAAGTCTCCAAGTCGCACGATTTCGTCTCCCGGCTGAAGCATGCTCCCGGCTTCAGTGATCCGCTCCAGGATTGATCCGGTAATCGGCGATTTTAACAGGGTGTAAGACCGCTGCTCTTCTGTCTGCGCTACTACGGCTTGCTGGGCATTCACTCGACCCTGTGCTGCAACTACGGCTTGCTGTTGAGTTTGCACGCCTTGCTGTGCCGAACGCAGAGATTGCTCAGCCGTTTTCATAGCCGTTTCAGCCAAATCTGCCTGCTGCTGAGACACTGCGCCATCTGCTGCAAGCGACTGGAGGCGGGCGTTATCGGCTTGCGCTTGCTGGTATTCAACCCGCGCCTGTTCGACCAGGGCTTGAGCGTTATCAACTTGCGCTTGCGTTTGTGCCACCTCAGATTGTAGAGCTGCCAATTCTGCCTGTGCTTCGTTTACATCAGTGATCAGCAGGTCATCGTCGATACGTCCTAGGGTCTGCCCCGCTTCGACAAAATCTCCAACATTAACTGCCAAGCTTACCAGTTGACCCTCGACGCGGGCTCGTAGATTGACTTGCTGAATGGGCGCTGTCGTGCCGGTGTACTCTAAAACATTATCTAGGGAGTCGGGCTGGGCGATCGCCGTTTGCACCAAAACAGACTGATCACCGGGTACTTCCTCACGCTGCTCGGACTGAGCTTGAGCCTCATGCCGAGACGAGCCAAGACATCCAGAACTAGCGGTCAAGAGTCCGAACCATCCAATGAGTAAAAAACAGCGGGCGATCGCACTCTGACAACGGGGAAACCAAGCTTGCATGTTAGGAATGCCTCAGAGCATGGGTTTAGATTTATTTACATCCAAGACTCAAGATTCCTCTTGAGGGGGAAAGGACGTAAATTTTTCCAGTCCAGAATTAAAAAATTTCCAGTCCAGAATTAAAAAATTTAATATTGTCGTAACGTTTCGTAAATCGTAACCCACATTCGAAATTCCGTGTAGTTTTGCGTAGAACATTGTCTAGGTTTTGCGTCAACTGGTTTCTCTGCCTTCTGCCTTCTGCCTTCTGCCCAAGCGTCTCCTAGGCACAGCGATCTCGACAGCGAGATCGAAACGTACGATAAACTCGGAAAGGTAAAATCTCGACAATAGACTCCATGCGAAAACTCATTGGTCTAGCGCTAATCTCATTGCTGGCTGTTTTGGGATGGGGCATTGTTCAAGTCTCCATTGCTCAGCAATCAACTCCTCAAGACAATGCAGCTGTTGCCAGCGAGCACATGATGTCGCTCCACAAAGACGATGCTCCTGTTCCATCGGGGGCGATCGCCCAGGCACCCACAGACGGCATTTCGGCTGAAACAGTCACCTATGGCACTCTGGATGGAACAGATATCACCGGATATTTAGCCCGTCCAGCCGATGCTACCGAGCCACTCCCGGGCTTAATCGTGATTCATGAATGGTGGGGGCTCAACGAAAATATCGAAGCCATGACCCGCATGTTGGCAGCAGAGGGCTATGCTGCTCTTGCAGTCGATTTATATGGCAACCAGGTCGCTGAAACACCTGAAACAGCGCGGAGTCTAGTTCAGTCTGCGTTAGAAAATCCAGAGTTGCTCAGAGAAAATCTGCGTCAAGCCCACGACTATCTAGACACCACCCTAAACGCGCCCAAGGTGGGTAGCATTGGCTGGTGTTTTGGCGGCACATGGTCGCTCAATACGGCTCTGACCCTTCCCGAGCAACTAGATGCTACTGTCATCTACTATGGTGGCGGCATCACGACTGATCCAGACGCATTAAGCGCGTTAGAAATGCCGATTCAAGGGCACTTTGGCGAACTCGATGATAATCCGCCTCCTGAAACCGTGCAGCAGTTTGAAGCGGCGCTGAATGACGTGGGCAAATCCCCAGAAATTTATACGTATGAGGATGCAGACCATGCGTTTGCCAATCCGTCGGGCGATCGCTACAACCCTGAAGCCGCAGAGCTTGCTTGGGAGCGTACCACAAAGTTCTTAGAGGAGCATCTGAAAGGCTAATATTCAAAGGAATCGGGACTAAAACGTTTCAATTTGTCGAAGCAATCTGTCGCGATCGCGTCAGCCTATAGCTACTGGTTTCTGCGTAATCGTAACTGTCAGACCCTCTGTCTACATGCCTTCAGCGGCTTCTTCGCTATCTTGTTCGGCGACAACTTCCTCCTGTTCTCGTACTGCTTTTTCATGGGCGGCATCGCCGAGCCACCCCGCCCGACGTGAATCAAGCTCATCAAGTTGAGGAAGCCGCCCATAGAGAATCAGCGTATCTCCTGGATAGATGCGGGTGTCTGATTTGGGCGCACCCACATAGCGACCGCTTGCCCGCTCGATTCCTAAGACCACAATTCCTTCTTGCAAAAGATTTAAGTCGTCAAGGCGCTGGTGGGCAAGCCAATCATCATCCTGAACCTCTAGTTCGAGAACAGTATATTTTCCGGATAGGTGGAGTAGATTGGCGTAATCGCGCGTATCCAAACGGCTCCAACGACGCAGCGCCCACTCGATGAACTGAGACAGATAGCGATCGACCCATTTGCTACTGGCAATCAACCATAGGATGGCGAGACCGCTTCCTAAAAGCAGGACGCGAAACAACCAAACCCTTGGCCCAACCGTGTTGATGAACGTCAGCAACAGCGATGAGATCGACGTGACGATGCCCACATTGCCAAGCAGCATCAGAAACATCACGATGCGACGGCGTACGGGATGATTAACGACCTGTTCGGCTTCTCGGGTAGTAAACCCAACACCTGTGAATGCCGATCGGGCTTGAAATCTGGCAGATTCGCGAGACAAGCCTGTGAGCGTCAGGAGAACGGTGGCAATGCGGTTGATCAAGAGAGACAGGGTCAAGACTGTCAACAATGAAACAAGTGCTGCCAAGGATGTCCTTCCTTATCCATCAAATCGTAGGAATCAAGATCTGCGATCGCGCTTTAGATCATAAATTGCTTTATCCCAATACCAATCCTCAGGCTGCCCCGGATGTTGACGCCTCATATAATTGACGAGGCGCTCAGCTTCCTTGCGATTGCCGCCCATCATTCGCGTTAAGTCTCGCTCCAGTCGTCGATTTGGGCGAGCTTGGCGGTGATCAGAATTTGAATTTAGACCTCGAATGCTAATTCCTGAGCCCGATTGCTGGGCGATCGCCCACTGTACGATCTTAAAGATTCCATAGACAATCGCAGCGCCAATAATCCAAGCAATAATGCTCTCCATTTGACCCTAGTGCTATAACTTTCTTAAATCACGGCTCCAATCACATAATTAGCCGTATTCTGTCTCAATCCGCGTGTTTTAGCGTTTTGTGGATTTCTCAATCCTATGCCAACGTATACCGGAATTTCAAATGAGGCCTTTCGCCATCCGCTCGATTATCAAGCCGAGCAAGCGTTGCGGAGTGTGCCGGGGTTTGATGTCGTTGCTCGTAAATTTATGGAGGTGATTTATGAACGTCCGCAAAATATCTATCTCTTAGGCAACTGCGTCGAGGTGGGTCCCAGGCAATACGCGTCTCTGTATCGAATTTTCCGAGAGTGTTTGCGAGATTTGGATGTCTATCCTCAGCCGCTATTATTTGTGGCGCAATCGCCTCAAATCAATGCGTTTGCGCTGGGGCAAGAGCGTCCATCGATTACGCTCAACACCGGGCTGATTGATTGTCTCAACGAGGATGCAATTCGCGCTGTCATTGCTCATGAGCTGGGGCATGTGAAATGTGGCCATACCACGCTGACGCAGATGGCGATTTGGGCGATCGCCACTATCGCAGGACTCGCAGAAGCCACGCTGGGATTGAGCATGTTGATTAGCACGGGGTTGATTCTCGGGTTTTATGAATGGCTACGAAAGGCAGAGCTATCCGCCGATCGCGCCGCCATGCTCGTCACTGACGATTTGAACCTCGTCATGACAATGATGATGCAAATGGCGGGAGGCAGCAGTCGCTATGCCCATGAAATGAGCCTAGATGAATTCTTACGCCAGGCTGATCGCTACCAAGACTTAGACATCGACAATTTGAATCAAGTTTATAAATTTTTGCTATACAACAACCTGTCTCAGGGCGTGTTCCTGACCCATCCGTTCGCGGTTGAGCGCGTGCATTACCTAAAAGATTGGGCAGACTCGGCTGACTATCGGCAGATTCGACGCGGAAACTATCGGCGCTCGGGAGAAGGCTCGGTTGACGTCTCTGCTGAACCGTCAGGTCAAACACCTGCTGAGGGTCAGGAAGTTGATCGCCTGCGGCAGCAAATTGACGACTTGCAGCGCGAGATTAATCAAATCAAGCGATCGCGCGACAAATAGCCCCAGATCGGCGTCTAAAATTGGATTCCAAAAACTCTAGCGAGTTTTCGGATAAGCACTAATACGACCAAAATGCGGAATCTGTCTTAAGAATGCTGTAGTCCCCTATTGAAAGTGCTTTAATCGATCTGACTAGCACAAGGACGGCGGAAGGTTCATAACCTTAGCGTGAGCGCCTCGCTCACGTCATAACCCTAATGTGAGCTCACGTCGCGGGCAAGATGCCCGCACGTATGCCAATTCTTCAAAGTAAGGCTACAAATGAACAAGCCAGAACCCCTGCAAGGCTGCTGGCCGTCAATCCAAAATCGCAAATCCAAAATCGAGAATTGGTTAGGGGTTGGCTTATTTCTGCCAAATGGCACTAGTGCGTCCACGGTGTGTCCGAGCCAATATATTCGATGCAAAACCGTTAAGAAATTTCATCAGCCCCCATAGTCGTCAGTTGATTTGTTTACTGTAAGGAAAAGATATTCCTGAAACAATTACTGGAAGAGAGTATGCATCTCTCTGGTCTGCTGCAAATTTTGACGTGACATAAATATGGGTCTGAAGGTATGCGGGAGTTAATATTGCCGTCATTAGCACACACTGACTATCAATCTGAGCAGTTCCATCAGCTTCAGGCTCAATTGTGCGATCGCTGGCAGTCGATTGATATTTTCGATCGCGGCGTGTATGACATTCTGGTGATTCCATCGTTGAGCCTCGACCAGCGAGAACTCGCCAAGATTCAAGGCATTCACCACTATGAAGAACGGCTCCTGTTTTCTGTGATTCGGCTGCGCAATCCTCGAACTCGGTTAATTTATGTGACCTCTCAGCCGATTCATCCCTCTGTGGTCGATTATTATTTGCAGCTCTTGCCGGGGGTGCCATTTTCCCATGCGCGCGATCGCCTGCTGCTGCTGTGTGCCTACGATTCGTCGCTTAAGCCGCTGACCCAAAAGATTTTAGAGCGTCCTCGGCTGATGGAGCGAATTCGACAGGCGCTTCGTCCTGGGCAGTCCTACATGACGTGCTTTAACTCAACTCCTCTAGAGCGAGAGTTGGCAGTGCGGCTGGAGATGCCTCTGTTTGGGCTTGACCCAGAGTTGCTACATTGGGGAACCAAAAGCGGCAGTCGCCAAATTTTTGCGGAGTGTGACGTGCCTCATCCTGATGGCAGCAGTTTGGTCTACAACGCGGAAGATCTAGCCGTCGTCGCCGCAGAACTTTGGGAACGGCAGCCGCATCTCCAGCGGATCGTGATCAAGCTCAACGAAGGATTTTCAGGGGAAGGGAATGCGCTTTTAAAGCTGGATCACCTCCACGATATGGCACCCGGAACTGCGTCCCACGCTCAGCGCATTGGCGCTATCTATCGAAGCTTTCATCAGCTACGCTTTCAGGCTCCCAATGAAACGTGGGCTAACTTTAGTAGCCGCATTCCTGAACTGGGCGCGATCGCAGAGGCGTTTATCGAAGGAGAGGAGAAGCGATCGCCCAGCGTCCAAGTGTGCATTAAGCCGTCGGGAGAGGTCGATATTCTTTCGACTCATGACCAAATTCTCGGCGGCCCAGACGGGCAAATCTTTTTAGGATGTAAATTTCCTGCGGATGAAGCATACCGGCTCCGCCTTCAAGAATGGGGATATCGGATTGGCGAAAATCTGGCAAAGAAGGGAGCCCTGGAGCGATTTAGCGCTGATTTCATCGCGGTTCATCATCCCGAACATCGTGGCGATCCTGAGAAGGAATGGGATATCCAGGCGATCGAAATTAATCTCCGCAAGGGGGGCACCACTCATCCCTTTATGACGCTGAGGTTGCTCACAAACGGACACTACGAGACAGAAACTGGGCTGTTTTACGACCACGAAGGCAATCCAAAATACTACATCGCGTCTGACAATTTGCAAAAACCCCACTACAAAGGGCTACTCCCCAACGACTTGATGGATATCATTGCCCACCATCGTCTGCATTTTAATAGTGCTACCGAAGTTGGAACGGCATTTCACCTGATTGGCTGCCTATCTGAGTTTGGCAAGCTTGGCTTGACCAGTATTGGCAATTCATACAGCGAAGCAGATGCCATCTATAATCGCGTGATTGACGTTTTGGATGAAGAAACCCAAAATTCAGACTCCCCAAACGGGCACCATTGCCATCCCACCCCCAGTATTGAGTGGGATGAAGAATTTTAGGTCGGTGATTAGGGGTGCTGATGAGGCATTTTGATGACCACGGTGATTCTCTACATCGCAGCTAGCGTTGATGGCTATATTGCACGGCAGAATGCACGGCAGAATGCAGAATGCTAAAACTCCACCCGACGAATGATGTGGAGCGATCGCACTCTCAATTAGTGTAAACAGCGAGCCCGTCAAACTACACCGGAGGATACCCTGATGGCATCTGATTCAGATTTCGACGTGGGTGAGATTAGAGTATCAGAGATGGTTGAAGGACTCGCGGCTATACTCACGGCGCCTGTCTTTCTGCCCCTTACAGCCGCTATTAACCAACCAGCAGTTCGTTCTGCTATTAAAGAAGGGATTGCCTTTTCTGAACGATGTAAAGAAGCGGTAGCAGAAGCTGGAGAGCAAATCGAAGATTTACTGGCAGAAGCTCAGGCTGAGATGGATACCCCGTCTCAATCTCCTAGCCCACATTCTGCCGATGTGTCAACTCGCAGGCGATCGCACGTTTCAGAAGGGCGATCGCAACTAGCGGGTGAACTGATGAACACCACCTCTGAAGTGAATGCTCAAGTGGGTTGGCTCACCAACGGACTGGTGGATCTGCGAATGCTGGTTCCAATTGGCCTAAGCGGGCTAGCGCTGCGACAGTTGGTGGTGAAAGGACTTCAATTTGACGATATTCCGTGGTATACCCTCGCTTGGTATTCATTTGATACCTTTTTGAAGCTCCATCCTTCTACGGCAGAATCTCAGCCTCAACTACCCGCAGCAGAGTCTCCGCAAACGAATGATGCACGTTCCGATGCATAGGGTTCAGGGAGATTCTGTGATTCACGCTATCCATACCGCTGTTCGAGGCAGAGCCCGCTATCACGTCGATGCACTGCATCGATCTAACTCGCTAGAGCAGTATCTTGAACAGCATCTGTCTAAGCAACGGATGATTAATCAGGTATCTGCCAGTAGTTTGACGGGCAATGTGTTAGTCAAGTTTGCGCCCGAATTGAGCCATGATGATGTTGTAGAGGCGATCGCCACGGTCGTTGAGCAGTATCAACAGTCTGAGCATCCCCGGCACGAGTCCTCGCCTGTTCAACCGCCTCACCCACGCCAATCGCGCAAATCTCAAGACCCGCAAGAGGGTGACGAACAGCCGGTCAAAGAATGGCACAAAATGCCGATTGAGTCAGTGCTCAAAGAGTTCAATACCAATAAAGAAGGCGGGCTTTCCACAGAACTCGTCGAAGAATTGTGCGATCGCTACGGCAGCAATCGTCTATCTGAAACAGACACGCGCTCCGATCTGGCCATCATTCTAGAGCAGTTTAATAGCCTACCCGTCGCCCTGCTCAGCGCAGCAGCAGTACTCTCAATTGTCACCGGAGGATTGGCAGATGCGGTTACTATCATGGGCGTGGTGGGCGTTAACGCCATCATTGGCTATGTAACCGAAAGCCAATCTGAGCAAATCATTCATTCGCTTCGTGATGGCGATCGCCCCAGTGCGCTTGTGTTTCGTGATGGCGATCGCATCGAGGTTGAGAGCGACGAGATTGTGCCTGGAGACATCGTCGTTTTCCGATCGGGAAACCAGGTTCCAGCCGATGCTCGCCTGATTGCGACCGATATGCTTAGCGTTGATGAGTCAGCTCTTACCGGCGAAAGTATTCCGGTCGATAAAACACCTGAGGTCTTACAGGGCGATACGATTCCCCTCGCAGAACGCACCAATATGGTCTATAAAGGCACGCTGGTCACAGGCGGAAGCGGGTTAGGGGTTGTCGTTGCCACTGCCCGATTTACCGAAATGGGCAAGATTCAAACCATGGTGGGCGAGGCTGCCGACCAAGGGACACCTCTGCAACGACAGCTTGACGAAACGGGGAGCCAGCTTGTGGCGATCGGCAGCGGAGTCTGTGCTCTCGTCTTTGGCATTGGTTTGCTCCGGGGATACGGATTTTTGCAAATGCTCAAGACCGCGATTTCTCTCGCCGTCGCATCCGTTCCAGAAGGGTTGCCCACGATCGCCACGACGATTTTGGCACTGGGCATTCAAGATATGCGCAAGCAAAATATCCTGGTGCGTAGCCTAAATGCGGTTGAAGCACTCGGCTCCGTGCAAACTATTTGCATGGATAAAACCGGCACCATCACCCAAAACCGCATGGTAGTCAAGCACGTTCACATTGCGTTGGGAGATGTTCAGATTGGCGATCGCGAGTTTGTCTCCCAAGATGACGAACCGATTCAGCCGAAAGACTGCAAGGAGTTGCTGATCTTGATTCAAGTTGGCGCCCTTTGCAATGAAAGCGAGGTTAATCGACAGGATGATGGAACCTATGACATTAGCGGATCATCGACCGAAAATGCGCTCGTTGAACTGGCGATCGCCGCTGATATTGACATCGTCGATTTGCATCATCAATATCCCCGACAAGACACCCTTCCCCGGTCTGACAATCGCAACGTCATGACCACCCTTCATAAATCACCTGGAGAACACCCGTTTGTGGCGGTCAAAGGTAGCCCAGATGAAGTCCTTGAAAAGTGTGCATTCCAGATGAAAGACGGTGACGTGATGCCCCTCACCGACGACGATCGGCAGGCTATCATCCTTGCCAACGAACGCATGGCAGGTCAGGCATTGCGAGTCTTGGGGTTTGCCTATACGCACCTCGACTCGTCCGACAATCATCCCGAAACCGATCTGACCTGGCTAGGGCTAACGGGCATGGCAGATCCGATTCGTGACGGCGTTGCCGAATTAATCGCCGACTTTCACCGCGCCGGAATTGATACGGTGATGGTTACGGGGGACCAAAGCCCGACGGCCTATGCGATCGGCAAACAGCTCCGCCTGAGTCGCGATCGCAATCTTGAAATCCTAGACGCATCCGATTTAGCCACGCTCGACCCCGAAAAACTCAAAGCCCTTTCTGACAAAGTAGATATCTTTGCCCGCATCAGCCCCGCCGATAAGCTGCAAATCGTGCAAGCCTTACAAGAGGCAGGCAAAATCGTCGCCATGACGGGAGATGGCATCAACGACACGCCTGCTCTGAAGGCTGCCAATGTCGGCGTTGCCATGGGCGCAGGCGGCACTAGCGTTGTCCATGAAGTTGCGGATGTAGTCATTGGCGACGATGACCTCCGAACCATGATTGATGCGGTCAGCCGAGGCAGAACCATTTACAGCAACATCCGAAAGTCCGTTCACTTTCTCTTGGCAACTAACATGAGCGAAATCATGGTGGCTACTGTTGCGACTGCTGCCGGACTCGGGGAACCCCTCAACGCCATGCAGCTTCTTTGGCTGAATCTGGTGACGGATATCTTTCCGGGGCTTGCCCTTGCCCTCGAACCGCCCGAACCCGACGTGTTAGAGCAGCCTCCCCGTGACCCAGACACTCCGATTATTCAACCCGATGACTACCAGCGGATCGCCGCTGAGTCGGCTGTGATTTCGGTGTCTGCGCTAGCTGCCTACGGATATGGGTTACTGCGCTACGGCATTAGCCAGAGGTCGAGCACCGTCATCTTTATGAGCCTCACGATCGGGCAAGTTCTCCATACGCTAAGCTGTCGGTCTCAGACTCAGAGTCTCTTTGGAGGCAAGTCATTACCTCGCAATCCCTATGTGGAATGGGCGATCGCCGGATCATTGGCAATTCAGATTCTGCCGCTGATGGTGCCGCCACTGCGGGGACTGCTCAAACTTCAGCCCATCGATCCCATTGATGCTGCGGTGATTGCAACCTTTGCACTCCTGCCGCTGGTGGTCAATGAAAGCAGCAAAGCCCTCCAAGTCAATCAGCCCAGTGAACTGCAAGGAGCACAGGCATGAGAAAAAATTTCATGTTCACGTCTGAGTCGGTGACCCCCGGCCACCCGGATAAGCTCTGCGATCAGATTAGTGATGCCATCGTTGATCGCATTCTTCAGCAAGATCCTCACGCTCGGGTGCTGACCGAGTGCGCCGTATCAACGGCCATTGTCTTCTTATCAGCTCGGTTTTCGCCTAATGCCAACGTTGATTTTATTCGAGTGGCGCGTCGGGTGATTGAGCAGGCAGGCTATGACCAAGCCGGATTCAACGGTCGAGATTGCAGCATTTTGACGAGCTTGGAAGAATTTCCACCCACGCGGGATAACGACTTTGATGAAGCATCCCTCAGCGATGACGAGATCGAAGCTATTCCCGTCAAAAATCAGGCCACTGTCTTTGGCTTTGCGTGCGACCAGACTGAATCCCTAATGCCACTCCCGATTTGGCTGGCGCGGAAGCTAGCGCGGCAAATGATGCACTCCAAAGAGGATCAACGCCTTCCCTATCTCACACCGGATGGTAAAACTCAGGTCGGCATCGAATATCGCGATCGCCAGCCGGTTCGTATTCACAGCATTGCCATTATCGCCAGTCAACTCGACGAATCAACGCCTGATTTAGACCAGCTTCGAGACGACATTCGAGCCATGGTCATTGATCCAGCCTTTGAGGGCGAAGCCGTTCGACCGGATGCCGACACTCGTATTTTCATTAACCCCGATGGGCTGGTGATTATGGGAGGTCCGTCGGTTCACTCTGGGCTAACCGGACGCAAGAATGCCATCGATACCTATGGCGAATATTCAAAGCACAGCGGCGCAGCCTTGAGTGGCAAAGATCCCCTGCGGATTGACCGAGTGGGAGCCTATGCCGCTCGCTATGCCGCTAAAAATGTCGTCGCCGCAGGCTTGGCGGATGAATGTGAAGTCCAGCTCAGCTACTCAATTGGGCTCGCGCGTCCGGTGAGCATCGAGGTGGAAACCTTCGGCACCGGCAACATTCCCGAAGATGATATTGTGACGCTCTTGAACCAACATTTTGACTTTCGCCTCGCTGGGATCATCCGACAGTTTAATCTCCGACACCTACCATCCAAGGTCGAAAACGGGTTCTATCGCCAACTGGCCGCTTATGGACATGTTGGCCGCATGGATCTGGATCTCCCCTGGGAAAAAACAGACAAGGTTGCTAGGTTGGCTTGACTCGTATTTTTTTGTGTTGCAAGTCTAGATGGCGTTGTTCATACAGGCGATCGCAATAGAACGCCCACGCCATGCCTGACAGCCCTCCCAGAGAACCCGAAATCAACGCCGACATGCCCCATCCTATGGGACCAATCCAATCAGTGATTTCGTGCAGCAATGCCGTACTGCCTCGGGCAACTAGATAGGCAGTCCCAAATGCTGCAACAGACACGATTCCGACCTCTGCCAGCATGGAAAGGATGTCTTTCTGAGTCAGGTCTTCTTCAAAATAAATCTTCCAGATCGACGCATACATCATCACGTCTGATGCAGTTAATACAATCTGCTTGGGGACTTCCATACAGGGGGTCGGTGCCACAGATGCAGCGCCTCCTCCAGCGGCATAGCTAGCGATCGCCAAACATGCGTTTAATCGCTTTTTGCCTTGACTACTCATGCCGTTCTCTTACACCACGATTAAATTCGTCTTGTCAACGTTAGCGCAGAGGGTGCAGGCATGACGGTTATGCTGCGTTTAAGCTCTGATTAAATAGCAAATTTGATAGGTGCCTTCAATCAAGTTTGATCATGATCTAATCGAGTGCGATCGCGCCTCTACCAAAAATTGTAGTAGTTGCTATATATCAGTATGCATTTAGCGTAACGCCCTAGAGATCCCCCTAAATCTCCCTTGAAAAGGGCGACTTCAGCCATCCGTAAATAGCCACCTTTTCAAGGGGCAGCGACAGCGGGGGATCTTAACATATGCGATAAACGCATACTTTTCTTTGGGCGTTACATATTCAACCCCCGAATACGCTTAGTCAAAATCCGCATCACCTCATTGGGATTCACCGTGGGCAAGGGTTTTGACCATTCACCTGGTTCGGCATAGTCGAGTTGATACATCTGCATCACATAGTAGTTGACGACGGTGAGTGACCCCACGGCAATGATGCGCAGGGTATGGCGCTCATCATCCGGACGCGATGAGCTGTCCGCCCCACCGGGCGGGTTGGGTGGATAAACCATATAGTTGCTCCTACTTGTTGTTTGATAAGGAGCGCTCAAACAAAGGGCCATCCCGAATTTTCTGCATGACAAAGCAGGATGGCTACAGGAGCTATACCATAGACTGTAGTCTCCGACTGTGTACTGACAGTTGGGGATTAGCTCTCTGGAACGTGTGCCTGCACTTCTAGAGAGCGCCGCTCGTTTGAGCGCTTAATGGCAAAGAATAGTGTATTCGTGAAAGAAATACAACCGTACTTTGGCTTATTAGAGAGATTTAATGGGATTCGGGGGTGATGATCCTTTAGAACCGGTCTTTGGCGATCGCCTTCACCCATCCAACGGACTTCTCACACCCCGTCCGCCTCGATTTAGCACATGGGTATAAATCATCGTCGTCTTGACGTCCTTATGGCCTAACAGTTCTTGTACTGTACGAATGTCATAGCCATCTTCCAGCAGGTGGGTGGCGAAACTATGGCGAAATGTATGGCACCCAACACGTTTTGCAATGCCAGCTACACGCACAGCTTGTTTTAAAGTTTTCTGTACCCCACTTTCATGGAGATGGTGACGACGAATAACGCCACTATGAGGATCGCGACATCGAAATGAGGAAGGAACGACAAATTGCCAGATCCAGGCTCGATCTGCATAGGGGTATTTACGTTCTAAGGCAAAGGGTAGATAAACAGAACCATAGCCTTGATCTAAGTCCAACTCATGTAACCGTCTCACTTTTTGAAGGTGTTGCTGCAGAGGAGTAATTAAACTATCCGGCAACATAGTGACTCGGTCTTCATTGCCTTTTGTATCGCGCACCACAATCTGACGTTGAGCAAAATCAAGATCCTTAATTCGAAGACCTAGCCCTTCACTAAGGCGCAAACCGCTACCATATAAAACCTGGATGACGAGTCCCGGAACCCCTGATACATGCTGAAGGATGCCTCTAACTTCTGCTTTAGTTAAAACGGTTGGCAAATATTTTGAACGTTTTGCTCGAACCGCATCTAATTTGCCTAGCTCTTGATTCAAAACGTTGTTATAAAGGAATAAAATAGCGCAGAGAGCTTGATTTTGGGTTGATGCGGCAACTTTCCCTTCTACTGCTAAGTGAGTTAGAAACGCCTCAACTTCTAGTGTCCCCATATCTTTAGGATGCCGCTTGTTATGAAAGAGAATGTACCGACGAATCCATCCGACATAGGTTTGCTCGGTACGGTAGGAGTAGTGTTTCAGGCGAATAGCGTCGCGGACTTGGTCAAGCAGCTTTTTAGGTCGAGATTCCATAGCCAAGGGTAGATGGAGGTGGTATTTATGTACTAAATATTACACTTGCGTCTCCGTACTCACTATAAAGACTTGCTGAAGCTATCGGCATAACATTCCTTGGTAAGGATATTATGCAGAACAAAATCAGGCTAAACACCCATGTAAGGATAGTTATCACGACCCCAGTCGGCATAACACTCTAATTCGAGTAGATAGCCCGAAAGAGTTCTGTATAACCCCCCAATTTGGGCATTTATGCGGATAATAGTCGGCATAAATGCCCTCAGAGGAGGTGATATGCAACTTTAGTTGTGCTGCTGATTTTTGGGGTGAAAAGAGTAACTTGAAAATATCCGGTCAATATTGCAAACCTCGATACCTCAGGGCAATTGATAGGAACAATGTAGCTGCTAATCCTGTGACACAGCGACAATAGAAAGAATAGAATGCATATTATAAGTATTCATGCTCAGATGAAGATTTGAGTTTTGTTATTCTAGAGTCTAGAAGGTGTGAAGCAAAGAGGTGTTTACTCATGAAATCGGCTTTTCTGGCTGTTCTAGTTTCTACAACAACTGCGGTAGGAGTTTCCGTTGCTCAAGCTCAGGTTTCAATTCGTGATCTCCAGAGAAATCCAGGAATTTCAATCTCAGGTGAAATCCGTAGTGTTGTTGGCAATGAATTTATTCTGGATGATGGAACCGGACAGGTAATTGTTGATGCCGGACCACGTTGGTATCATCAACTTAACTTCACTCCTGGAGAGAGTGTCACTGTTGTTGGGGAGTATGATGATGAAGATTTTGATGCTTACACAATTACTCGTGATGGCGGCGAAGTGATTCAAATTCGTGAGGCAGGTGGACCTCCGCCTTGGGCAGGTGGTAGTGGTCGCAGAAATGATTAGTTAGTGATTCTGAATCAGATCAGGGTATTAGCGCCGCACAACAACGCCCATGCACCCGACCGCCAAGAGGTTGTCTGTGAGTATTCAAAGGTATCTGCGACGGGTGATGGGCACCGTTAGCTGTCATCCGGTTTTTGGCTCAGGACGTACAGAGAGGCTCTCTGCTGGTATCTAAGTGTGCTCGTTCTTGCAGCTCTGGTATAACTGAGGTATCACTAAAGAATAGAACTTTAAACTAACGTCACTATGAAAACTGCAATTTCGCTTCCAGATTCAGTTTTTGAACAGGCGGAAGTACTTGCTCAGCAGTTAGGGGTGTCACGCAGTGAGCTTTACACAAAAGCAC
>JBNPEG010000201.1:0-2466 GCA_051117555.1 Elainellaceae cyanobacterium | reverse complement strand
CTACTGACGTATGGACTTTCTTCTGAAAGAAATGCCCGATACAGCCAGAGCAGTCGGTTAAGAACTCCTGACGATTGCCGAATTGACTCTAAAAGCGTGTAATATCAGCAACATATGAACTTTGATTGGGGGGCCTGAGTATGACTCTCATCGTGCTTTTGGCAATTGCATTTATTGGATTTGCAGGGTTTGTACTTATTTTAGTGGGGCTAATTGAAGCACCCTGGCAGATTTTACTCGCGATTCTCGTGGGGGGGCTTGCCGTGATTCAGCTACTTTCGATACAAAGCTGGAAATTGATGCGAAAGATGGAACATTCGCAAGAGCCCCCCGCGCCTGCCCATCCTATTTCCGAGCCCTCCCACCACTCCCACCACTCCCATCAATCGCCCGAGCAGATTGATGAGCAAACATGTGTCTATCGAGGTGTTGCGTATAAAAAGGAGCATCAGACGAGTGAATCTAAATCCCACTCCCCATCAGTTGAAGGTGCCTATCAGGGACATCCGTGGCACCTCGTTGATGAAACACCTCGTCAAGCCCCTCCAAAACCAACAAATCTAACCTATCGCGGCATCAAGATTATGAAAAAAGAGTCAAACTCCAACTAAATCGATGCATAGTGGGCGATCGCTATTCGACCCCGATAGGACGTCTCGATACAAGGCTAAAGCTCCACTACAGCGGGCTGCCACGTCCTACATCATTAATAGTTCCTGACTAGATATCTCTATAGCTAGATGGGCGATCGCTCCAATTTTTTCACAATAAGGATAGAGTCCCCCGATCGGGCACTGTGAAGAAGCATCCTATTAGGATATTCACAGAACCGCTGTCGAGGGTTAGTTTGCCTATTTCAAGCAATTCTGGAGGTTTCATGGCTAACACTGTCGTAGTAGCAAAGGTCAATGATCTGCATGATGGCGAAATGAAACAGGTGTTAGTTGATCAAACCCCTGTTCTTTTGGCGCGTGTAGGCGATGAATTTTATGCAAGCGGGGCAAACTGTACCCACTACGGCGCGCCTCTCGCGCGGGGTGCATTGACTGGTACTCGCGTCGTATGCCCGTGGCACAATGCATGTTTCGACGTGACAACGGGAGAGCAACAACAGCCCCCTGGCTTAGACGACCTGCCACAATTCCAGGTTCACGTTAACAATGGCAACGTTGCAGTCACCGTGCCCGATGAGGCACCCCGCCAACAGCCGCCTCCGATGGCATCTTATGACCCGGACGCAGATCCGCGAGTCTTTGTAGTTATTGGAGCCGGAGCAGCAGGTATCAATGCGGTCGAAACGCTTCGTAAAGATGGATTTCAAGGGCGCGTCATCATGGTGACAGCAGACGATGAACTTCCCTATGACCGGACGAAAGCCAGTAAACAGTACTTGTCGGGTAACGCCTCAGAAAACTCGATGCTGTTGCGATCGCCAGACTTTTACAAAGATCATGACATTGAAGTTTGGACAGGACGATGGGTCACTCGCGTCGAGCCTCGCACTCACCAGATTGAGTTTGCAGACGGCATGACGATGGGCTACGATGCGCTGCTGCTAGCGACAGGAGGTAAGGCAAAGCAGCTTGACGCTCCTGGAATAGACCTTGAAAATATCTTCACGCTACGGAGTTATGAGGACGCAGACGCGATTATTGATGCCGCAGAACACGCCTCGACAGCAGTCGTGATTGGCTCTAGCTTTATCGGCATGGAAGCTGCTGCAGCCCTTGTTCAACACGATGTGGACGTGACTGTTATTTCGCCAGAGTCCGCTCCGTTTGAAATGATTTTGGGACGCGACCTGGGGCAGTTTTTTCAGCAGGTGCACGACGATCATGGCGTGAAATTTAAGCTAGGTACCAAAGCGACCCAGTTTGAAGGAGCAGGAAACGTCGAAACAGTCATTTTAGACACGGATGAACGCATCGCCGCAGATATGGTGGTGGTTGGGGTTGGCGTGCAACCCGCAACCGATATTTTAAGAGACCTACAGCTCGATGAGCGCGATCGCAGCGTACCGACCGATCAGTATTTGCAGGTTACGCGTGATCTCTATGCCGCAGGCGATATCGCTCGATTCCCAGACTGGCGAACGGGCGAGGCAGTTCGTATCGAACATTGGCGACTTGCTGCTCAGCATGGTCGAATTGCTGCCCACAATATGATGGGTAAAGCTGTGCGATTTGCTGGAGTGCCCTTCTTTTGGACAACACAATTTGATGTCAGGCTCCGTTATGTGGGCCATGCCGAACACTGGGATGAGATTTTTATTGATGGAGACTTGTCGAGCAAGGAATTTATTGTTTTCTATATCACAGACAATCAACTGATGGCGGCAGCAGGCAGCAACCGCGATATGGATATGGCAATCATTTCTGAGCTGATGCGTTTAGAGAAATTGCCAACGGGCGATCGCCTGAAAAGCGGCATAAATTGGCACCATGAGCTGAGGGGATAAGTCACCCA
>JBNPEG010000054.1:0-2468 GCA_051117555.1 Elainellaceae cyanobacterium | reverse complement strand
GGCGGACGTATTGAACCGTGCGAACCTAGGTATGGAAGTGATGCACGAGCGCAATGCTCACAACTTCCCGCTTGACTTGGCTGGTGCTGAAGCGACTCCAGTTGCATTGACCGCACCTTCCATCAACAGCTAGGTTATTTCCTCTGGCTTGATAAAGCTCATCGTTGAGCGTAGCGCTCCCTAATCTGGGAGCGCTTTTTAATGATCCGATCTTTTCATCATGCTAGTTTGCGCCTTACGCACGGAACGGTTGGGGCGGACTCATTGTCCCCACCACGATGATCAACTCAAGCGCATACCGCTATATTAGCCCTACGGGCTCAGGTTTGTGCAGTGAGCCTCCGCGCCGCAGGGACGGCTATAAATTTCAATATTTGGAATATTTCTGGCAAAAATAGCCTGACAAAGCCAAATTCGTTGATTATGATGAGTCTGCAATGATTTATGCGATGGGAACATCCGCAAAATCTTGGCTTCTGGGTATAGGGAGCATCTGTAACGTGACCTGCAAAAACGAGCACTAGGTTTGTTATGACACTCAGAGTCTTACAAAATTCTCTACTGTTCTCTTTATTTGTTTTCCATATTTCCACCCTCCCTGGAATCGCTCAACCTGATGCCAATGCTGATGCGATCGCCCCTGATGAGTCCAATTCAAGTTCTTTATCAGAAGACTCTGACGATAACCCATCCTCGACACAAGTACCGCTCGCTGAATCTGAGAGTCCGTCTGTTCCGACTTTGCATCATGATTCGATGGATCAGCTAACATCTGTGACTCAGCTTTCAGATGTACAACCCACTGATTGGGCGTTTCAAGCTCTCCAATCACTCGTTGAGCGATATGGGTGCATCGTTGGCTATCCAGATGGCACCTATCGCGGTAATCGATCACTGAGTCGCTATGAGTTTGCGGCAGGCGTCAATGCCTGTCTGGATCGCGTCAATGAAATCATTGCCCAAGGATTGGCGGATACCGTCACCCGTGATGATTTAGAAACGCTTCAACGATTGCAAGAGGAGTTTGCGGCTGAACTGGCGACCCTAAGAGGTCGAGTAGATGCGCTCGAAGCCAGAACGGCAGAACTTGAAGCCAATCAGTTTTCTACCACGACAAAGCTGAGCGGTGAGGCAATCTTTGCGGTGAGCGATCGCTTCGGGGATGACGATGACAATCAAACGGTGTTTCAAAACCGTGTTCGACTCGATTTGGTGACAAGTTTCACTGGCAATGATGCACTTCACACGCGGCTCGCAACCGGCAATAATGCCCCCTTTGATGCGCCGTCTGCCTTTTCGCTCGACCCACAACCTGCCGGAGAATTTGATGTGACCCCTGATGGTGCTCCGGGGACTGCGGCAGGAGTTCTCACGCCTCGTGTGGGAGGCAATACCGATAATGATATTGAACTCGACTGGCTTGCCTACTACTTTCCCATTGGCGATCGCCTCGAAGCCTATGTTGCCGCCACGGGAAGCACTCATAACCACTATGTCTACAGTACCGTAAATCCTTTCTTTGAGGACTTTGATGGAGGCAGCGGCTCTATTTCGGCATTTAGCCAAGCCAGTCCTATTTATCGCATTGGTGGAGGCACCGGCGTTGGATTTAATGTGGCGATCGATCCCTCGTCTCGTTTCGTTTTCTCAGCAGGCTACTTGGCAGAAAATGCGGCGGATTCTAGCCCCGGAGACGGGCTGTTTAATGGAGACTATGCCGCGCTAGGTCAGTTGACTCTCACCCCCACGTCATCCTTGCAGTTTGGGCTGACCTATGTTCACGGTTACCATACCGACAGCAGCGCTATCTTTGACTCTGGCATTGATGGCGAGTTTTTCACGGGAAGCACCCTCGCCAATGCATTCCATGTGTCTGCGGGCATTCCAGCCGTTACAAATTCGTATGGGATAGAAGCGTCGTGGCGAATCACGCCTCGTGTCGTGCTAAATGCATTTGGGGGGTATACCGATGTGATTTTTCTAGACGAGGCAGATGGAGAAGTCTGGTATTACGGATTGGGGCTAGCATTACCCGATCTGTTGGGCGAAGGCAATTTGGGCGGCATCTTTGTTGGCGTCGAGCCGTATCTGGGCGGCATTGAAGGGATTGGTGGCGTGCCCAACGCAACGTCACTTCATGCAGAAGCCTTTTATAAATTTCGTATTACGGATAATATTTCGATCACGCCCGGCATTATTTGGGTCACGAACCCAGATCAGGTCAATGATGTGGACGGATTCAGTGATTATGTTGTCGGCACGCTGCGAACTACGTTTAGGTTTTAAGATCCAGTCTTAACTCAACCCAAATCTAACTATGGTTAGATGTTGATCTGAATTTGAGTTGCCATCTTGGAAACTGAATTTAAGAGCTGAGCGTTTGGGTATGTGCCTTACTTTTACAGCGTGCGATCGCCCATTGTGAGTAACCGTTTGAATTTCTAATGCTAATTCTCACGTCTCAGCCG
>JBNPEG010000245.1:0-23505 GCA_051117555.1 Elainellaceae cyanobacterium | reverse complement strand
AGCCTGCTGGCGCAACCGATTGAAAATAGTCGGCAATCAAATCGTCTGGAAACAGATCCGGGTTGAGGAATCGCTGCATCCAAAACACATGCTGCCGCGCATCGTCTTGCACCACATAGTCGGCGCTAAAGGCTTGCTGCAGGGCGAGCAGGCTGTAGATTGCCGCAAATGTCAGGCTTAGGCAAAACCAAAACACGAGGGCGGTTCTTGTAGACGGAACAGGTTGTATCCAACCCCAAGGGATGTTTGGCTGGCGATCGCGCATGTGTTTTGTCAAGTTCCAGGATTTTATACAATCTGGATTGATTTTATAGCGGTATTAGTTGAAGGAACCGTCACAGGCGATGTGATTGAGCGTGTATAGTTCCATCCTGACCCAGATTTCAACTTGCGCCCATTTCGCTGCTAATTTCTTGGATAATTGAGCACTAGACCTTTAATTAGAAGATCAATTAGAAGATCTGCTCTTTCGGGATGGATTAGCTGTGAAAAACCGTTCATTTGATGTCATCAGCATTTTTGTGGTGTCGGTTGCACTGCGGGTCTGGGCGATCGCCATTCCCCTCAATTCCGATGAGGCGAAGTGGCTGTCGCGAGGGGCGACCTTTATCAACAGGTTGCTGGAGGGTGACCTTGCTGGAACTTATGGCAGTCCGCATCCCGGTGTCCCTAACATGTGGCTCACCGGCATTGGCATGGCGGTCAACTGTCAGCTTTCCCGATGGTTTCCTGATGGGTTGGGGGGCAATCAGCCGTCACAACTGGGGGCTTGCACCGAAACCCTGCCGTTTGCGGCGAGTCTCTATGTGCTGCCGAGGCTCTTGCAAGCAGGAGTCACGGCTGCCTGCATGGTGGGCATTTATCTGCTGACTCGGCGGCTGTTGGGACGAACGATCGCACTGTTTTCCGTCATTTTGATTACGCTAGAGCCGTTTTTCTTGGCCTATCAGCGATTTGTCACCACGGATGCGATTCAGTCTGATTTCAGCGTGTTGGCAATTTTGCTGATGGTGCTCTACTTGCGAGGTGAGCAGGACAGCACGATGGAGCCTAGTAGGAATGAGGGCGATCGCCGCGGGTTGGTGGCATCGGGAATTTGTCTCGGACTGGCGACTGCCTCGAAGATGATTGGGCTATTTGTGATTCCAGGCATCGTGTTGTGGATAGTGCTCACCGAGGCAGGAGTCACGAACTTTCCAAAGCGGGGATGGCGACGCCAGATTTTCGACTGCCTGCGCTGGGGCGCAACCGCCCTGGTGACCTTCATTGCCATCTATCCGGTGATGTGGATTCAGCCGTCATACACGGTGATTCGCATCGTGAATGGACTGCTCGACGAATCGGCGCGAGGCGATTTCTTTTTTTGGGGAGAACCGACCGATTCACCGGGTCTGCTGTTTTATCCGGTGGTGCTAGCGTTTCGATTATCGCCCGTGATGCAGATTGGCTTGATTCTATATCTCTGCATCGCGCTATTTCCTCACGTTGGACTAAGAATGGGAGAACGGATTGGACGAAGGGCTGATCGAGGGACTGAGCAAAGAACGGGGCAAAGAATGGGGCAAAGAATGGGGCAAACGGTTGAGCAAACCCATGCTCCGCAAATCAGGTCGGATACGGGTATGGATATTCGGTCTGGGTTATCGTCTCCTCTCGATCGACAGTCGGAATTATTAGCATTGGCACTGTCGGCTCTGTGCATTCTTGGCATTCTCTCAGCAGCACAGACCAAGATTGATCGCTATGTGACGTTTGTGTTGCCGATTTTGGCAATCCTGGCAGCGGCTGGCTGGTTAGCGCTGTTGAATGCGATTCGAGTGCGATCGCCGTCAGTTGCTCCCGTGATGCATCCCAAGGGAATCACCATTGGGGCGATCGCACTTGCGGTTGGGCAATTCCTGTTTTTGCTTCCAGAATTTCCCTACTTCATCACCTACTACAATCCAATTCTGGGCGGTACAGCCGCCGCACAAGACGTGCTCATGATTGGTCAGGGAGAAGGGTTGGATCGAGCGGCTCGGTGGCTGAATCAATTACCCAATTCTGACCCACTCACTGTGGCAAGTTGGCATCGCTCCGTGCTGGCTGCCTACTTTCGAGGACACGCTATCCGAGTGCCCAAGTACAACGAGCCCGATGATGAGTTTTGGCTCACCACCAACTATGTGGTGTTTTATATCAACCAGTTGCAGCGATCGCTCCCCGACCCTGACATCATCCGCTACTTTTCTGCTCAAGCCCCCCTGCACACCGTCTCGATTCATGGTGTGGATCACGCCATCATCTATCCGGGTCCCATTCCCACCGCATCTGACCTGGCACAGATAGACATGCCCGTGGTGCAGTCAGTGGGCGATCGGGCGCGGTTGCTCGGCTATGATGTGAATCCCCTTGATGACCAGGAGATGGCGATCGCCCTTTATTGGGAGTTTTTGCAAAAGCCGCCTCCCAATACCGCCGTTCAAATCACCGTGAGCGATGCGCAAGGGCATCAGGTGCAGCAGATTGCGCCCTTGCTCGGCGGCAATCTCCCTCGGCGTAAGATAATACCCAACACCGTAATCCGAGATCTTCATCGCATCGCCCTCACCCCAGATATGGTGTCTGATGCCGACCCAGAGCAATATCAGATTCATGTGGATTGGATATCCCGCCCCTAAACCGTCCCCCCAACCGTAGAGGCGAAGCATTTCATCAGAATTTTTAGGTCATATCCCACCCGTATGGATGAAATAGTAGTGGCGAAGCATTTCATCAGAATTTTTAGGTCATATCCCACCCGTATGGATGAAATGCTTCGCCCCTTATAAGGGATTAATCACCAATGCCCATCACGCGTTTAGTCAAAATCCGCATCACCTCATTCGGATTCACCGTAGGCAACGGTTTTGACCATTCACCCGGTTCGGCATAGCCCAGTTGAAACATCTGCATAATATGGTGGTTCACAACGGTGAGCGACCCGACGGCAATGATGCGCAGAGTATGACGCTCATCATCGGGACGCGACGAACGGTCCGCTCCACCGGGCGGATTGGGAGGATAAATCATGAATGTGCTCCTTATTTTGCTATGGGAGCGCTCAAACAAAAAGCCACCCCGCATTTTGACATGACAAAGCAGGATGGCTACAGGAGCTATTACCATAGTCTGTAGTCTCCGACTGGTTGTGCAGTTGGGGATTAGCTCTCTAGAACGTGCTGGTATCACTTCTAGGGAGCGCGCTTCTGTTTGAGCGCTTAGCGATAGAGCATAAAGGATTCAAGGGAGAAATACAACCGTACCTAACTACTATCTGAGAAATGGAGTGGAATTTTTGGCGATCGCTAGTCATAAAGTGATGATCTTTGTGGAGATTGGCGTTATTAAATCAGAAAGTCAGTCTGAATCACAGATATGAGTAATTTCTCCGTTTTTGATAGTTATTTGTGCGTTATATTTTTGTCTAAATCTCTTCTTTAAATTCTGTATCTCAGTTGAATTAATTGGACATCTTGTACTTGAGATAAAGCAAAGCTTAATAATAGGATGACAATTACAAGCTAATAATTCGATCGCTCTAGCAATTTGCGCAACTGCATGTTTAATATCAGAACCTTTCAACTCAATATAAATCTCTTGCCCATTTGGTAATACAAGTAAGTAGTCACATCTTACTCCTTCTTTAATAGCGCAATCATCGACTTGAATAACTTTTACAGCTGCTCTTTTGGGATTGTAGCAACGGAACTTACTGCGCTTGTTTCGACTACCTGAATCAGAGATAACAATATTTAAATCATCATTAATGGTCTCGCAATCTTGGAAATCTCTCATAAATCAATATCAAGAAGTTTATCAAACTGAACTGCTAATTCATTAGATACTTCATCAATGATGTTGGTATCTATTAATCCGGTGTCTACATCAAGAATAGACCTAGAATAGCCACCTGACAGCGAGTATACGGTGATTTCGTTTGGACTGATAAATCTTGACTTAGGAATATGACGAGAGATTTCTTGTATTTTGGCTTCAGTTGCATTAGCGGCCAAAAAACCTGCCTGAAGTAGATTGTTGAATGCAGTGAGAACATAAGGACTATGTGTTGTAATGAGAAATTGAAGGCTATCTTTGCGAGAGTTATAAACAGTAGAGATCAACTCTACCATATCTCTTTGTGCCGCTGGAAAAATATGTGCTTCTGGCTCTTCAATGTATATGGAATTGCCACCTGTTTTAGGCTTCATAAATGCAATTGTTCCAAGAATGATAGCTAATGGAAGTGTTTCTTGCTGTCCTGATGAAGAGTTCGCGATACTTATCTTTCTACCTTCATCTAGTTCAAGATAGTCCTCTCCATCTTCCTGGAGATACCTCCCACAAAGAATTTTTTCGTTTAAAGAAGCTATTTCATCACTTAATTCTTTATCATTTATACTTCTTCTCAGCCTATCTAGCCTGATAGGTTTTTTCATGTTTTCGTAATAAGTTCCAAATTCAATCAAGAATGGATCAACAGCATTATTATCAGACAAGAAAGTAAATATGCTGCTCTTGAGATTGGCAAAAAATGATCTACCTGCAGGAATATACAATTGCGAGAAGGTCGCGGCTTTATCTAACTTTTCAGTCACTTTATGTAGGAAAGAGCGTTGTATGTCATAAATAAAGTTATACCGAGATAAAATGCTGACCTGCATATCTCGATCAGCAACTTTTTCAGTCTGCTTCACAAGATTTTTAAGTTCAGTAAATTCATTCTTATAGAAATCAGAATAACTTAGCACTATTTCTGGTGCATTTTTCTTAGATCTGGACTTCCTGTTAATTTCAATAAATTCTTGATCAATAGAGTATCGAACTTTAAAGTTTCCACTCCCCCAAGAAGACGAAGGGAAATATTCTTCGAATTTCCTCTTAAAGTCTTTATCTAACTCCGTCTTTCGCCTTGTTTCTTCTGCTGCACTGATAATTTCAGACAAAAAACTCTTGAAGTAGAATAGCAGTTTGGCCACAATACTTTTTCCGCTCGCTTGCGGGCCAATTAAAATATTGATTTGCTTAATCTCCAACGTAATATCTTTGATTCCAACAAAATCTTTTATCTCAATTTTTTCCATGATGTCTTGGCTAAATATCCCAAGTTTAGACAGCAAAAATAATCTGTTCTTCAGTTATTTCTTAGTTCTCTCACATCTAGTACAGCCGAGTATCTTAAGTATCTCAGCATAAGAAATCACTGCAAATCCGAAAATAATAAATAATATTAGACTCCCAATGCATCAATAGATTAGTTTCTTCTACATAATATCCCAAGCTGTAAATTATATGCGGCTATACGTTTCCATCTCTGAGTAGGTCAGGCTGGCAGGAAATCCAACATCAACCCCCATTAAGTTATTCAGCCAATTGCCTGATTTATACAAGCAGGACAATCGTGTTGTTGAAAGTGATTTTGAGTATTGAAAGATAGTCGAGTCATGAGAAGTAATTATGAGAGGCGATCACCCGACCAAAGGCGATTATAGGGCGATCGCCCAATGAAGGTGGAGTGATGAGGGGCGATCGCCCAATGAGGATGCAGTTCCTCGGACTACTTCTGTGCACGCAGGGGCATCCGATTAACAAGTTCTCCCTGTACAGGCTTCAAAGCAGCAAGTGCATAAGTCCTGATAAAGTTGCCGTGCTGTTAATTAATGCGATCGCGCCGTCATTTAAAGTTGTCGTGCTGCTAATTAACGCGATCGCGCCGTCATTTAAAGTTGTCGCGCCATTAGCTAATGCAATCGCGCCATCATTTAAAGTTGCCGTGCTGTTAATTAATGCGATCGCGCCGTCATCTAAAGTTGTCGCCTCATCATTTAAAGTCATCGCAATCAAACGTAATGTTGCTAGAGAAATTACGGGGAATACGCTGGTCACAGGTGAAATTAGCTAGATTTTTTCCTAAATTTCTCGGACGGCGATCGCTAACCGACTTCGTATTCTAGAGCTATTCACTCATTCTTTGGAGTTTTTGTTATGCCTCGTCAAAAAAGGGGTTCACAGGTTTTAGAAGATGCTCAACAGCGGGCAATAAACTTGAAGACAATTGATGCAAATTTAGAACTGAATGAATCCTTGACCTTGGGAAACTTTAATGCCGAGATTGAGCGGCTGCGGACTAGGCTTGAAGCTTATAACAGTTTGCTGTCTCAGATTGATGTGGCACAAGCGGCGATCGCTGAAGGCGAGCAACGGCTGAAGCATTTGACATCGGATATGCTGATTGGCGTTGCCTCTAAATATGGCAAGGATAGTTACGAATATAAAATGGCGGGTGGCACACGGCGGAGCGAACGGAAACGTCCTGTGAGGAAGCCTAAAGCAACTACTGTTTAGCCATATTGGAGCGCAGCACGGCAATTCATAGGAAGAGCGATCGCCGATGGGAAGGAGGCGCAGCCAGAAGAGATTGCACACGTGCCTTTGCACGCATTGCTAGCCACTATATTAGCGGTAAAGTTGGAGCAACTCGTGAATACTGCAACTATCCAACACCCATGAACCGAATTCATATTGCAATCTCTACTCGCGATATTGCCACCTCTGTGCAGGACTACTCAGCCCGCCTAGGCATCCAGCCCTGCGTCATGATTCCAGGCGAATATGCCCTGTGGCGAACTGAATCCCTCAATGTCTCAGTCCGTCAAGACTCTACCTGCAAACCCGGACAACTGCGGCATCTAGGCTGGGAGGATGAAGCCGCTGAAACCTTTACGACTGATACTGACTGCAACGGCATTCTCTGGGAACGTTTCGCAGCCCATCATCAAGCCGCAGAAATCAATGAAATCTGGCCCGACACCCACTATATACCTACGGAACTCTGCTATGAACAGCAGTGAAATCAAAGAGGGCTAGTTAAACAAACCTAAGACTGTAGGGCGACAGTGAGTGACCGAATACAGTTAAATGCTTCCCCTGCGAATTTGCTCTTGCTCCATCGCTTCGAACAACGCCTGGAAATTGCCTTCTCCAAATCCATAGGCCTGTCGATATCCGAATCCATTCGAGTAGGTCTGACGCTGAATGATTTCAAAGAAGAAGGTGGGTTGCTCAAAGATGGGCTGGGTAAACGTCTGAAGCAGCATGGCGTCTGGATTGTCATCCGACCAATCTACCAAGATTTCATGCTGGGCGATCGCCTCCCAATTCGCATGTGATGGTCGAAATCCTGGGCGATCGCGGAGTTGTGCATAGTAGGTATCTGGAACGCGCAAAAACGAAATCCCCGTCTGTCGCAGCCGCGCGATTGTCTGAATGATATCTGATGTTTGGAGCGCAATATGCTGAATACCAGGCCCGCGATTGATGTCTAAGAATTCTTGAATTTGAGAACTTGAAGACGCGGGTTCGTTGATAGGAAATTGTAGCGTTCCATTCGGATGCTTGAGAACTCGACTATGCAACGCTGAGCGGTCAGTTTGGATAGTAAATTCTTGCTGCCGCTGAAGCCCAAATACATGCTCGTACCACGACACGACGCGGTCTAAATCACCCGTTGCAACGTTGAGCACCACATGGTCAATAGTGACAAACGGGGACGTGTGAGTCTTTGAATGAGCAGCCCAGTAATGCGTTTCAACCTCAGCCGGCATATCCGGAATAGGCAATAGTTGTAATGAACCGACATCGCATGGCTCAACGAGCGTGTGAATCACCTCACCCCAACCTTGAACTTGAGCCCACTTTAAGACTCCGGTGGGACGACGCTCAACCTGTAATGGATGGACCAGCTTTGCTCCGTGGGCGATCGCCCGCTCTATCATTGCTTCAATGTTAGACACTCGAAATCCAACAATTGCAACCCCGTCTGGGTGTTGCCTTAGATAGCGCGCGACACTACTTTGCTCGGTCAGGGGCGACGAGACCAGAATAAGAACATGATGACTGCGGATAATTTCGACAGAATCGTGATGAGTCTGAAATGAACCAATGAAGTGAAACCCCAATGCCTCGACAAACCAACTCCTTAATTGGTGGGCATTATGGGCATAAAAGTGAATATGATTGATGTCCATGCTTCAAATCAGTCATGACAAGGTCAAACAATCTGTAATTCTCTGAAAAATATAGCGGTATGCGGGGTTAAGTACGGTGGTGTGGGCGCGGCGCGCCTACACCACCGTTTCTGTACTTGACGCAATTGCACATTGCTATAAGAAATCAAACTGATAAACGGAACTGATCCTACCAGTGAATCACAGGTTCCAAGCAAGTCACCCCAGGAAGATTTGATATCTCTAATGCTGAGCAGTCGCAATTAACCGATCTAGGCTATCGGGCACATATCGATTGGGAGGATATTGGTCAACGTGTCTAAAAATTTGGTGGGGTGGCGTGATCCGGCATGAGAAAAACTCGACTGCGGCTCGCGCGTCTGGGAGTAGCCGAACTCGGGGCGAAAAGTCTCGTGGCTCTGATCCAAGCTGCTTGCTGACCTGAGCAGGCAGTGTGCTAATTAAGCGGTGATGTCCCCAATTGCGCGATCGCCCAACTGCACCAAATTCTTGCAATTCGCGGCGCAAAATCGACGCCATCAAAAATGAGGCATGAGAGCGATCGCCCTCAATGGCCTCCATCACGTCATCCAAAACACCAGTCGGCTTAGGATACTGCTGGCGATCGCCCGCTTGAGTTAGTGCATCTTCGAGCTGAGCAGTGTGGCTATATTTTTCTGGCAACGCCCACACTACTCCTATGCCATCATCCTGAATCCGATATAAATAGCTCACCAATCGGATTCCGGGTTTGAGGGTTAGCCCTGGGAGCTTAATGAGAACCCCTGCTATATCCGCGGTGCTGATTAACCATTTTCCCTGAGAGTGGGCGCTCTGAGCATCATCGTCCAATTCTGAAAAACTGCCCACGCTAAATAGATGTCCCAGCTCATCGATAGATTCAGGCTCCGGCAGCTCACCCGCATCATCAGACCCTGACCCCGTCCATGTTTCTAAATTAGCGGTGACCGTTAGCCCGTTGCTGATAAATCGTCTAACTTTTTGAATCTTTTCGAGGGGAAACGTTTGGATTGTCATAATCACCCAGGAACCCAGCTCAGATCATCGATACCGGGAACGACTAGCGCAAGGCAACTCTGACTATCATCTGTCATGCTATTCAAGCGACAACTCACAATTAGCTGTCTCCTATCTTCTGCCAAAGAATGGCTGATTAAGCCGAGCATCCTCCCACCCCTGATTTAATCTCAGTGAGATGACAGATCAACTCCTGATTCGGGAGGCTCTGTCCACACGACTCGCAATTGCCCCAAATCAACTCGACTACTCTCCTCTTGCATAACGCTTTTAGTTTGCTGGGGATCAAAATATCGGCTGAAATCGCTCCGAAGTGAGTCAACCTGATCTTCCAAGATTTCAACCTCAGAGTTAATATCTTGCAATTTGGTCTGCTGAGAGAGGTTATAGGGAATCAGCTTAACTAATGCTGTAGCAGATACAACCACGATTGCCAAATTGATCGAAAGTTTGATGCCAAGCTCAGCTGTTGTAGACCGATACGGATGACGCTGCTTACGGTGATGCCGCCCTCGAACAGCAGCATCCCGTCGATACGATTCCCGACGATTGGATGGCGGTAGGGAATTGAGTGCATGTCTCATCTTAAAAATCCTGCTCCGACAGAGGCACGGCTAAATTCGGGAAATTCTCTAACTTCAATACAATATATTGCCAGACTAGATATTGCCAAACTAATAAGCAGTCCAGAATAGCAAGAATCACCAGATAGATGCTCTCATACAAGGGGCAATCCTCATTGACTTATCCTCTGATTTACCCCCGTTGATTTAATTAATGAGTGATAGCGGATGATGAATCGGGAGTCTTCACACATGTCATCGTAAGGTAGCTGTCGGTATGCGTCAGCTAGCTCACAAACTGTAATGGACCTAAAACTGCTCGGCAGAGGAAATTGGCGACGGAGCTAGCTTTGAAAGCGATGGCTAGAAACTGCTTTAATGCATGTCTCTAAATCGCCGGAAAACCATCAATCACATAGCGTAGCTTACTGGGCTCCGCTGCGATCCATCATCCGCATTTATACTGATATCGCCTATCGCCTTGTCGTTAGCAGCGTTGAGAAAACCAGGTAATCGTTAGCTCTTATTTATATAGCTCGGTCGACAAGCGAAATGCCAAAATACCTGGAATGAGCGCAATTACAAGAGCAACGAAAACTTGAGTATCAGATATACCCATTGATAACACTCCTAGTCTAATGAACAACGAGTCACGTCCATGTCACTAATTTCGGCTAAATCGCAGCATTCTGGAAATAACTTGTTATATTCTGTAACCTGATGCGTTGATGGGTCGCCTCAGTGTTGGATCAGCAAAATTGGTGTGCGTTAGGTGTTGGTTACCTCTTAAAAGACTTTTAACCCTCCCATGGTTCAGTGTTAGAAGAGCAAAGTCTAAGAAATTTGCCAATCCGGTTCTCGTGAGTAGGTAAGATTCATCAGCTATAAAACCTGCATAAGTTGGGTTGAGGCACACCCCCATCTGGTTTGTGATTTATCGGACTAACTCGTTATACTGAGCGTTCGAGGTTGATACGTCCGGCTCAAGTTGCTTGTACGTGTATAGTGCCCCACCGAAATCATCCTCGTGACAACTAACCTAGTTTGGGGAGCAGATTTTAACTGGCGCTTTTCTTTATCTAGATAGACCAATTTTTGTTGATTTGCTTCTTTAATCGTTGGATTGATTGACCCGTGAATCTATCATCAGGCACTCCAAGTTCGACCCGTTCCCAGTTTGAGCGCCAAATTCGCCGGGTACAGCGAGATGTTTTACGAATGGGTGCTCTCGTCGAAAGTTCGTGTTTATTAGCCTGTAGAGCCCTGTTCGAGAGGGATTTAGCGGCTGCTCAGCAGATTGCGATTCAGGATAAGCAAATCGATCAGTTTTATCGTCAAATTGAACTGGATTGTGTAAATTTGATGGCGCTACAGGCTCCGGTGAGCCGTGATTTACGATTGCTCAGCGCGATGATGCAGCTCGTTAGAGACTTAGAGCGAATCGGAGATTATGCCGAGGATTTAGGAGAAATTGCGGTGAAGCTGTTCTCGTATCCATCTCATACGTGTATGGGGCGAGTTCAAATAATGGCCGATCGATGTCGAGCAATGTTGGCAATGAGTCTTGCTGCTCTTTCTGATTTAGACGCCGAGTCAGGGCTAGAGATGAAGTTAAAAGACGATACGGTCGATGAAGAGTATGAAGAACTCTATAAAGTGCTGGCATATCAAACGAATGTTCAAGGTATCATTGAGCCAATTGTTTTGCTGGTTTTGGTAATTCGACACCTTGAACGAATGGCCGATCACGCGACCAATATTGGTCGCCGAGTCGCCTACATTGTGACTGGGCAGCGTTAGAGTCGTCTCCAATTGGCAATCAAACTGCTTCGAATTGATGCGTTTTCTTCGAGGAATTTATCGATTTAGAGCTGCACAAACGCTTAAATAGTGTTTGAATATATAAAATGTAAAGTACTCAAGTGGGTTTTACTTGAGTATGGGATTATCGCTTTCCCAGATTAAGGGTGAGTGATTTCCTGACTCTCAGTTAGCTGGATTCCACTGTCTTTGTTTGGTTCCTTGCGATTCAGACCCACGGCATGACAAGGGAAGTCCGGCGGCAAACTGCGCAACGGTTCAATCTCTATCGACCCTACCGAAGCCAAGTGCTTTCTGGTGCTGTGATTGTTCTTGAGGCGATCGCGCTTGTGAACTCACAGATGATGAGCACGCTGAAGCCCTTTACAATGGCGACGCTAAAACAAGGCGATCGCACGGTTACTAAGGGTTGACGACGGGCACCCGCAGCATACCAGTTTGGTTATAGATGCAGCACATTCAGGGCATAGATCCGAAGCAAAACGTCTGGTTTGGTGTATCTCCGTTCTGGTGTCGCTAGGATGGGCGTCTGAGAGTGAGCCAATTGCTTGAATGCCTCGGAGGCGTTCTGGCCAGATAGATTGACGAGATTTAATCTGCGTCATGTCCATCTCGAAATCTGGAGTTTTTTGAGAGACTACAGTTCTGAAACATAGACACGGGTTAATTCTCAACCAGACGAACTCAATTTGACAGACACATAAGGATTAGTCGCTACATGGAATTTTCAATCGCTACTCTACTCGCGAATTTCACAGATGATAAGTTGGTTGCTCCAAAAGTTTTAGAGAAGAGACTCAACTGCGATGATGACGAGAGCGTTCGCAAGTTGCAAATTGCGCTCGATGCCCTAGAAAAAATTGGCATTCTCGTAAAAGAGCGCGGAAAATACCGTCGCAGCGTCGAAGATGGGCTCGTCGAAGGAAAGTTGCGATGTTCGAGTAAGGGATTTTGCTTTGCGATCCAAGACATCGAAGGGGCAGAAGATATTTACGTTCGAGAGAGCCATCTGAGTACAGCCTGGAATGGCGATCGCGTCTTAGTTAAAGTCACCAAAGAGGGAAGCCGACGGCGGAGTCCCGAAGGGGAGGTGCGGCTCATTTTAGAGCGCGCTAATCAGTCTGTACTGGGTCGCGTCAAGCAGGTCGACGGAGATTTTCGAGCGGTGCCCCTAGACGATCGCCTGCTGTTTGAATTAAGTCTCCAGCCCAACGGAACCGAGCTTAAAGAAGCCGTCGACAAGCTGGTTCATGTTGAAATTTTGCGTTACCCGCTAGGGCATACGTCTCCCCTGGGTCGGATTGCACAGATTTTGGGCAGCGATGCGGAAGCAGCCTCAGACACCGATATTGTTTGCTGCAAGCATGATCTGCCGCGCGTCTTTTCTGAAGAGGCACTCCAGGCGGCGAAAGCATTGCCCGCTAAAGTTCGCAAAACCGATTTAAAAAAGCGCCTAGATTTGCGATCGCTCCCCACCTTAAGAATCAGTGCCCCGACCGATTTGCCAGACCCAGCACTGGATGATGCCATCACCTTAGAAAAACTCAGCCGCAAAAACCAGTGGCGTCTTGGCATTCATATCTCAGATGTATCCTTCTACATTGATCCTCAATCTCCGCTCGATGCCGACGCCCAAAAGCGCGGCACGTCTATCTATCTAGGAGATGTGGTGCTGTCTATGCTGCCCGACCCCGTTCATCGACGCTGTTCCCTCGTTCCGGGGCAAGATCGGCTAACCATTTCAGTTCTCATCACCCTAGACGAAGCTGGGACTGTCCAAGAATTTGAAATTCAGCCCAGTGTTATTCAGGTTGACCATCAGTTGAACTATCAGCAAGCTCAGGCCATTCTAGAGCGCCATCAGCCCGAAGAGGAGCGTCAAGACTCATCGACTGAATATTCATTGCCTGCCATTGAAGACTTACAAGAATTTGAACCCGTATTCGACATTTTGGATCAGCTCCTGATGTTAAGTCGCGGGGTTCGCGATCAACGCCGCCAGCGGGGAGCCTTCGAACTGAATTTGCCCGAAAAGATTTTCCCGGATGAAAACGGGGCCGAGATGGGCAAATATTTCTCGACAAAGTTTCAATACGATGATGAAGGAGCGCTGGGGGCGATGGTGGTGTCGTCATTGCTGCCCGCTCGTTCGATTGTGATTGAGCTGATGCTCTTAGCCAACCAACTGGTTGCGTCTCATCTTAAGGCACTTCAGGTCCCAGCTATTTATCGAGTCCATCGAATGCCTGACCCTGCTGATGTGCAAGAGTTGCTGAAACTGGTCGGCAACATGGGCATCGATCCAAAGATTGAAGATGAGGACGTGCATCCGAAAGATTATCAATATCTAACCCAGCAGTTTGCTGAATCTAAAGCCGAAAAAGTATTGACGTATCTACTGCTCGATACGCTCAAACCTGCTGTGTATAGCACGAATCCGGGTCCACACTTTGGCTTAGCGCTTGAAGATGGGTATACCCATTTCACATCCCCGCTACGCCGCTATCCTGATCTGTTGGTGCACCGAGTATTGCACGCAATCTTTGAGCATGGTCGCGATCGCCGCTCGAGTCGATCTAAAGAACGGGTTGATCTGCTCAATAGTTCGTGTCATGGCAACATTAGCTGGAACGTACTGCCAACCGACCTGCAAAACGAATTTGCTGAAGCCTTTTCCTCGATCGTCGGCTATCTCACCGACCGCGAGAAACTGGCTCAAGATGCTGAAGCCGATTTAGAAGGGCTGAAGAAAGCTGAGTTTATGCAGCAGCACACGGGAGAGGTCTTCCACGGCTTGATTACCGGAGTTCAATCCTACGGATTTTTTGTCGAAATCGAGGAATTGCTGGTTGAAGGGCTCGTGCATGTCAGCTCGCTCAAAGATGACTGGTATGAATATCGGTCGCGACAGCAAAAATTAGTAGGCCGCAAAAACCGTAAGCAATATCGACTGGGCGATCGCGTCGAGGTGCAGGTCAAGAGCGTTGATTATTATCGCCAGCAGATTGACTTAGTTGCCGTTGGAGGGGGCAGCGAGGCGACCGACAACGATGATGATGGCGATGACGACTCACCCGACGAGGATATTGAAACCCGCAACGGTAGCCGCGGAGATTATGATTAACATAGTGTCCTCACGCGGGGCCTATTGAATTGTATCGTTTGCGGGTCTTCACTCTTGTCTTTAGCTGCCACACACTCTCCCCTCATTTTGGGGATCACCGGATCGTCTGGGCTGATTTATGCAGTGCGGGCAATCAAATATCTTTTAGAAGCAGACCACACGGTTGAATTGGTTGCCTCTAAGGCTACATACATGGTTTGGCAAGCCGAGCAAAACACTCGGATGCCGATGGATACCGTTCAGCAAGAGCAGTTTTGGCGACAGCAAGCCGGAGTAGACCACAGCGGAAAGCTGAATTGTCATCCGTGGGGAGACGTTGGAGCTAACATTGCAAGTGGCTCCTATCGAACTACTGGCATGTTGATTATGCCGTGCAGCATGAGTACGGTTGGCAAGATCGCCGCAGGGTTGAGTTCTGATTTGCTAGAGCGAGCAGCCGATGTTCAGCTAAAGGAGGGGCGTCCCCTTGTGGTTGTCCCTAGAGAAACGCCGTTTAGCCTGATTCATCTCAAGAATCTTACTCAGCTCGCCGAAGCGGGCGTGCGCGTCGTTCCAGCGATCCCGGCGTGGTATCACGATCCTCAGACGATTGAAGATTTAGTTGATTTTGTGGTGGCGCGCGCGCTTGACCAGTTCAGCATTGATTGTGTGCCTCTCAAGCGGTGGCAAGGGCATTTGGAACATGACTAGGTCACCGGATTCCACCCGCAAAGACGGTAATCACGATCGGAATTCAGCGCTAGCGTGAGGGCTAGTGAATTGCAGTGAGGGATGAGCCATGTCAATCCAACGGTTGGTATTACTCCTAATCATTGTCGGAGCACTGGCTGTCTTTGCCGTTGAAAATTGGTCTCCGATGGTGTCCTTGGTGATTTTGGGCAGTCAAACCCAGGCATTGCCATTGGGCATTTGGCTGATTGGGGCGATCGCCGCCGGTATCATCACCACTCTAATCGTTGCAGGATTGGCTCAAATTTCTAGCGGCTCGTCCTATAGCCGCCAACCCCGCTCACCCCGACCGCCCCGGACTTATCAATCCTCGTATCGGTCTACATCGAGTCGCTCACAGCCTAAGCGCGATCGCTCCTCAGATAAACAGTCAGATTATTCGTCTACCCAAACGACGGCGAATGCGGCTCCATCGACATCAGCAGAAAAGGCAAAACGGCGTTCGGGGGATGACTGGGAGACAGTCGGACAACCCCTCCAAGACTGGGGCGGCTGGGGCGGCGATCCACAAACCAGCAGTGGCAGCTATACCCAGCAGACTGTTCATCACGCTGATGAGAATCCATCGGGGTCAGATTGGAACGGCTATGAAGTCGTAGACGCGGAACCCATTGATGTGGAACCCATTGATGTAGATCCGGTAGATGTTGAGCCTGTCGATCGATATGCCGAGACCGATAGTGATACTGAGGTGCGCGATCGCAATCGTTCTATTTGGTCAAATTGGCGGGGATATGAAGCCTCTGATGGCGAATCAGATGAGGATGACTCACAATCCTATGCTGAGGAGAATGAATATTCGTATTATTACGACAGCTCAAATCTAGATGAGGAGGAAGATGAAGAGGAGGACTATGACACCAGAGATTATGACGACCGAGAATATGACGACCAGAACTATGACACCAGGGATTATGACGACGATTTAGATGACTTGGTAGACGATTGGGAGGATGAGCACGATGAGGTCGATGATCGCGATGACGACGCAGACCTGCGCGATCGCCAGATTACTGAGGTGACCCGAGAACCGACGGTGCGATCCCAGTCCGGGACGATCTATTCCTATAGCTATCGTCGCTCCCAAGATACGGGGGCGGGCAAACCTGAAAATATCTACCAGTCTGAGGAGTCTGAGGAGTCTGACGATGAAGAATCCGAGCTGCCACGGGTGATTATTCCACCCCATCATCCGTCTAGCGAAGGGAGTGGCTCAGCAGGTCGTGAGGGAATCACTGATGCTAGCGAGGATTCCAATCAGTCCGACGATGAAACCGATGACCCTCAAGAAAATCCCTAAGTACCCACCGATTGAAGGAAGTCAACGACTGCATGAGCAATTGTTTCGTTGCCGTCGATGGCCA
Organism: Elainellaceae cyanobacterium; assembly: GCA_051117555.1. Taxonomy (GTDB): domain Bacteria; phylum Cyanobacteriota; class Cyanobacteriia; order CAZCXK01; family CAZCXK01; genus DBGGTD01. The sequence continues at coordinate 6,842 of JBNPEG010000245.1, read as the reverse complement.
GCGGAGTTGAAGAGTGGGGCGATCGCGGCGAGTCGTGCAAAAATGCCCAATTGCCTTCAAAAAATTCATGGGGTTCTAATATCTGATGATAGACATGACGCTCGATTCCTGCGAGAAGGAACGCGGCCTCTGCAAAATCACGGCGAGTGAGGGAAACGATCGGCACTCCGACCCGACAGGCTTCGGCAAATGTGCTGTACCCGGGCTTCGACACCACTCGCCCACACAGCGGCATCAGATCAACGGGGCGATATCGACGGTCGGTAATCTTGATCAGATTGGGCAACTCAGGAGCGTTTTGGTCAAAGGTGAGAAATTGCCAATCGGGGAATTGCGCTAATCCCGCGTAGGGAATTTGGGCAAGCCCTAACCCCCCAAACGTCAATAAGATAGTGTGTTCGGGAGGCGTAGTGATACCAAATTCGGCGCGTAATGTTTCAGAGCTGGAGTGAGGCGAGCCGCCCGTTAACCCGACGTCAGTAATCGTCGAAAATGCGCTCATCGGTTCATGAAAGGGAAGGCGAAACAGGCGATCGCACTGGTTAAAACAATCGACAATCCAGTCGGCAATGTCGATAAAGTCTCCTCCCCAATTTCGGTAAATCAAATCCCAGCCAAAGTTGCTCACCATCCAGCAGGGCACATCGGCAGCGTGAGCAATGGGAGCAGCCAGGGGAGGAATATCGGCCAGAACCAAACTGACTCGATTTTGGCGAAGGAAGCCTGCCTCACTGGCAATTATGGCTCGCTGATCGGCGCGAATCTGCTGGAGTTTTTCTAACGTCGCAGCGCGATCCATCGTGATGCTGTCGCTTTGAATGATACCGACATCAAACGCACGTGGACGATGAATAAAATCGCCCTGAATATAAGACTCTAGCAGCCAGCGAGGTGCGGACGTGGCTATAATCACCACCACATCCGGACAACGGGTTTGAATCTCTGCCACAACCGAGGCAGTGCGCGTAGCATGACCAAATCCATGGTTGGTAATGGCGACATACAAAATAGGTGAGGGCATGAGCGGCACGTTAAAAAGTTAGAGAACAACATCAAGCATCATCGTGATAAAACCGATAAAACACGTAGCCATCTTGGAACGGTGCATCATCTAACACGTGGTGAATGATGCGATGATCCACCAACCGTTGCCCAATCAAAATCGCGTCGTCTCGGCTGACGTGGCGATTTTGTACGAGCCATTCTACAAGGTCTGATCCGGTGAAGCAGGCGGGATAGAGATTGCCTCGATAGCGCCGGTCTTGGATATTGAGCCCATCCGGTTTTCTCAATTCGGTGGCGATCGCTTCTAGATTGGTAGAGTCAATCTCCTCTTTGAGGCGCGGAACGGTCGCCAGGGAAGACTCAGACGCAAACACTCCCGCAGGCAAGTTGGTATGGTTCATGCTAGAAGATGACCCATTGGGCAAGCTCAACTGAGATCGAATCGCCGTGTAATCCCCCATTGCTGAGATGAACTGCTCTAGATGGGGCGATCGCACGTGCAAATCTCGCTGGGGGAATGGAATCTCAATCTTGTAATGTCGCAAGCTTGCCTCAATGCAATAGTATAAGTCACTCTTCACTTTGAACTGCTTCTTGGGTTCTCCCGTCCAGACGAGCAGATCAAAATCGAGCGAACTGTCGCCAAACCCTTGGAACCAAACTTCTGGCGGCGGCTTAATCAACACTTCAGGATGATTTTTCGCCGCTTCGAGCAACGCACGTTGCACCGTTTCTACATCAGAGCCATAGGCAACGCCGACCGGGATGTGCAGTCGTGACACCGGGTTGCCATGGCTCCAGTTGACGACTTCGTTTTCTAGGAACCGAGAATTGGGAACCAGAATGGTCACCTGATCGAGCGTACACACATGGGTGCTGCGAGCGCCAATATGCTCAACTACGCCGACGAGCTCTCCTACTTGGACAAAGTCTCCAATTTGAATCGGGCGTTCTAGGGTGATGATTAGACCGCTGATGAGATTATTGGTGATATTTTGCACACCAAAACCAATCCCAACCCCCAAGACGCTTGCCAGAATTGCCAGAGAGCTGACGTCAATGCCCCAAAGCTGAAAGAGAACAATCAGTCCTAAAAAGGTCAAGACATATTGGGTCAGAATCGAGATCACATCTTGCACTCGCCGTTCGACCCCAGTTCCTCGGAGCACATAGAGCTTCACGAGTCGAGTGATCCCACTGACCGCAAACCACAAGCCCACGACGGATGCCAGCATGAGCAACAGACTCAGGGCAGAATAGTTCCGTGAGCCCAACGTGATGACTTGGGCGTTGAGAGAGCTAAATAGCTGATTGCGCCAGCCGCGAATATGTGGAAAGAGATCGGTAATGTAAAAGGCGACAGCTCCCCACAGTCCGGCTTGAATGCCCAAAATTGCAAGTTTAATCAGCAATTTGGCAGACTGCTCCCACGGATGCAGGGGTGATGTGGGATGGTTCAACCACGGGCTCAACCGTCGGATCACGACTCGCCCAAGGGTGCGGAGCCCCAGATGAATGGCGATCGCCCCAATAATGGCGGCAAGGCTCAGCCCAATCGCCTGGCGAATATAGCCTATACTTCGCTCAAACTGGGCTTGCTGGAGGGCTGCTTCGAGCTGCCGCCGCCACGTCAGCGCTTGCCCGTACGGGTTTGAATTGCCCGCCAAATCGTCTTGCGTGACCGTAACCAAATCAGTCCGAGTGGCTTGACTGCGAATAATCGCAATTCGCTTTTCAGGAACAACCTGAAGCTCGATCGGTTCTGTAGATTCAACCTCTTGCTGAAGGGCTTGATTGATGATGTCGGCGCGTTCTTTTGCAGTTAGCCTGCCAAAGCTCCTAATCTGAAAAACCTCTTGCCCATCAACAATTATTGGAGCTTTACTCGTATAGGATTCTGTGGAGGATTGAGCATGACTCGGAGCCGCCGATATCAGCAATAGCATCGATAGTGCTGCGAGAATCAGCCATTTTCCCCAGCGGCGATATGCGCGACAAACCGTCTGGTGCAATGGTACCGATCGCGCACTGTGTCGCTCGATATGGCTCACGTCAATGAATTTAACGAGCGATCGCCATGCCCCCTGTATGATTAGAATCAACTCATTCATGAATACCCCGAACGGAGAGGTGAACGCAGACATGCAGAGGACGACCCCCATGTGGGGAGATGCATCCTGTCCTTTAATGACGTGAGCCGTTGGCGAAGGCTCCCGTTTTGGCAAGCATTGCTGGATTTAGGGATTTTGGATCTTAGACTCGGCATCGGGGACACGAGGGCGCGATCGCGTCAGGACGTCACTGACCAGCCACCACGCCCCAACCGCCATCATTAGCATGACACCCGCTCCGACCAGCCATACCAATAGTGTGTTGCGATGGGGAAGTTCGCTTCGGTTAGACACATTCCCTTGGTCATGAACCGTCAGCTCGGTGGCATTGTCGAGATCGCGTCCTTGCACTAGGCTTGCTGTAATTTTATATGGCCCAATGCGCAGGGTATCTTTTCCCGAAAAAGGTTGGCTCCCTTGGCGCAAAAGTTGCCCGTTGAGAAATGTACCATTCGCGCTGCGGTCGGTGACATAAAGCTGATAGTTAACTAACGTAATCGATGCATGGAATCGAGACACTTGGCGGTGTTCTAACGTCAGCCGTGATACGGTGCGATCGCCTACTTTTTCGGGCATTTGTTCAGTGTCTCGACCGATGGCGATCGGAGGTATCAACACAGGACGTTGCACCTTCCCCGTGATAGGGTCTTCCCACGTTAGCTGCACATAAAGCGGATCGGTAGACATAGACATGAACACAACCAGAATAAAAATTATCGTAAGCCCTTCCTTGGGGCTTAAATTAGTGAGACATGAAACCTTAAACTCGCATTTGACATCGTTTAAGTCGGGAGGATTAAGGGTAAGCGCTTAATGTCTTTTAGAAGATTTGGTAAATCAATAAGATTTTCCAAGATAAAATCCCAATCTGTCCGCGTTGTCGAGTATTAATGAGTGGGTAGTATTGCCTAAACCGGTGGACTGTTTACCTCTTTTTTTAGATTCTCTTTTGATCCTGTATTCTTGGTTGCTAGCTCATCATCATCGAGTCTTCGTTGATTCTTTATTACCCTCTCGTGTTCCTGCTACCGGGAAATCAGTATGGGATTAAACCCTTTGCGTTTATTTAAGCTTACAGTTCCTCAAAAACCGTTAGCGGGTCACTACAAGATTATCCGACAACTCGGCTCCGGTGGCTTTGGGCAAACCTTTTTAGCGATTGATCTGCATTTGCCGGGGCAGCCTCAATGCGTCATCAAGCAGCTTAAGCCGCAAGTTAGCGATGCTGCTAGCTTTCAAACGGCACGGCGATTGTTTGATACAGAAGCCAGAGTGCTCTATGAACTCGGCAATCATTATCAAATTCCTCGGCTGCTTGCCCACTTTGAAGAAGATCGAGAGTTTTATCTTGCTCAAGAACTGATTGATGGCGATTCTCTCACTCAAGAACTGGAATTGGGCACCCCCTGGCCTGACATTAAAGTAGTGGTGATGTTGCAAGACTTGTTGGAAGTCTTGTCGTTTGTTCATCAGCGACAGGTGATTCATCGCGACATCAAGCCGTCTAATTTGATTCGTCGCCACCACGATAGAAAAATTGTCTTAATCGATTTTGGAGCCGTCAAGCAGGTCAGCACGCAGGTTTTTGATGCCAGTACGGGGAGCACAAAAACGATTTCTATCGGTACGCAAGGCTATATGCCAAACGAGCAGTTGGGAGGCAAGCCTCACTTTAGCAGCGATATCTATGCCGTTGGCATGATTGGCATTCAGGCACTGACAGGAGTCCATCCTCGCTTTCTAGAATCCGACCCGCGAACGAGTGAGATTATTTGGCGACATCGAGTTCCCCAGGTTAATACCGAACTCGCAGATTTGCTTGACCATATGGTGCGCTACGATTTCCGCGATCGCTTCTCGACTGCGGTTGAAGCCCTGCGTGCATTACAAAACTTGCCAGAAAGCCTTATCGGTGAACTCGACATCACCGAACAGCACGTAGACTCTTCATCAAATGCCTCGACGATCTTTCCTCCGACGTCTCTCCCAGATTCACATCCGTCGGGGGGGGCTGCTGGGTCAATCCATAGAGCGACGCCAGATTATCAGGTTCAAAATGAGCGATCGCCCGTTTCGTCAGCGAATTCGGCACGCAGTTCTAGCCCGACCTATGTAGCAGCAAAGCCCTATCAAGTCACGCAGACTGGGACATTTGACATTCGCGACCTCACCCGATCTCCGATGCCCGTCTTGGCCGTTGCGATCGCCGGACTTGCGGTAGTGATAGGAGTCGCAGCAGTCCGGTTGACGCCAAAACCCGCTCAAGATCCTGCACCTGATCAGACCACTGCCAACCCAGCGCTAGAATCTCCGGAAGGTGCCTCCGACCCATCTGGTGAGGGCGCTTCAGAATCACCGTTGAGTGTCAATCAAACCACTCTCAACCAAGCCGATCGCCTGCGCGAAGCGGAAGAGTATCAACAGGCGATCGCGCTCTATGACCAAGTTATTTCTCAAAATCCTGATATTCCAGATGCGTATTGGGGACGATGCTATAGCCTAAATAAGCTACAACAGCCAGAACCAGCCTTGCAAGCGTGCAATCAGGCACTTGCTCTCGACCCAAGCAATGCTCAGGCGCTCTGGAGCAAAGGGCACGCCCTCGAACAGCTTCAGCGGTATGACGATGCGCTGGGCGTCTATGATCAGCTGATTGCCCTCAGACCTGACTTTGCCCATGCCTGGAATAATAAGGGAACCGCACTTTTAAGCATCGATCGTCCGGGGGACGCCCTAGAATCATTTGATCGGGCGCTCAATCTCAATCCGCAGCTTGCAGAAGCATGGAACAATCGTGGCGCAGCATTATGGAGTTTACAAGACTTTGATGAAGCGCTTGACTCGGTGAATCGCGCCTTAGAGATTCGACCTGATTATAAAGATGCCCGCGAACTTCAGCGCGAGATGCGAAAACGTCTCAGACGCGATTAGAACGTCTCTTGGTTTGTTGCCTTCTCTAGTTTCTCTCGATCGCTCTCTAGATTGAATGTCAGTTCAATCGGTTGGGCGATCGCCCGTTGCATAACCACAACAAATTGCGATCGCCTATTGGCTAATAAATCCCGTCACAATGAGCGGCACGAGCAATAATGCCGTGATTATCACCACCACCGTAACCGGATCGATGGTGACTAGATTGGGGTCGCGGGTGCGCTTTTTAGGATTCGTTTGATTGCTCATAAGTATAATTCCTGGTTTTTTATAGCAGTGTGCGCTTAAGTTAAGCACGGTGGTGTGGGATGCGCCGCGCCCCACACCACCATTTCTGTACCTGACGCAAAATGACATGCGAAATCAGTGAAATGCATGCCTGTGAGAGTTGGAAATTAAGGGATTTGAAATTAAGGGTTATTGTACTGGCTGGAGCGATCGCTCTTGATGAGTAGGGGATTGTATGGCGATCGCATCTCCTCTATCTGAACGTATCTTCGCCGCATTGACGTTCTTTAAAGAAAGATGTAGCTGATTGGAGGTAGGTGTAGGATTCAGCATACTGCTAGGATAAATGGCTACACCCGTGTGGAGAGCCTATTCACCATGACGCAACAGACTGTCTTATACCAAGTCTCTAAATTAGGGTTACAGATCCCGTAGGGGCGGTTCGCGAACCACCCCTACCGACGCGTTCATGTGTAGTCTGAATTTGAAGAATTGGTATAAATACCCCTTGAAAAGGGGGACTTCAACACCCTGTAAATAGCCCCCTTAAAAAGAGGGTATGTGTTT
>JBNPEG010000121.1:0-2473 GCA_051117555.1 Elainellaceae cyanobacterium | reverse complement strand
TAAATGACCGTTTAGAGCAATCAATGTTCCCCTAATGCTCTTTAGATGGGGGTTGGAGTTGTCGCCATCATCCAGACCTGAATTTGATGAAGAGAATTTTCGATGTCGCATAGCAAGCGATCGCAGTCTAAAAGCTGATCTTGACGAGCGATGGTTTCGAGTTGGCTAGCCGCCGATTGAATCAATCGAGCCCCTACGCTCGCACTCGCACCCTTGATGTAGTGGGCAATATGCTCAACTTGGCACGCATTTTGATCGGCCAACGATTGTTTAAGCATGTCAAGGCGTTTTAGGTTGTCATGAACAAAGAGTTTAAGCAACTCTAGACCAAATTCTGTGCTGCCATCCGTCATGACGTTGAGATAGTCCCAATCAATATGGCAGGACGATTGAGAGCACTCTGCAAAATCAAACAGCGAGTCATAGGTTGGCTCGACTTGTATGTCAGATATAGGCTGCAGGAGATTATTGCCCCAGTAATCTAGTGTTTCTGCTAACAGAGTCTGGGGAACAGGCTTACTCAGATAGTCGTTCATCCCGGAGGCGATCGCTCTGTCATAGTCTTCGATCATGGCATTCGCCGTGAGTGCAATGATCACAATCAGCCGATTTGGAAATGAACTCGATCGACAGGATCGTTGACGAATCGCTGCGGTTGCTTTGTAGCCGTCTAAGACTGGCATCTGGCAATCCATTAAGACGATGTCATATCCAAAATGGGCGATCGCATCGATGGCATCTTGCCCATTGCCTACCGCATTGACTTCATACCCTAATAAGCTAAGCTGCTTCAGCAGAACTTTTTGGTTAATGAGGTTATCTTCAACCAGCAAAATCTTGAGTTGAGATCGATGATTAGACCCGTGCATAACGAGGTTTCGCGGTTAAGCCCTGCAAGAAAAACTAGATTCTTTCCTAGAATTCCCAGATTATCGACCGACTACCATCGAAATCTAACGTATGGTCAAAACTTTAGTCCTGGATTATCCCCATTCATCTTCTTCATCCAGTTCTGCCTGCACCAAGTCATCTTTGAGGGTTGACCAGTCGATTTGGTCGGTCGGGCAGTCGTGAACCAACCGACCCTGTTGGATATAAAACACGCGCGAACAAAACTGTTGCGCCAAGTCGAGTTGATGATTGATCATCATCACCGTGGTTTGCTGCTCATCCGCTATGCGCCGAATGAGATTAATGATCTGATTTCCGCGCCCTGCGTCTAACGCAGACGTCGGTTCGTCAAGCAGCAACACCTTTGGCTGAATCATCACCCCCCGGGCGATCGCAATCAGTTGCCGCTGCCCGACCGATAACTCAATTTCTCGTCTGTCTAGCCAATCGTTGGGAATATTAAAGCGATCGCTCCACGTTGCAAGCCGCTGCCGAATATCAGACTGGGCCAGACCTCTCAATCGAAGCGGATAGGCAAGCGTTTCCTGGACCGTCATGCCGAGCAGCCGAGACTCTTGCGGAACTAGAGTAATCTGCTGGCGCAATTGAATCGCAGGAATCGTGTAGATATCTTGGCCTTCTAAGTAAATGTGGCCATGGCTCAATTCACTGAGGCGATTGAGGAGTCGAAACAGCGACGTTTTCCCTGAGCCAGACGGACCCACCACTGCAATGCGATCGCCCTGAAAAATCTCGGTCGAAATATTGCTCAGGATGGGCTGCGCCCCCACCCGAGTGACTAAACTGGCCTGCTCAAGCTTAATTTGAACGGTAGACGAACTGGACAAAATGATAAATGGGGTATCGGCATGAACACAACTCTATGCACGAATGATAGCGAACTGAGTTGAGTTACCCGTTCATCATTCCTTGACTGAGTGCAGTTGTGATTGTCCAGCCATCAACAAGCAGCAACAATCCGGTAAAACCCAGCAAGATCAAATACATCCAGGGTTGAGACAAGGGCTTAACGTCAGACGTATCAATCCCTGTTTTAGCTTGAACCTGACGAACTAAATTGGCAAATCCAACCACGCGCATCGGAAGCAAAAATGCTTCTCCGCGGGTGTTAAGAAAGTAATACACCAACCCGCCTTGCCCAGTTGAGCGAGGCTTTAGAGCCCGGACATCTTCCCAGGACAGCGACCAACCCTTACGCCAAAGACGCGCCCATGTTGGATAGGTAATCTGAATACCGTAGTTGTCTAAAACCACTCGCTCACTCAGGGCACCCATTAGTGCGATCGCTCCCCAGATGATTCCGACCACTAACATAGCCGGTGGAACGGGGGCGTGGGTCACGTGTGCCAAAAACGGCAGGGGAAGCGTGAGCGCAATGTAGAGGCTAAACAGCGTCAGCGTGATCAGGGGAGAGATTCGAAAGACAGATGGCGTGCTGGGATGATTGGTGGACCCATGCGGATCTGACCCATGCAGATCTGCAGATTGCGGCGTATCTGAAGATGAAGATACGGAGGCAGAATCAAGCGATTGAGACGACACGTCTGATGAAAACTCCTGG
>JBNPEG010000096.1:2109-23684 GCA_051117555.1 Elainellaceae cyanobacterium | reverse complement strand
AAAGATTCAATTGAGCTGCTATTTCTCGATCTAAATTTGCACCATCAGCGATAGCTCTGAGGATTCTTATTTGATCTAGTCTAAGTGACATTTTGGGTTCCTCTACTTTAATCTCTCTACTTGCCAAAAATCGAGTAATCTCCCTCATGTTGGCACTTTCACGGCGATAGCTTTCGATTTCTTTATCTTTTGCTTGGAGTTCTGCCCGATGTTGAGCCTCTAGGAGCCGAAGATTGATTTCATAAGTTTGATATGCCTCTCGCTCAACAGCAACTTTATCAAGCTCTTCCGTAACGGCTAAACGCACCTCAAAGCTACTAGCACTTCTACGCTCGACACCTTGTATGTCGAGGTTTTCGTTGCCATACTGAGCTTGCAAATCTTGAAATGTTGCAAGAAATGCTTTCCAGTCGATGCCGTCATCAAAGAATAGATCGACAGTTTCTAGTACTTGCTGAAAACGTTTAGTAAATTCCCCTAGAGCAAACGTTTTATTGGGATTGTGAGGGCGACGGTCTTGCTGATTGTCTTGAAGATATACATACTCACAAACTACGTCGTCTAAAATTGTCGTGCTGTTAATGTTCCAGTCTGCGATACAGGCTCCAGTGAGAACAGCACCTTGAAAGTTAGTCCCAAAGTTTTGTGTACGAGCAAGGTTTGCGTCGGTAAGATCCGCTCGTGCCAGTTGAGTAGAGCTTAGATCGGCACTGCTAAGGTTAACTTTTCTGAGAATTGCATTGCTGAGGTCAGCACCTTGCAACTCTACTTTGCTTAAGTCTATTTCTGAGAGAATGCAGCGGGAAAGATTTGCCTCTTTGAGATTGACATATTCCAGTTTAGCCCCAGTAAAATTGGCCCCGCTGAAGTTAACATCACTAAAGTTCTGGATTGTGAGATTTTTACCTTCTCCTCCTTGATTCAGGATGTTAATGACTAAACGCCACTTTTCATCAATTTGAGTGCCTTCATTGATTTCTGCACCTCGCAAATTAGCGTTGCTAAGGATAGCACCGCTAAGTATTGCGGCGCTGAGGTTGGTGGCGCTGAGGTCGGAGTATCGGAGGTTGGAGTAGCTGAGGTTGGAGTAGCTGAGGTTGGCGGCGCTGAGGTCGGAGTATCGGAGGTTGGAGTAGCTGAGGTTGGCGGCGTTGAGGTCGGAGTATCGGAGGTTGGAGTTGCTGAGGTTGGAGTAGCTGAGGTCGGCGGCGCTGAGGTTGGCGGCGCTGAGGTTGGAGTAGCTGAGGTTGGCGGCGCTGAGGTCGGAGTATCGGAGGTTGGCGTTGCTGAGGTTGGCGTTGCTGAGGTTGGCGTTGCTGAGGTTGGCGGAGCGGAGGTCGGCGGAGCGGAGGTCAGGTTTTACCTCTGGGTTTTCTTGTCTCCAGAGATTCCACGCTTCAACTCCTTGCTTCAAAATTTTGACGTGTTCCTCATTTGCCATCGCTTCTGCTCGATGCCTCTCACCATAGAAATTTGCTTCATTCTCACCGAGAATTCTAAAGTTTGCCAATAGGCATCAGCTATGGGGACTGAAGGAAATATAACCATGCATTCTGTAAGGTTGGCGATGCGCCAGATCCCCTTAGCTGCGCCAGATCCCCGGCTTCTTGATAAACGGGTTAGCACATCATCAGACGCTTGTGTCAGAAGCCGGGGATCTTAGACCTCACCCCAGGAGCGATCGCCCCGTGCCGACGATTCCCTAACCTCAGACAGAGAATTTGATGTCAGGATTCATGAGTCGGATAGAAGACAATTGCGACTAAACGCCTCACTCTTAGATAGGATGCGGAGTACTCCCATTCACTAATCAAGGAGGATAAGGTTCATGAATACGATACGCCGTGATCATCAGCATCACAGCATTCACCCGATTGACCAGCCGGTTGACCAGCCGGTTGACCACCCGGTCGATCAGTCTGCCGATAGGGCGATCGCGCCCGATTCAGCCATAAACAATTCAACCCTGCAAACACATACTCATCAACGGTGGTGGCACCCATCCACCCATCTCATGGTCTCGCTGCTAGGAGCGGGAGCACTGGTGTTGGGGGGGTGCGCCGAGATTTTTCCCCAAACCGAGACGCAACCCGAAGAGACTCCGCAAACGGTAGAAGACACCGATTCGCAAGCAGTAGTAGATGAGGAGCAGGAGGGCGATCGCTCTCTCACGCCCACTGATGTAGACACCAATTTTGTGGTAGAAGTCGTCGAAGCAGTCGGCCCCAGCGTCGTGAAGATTGATACGACTCAAACGGTTCAAAGTCAACTGCCTGATTTCTTTGGGGAATTCTTCGGAGAATCAGCCCCGGTTCCTGAAGGGCGTATAGTCCGGGGGGTTGGTTCTGGATTTTTGATCGACTCTGACGGGCATATTCTCACCAATGCCCACGTGGTTGATGATGCCGATCAAGTCACGGTGACCTTCTCCGATGGTAGTACTGCCGACGGTGAGGTAGTCGGAGCCGATTCAATCACGGATATTGCGGTTGTTCGAGTATCCGGCGACGATTTGCAAGTGGCCGAGTTTGCCCAATCTGAGCAGGTCAAGATTGGTCAGTGGGCGATCGCCATCGGGAATCCTGTCGGGCTTCAAGAAACCGTGACGGTAGGAGTCGTCGGCGGAGTGGATCGCTCCGGCGGTGACATTGGTGTTCAAGGGAAGCGGGTTGGTTTCATTCAAACTGATGCGGCGATTAATCCTGGCAACTCAGGAGGCCCTCTCCTCAATGCGCGAGGTCAGGTCATCGGAGTCAATACTGCTATCATCGGCAACACAGAAGGCATTGGGTTTGCGATTCCCATCGATACGGCTCAGCGCATCGCCCAGCAGTTGATTGAAGACGGTCAGGTTGAGCATCCCTACATTGGCGTGCAAATCATTCCCCTGACGGATGACATCAAGCAACGGATTAATGAAAGCCCCAACTCCACTCTTCAGATTGAAGCCGATGAGGGTGTCCTGATTGTGCGAGTGCAGCCCAACTCTCCCGCTGCTCAGGCAGGCTTAGAGGCAGGCGACGTCATCCAACGTATCAACGATCAAACGGTGACAGAAGTGAATGAAGTGCTTGACGCTGTTGAAGAAAATGGAGTCGGCAATGACATGACCATTGAGCTACAGCGGTCGGGTGAAATGCAGACCTTTACCATTCAGCCCGAACCTCTGCCGACAGGCTCATAATGCCATGAGGTTCTGCTTTTGCTAGCATCCTATTCTGCTGCTAGCAGAGCTTGTTCCAACGCATCGGCACTCGCCACAGGCGATAGGGTGGAGTCTATTAGAATCTGTTCGGGTTCGACGTTAACCACGTTATAGAAGGCTTCGTTGCGGTCTTCATCAAAACTCAACGTGCCTCCTTCGACCGCAACGCCTCCAAAAAATCCGGAACTGCGGGAATACGTTAGGATCTCGCCATCTGCCGATTCCGCAGGATCAACGACTGTTTCGCCGACGGGGCCTGCTGTTCCGGTAACGCTGCCGCCAAATTCGACTGCTCCATCTAAGATGGCATTGACGGTGTCTTGGCTTTGGATCAGCATGACAATATCACTTGAGCGTCCACCGATCTGGAGGCCAAAGCTTCCTCCGCCGAATGTCACAAAGGCAGGATTACTCCACGTTCCGTCGTCTTGCCGCACCATCATTAACCCATCGCCGCTGCGACCTCCAACAATAAAGCCCCCCTGTCCAACATTGGTCAGAATGATAATGCCAACGCTATCTCGCAGTAGATCGGAGGGAATACGAGTCTCAGAGTCGACAGAAATTTCCTCAAATACTTCGCGGGATTCTTCAATTTCTTCGATTGCTTCTTCCTGTTCGTCTGAGACATTTGCGAGGACAGGTGCTCCGGTTCCTAGAACGAGGAAGAGTGCAGACGTAATGGCGATCGCTCGTTTCGGTAACATTATTGATTTCTCCCGTATCGCACTGAATTGCTCAATCACACAATCCAGTCGATCCTGCTTGTATTACAGACAAATACTACAGCAATCGTTCCTTCATTCTTCTCGACCTCAAGGCAGATTCGAAATCAACACCCCTCAAATATTTCGCTGCCAAAATAACACCACATCTCCGAATTCGATAGTGCCCTTTCCTGCAACCACAAATCGGATAGTATTCGCACCACGGTCTAGGACATGTCTATTAATGACCTCGTGAAGCGTATGGGATTGAGGGCTTGAATAGACATATCTCACCTGACTATAGGCGTTGAGCTGAATCCAAAATCTGAGCCCATCTGCATCCTGGGTGTAGAGGTATAGAAACAGAACAGATGACGACTCCACGTGAGCCGTATCAGGCAGATTAAACGAAAAGCTCCGGTCATTATCCTGATCAGAGGCCATCGAAAATCTGGAGTCTCTAATGACAGTAAAATCTGCGATTGTAGGCATCTTTATTGTGCTAATAGCAAGACGGCGAAAGTTTCGTAACCACAGTGTGAGCGTCTCGCTCACGTCGCGGGCAAGATGCTCGCTCTCTCAAATGGTTGACTCATTTCTGCCAAATGATACTAGGTTTAGTATTGTGGCATTGCTCATCGGCAAATGATTTTCGGAGGGGTATGAATGATTTTCGGAGGGGCAATAGCCCTATGGGCATGGCTTCGCTAAGGCATTGCCATGCCCGTACAGCGGGTGGTTGGTGGGCTAATGGTTTCCCTATCATTCATCAATTTCGCAACGTCAGTATTGTTCCTATTCTGGAAAATCTAATCCAGATTCGGCAGTACCTTTTGCGGGTACTCTTATACTCCTCATCTCACCTAAGCATGTTCATTTTTCGTTCCTCCTGGTAGAGCGATCCTAAATCGCTTGTGAATTTTATGTGAGTGATGCCCGCCACTCACACCCCATTGGGGATTGCTATATTTCCAGAAATGTCTAACAAAAGCAATTACTTTTCCAGACAGTTATCCTAATACGCATTAATACTGGTTAAATAGTAGTAGATGAAGTTAATGGAGAATATTTGATGGCAAAGTCATCCGCAAAGCCCGCCCCAGAATCGATGGAAACAAAGCTTTTAGAAATTGAGTCGACGCTCGCAGCTCAAGAAGCACAGATTGCAGCTCAACTTCAAACCCTCCAAGACAAACGTAAAAGCTTGCAAACTGTCATTCATATGTTTGGGGTTGAACCCGACACCGCGCCAGATGCCTCTATCGCAGCAGGGGCTGGAGGCCCAGCCACTGATGTTGCAGACGTGTCGGATGATTCCCAATCTGGCGTTACTTCTGACGTTGCTGAGGTGAGTCCAGAACCAACCCCCTCTCCTCGTGGACGTCGGAAAAAAGGCGATAGTGCTACAAAATCACGCACGCCGTCAAAATCGAGTTCTAAATCGTCGACTAAGCGGGCTGGCAAAAAGTCAGACGAGTGGGGCGCATATCTGAAGCCCAAATATCGCGATCGCCCCTTGCTGCAAGCCGTGCTGTCTGTTCTAGAGCAGTATCCCGACCAGGTCGTCGAAGTGCCCCACATTATGGACAGTATCTTAATAGATAAGGCTCCTAAAGAGATTCGTGCGCTTGTCCGTCATCGGCTTTCCAATGTGTTAACCGTTGGGCTAAAACGTCAAAAGTGGTATCGAGGCAAAGTGGGAACCTATAGCGTCTCCAAAGAAGCTGCCAGGGCAAGCCGCGTTTAAGACTCATGCCTGCCAATGAGACTCACGTGGATTTCCAGTCTGGGCGATCGCTGGTGTGCATCACCAGTATCAGCCCGATGCTCTGATCGAAGTGCTTCATAAAGCGCAAGATTCGTTTGGATATCTGGAATAAGATGTCTTAGTTTATAGTGCTAGAGGGCTCAAGCTGCCGCTAAGCCGAGTCTATGGCGTAGCTACTTTCTATCATCTGTTCTCGCTCAAACCCAGCGGAGCGCATAGCTGTGTCGTGTGTCTAGGAACTGCCTGCTACGTCAAAGGCGGCGATCAAATCATGGCAGCCTTGGAAAAAGATTTGGGTATTAGCGTCAGTGAAACGACCCCAGACGGTGACATTTCTCTCATGGCCGCTCGATGTCTAGGAGCCTGTGGCATTGCTCCAGCGATTGTCGTCGATGGAGCCGTCAGCGCCAAACAAACGCCAGAATCGGCTTTAGACCACGTGAGAGTCTTAAAACAGCGGTAAAACGACTATGGATATTGCAAATCTACGCGAGGTTGCTCGTCAAGAACGCGATCGCCACCCGCCAACGCGCATTCGCTGCTGTACCGCAGCAGGCTGTTTGTCATCTGGATCGGCAGCCGCCAAACAGGGATTAGAGGCCGCCTTCAACATGCGGGGTTAGAAGCAGACGTAGAGGTATGCAGCGTTGGGTGTCTGCGATTTTGTGGACGAGGACCCTTGGTTGAGCTAGATCCAAGCGGTACCCTATACGAACAGATGAGTCCAGAGGATGCGCCGTCCATCATTGCAGCATGGATCGCAGCGTCTTAGAAAGCGATCCGCATCGGGTGTTAGAGGGCATGGCGATCGCAGCAGGCTCAACCCTCTTACAAGCCGCAAAAGGGGCTGGCGTCAAAATTCCTACGATCTGTTTCTTGAATGGAGTGTCGGCAGTAGGGGCCTGTCGGCTTTGCTTAGTTGAGGTGGAGGGCAGCAACACGCTTCTGCCTGCCTGCGGCAGTTTGAGCAGACGGTGATTGAGCGATTGGGCGCGCGAAAGATTCATGCCGCTTGGGCAGTGCCGGGGGGCGTGCGATCGCCCCTTTCTGACGACAGTCGGCAGTGGATTTTAGACCGGCTGCCTGAGTCATTTGAGACTATCAGACGGGCGATCGCACCCAGCATGACGCTGCCACCCTGCACCTATCCGGGAATCGAATTGCGTTTACGACTGATTCGTATGTAGTACGTCCCTTGATTTTTCCCGGTGGCAATATTGGCTCCCTGGCCGTGAATGGTACGGTGAATGACCTGGCAATGGCGGGGGCTCGTCCGCTGTATCTGAGTTTGGGATTCATCCTAGAGGAAGGCTTGCCGATGGAGACGCTATGGCAAGTCGTGCAGTCGATTCAGCAGGCAGCAGTGCGAGCAGGGGTACAGATTGTCACCGGAGATACCAAGGTTACCGATATCCTCACAAGTTCTTCAAGTTTTCCGGCTAATCTTAACGGTAGACCTCTACCACCCATCGACTATGCAGACTCCCACTCCGATCGCCACCGATCGCGCCTATGATATTCTGCGTTCTACCTATCGCCCGTTGGATGCCATTTTTGCACCGCGGGCGATCGCAGTAATTGGTGCAACCGAGCGCCCTGGCAGTGTAGGACGAACCCTGGTATGGAACTTGATTAGCAACACATTTGGTGGAACTATTTTTCCTGTTAATCCGAAGCGGCATAACGTCTTGGGCATCAAAGCCTATCCTACTATCGCGGCAGTTCCAGAACCTGTTGATTTGGCAGTCATTGTGACTCCTGCCCCTACGGTGCCAGGCATCATTGGTGAGTGTGTCGAAGTAGGCGTAAAAGGCGCGATTATTATCTCGGCTGGGTTTAGAGAAACCGGATCGGCAGGGGTAGAACTAGAGCACCAGGTGTTAGAGCACGCTCGTCGTGGCAGCATGCGCCTGATTGGCCCTAACTGTCTGGGCGTCATGAATCCCATTACAGGGCTCAATGCGACCTTTGCCAGCAGTATGGCGCGTCCGGGAAATGTCGGGTTTATTAGTCAGAGCGGCGCGCTGTGTACTGCGATTTTAGACTGGAGTTTTCGAGAAAATGTAGGCTTCAGCACTTTTATTTCGATTGGCTCCATGCTGGATGTGGGCTGGGGTGATTTGATCGACTATCTCGGGAATGATCCTCACACCAAGAGCATTGTGCTGTACATGGAATCGATTGGCGATGCCCGCTCGTTTCTCTCGGCTGCTCGTGAGGTTGCGCTAACCAAACCCATTATTGTGATCAAAGCGGGTCGCACGGAGGCGGCAGCCAAGGCATCAGCGTCGCATACCGGAGCTATGGCGGGAAGTAATGCGGTGCTTGATGCGGCATTCCGGCGCTGTGGCGTTTTGAGTGTCGATCGCATTTCAGATTTGTTTGACATGGCAGAAGTATTTGCAAAGCAACCTCGTCCGCAGGGGCCGCGTCTCACCATTGTTACCAACGCAGGCGGGCCAGGCGTGCTAGCTACCGATGCGCTGATTGCTGCTGGAGGGAAACTGGCAGACGTAGCAGGGTCAGCGATCGCTTCCCTGGATGCCATTCTGCCTACTCATTGGAGTCATGGCAACCCGATTGATGTCCTGGGAGATGCCGACCCTGACCGCTATACCAAAGCTCTGGAGGTCGCTGCCAACGATTCCAACAGCGACGGATTGCTGGTGATTCTCACGCCCCAGGCCATGACCGATCCGACTCAAACAGCGGAGCAGTTGAAATCGTTCGTAGAAACCTCGCAGGCGAATGGCCAGCCCCGCAAACCCATTCTCGCCAGTTGGATGGGAGGCTCTGATGTCGATGAGGGAGAAGCGATTCTCAATCAGGCAGGCATTCCAACATACCGTTATCCGGATGCAGCGGCGCAAGTCTTTAGCGATATGTGGCGATCGAGCTATAGTTTGCAAGGTATTTATGAAACACCGGTCTTTCCCTCTGATGCCGACGAAGTGCCAGAACGAGCTTTAGTAGATCAAATTATCCAGACTGCCCGCCAGAGCGATCGCACCCTTTTAACCGAGGCAGAATCCAAGCAAATCCTATCTGTGTATAGAATCCCAGTGGTGCAAACCTGTGTTGCCACGACCGAGACTGACGCAGTAGACTGCGCCAATCGCATCGGTTATCCGGTCGTTCTCAAGCTTCTTTCTAAAACCATTACCCACAAAACGGATGTGGGAGGCGTGCAGCTTAACCTGACCGATGCCGAAGCAGTCAGACAGGCATACCACGCCATTGAAACGTCCGTAAGTAAAACAGTGGGTGCAGAACACTTTTTGGGTGTGACTGTGCAGCCGATGATCAAGCTAGACGGCTATGAACTCATTTTGGGTAGCAGTATTGATTCTCAGTTTGGCCCGGTATTGCTGTTTGGATCGGGTGGGCAATTGGTAGAAGTATTTCAAGACCGGGCGATCGCGCTTCCTCCACTCACTACCACGCTGGCACGTCGGATGATGGAGCACACTCATATCTACAAAGCCTTCCACGGCGTTCGAGGACGCCCTCCCATCGACCTAGCAGCCCTCGAACAACTGCTGGTGCGATTTAGCCAACTCGTTGTTGAACAGCGCTGGATTAAGGATATTGACATTAATCCATTGCTTGCAACCTCAGATCATCTCCTTGCCCTCGATGCCCGAATCGTGCTGCATGAGTCTGGGGTGAATGAGCCCCAATTACCTCGACTTGCTATTCGTCCCTATCCAGTTCAATATGTTGCCCCCTGGGTCATGAAGGATGGTACGCCCGCGATCATTCGCCCTATTCGCCCGGAAGACGAACCGCTGATTGTGGCGTTCCATAAAACTCTGTCCGAGGAAAGTGTCTACTTCCGCTACTTCCATTTGATGGCCTTGAGCCAGCGAACTGCCCACCCCCGCCTCACCCGGATCTGCTTTATCGACTACGATCGCGAGATTGCGCTAGTGGCCGATCACACCGATTCAAACACTGGAGAGCATACTATTTTAGGCGTTGGTCGGTTGAGCAAGCTCTACGGAACAAATGATGCCGAATTTGCCCTGCTCGTGAGCGATCGCGTCCAAGGGTGTGGCTTGGGCACTGAATTGCTGCGGCGGTTGCTATCTGTGGGTCGTGACGAGCACATTGACTGCGTTACTGCTGAAATCTTGGCAGAAAATTCTGGAATGCAGCGAGTGTGTAAAAAGCTAGGCTTTCACATCGAACGCGGCAGTGATGTCTCCGTTGTCCGAGCGGAATTAAAGCTTAGGGACCGTAAAGAAACAACGTCACGGTTTGATTGAGCCGTAGGGTGCTGTATAGCCTTTCAGGCATGGCTACGCTAAAGCGTCAGCGTAACGCACCCCCATGAGGTTATTTTTTAACTTTTTTATACCAATTCTCCGAAGTAAGGCTACAAATGAACAGGCTAAAACCCTTGCAAAGCTCGTGACCGTCAATCCAAAATCCAAAATCCAAAATCCAAAATTGGTATTACCGACCTATTTCAAGTAATCACAGATAAGAACAATGACGATGCAACTACGACTTGGTATTCTAACAAGCGGCGGCGATTGCCCAGGGCTGAATGCGGCCATTCGCGCAGTCGTCAGTCACGCAACCCTAACCTATGGATGGGAAGTACTCGGAATTCCGTATGCAACCCGAGGTCTGCTAGAACGCCAAGCCAGTTCTTTGAGCAGGCACGGCTTAGATCTGCGAGGGATTGATCCGCTGCTTAGCATGGGAGGAACCATTTTAGGAACCATCAACCACGGAGATACCCTAGCCCATGCCGATGAAATCATTGCAGCCTATCATGAACTTGAGCTCGATGCGCTGATTGCAATTGGGGGAGATGGCAGTCTGGCAATTCTGCACCAACTAGCGTGTCAAGGGAACTGGAACTTGATTGGAATTCCGAAGACAATTGACAATGACGTGGCTTTTACAGAGCGGTCGATTGGGTTTGATACCGCCGTGAACACAATTACCGACGCGCTCAATCGGCTGACATTTACCGCCGCCAGCCACGATCGCGTCATGGTTGTAGAAGTCATGGGACGAAGAGCCGGACATCTTGCACTCCAGGCTGGCATCGCCGGGGGAGCCGATGTGATTCTAATTCCGGAAATTCCCTACTCCATTCCAGCCGTATGTCGCCATTTGGATGAATTGCGCGATCGCTGGGGGCATAAATTTGCCATTGTGGTAGTGGCTGAGGGAATCGACACGAGCACCTCATCAGAACACGGGTATGACCGTTCAGCCCCACTTGCTTGCGGGAAAGGACAGTATATTGCTGAGCAAATCTCTCGCTGTCGCTCTGCCGAAGTTAGGGTGTCAGTCTTAGGGCACATTCAGCGAGGTGGCATTCCCTCGGCACTTGATCGCTTAATTGCCGCCGCGTTGGGCAAAACTGCTGTCGATTTAGTTGCTCAAAAACGCTTTGCTCACATGGTTGCTTGGCAAAATGGAAAAGTTGCCGCAGTACTGCTAGACGACGTGCTAGCTCATAGCCCGTTGTCTGTTACTCCCAACCATTGCCTAGTCGAAACTGCTCGAGCACTAGGGACTTATGTGGGTGAGCAGCTGTAGACGCCAGTCTCTGAATCTTGTGTCAGTCAATCAGGGGATAGAGATGTCTTCTGTGAATCATCATGTCTCATCCAACATTTTGTTGAGAGTGCCTGACGGCGTTTCCCCCTGATAGAACTGTACGATCTGATACAGCTATGGGCGATGACCCATGAAATCTTAAGGAGGATAAAACAAGTTGCTTAGATAAACCTTACAAAGTGTAAGAAGCGTTGAAATCAAATCATGGTGTTTACATCATGAGCCAGATTCGAAAGGGAGTTCATTATTTTTCGCCCTGAGTGAATGTTCAATCGCTGGTTCAATCGCTGGTGAGCCAGGGATGAGTCAATATCGTCGGTTGATAGCGTTATGAGTAGCATCACCCGACTGGTAAGCTCAAAATCTAAGTTCACTCTATTTCAACAACGCTGCCGTTTTATCAGGCACAACACCTAGTTCTAATCGGTCGAAACGTGAGTAAATTGATTATGTTTAAGTGGCGTTCCGTGCTAGTTGCAATGATTCTGATTGTGGCACCGCTAGCAGCGTGTAGTTCAGAACCGGCTGCTACTTCGGGTGAGGGTGAAGGCTCAGAGGAGGCCGCATCAACCAGTCTTCTTGACACGGTTTCAAGTCGCGGGTCTTTGATTTGTGGTGTGAATGGTCAGCTTCCTGGATTTAGCTTTGTTGATGAGAGCGGTGAATACTCTGGGCTCGATGTCGATTATTGTCGGGCGATCGCAGCCGCTCTATTCGATGACCCCGAAGCGGTCGAATATCGTAATCTCAGTGCTCAAGAGCGATTTACAGCCGTTCAAGCGGGTGAGGTTGACATTCTCATTCGAAATACGACTTGGACGATTAGCCGTGATACGTCAGTCGGTATGGAATTTGCACCCACAACGTTTTATGACGGTCAGGGCATGATGGTTCCGACGGCAACTGGGTTTGAATCCTTGGAAGATATGCAAGGTGCATCCATCTGCGTGCAGTCTGGAACCACAACAGAGCTGAACTTGACTGACCAAATGCGGAAGAGAGGCGTCGAATTCTCGCCCGTAGTATTTGATGACGAGGATGCTCTCTATGCGGCATATGCCGAAGGGCGGTGTGAAGGTGCCACATCAGATCGTTCGCAGCTAATCGCTCGTCGTACAACGTTACCAAATCCAGATGATCATGGCATCCTGGATGTGGTCATGTCTAAAGAGCCGTTGGGTCCCACCGTTGCCAACGGAGATTCTCGGTGGTTTGACGCAGTAAAGTGGGTCACATTCGCGACCATTCAAGCAGAAGAATTTGGCATCACGTCTGAGAACATCGGTGAATTTGAAACGACTGAAGATCCGAATATCGCGCGTTTTCTCGGTCAAGATGGTACGCTCGGGTCGGATATGGGCTTACCCAATGATTTTGCGGCTCGCGTGATTCGCCATGTGGGTAACTATGGCGAGATTTACGAGCGAAACGTCGGCGAACCCTTCGATCTAGAGCGGGGTCCTAACACGTTATGGACTGAGGGCGGTTTGCTATATTCGCCCCCGTTCCGTTAAGTCAGATAAGGGGGAGGGGCGGATATCCGTTCCTCCGATGGATAACCCATAACGGAATGAATACGACGGTATGCAACTATTGCGTTGACGTTTTGTTTGAATCAGCGTCAACGCACCTGAATTAACTGGATTGAGGCGAATGTCTAACGAAGAGCGGATTCCGCTATGGCGTGATGAGCGCGTCTTAAAAATTATCGGACAAGTTGCAGTTGTCGTTATTCTGGCAGCTCTCATCTCTTGGCTCGCCAACAATCTGGTTCAAAACTACCAGTCTAGAAATCTATCATTTGGCTTCGAATTTCTAATCGATCAGGATCGCCCAGCCTCCTTTGGTATTGGCGATACTCCAATCCCGTACAGCCCTACCAATACGTTTGGGCGCGCCATTTTGGTTGGCTTACTCAACTCGTTGCGGGTGATGATTGTTGGCATTATCTTGGCCACCATTATCGGGATTATTGCTGGAATTGCCCGCCTATCTGACAACTGGCTGGTTCGTCAAATTTCGACGGTTTATGTCGAGGTTTTTCGCAATACCCCGCTCCTATTGCAGCTTTTCTTCTGGTATTTTGCGCTTTTTCTAAAACTGCCCCGAATCGAAAATCGCCTACAACTGCCGGGGCCGATTTTTTTGACGAATCAAGGACTAGCGCTGCCGTGGCCTGCCATCAATTCGCAGACGGTGTTGACTGCGCTGTTTTTAATCGCGAGTGCGATCGCCGCTGTGATTGTTTGGCGACGGCGGACGGCGTTGATTGTGCAGCAAGAGGCTTCAGGGACGCTGTTTCAATGGGTGCTGATTGGGTTGGCGATCGCAGCTATTCTCGCCATTGTCTTCGGCTTCGATTGGCAACAGCCCGAACTGACAACCGTCAACGAACGTACCCAGATTCAAGGTGGCTTAAATCTTTCTCCCGAATTTGGGGCACTTCTCTTCGGCTTGACGCTTTATACCGCTGCATTTATTGCAGAAGTAGTGCGGGCAGGAATTCAATCGGTATCAAAGGGGCAGTGGGAGGCTGCTAAAGCGCTCGGGCTGCGCCCTAATTTAGTGATGCAGCTGATCATTTTTCCTCAAGCCTTGCGAGTGATGATTCCGCCGTTGACAAGCGAATTTCTCAATCTGGCGAAAAATTCTAGTCTGGCGACCGCAATCGGCTACAGCGATGTCTACAGCGTTGCGAATACAACTGCCAATCAAACTGGAGCATCCATTCAAATGCTGTTGGTGGTGATGGCCACGTACTTAACGATTAACTTAATTATTTCGTTGGGCATGAATGTATTCAATAAATCAGTACAGCTCAAAGAGAGGTAAGCCTACTATGTCTTACTTGACGCGACTGCGAATTGCTATAGCCGAACATTACCAGGACGTATGCATTTTTTGACTTAATACCTGGAGTTTAGACTAAGTTGAAGCATCTCTACCAAGGAGTACAATGCCAAAAGCGTTAAATTTCAAGCTATACAGCTTTCGACACAGGACTCTCTAGTCATCATTTCGTATTTATTAGGTTTTTTGGTGGACAGATGCAATGACTCGAACTCCTTAATAAATACGAAAACTTCTCTCAGTGAAGCCCTAAATGACGAGGAATCGTCGGATCAGTACTCAAATTTGAATAGATTTAGTCTAAACTCCAATTAATACACCCCATCTCGGTAACGTCATAGCACGGGTTGCACGCCGCAAGGGTGTGCCCCTGCATTGAGCGGATCACATTACTCGTTGCATACATCCTGATTAATGTATGCGACTCCTGAACTCACCCCATTGAATCGTGATAAGAAGCGATGACCACTGCAACTCCAGATCCTAATTTTTCAGCCCCTCCGATTACTCAAGTTGGCCCAATCGCTTGGCTGAGGAAAAACCTCTTCAATGGGGTATTTAACAGCATCTTGACGATTGTTTCCGCGTTGGTAATCTACTCGATTATCTCCAATTTACTGACGTGGGCATTTACTGCTGCCGAATGGCAAGTTTTATCGTCAAATATTCAACTGTTCTTTGTAGGACGTTATCCGGCTGAGCTGATTTGGAGAGCTTGGATGACGTTCTCAGTGGTGGTGGTATTAGCAGGACTGAGCTGGGGAATTTTATCGCGGGGCGATCGCCTCTTTAGCACCGTGAGCATAGCGCTACTCGGAGCGTTTGCCATCATTTGCTACGGATTGTCTATCATTGCGGGAGGCAATGCCGTCCGTGAAGCTTGCGACGCCTCAGGCTCCTGTGTGGGGCTTTATTTACTCTCTGGATTGACCGCCGTCCCCCAACTCTGGGGAATGCTGGTGCTGTTGGTTATCAGCGGATTGATTGGGCGCGCTGCTGGTATCAAAGCTCCGAATGTTGGATCATGGTTGCCACTGGCTTGGTTTATTTCTTTCTTTGTGATTTTTTGGCTTTTAGAAGGGGGGCTGTTTCTTCAAGAGGTTGAATTATCTCGGTTAGGGCAGACTGGGCTACTGTTGACTTTGCTCACCGCCATCGTGAGCATTGTGTTGTCATTTCCAATTGGGGTATTACTTGCGCTGGGTCGACAAAGCCCCCTACCAGTTGTGAGAAGCGTATCGGTTGCCTACATCGAAGTGATTCGAGGGCTCCCTCTAATTGGTATCTTGTTTATGGCGCAGGTGATGCTGCCGCTCGTGTTACCCGTCGGGTTGAATATACCAACCCTGTTTCGAGCGATGGCGGGCTTGACGATCTTTAGCTCAGCATACCTGGCAGAAAATGTGCGCGGAGGGCTTCAGTCTATTCCGAGAGGGCAGATTGAAGCAGCCAAAGCATTGGGGTTGAATGGTGCCCTACTAACGCTTCTAATTGTGTTGCCCCAAGCGTTGAGAGCCGTCATTCCAACGATTGTGGGGCAATTTATTAGCCTCTTTAAAGACACTTCCCTACTCTATATTGTAGGGTTGGCAGAACTGGTCGGTATTTCTCAATCTATTCTCTCAAATCCAAATTTCTTAGGAAAACATTCAGAAGTGTATTTGTTTGTGGCAGTCATTTACTTTGTATTTTGTTACGCAATGTCATTTGCTAGCCGCCGAATTGAGAAGCAGCTAGGCGTCGGACAAAGATAGAAATAAAGGGTCGGAGGTGTAATTCTTAACAGTTTATTACCTTGGTTCGTTTTAATCTATTGACCATATAGTGCTGATCCCGTCGTTAATTACAGCCATCCAGATCGCTATATCAGTAGAGTTAGTAGAAAACAAGATAGAGATTAGTATTTGAAACCGTGATTATCTTCATGCCAGAACACGACTCTGGTTGTACTGCACAGGATGCGAATCGATGACACAAACTCAAACCGATACCAATTCAGTTAAGTCGGGGTCTGAACCCATTATTGTCGCCAAGGACGTTGAGAAGTGGTATGACAATAACTTTCACGTCTTGCGAGGGGTGAGCCTCACGGTCAATAAGGGTGAAGTTGTGGTGATCATGGGTCCATCCGGGTCAGGAAAATCAACCTTCATTCGGACCTTTAATGCGCTAGAAACGTATCAGAAGGGCAGCATTGAGATTGATGGGATTCGCATTTCCCATGACTTAAAGGATATTGAAACAGTCCGGCGAGAAGTGGGAATGGTGTTTCAGCAGTTCAACCTGTTTCCGCATTTAACGGTTCTTAAGAATGTGACGCTTTCTCCTATTTGGGTGCGGCGATGGCCCAAAGCGAAAGCTGAGGAGGTTGCGATGCAGCTTTTAGAGCGGGTTGGCATTTTAGAACAAGCTCAAAAGTATCCGGGACAGCTATCAGGAGGACAACAGCAGCGGGTGGCGATCGCCCGGGCATTGGCGATGCAGCCCAAGGTGATGCTTTTTGACGAACCAACCTCCGCGCTTGACCCGGAGATGGTGCGCGAAGTACTCGACGTCATGCGTAAGCTCGCGAGTGAAGGCATGACTATGGTATGTGTCACCCATGAAGTTGGGTTTGCCCGTGAAGTTGCCGATCGCGTTGTGCTGATGGACAGCGGCCTACTCGTCGAAGAAGCCAAGCCGGATGAGTTTTTCAACAATCCCAAAGAGGAGCGATCGAAGAAATTCCTGTCTCAAATTCTTTAGATTCTTTGGGCAAATCTTTTAATCCCATTCTCTAGGCAGGTCATGAATGCCAAAGCTGCTCAATTCGTGGGTTTTAGATTTCCATCAGACGGGCTTTGCATTTCCCTTTGCGGCACTCTCTGAAGATGAGGTCGCATATGGGCATGACGTCATCATGGCAACCCAAGGCTCCCAGACAGCACACCTGTTGTCTCAGCTTGACTGTCCGTGGACTCAAAAAGCCTATTTGCTATTTCCCTGGCTTGACCAGTTGATTCGTCATCCGGCTATCCTTGATGCGGTCGAGGTGATTTTAGGATCTGACCTGTTGGTGCTGGGTGGCGATTTATTCATCAAGCAACCCCGTGATCCCCGCTTCATTTCATGGCATCAGGATGCCAACTACTGGCAACTTGAACCACTCGATGTGGTAACGGCGTGGGTGGCGATTACTGAAAGCGCGATCGCCAATGGCTGTATGCGGTTTAGTCCTGGAACTCATCTGACCAAGCTGCTTCACGATGAAACCGTTTCTGAGTCAAATATGCTCACGCGCGGGCAAACCATTGCTGCCTCCATCGACGAATCAACGACCACGTGTGTGGAATTAAAGCCGGGGGAATTCTCGCTCCACCATGCTCAACTTGCCCATGCGTCAGGCGCAAACCGCACCGATCGCGTTCGTATCGGGTTTGCCATCCGGTATGTGTCCTCTCAGGTGAAACAGCTAGCCGGGCCCCCTATTAGCGCAATGCTGGTGCGAGGGTGCGATCGCCAGCATCATTTTCAACTCGAATCCCGCCCTAGTGCGACGCTTGACCCAGGGGCGATCGCCGCCCACCGCCGCGCCCTACTGCCCCACAAAGCCACCCGATTTTCTACGAGCTAGCTGAGGGAATCTCTAAAATCTCCATCCAGGCAGACGCATTTCTCGTCAATTTGCATCAAGATGCTGATCAACGCAGATAGGTTCTCTGTGAGCGAATCCTTCATCGCAAACCAGCCTTATGCATATTGGATTTCTCAATCCCCAGGGCAACTTTGATCGCAACGACAGCCATTGGACTGAGCATCCTGACTTTGGTGGACAGTTGGTCTATGTCAAAAATGTGGCGATCGCCATGGAAAAACACGGGCATACCGTTGACATTTTGACGCGTCAAATTATCGATCCAGACTGGCCCGAATTTTCGAATCCGTTTGATTCATATCCAGATGCGCCCAATCTTCGAATCATTCGCCTCCCCGCCGGACCGATCAACTTTTTGAGAAAAGAGTTGCTATGGCCCCACTTAATCAGCGATTGGGTGCCCAATATTTTGCAATTCTATGAAGGCGACGGCGACTTTCCAGACGTGATGACGACGCACTACGGTGATGG
Source organism: Elainellaceae cyanobacterium (assembly GCA_051117555.1). Taxonomy (GTDB): domain Bacteria; phylum Cyanobacteriota; class Cyanobacteriia; order CAZCXK01; family CAZCXK01; genus DBGGTD01. The sequence goes on along the minus strand of JBNPEG010000096.1, from coordinate 5,466 downwards.
AGGAGTATCTGGCGTATTGATCGAAGAGGCAACGGGTATTCCATTCACCTTCACCGCCCATTCTCTTGGCGCTCTCAAAATGGACAAGCTCGACGTCACGCCAGACAACCTCAAGGAAATGGATGACTATTTTCACTTTGGTCGTCGGTTAGTTGCTGAACGGCTGAGTATGAATCGCTCAGCGGTGAATGTGACCAACACTAAGGAGCAAGAACGCTTTGACCAGTATCGGCATCCTGCCTATCACGGTGCGGTAGATGTCAACAATGATGCTCGGTTTGCCACCATTCCACCCGGAGTTGACCCGTCGCTGTTTGGCGCTCAAGCCAATTCCCAAAATGAGGATGACATTTACCAACTTATTCAGAGTCACTTAGCACGGGATATCAGCGAAAATCGGCGCGACTTACCGGCGATCGTGGCGGCAAGCCGACTCGATCCCAAGAAAAACGTCGTGGGTTTAGTGCGAGCATTTGCACAGAATAAAACCCTCCAACAGCATGCGAATCTTGTGCTGTTTACTCGTGGACAAGACGATCCGCTTCACGAGCAGGTTCAAAATGAAATTGCAGAAGATCAAGTGCTAACGCCGATTCGTGAACTGGTTAACGACCACGAGTTGTGGGGTAAAATTAGCGCCTTTTCAATTCCAGATCAGCCGGCACTCGCAGCTGCCTATCGCTTTTTTGCTCAGCGTCGTTCGGTATTTGCGCTTGTATCGCATCATGAACCGTTTGGTATTGCGCCTCTAGAGGCAATGGTAGCCGGGTTGCCCGTTGTGGTGACTCAGAACGGGGGACTCATTGAAAGCTTGCGTGATGGTGATCAAGAGTTTGGCATTCTTGTTGACCCAGACGACCCGAACGACATTGCTCAAGGGCTAGAGCATATAATTAGCGATTCTGACCTCTGGCATCATCTAGAAGCATGCGGTCGCAAACATGTCTTGAAGCACTACACCTGGGAAAGCACGGCAGTCGATTATTTAAACCTTCTCGAAGACATTTTGTCATCGCCTAAATCCAAAAAAGAAGTGGATCTCCTGCCCATTCATCCCTATTTTCAAGACCCATCTCCAGACAATGACGTATCGTTGCAGGAGTTGAGAGAGTTGTATTTTAGGGATTGAAAGGGGAGTTAGGTTTCCGCCTTCTGCCCCAATAGTGCGTTACGCTGGCGCTTTAGCGTAGCTATGCCTGAAAGGCTGTACAGAACCTTGCTTCTACCTTCCGCCTTCTACCTTCCACCCTCTGCCCTTACTCGGGAGGCGGCAATTCTTCTAAAATTTTGAAGCGAATGTGGTTGATGGCTAAGTCGCCGATTGACACGTCCTCTGGCTTATCAGGTGCGGCAATTTTCTCAAACGGAATGCCTTTGCTCACTTCAGCGTGATACCAGGCAAGTCCCATAAAAAATCGACTAGGATAGGGACCTCGCTCGATGACGTCGTCCACGTTAGATTCCATAGGCACCCAGCCAATTCCTGGTACATAAAATTCGATCCAGACGTGGTTAAAATCTGGCTCTAGAGGAACGTCTTTCTGCTCTGGGCGGGGCGGGCACTTGTAGCGACCGACCGTGCGACAGGCAATGCCATTAAGTCGCAACAGGGCTAGCAAGATGCCTACATATTCACCACATGAGCCAATGCCTCGCTGCAGTGCAACATCGGGAGTATCGATATGGGGTTTGATGCCATAAGAAAGGCGATCGTAGACGAAGTTGCGAATTTTAAGGGCTTTACGGAGCAGGTTGGTTTCAGTCCCGATCGCCTCTTTAGCAGCTTCCTGGATGACAGGCGAGTCCATTGCCAGATCATCATCATCGATCAGGTAGCGCACTTGGAGGTCGAGAGGGAGTTGGGGGGCCTTTTCTGAATCGTAGGTTGTGAGGCAATATTTAATGCTGCGGACTTCGACTAAGGCTCTCCAGCCAAAGATTCTACCTTCATTGGGTTTAAGCTGGTCAAACTTGAATAAGGCAACCCGCTGATTGTTTTGAATCTCTTCTGTAAAGGGCATCCCAACCGGCTCTACCCACCGAATTTTTTGGCGGGGTGTTTCGGCAGGCAGGGCAATGCGCCATTCTAGGTTGGTGAGCGATAGTTCGTCGAGGGGCGACAGTTCTTCGACGTAGGACATTTCAACCAAGTAGCCGTTTGAGAGAGTGTAGCGATCGCCCTCATAGTAGTGAAAATGCAGTGGATGAATGAAGGTGCGATCGCGAAACGTTAACTGGTGAGGGTCGTCAGAATTCGGATCATCTCGAATATAAGGCTCCTCATAGGCATACGAAACGTAGCAAATCTCCTGTTGCGTGTGTGAATCGTTCCAGAAGGTGATCCCTGTCGGAGACGGATAGGGTGTGAGCACGCTAAATCGAACCTCGCCCGTGGCTCGATCCATGCAATACACAGTCTGCTCAGTCGTATCACTTACCCACAGATCTTCCCCTTGAATCGTGAGATTCTCAACCCCAATTCCGGGGGCTGAAATGCGAGTAATGCGCCGTCCCGTTTGCCGATCAAAAATGAAAATATACCCCGCCTTCTGGCAGGTAACATATACGGCTGACTGCCATACTGCCACCCCATTGGCTGGGTAGGGCAATGTTACAAAATGTTGAGGAGATGGGTTGTCGCGAGTACACCACAGCACCTCATGTCCTTTGGTGAACCAAATCGTGTCTTCCCAGACTGAAAGCCCTGCTCCATCGACAAAATCTGCCACATGATACGGGTTGAGAATAACCGTATCATCGGTTGCCATGTCAATTTGAATCAGATATCCCCGAATTGTATCCAAAGCCAGGAGGCGATCGCCATCTGTTGACAGACCGTGTAGCGCATAGCTACCAAAGGGGCGAATAGTGCGATGTCTCAAATCAACTGTAGGCATGCGAATCACAGAGTCGGGAGTTAGTCGTGTGGCAGCCATACTATCAGGACTGGGGTCAGTCAACATAGCGATTTAACCGTGAGCAACCCTTATCATAAACAAATCTTTGGAACTCCTGATGTATCGATTGCTCAAAAGTCGCCAATTTGAATGCAGTTTATTTAGGGTTCCTTAGAATCTGCACCTAAGAATTAGTGCTTAAATACTGTCCCCGCCGTTATAAGTAGTCCGCATTAGCGGACTTTGTCTATCTAGCCGCAGATTTTAATCTGTCGGCGTCATCAGATTTTAATCTGTCGGCATCATCAATGTAGTCGTAGATTTTAATCTGTAGGCATCATCAATGTAGTCGTAGATTTTAATCTGTCAACATCATCAGCATAAGAGTTGACGTCTTATAACTCATTGACGTGGTGAGGGTTCGTGCTCCCCGTCAGCACTGGCGTCATAATTTAGATGC
>JBNPEG010000096.1:0-2009 GCA_051117555.1 Elainellaceae cyanobacterium | reverse complement strand
GGCATCATCAATGTAGTCGTAGATTTTAATCTGTCAACATCATCAGCATAAGAGTTGACGTCTTATAACTCATTGACGTGGTGAGGGTTCGTGCTCCCCGTCAGCACTGGCGTCATAATTTAGATGCGAATATCCGTTGCCGTGAGCAGTAGGACGTTGGATTCCTAGAGACGTATTAAATCGCAACGATTGCTGAGGAATGCCAATTGAAATACCCGCTTGATCAAAGGCGATTTTGAGCCGCCGCCGATATTCTCGCGCTACATCCCACTGTTTGAGCGGCTGCGTCTTAATCCACATGCGTACGGTTGCACCCACATAATTCAGCTGATCTACACCCAGCAGCAGAGGAGGTTCGAGAATTAAATGCTTCCATTTATCGTCTTCCGTCATCTCGGTTGCCACACGCTCAATCACGGCGATCGCCGTGTCGATATCGGCACTGTGATCAACATCAATCAGCAGATCAACCCGCGACCATTCTTTGGTGAGATTCTGAACCACGGTGATCGAGCCATTGGGTACGGTGATCAGTCGCCCTTCCTCGTTCCGTAGCTGGGTGATGCGCAGCCCCATATACTCTACAAAGCCGCCAATATCCCCCAATATCACGACATCCCCCACCCCATACTGATCTTCTACGAGAACCAGAAACCCATTGATAACATCTTTAATCAGGTTTTGAGCCGCGAAAGAAACCGCCAAACCTAAGATCCCGGCACCTGCCAGGAGCGGAGCCACGTTTACGCCAACACTCGACAGGGCAATCACAAACGCGACTAAGCCTGCCAAGAATCCTAAAACCCCTTTGGTTACAGTGGAAAATGTCGAAAATCGCAAGGCACGACGCTGAGATTTTTCGGGCGAAAAATGGGAACTGCTTTGCAAGACCCAGAAAAAGCGATCAATCAAGACCGAGCCGAAGCGAATCACCAGATAGGTGGCAATGATAATGAGAAAGATCTTGCCCGGAATCTTCACTACATTCAAAATGACGGGTTGCAACCAGCGACTGTAGGGAAACAATCCCAAAATAAAATAGATGCCACATCCCCAAATTGCGATCTGCCCAAGCTGAAGAAGGCGACGTTTCAGGTCGTTGAAACTGCGCTGCTGCTGATCGGCGAGCTGTTGCTTAACTAAGAACGCCGTAATCGAGGGTTTTGAGACGCCAACCCCATCCTTGGCTGCGGAAAGCTGTTGAGCATGTTGGTCGGCGATCGCTGCGAGCGTCTCTTGCTCTTTCTTCAAGCGGCTGAGAAAATAGCCCAAGATCAGACTCAGCACCGCCATTACAAACAGGATGGCACCCGCATACTTCCCCTGCTGTTGCAGAAACTCAGGCTGCCGTTCTTCATACGCGCGCACTAATGTCTCTTCGATGGTTTCCTCCCATTGCCTGGCTAGGAGGTCGCGAGCCGCGACCTGATTGACGCGCGCATCGAGAGAGTTTACGGTGACAATCGATTCTGTCTGCGTGTCTCCATTCGCCGTGTAGCTAGCCTTGACCACAGGCTGATCGTTCTCAATCTCTGAAAAAACGTCGAGAGATTCAGGGTCCAAATTACTAGAGACAACGGTTCTCAAGCGCCGCTCGACGATTTGCGCCCGCCGTTTGGCAGATAAGTTACCCCCAACTTCATCACTGCTCCCCCAGACCTGGCCTGTAACTTGAATAATTGGACGACCGTCTAGCCAAACGGTTTGTTGCGTGACGCCTTCAATCCAGTCGGTCGTCAAGAGATCGTTGATTTCGGGCGGCAGATCTAGGTTGAGCGGAGACGTGTTTGCAGCAGGAGCATCGGGGGATGCTGCGTCACTGGTTTGTTCTGCCGGAGGACTCTCCTGAGCAGATGCCCCACCCGCCCAGCCAATCATACTCAACGGCAATAGGCTAGTTGCCAGGGCTATGGCGATCGCCAGCACAAATAACGTCCCAGTTCGTTGCCATCTTTTTCTGAAGCAGACTAACGACTGCATTATTTTCATGGTGCCAGATAAAAAAACTC
>JBNPEG010000202.1:0-2488 GCA_051117555.1 Elainellaceae cyanobacterium | reverse complement strand
CGGCATCCTGTCCAACAGTTGGTAAATTAGCTCTTGGGCGTGGGCAAGGATCTTCATGAGACTTGCAATTTATTGGTTCCACGCCCTTTTTTCTCATTCCTGCTGCCTAGGTGCAAGATATGAGTCATGAGACCCCTGATGCACTGTCCTGAATAGGGCTAATAGGGTAGCCAGCATATCCGTAAGAATGGCCATTGCCGGGGTAGGCAGAATCATATCTGTGTCCAGTGGCACTGCCAGTTTGTGGATACCGACAAACCTCGTGGATACAGCAATTGGACGAAACGACTGAGCCTTAGAGTGTACGTCAATGGCATGAGGTTGAGAGGGATTGAACACGTCCTTGAGGCCGCCCACACGACAGTTCTCACCTAGATTGAGGACGTCGGGGAAACTCTGCCAGACATCTATGCCCCCGAGGAAATTCCTCAAGTTGGGGAATTGGCTGAATTGGAAACCTTTGTGGGACGACAACAAGATAAGGTCTGGAGTTGGACGGTAAACCGAATCAGCAATGGCTGCTTCTTAGGCAGAGTTAGGGCAAATTGCAGACATTCGGAAGACCTTAGAAGCGATTATCCAGGAATTTCAGCGGTTTGCAATGCCAACAGTGCTTTGACAATGGTAAAAATTCAGCGGCGATCGCCCGTCAACGCAAATGCTGCCCAGTAATAGGGATGAGGATGGATTTCACGAGTTTCTTGCTGAGCGAGTTGGAGAGCCTCGGCTTTAGATTTGCCACTTTGGAGATAGGTGTAAAAGTACTCCATTAGTAAGCTTGTTGCTTCATCATCGATATTCCAGAGACTAGCGATAACACTAGGAGTACCAGCGTAGAGGAATGCTCGACTCAGTCCGATAATTTCATCACCACGGCTGAGTTGTCCGACCTGCGTCTGACAGGCGCTTAGAACCACCAGATTAGTTGAAGAGGTTAGATCAAGACCGTAAATTTCATGGACATATAAGCGCCCGTCTGGATTGCTCTCATCAGGATTGAGACGGAGAGTGCTGAACAGCGGGCTGATAGGGTTATATTCTCCATGAGTTGCCAGATGAAGGATTTCTGCCTGGCTTGCCCTTGAACGAATGATGCTCTCTGTTGCAGCTGCCCCTATGAGCACAGGAGCCTCATACAGTTTAGAGATGGTTTCAGCTTCACGCCCTGCGAAGACGAGATCGAAGGTAGGATTGCCCAAAGCCATCAAAGTATTGGTTGGTGGATTACGCTTATCTTCCAAGAATCGTTTGATGCTAGCACTAGGCAATTGGGAGAGGGTGTAGCGATCGACCAGATAGTCTTCCCCATTGCTCAGAGCCGAAAAGGGCACATAGTGCAGCAGGTTGTGAGGTGCAATTTCAACGTGACTGGTGGAGAGATAAGGCTCTAGCGGTTGAATTAGCCACTCATGGAGTTGCTGGAGCCGAGCCGGATGGGGATTATCGAGAGCGGCAAAATCATAAGCGTAGAGCATCTGAATTTCGTTTTCTAGCGCTTGCTTACCAGGAGCCAGAGCAACGGGTTCAAGCCCATCACGGGTGACGACAAACGCCAACGTTTGATCGTCCATGACAAAGTAGCTGACCAGGGTTGTTTCTTCGTCTAATAGCGCTTGGATATCAGATAACTCAGCAGGAGACACACTCACTAAATCTGCCGCTTCTAAATTGTCTCGGCGCAAGCGGTTGAGTAGAGTCTCATATTCGGTTTGCTTGGCTGATAGGTCATCTCTTAATTGAGAAATTGATTCTGCATTCTCGTCAATCAACGGTAAGCGGCTGAGACTCAGGATTTGATTGTTGAGGTCTTCAATTTCAGCCCGCAGAGACTGCTCACGATTCAATTCAGGAGATCCTGCATTCTCCAGAAAATCATTCGGCCCTCTGGTTATTTGATTGAGAAATACCCGTGCCCGTGCCCGCTCCGTGTAGTTGAAGGCATCTTCGTAACGTTCTTGCTCCCAGAGAAGACGAATCAGCTGAGCATAGGTATCGACGTGCTTATCTGCGTAAGAAATTTGTAGCTCTTCGCCTCTGAGGTCTGACCAGATGGGCTCAATGCTCTCTGTAATGGCTTGCTCATACAACCGAATAGCTTCTTGAGGATCCCCCATTTGTTCGTAGAGATCGCCCATATTTGTTAAGACAATGCCTACACCTGATCGATCGCCCACATCGCGAAGAATCTCTAGAGCTTGCTCATAATGGATCAAAGCAGTAGCATAATCACCCTGATTTTCATAAGCCGTGCCTAGGCTGTCGAGGGTGTTGCCAATGTTAGGGCGATCATAAAATTCTTCAAAAATCATCAATGCTTCTTCTAATCTTTCAAATGCCTCTATATGGTTTCCCCCGTCGCTGCAGGGTTGATTCATGTTCAGGGATAAAAATTAAGATGGAATAGACTATCCAGCTTATTCATCTGATGACACTTATTGAAGCCCTCCAACGCATCCCAGACCATCGGCGAGAGCGAGGCAAACGGCAC
>JBNPEG010000048.1:33454-136266 GCA_051117555.1 Elainellaceae cyanobacterium | reverse complement strand
CTTCAGTCGCTGCTTGATCGCATCCAAACTTTCCTCAATCGTGACCACAAACTTGTTCGCCATCAGATGTACTCAAGATCATCATCAATTCCTAATTTAGTGCATGTCTTCCGGGAATTGGTATAAGCAATCCCTATTCACAAGTAGCAGACGCAAGCTAACAACGCCCATGCACACCGACCGTTGAAAGTGGATGGGCTATGAAAAGCATCATGAAAGATGCTGAACTTGCAGAAGACTTCTGTTATATTGCCTCGATTCTGGGCTATGGCGCGAAATTTGAAGCATATTGGTTTCAGCCAAGGTTAAGTTGTTTGAAGATTGCGGATGGAGAGATTGATCATCCGAAACAGCATTTTTTGACGAGTAAAGGCTGTACTGGTGCGATCGCCCTAGAGCTTATTCACCTTGGCTGCTAATTTTTGGCGTGCGAACCTCCCATAATTTTCCTCATTCCACATAAGCCTCCGGCATCGGGGGCACAATGGCCATAAGTTAAATTGTCGATTCTGCTTAAATCGGGATGACAGGATTCGAACCTGCGACATCCTGCTCCCAAAGCAGGCGCGCTACCAAGCTGCGCTACATCCCGGATATTATTCAATACTATAGCAGTATAGCTTGCTGACTGCTTTATCCGCCTTTATTTTATTACCACTGATTCCCATGGCTGCCCGACCTTCAGACTCAAAAGCACTCTCATCCAGCAATTGGGATATTCTCAATCTGCCGGGCTTAAATGCTGACCATCAACAACAGCTTGTTCAAATCGGCATCAACACGACCTGCCAACTTTTACAGCGAACTCAGACTCCTGCCCAACGCCAAAATTTAGCGGTTCAGCTCCGTGTCCATCCGCAACATGTGGCTAAGTGGTCAGCACTATCAGACCTCGCCCGAGTCCCTAGCGTGGGGTGTCAGTATTGCGGTTTGGTGCTTCATGCCGGTGTCAGTTCAACTCGGTTGCTGGCTCAAACCTCGCTACCTAGACTTCACCGACAGGTTTTGAAGCTCCAGGTTGCCACTATGCAACGCCAAGATCTGTGCCCCTCCCTCGACCAAGTGTCTCTATGGATTCAGCAAGCCCGATGGATTGCTAATCAGGATACCAAAACATCCCCTTTATGCCCTCCGGATCGGGCATAAAGCCCAAACTACGGTAAAAATCTATAACGTGGGGGTCAGCAAACAGGGTAATGTTGCTGATATCTTCACTTCGCAGCTTTTTAATCACTTGCCGCATCAATGCCTTTCCCAAGCCTCGACTCTGAAAATCGGGATGCACCACAACATCCCAAATCGTGGCATTAAACGCATGATCCGATGTGGCTCGCGAAAACCCGATGAGACGACGCTGAGCGCCACGCTGCTCCCACATCGACACCACTAGAAAACTATGTTGGATTGCTTTTTTAACTTTTCGTAAAGGACGACGCGACCAACCGACGGCATCGCATAACTCCTCTAGATCGTAGAGGTCGATCTCTCGATCAGTGCTAAAGAAAATACGAGAACCGTCGCCATTTGCAGGGTCTTGAGCGGCATACCCCTCAATTTTGCCAGTTTGGGGCGCGGTCACTGTATCTGAGGTATTGAATAGACTTTTCCAAAAACCCATGCAGGCTTACTGACGTGAATGACAAGTTGACAGCGGTACTAGTTAGTATATTCTCATTCAATCTTCCCCATCAAAATTAGACCAGATAATTGGATCAATTTTTGAGGTCAATTTAGGGATTCTGATGGTTGGTTCTGATTCAATTTTAGGTGTTTAAGCGTATAGCGGGGCGGTAGAGGAGACTCTAGAAGTCTTGACTCTTTATTGCCCTTGCTACTACCGTCCTCCTGACAAAGCTCCGTTGCTTCGGAACGCTGTGCGATCGCGCTAAGTGTCGCTTGTAAACGCAGGCCACACGAACACGACTGGTCAGTCTCGCAGAACGCTTTTTTTCAAAACCCTGTGCGATCGCTTACCCGTCGTTTGCGAAGCGCTACCGTTCGTAGTCCCCTCTAAGATTTTCTCAATTCATGAACATGTGTGCGAAGCCATAGTTTGTCATGGCAAAAAATCCTTTGCCGCGATAAATTTACGCAAGCCACCAGGATAAGCCTGAAGGTCGATGCAGAATCAGCGATTTAATTCGACTATGAACATAACAGTTTTATAATGTCGTAAGTGAAGGAATATTATTACATATGGCAGACAATACCTCAGGGCGGATAACGCCTCGCACTTCCAATGTCTTGATTGGATTGGGCATTTTTCTAGCCATTAATTTCTTAGTGGCTGCAATGTATTTCCACATCATCAATCCATAAATCTTAAGCTCTGACTCCAAATGGATTTGAAATGTGCAGACCATAGCTCTAGTTAGAGCTGTGGTCTGTGCGCTTTTTTAGAGTCTGTACGATGATTGCAGATTGCAGACTTCTTATTAAAGATAGCGATCCTAAAATCGCTCACAATCCATCTGGGATTGCTTACATGGGAAGCAAAAGTTTTCAGGACGGTGTGATAGGCGTAAGCTACTGCTAGACTAGGCTTTTGGTAAATCCATTAATGATCAGCTATCAGCGAGACTCTCTGTGCGCTGGTGTCGTTGAAATATCTGAGATGCCAAGATTTAGGAATGGGTAATCAGAGAAATGTAATCAAGAGATCTATAGTGGAGATTTGCGTAACATTAGGGGTTATTTAATAAACAGTGTATTTTTCCGCCGTATCCAATTCTGTAGCTTGATAAATTCGTGTTATCTCAACATATGGCGCCGGGTTTAAAGTCATCAACGCTGGATCTGCTGAAACGTTTCAATCGGGCGTTTCCTCAATTTTATGAGCAATTTGTCAGTAGTGAGATTCAGTTGCAAAATCTGCGGCTAGCCTATCAGCTCTATAAGAGTCGTCAAGTGGTCATCGAGCTAAAGCCCGAAGGAAACAAAAGCGCGCTTCATTTTGCTTACCGTAATCAATCGTTTTTGCTTAGCGATATTTTTGGCGTATTAGCAGCCTATGGGCTAACCATTCATAGCCTGAGTTTATACGGGCAGATTTATCCTCCCATGCTGGTTTTTATCAAGCTGGTGGTGTCGCGGGGAGGCAAGGCGCTGACTGAAAAAACATCAGACAATGTATGTCGTGCGATTCGGGAAGCCTTAGCGGGTCGATTTGAAGTTGAGGAAATGCTGGCAGTCGAATTTAATCTAGATGCAGGGCTAGAACAGGTTGAAACAGAGTTTTATGTTGACCCCGTGTTTCATCTACCCGCTTTGCTGATTGAAGCCGACAACCAACCTGGGCTGTTTTACAAGGTTATGTATGCTATTTGGCAAGAAGATTTGCTTGTTGTTAACGCAAATTTGCTTGTTTGGCGTGGGAGAACGCGCCTCATTCTATATTTGCTTGGACCGAACGAGAACTTGATTCCAGAATATTTAGGCCAGAAAATTGCAGAAGGGATGAGGCAACGGCTTTTAGGAAGTCGGTTTTAAGTTGTTTAGCTATCCGCTATCAGCCTTCTTGATTCCTCACGTTTTGCGGAACGCCCATAGGCGACAAGCCAGCGATCGCCCTGAGGTTTTGATTTCTCAGCAATTCTGTAAAACTTAGGCTAGGGCGACCCTCGAGACGAGCCACTGCCTCAATTGCGGCCTGGAGGTGGCGGGCGGCATCGACTTCGGTGTAGCTCCGCCGCTGAGCAATGCGAATGGCAGCTTCATCAGCCTCTAATTCGGTTTGAGCACTGCGAGTTTTGCGCCAAATTTGAGTGCCTGCTAATGCTGTCAATCCTCCGGCAGCAAGCACGCCCATTGCATCGCCCTGAAATAGCTCCACCAACGTGCCGAGCAGACCTACTACGACTCCCCCTTGATAGAGGTCGAATTTGAGCCAGCGGATTCCGATGACCCAGCTAACCGTTCGCAAAAAGAGCAGATCTCGCTGAGGTCGGGGAAGCTGATTCCATAGATTAAAGTTAATCGCAATCAGCCGATTTTGATTCCACGGCACCGGAAACTGAGCGTTAATCACGTCCCGCTGCTCCGGGCGACTGACCAATTTACAGGTCATTCGTCCTGAAGCAGGCATCAAGTCAAGTAGGCGACCTAATTCATCCGGATCTGAACTGGATGGAGCGTCGTCTGGTGGGGTTCGATAGGGATTACGGTACGTCATCACGTTGAGCCAAATGCAGCTAGAAAGAAGATGGGATGGGGCGATCGCCCGTTATGCACAATCGCTGTTGATTGAATGCCAGACCGCGATCGCCCCTTATCTTAAAACACCATGCTCTCTAAATTCTTGATTAAATGCAGTCTTGACTAAACTTCGTGTCGGTCTGCTACGATTACCGCTGCTGCATAAAGCGCTCGACACAGCGGACAAACATCTCAACCCCCGTGCCCAAGGCTGTTTCGTCAAAATCAAACCGGGGATGATGGTGGGGATAGGCAAGTCCTCGATCGGCATTGGCAGAGCCTAAAAAGAAATAGCATCCCGGAACTTCTTGTAAGAAGAATGACATATCTTCACCTCCCATCGTCTGACATTCGGGAACAACCCCTGCGGGTGTCTCAACCACTTGCTCGGCGACTGAGCGTACCAAATTCGCCATGTCAGGATGATTGATCGTCGGTGGATAGAATTGCCAATAGTCGAGCATATAGTGCGCGCCGTGGCTTTCGCAGATACCGGCAATGACGCGCTCAACGCGCTCTTTAAAGAAACCATCGAGTGCTGGGTCAAAATAACGGACCGTACCGCCAAACTGAGCCGTATCAGCAATCACATTAAAGGCATCACCTGCATGAAGTTTACCTACCGTTACGACCCCTGATTTAACCGGGTCGAGATTACGCGCCACGATGCTCTGTAAGGCTGTGACAATGTGAGCACTAACCAAGATAGAATCGATAGTCTGATGCGGCATGGCACCGTGCCCGCCCTTTCCCTGAATCGTGCAGTCAAAGAGTTCGACGGCGGCCATCAGCGCTCCGCTCCGCACCCCAACCGCGCCGAGCGGAAGATTATTCCATAGGTGTAACCCAATAATGGCGTCCACATCTGGATTTTTGAGCACACCTGCCTCAATCATAGGCTTTGCACCCCCCGGACCTTCTTCAGCAGGTTGAAAGATAAACTTGACCGTTCCTGGAAAATTTCGATGTTGAGAAAGAAAATAGGCAGTCCCTAGGGCGATCGCCGTATGCCCATCATGACCGCACGCGTGCATCACCCCATCATGTTGTGACCGATAGGGTACGTCATTGGCCTCTTGAATAGGCAATGCATCCATATCGGCACGGATTGCCAAAACAGGCCCCGGCTGATTACCGGATATGACGGCTGTGATTCCAGTTTTCGCAATCCCAGTTTGATGATCGATGCCCCATTCACTGAGTTTTTGAGCCACAAACTGGGATGTGAGATGTTCTTGAAAGCCTAATTCAGGACGCTGATGGAGTCTACGTCGCCACTCACTAAGACGAGGTTGTAAGGTTCTAATTTCAGGTCGAATCTGAGATGAATCGACCGACATTTTAACAGGAGTTGATACCATAGTGCTTTTATTGCTGTGAATACTAAAATCGAACAGGCTGATTATCGAGGATGCCCTATTCTATCGGCTGAGTCTCGCACCTCTATCCATTAAGAGTATGAGATCATTACGAATATGAGATAGGCCATTTCATGGATATCCTTCGATGAGTCTAATCTCCAGCATTCCAGATAGTGGGGTCAGAATTCAGTATCACGGGATCACGGAATGTCCGTTTCCCAGTCTTGCTCCAGGTCTTGCGGGGCATTACTAGCGGGCACTCGTCATCGCAGACATCACGTTTGGGATGAGGCGCTCGATGTCCAGATTCGAGGCGATCGCCGCTAGGGTTTGAATATTGCTTGGATCTGCGACGTGGGGAATGCACCCAATTACCGGCGTCTGAGTCAGCGATTGAATCAGTTTGATCGGTGCCCAATCGGCTTGATGCTGTTCAGACTCAGGCTCGATGCAGTTGAGAACAATGCCTCTGAGATGAAGCCGACACTGACGTGCAAGCGCAACATGGGCGATCGCCTGTCCAATTGCCCCTGCCCTAACTGGCACCACCAAGACCGTCGGTAATCGCCAATCCCAGGCCAGATCGGCCACCGTTGTTTCGGAGGTCAGCGGAGAGCCTAATCCACCCCACGCCTCCATGAATACCCAGTCTCGCTGCTGTTGAAGCGAATTTAACTGCTGCCACGCGATGTCTAACTCAACGCGACGTCCTTCTCGCTTAGCCGCAATTGGAGGGGGCAGAGGGGCTTCAAAATAAATCGGGTTAATGTCTTGAATCGATTGATCGAGAGAAAAGAGTCGAGTATAAAATTCGCGATCGCCCGCTCCCGTTTGAATCGGTTTCAAGATGCCGAGACTTCGATCCGCGCAGTATATCGTCCAGTAGGCAGCCAGTGCCGAGAGCACAACGGTTTTCCCCACGGCATGATCAGTTCCGGTGATGAATACGGTATTCAACGCTTACTCCACATTTTCAACGCTAACTTCTAGCGTAAAGTTAGACGGTTGAGTTGCGATCACATCAACTTGATAATCACCACTCTCCGGCAACTGAGCCTGCCAAAATACGACTCGACTGGCATCTTCAATCAAGTCTCCGTCAGGATAGCGAATATTTAAACTCACAGGACCTTCTAATAATTCAACACTCAGAACCTGATCTTCTTGAGCTGTGATCAAGTAACGGCGAATGAGGTCTCCGCTAGCTCTGCCTGACACTTCAATCGGCGACTCTCCAACCGGAACATTTAGCCGTCGAGTTTCGATTTCTGGCTCAACGGGTGTGGGGCTTGGTGACGGCGTTGGAGACGGAGACGGTTCTGGGGCAGGCTCTAGCGCTACATTTAATTGGTAGTCACTTTGGGATAACCCCCGGACTGGGCTCAGTTGAACTGTGTAGTCGCCTGTAGCAGACACGGTGCCTTCCCACAGCGAAACGCGTTCAGCTCGATTATCCACAGGCTCCCCATCGGGAGCTAGCACCGTCAACAAAACTCCCTCGCTTTCGACATAGGCGCTAAGCGTTTCTCCTTCCTCAGCGGCGATTATATAGTTAATCGTTTCTCCAGCTTGCAAATTGCCTTCGGTCGTCGTGCTGCTACCAGGCGCAAGATTCAACTGCTGCTGATATTCAACGGGGCGATCGCCCCTCGTCGGGGTGGGTGAGGGGGTCGCTTCAGTCGGCGATGGAGTTGGGCTAGCAATGGGAGTCTCAGGAGGCGCATCCAAAATAGCTGTGATAATTGCCCAGGCTGTTACCCCCGTCACGATCGCCAATCCAGTGCCAATCGCGAACACAGCCCACGGGTTATCCCACACAGATTGCTCATTGGGACGCGGAATCGTTGGCCCCGCGCGCTGAGGACGGCTAGGCGGAGGAGCATAGCCGCTATATCCGGTTGGCTCGGGTCGTCGCCCCACGGCGATGGTTTGCATTCGAGACACGGTATCGCTGCCGTGGGGCTGAGTCTGAGTCGCTGGAGGCGGCATTGGTGCATGAGTGATCTGTTGCAGGGCTTGCTCTACCTCACTGGCAGTTTGGTAGCGATCGCCAGGGCGATAGCTCAGCATGCGATTGAGCACCTGTGCAAACGCAGGACTCACCCGTGCCCATTGTTGCCAGTGCCACGTAAGCAGAGAGTCATCGTAGAGGTCTTGTGGCTCTTTCCCCGTCAGCAGCACCACCGATGTCACTGCCAGCGCATAAAAATCACTGCTGGGATAGGCTCGTCCGGTTTGCATTTGCTCACTGGGCGCATACCCCAACTTTCCCACCGTGGTTGACTGACGAGCCGTCGAACTTTGAACCTGAGTCACAATCTTGGCAATATCTTTGACGACGCCAAAATCAATCAAAACGGGAAGCTGATCGCGCTGTCTAAGAATAATATTGTCAGGTGTAATATCTCGATGAATAATGCCTTTGCTGTGGATATGGGCAAGCACGGGTAGCAGTTGACGAATCAGTTGGATGACTTCTGCTTGATTAAATGCCATGCCGTGAAGCTGCCGTTCATTCAGCAAATCTCGGTATGTTTTGCCCTCGACATAATCTTGGACAAGAAATAGTCGCTGATCTTCTTCAAAAGTCGCTCGAAACTGAGGAACCTGCGGATGTTGGATTTGATATAAAATAGCTGCTTCTCGTTGAAACAGTTCTCTCGATTTCTCAATCGCAAAATCGCTAGTCTGACTGGGAATGAATTCTTTTAGCGCACACAGTTCGTTAAAACGCCCCTGATCTTCAGCGAGATACGTTCGCCCAAATCCGCCCTGACCTAAGATACTCAGGACACGATAGCGATTTTGCAGAACAGCTCCGAGAGAAATAGGAGGTTGCATAAGAGATAACGCCTATTGAAAGCCAGTTTAAAGCCAAATTGTTATTGAACACCCATCCCTCACCCGACTCCCGATTAGTTAAATCACTAATCAAAACAGCCGCTCAAATGCGACTCTCCGGGCTCTGAATGATGCAAAGCATTAAATAATTAATCCGATCAACAAGGATTTATCATAACAAGGAACGTTTCAGGCCGGGACAAGTCCCAGACAGGTGTTCTACTGTACACCCTGAAGTCTGAACAACAAAAACTGAGTCACTTGTGTTTCGTTAAAATTATCGTCACTCACCAGCACCACACTTTGTGTTCCGTCAGGAAGGCGAGGGCCGAGGGTCATCCCTTCTAGATTATCAAGGGAAATATCCAAATCAGTGAGATCAAGCAATAGTCGTTTTTGAACGGGTTGAATGCGGCCTAGGTTTGTTCCAAATTGGGTCATTCCAGAGGTGTCAGTGGCTCCCCCCATGGCGAGCTGAAAGATGCGGGCTCCATTGCCAAAGATGCCAAACGATCGCTCTAGACTCAAAAAATGCCCGCCTAGGTCAAGGGCAACCAGTTCGACTAGCCCATTGATGACGGCACCGGGAGGCTCTGGGTCAATCGGATATAAATGTTCTGCAATCAAGAGCGATCGCTCGTCTCCAACGACGTAATGCAGGATTCGCCCCGGAGACGACTGCCCATCCTCCTCTGGAAGCGGATCTTGTTGGAGGGGTTCTTCAATCGCAGAAAACACCCGAAACGGCTCACCCGATCGAAACCCTGCTGCTTTTAGAGTCAAGGCTTCGAAGCCTCGGTTATCTCTCACCCCTTGAGCTTGGTCATCTACGGTGCGGGGAAGATAGCGCTCCGGAACGGGCAATCGACTTTTCCATTGCCCGGTTTCTAGATCAAATTCGTCAATAAACGGTGGAATCCCATCATCAGCGACGCCTTCGCTAGAAATAAACACAGATTGCCGAGGTGACACTGCGATGCCTTCTGGATCGACTGTGCCAGGTGCAAAGGTGTCCCCCATTTCGTTGAGCAGAAAGGTGACGGTTTCCACCTCAACTCCGTCGATACACGGACGATTATCCTCTGTTTGACCGACTGTGAACGTTAGCGTATAAAACCGAGCAGGCGCGCGATCGCCCCGATCATCTGACACCGCATAGATGCGATCGCGCGCTCGGTCGTAAGTAATACCCGAAAGTCCCCGAACGGGAGTGTCTTCAAACTCGACGTTAGGCAGTTCGTAGGCGTCTAAAAAATCCAGCGACACAGTCAGAAAAATTCTCTCTTCTGCACTCACCCGAGGCAGAGAGCATCCTGATAAAAAGACCCACAGGGCGATCGCGCCACCCGCGATCCACCGGCGCAACGAAATCGTCTGACCTGAAACTAACCAAATAAATTTATGCATCGGAGCAGGCTCATTAAACTAGCCTCTATCATGCCATCGGAATCACTGATGAATCACTGACGGCTATAGCGAGCCATTAATTCTGCATTTGCCAAAATATGACCTTCCATTGCCTCAACAACATCGGCTTTCGTTGCGCCGGGTTCCAGGTCTAGCTTGGTATCAAGCGCATAAAGCTTAAAGAAATAGCGGTGAGTCCCTCCGGGTGGGCAGGGTCCTCCATACCCCTGCTTACCGAAATCGCTCTTGCCCTGAACTCCGCCCGTCGAACCTATTGAATCGGTTGCACCTTCTGGCAGTTGTTGAACATCAGGCGACATATTGTAGAGTACCCAATGCACAAACGTACCCGACGGGGCATCTGGATCATCGGCAATCAGAGCTAGACTTTCAGTTCCGTCGGGCGGTGTATCCCAACTCAACGGCGGAGATATGTCTTGGCCATCGCAGGTATATTTGGGGGGAATCATTTCCTCCTGAGAAAACGCAGCGCTCTCTAAATTCATGGATTTCACCGATTCCGATAACTGCACCTCGGGGCGATCGCTCGACTGACACCCCATCAGCGACAGCCCTACAAGAATGATTAAACTACCGCCAGTTCTGACCACACATCTACGATTTGGCATACGTCGGTTGAGAGAGACTAACGACTTGATTAATACTACTCACACTACATCCATTGGAAAACAATTAATTTCAAAGAGGGAAATTAAAAAAGGAACGATGTTTCATATAATTTAGGAATACGAGATACATCGTCTTGATGACTGGACACCATCACATCGGAATTTCAATGACAAATTCTGTCCCTTCATCCGGAAAAGAGTGACATTTTAATTGTCCTTGGTGCTTTTCGACGATGATCTGATAGCTCACTGATAGTCCAAGTCCTGTTCCTTCTCCGACAGGCTTCGTAGTAAAGAAGGGATCAAACAGCTTCGATTGAATATCTGAGTTGATTCCAGTGCCGTTGTCACGAATTCGAATAATTACCCATCCCTCTTGAACATCGGTTCGAATCCTAATCTGGGGATAAAATAAGCTATCTTTATGACCTGTTTTATTCTCCTGTGTTCTTAGTGCACTAATAGCATTATCGAGAATGTTCATAAACACTTGATTGAGTAGCCCTGGATAACACTCAATATCCGGCAGCGCACCATATTCTTTAATCACCTGAATCTCGCGGCGGGTATCATAAGATTTCAAGCGGCTTCTTAGCAGAAATAATGTATCATCTAACCCACTATGGAGATTTGCAAGCTTCTTTTCAGATTGGTCTAAATGAGAGAACCTCTTCAAATTCTGAACAATATCGGTGATCCGTTGTCCTGCTATTTCCATTGATCTAAATACTTGAGGTAGATCTTCCAAGATAAAGTCCAGATCAATACTTTTCGCCTTTTCCTCAATTTCAGGTGACGAACACATCTTTTTATAAAGATGCAGCAGGTCTAGCAAGTTGTGGACATATGAATTGATATGGAAAAGATTACCCTGAACCACGTGAACTGGATTATTAATTTCATGGGCGATTCCAGCTACCATTCGACCTAAGCTCGACATTTTCTCGCTCTGAACAATCTGCGCCTGAGCATATTTAAGATCTTCAAGTGCTTGCCTAAGCGAAGCCTGAGCTTTGGCACGCTTGATGATTTCATTTTGCAAAAGAGAATTTTTTTCTTCGAGGGCATGATTTAATTGACGAAGCCTTAAATGTACATGAATCCTTGCTAAAATCTCATCATGCTGGAAAGGCTTAGTAATAAAATCAACTGCTCCTAACGACAGCCCCTTAACTCGATCTACCGTTTCAGAAAGAGCCGTCACAAAAATAACCGGAATATGTTGAGTTGCCGGATTTGACTTGAGCCGACGACACGTTTCAAACCCATCAATGCCCGACATCATGACGTCTAATAAGATTAACTGAGGAGACGCATATTCCGCTCGTCGAATGGCAGTTTCCCCATCTCGTGCAACTAGAACTTCATAATCTGACTGACCTAAAAATTGAGAAAGGACTCTTAAGTTATCGGGATTATCATCGACAACCAGAAGCGTGTTTGATTTTTGGGGTTGAAAATCCACGATTGTTTACCGTCGGTATTGGCTGATAAACTCTAATAGCTCTTTTTCTTGAAATTCTTCTGCAAAACGACGCAACTGAACAGCAAAGGAGCTAAATTTTTTGTCTGTAGTTTCTAATTTCTCTGTTTGCTCAAGGATTCTATTTAGATTTCCCATCTTTGCCAAGTTATATAGATATTCGATCACATCATCCGACGGGATAATCATATTAAAGTTGCAATCATTGGCGTGTTGAAAGCCGATACCTGTATTAAAGACCGACGCGCAATTAAACTGCTCATTTAGTGCATCGCCACTATTAGGCGATGTGGTTTCATAAATCCATTCTAAATTTAGATAGTGTTGTAACTTCTGGAAAAGCTCGTCTGACTGTACCGGTTTGGGAAGAAAATCAGTCGCCCCCCACTGATGACTTTTTAGCTGATCTTGAGGAGAAACATGTGCGGAAGAAATTAAGATCGGTATATCTTTAAATTCCTCTGACTTGCGTAATATTTGCATCATGTCAAAGCCATTGATATTCGGCATTGCCAGATCTAGAATCAGTAAGTCAGGGTGAAATGATGACATCACCTCTAAACCTTCTTTGCCATCAACTGCTTCCTCTACCCTAAACCCAGTTGATGTTAGCAACTCACTGATAACCTGACGATTTTCTTTATTGTCATCGACTACAAGAATCCGTCGCTGCTCGCCGTGATATTTGATTATTTTATTGGGTTCTTTTATAGCATTGAATTGCATCCAATCGGCAGCTTCGGGTAAGCTTATCTCCATCCAAAATATGCTTCCCTTTCCTGGCTGGCTTTTCACTTGGATTTTACTTTCCATCGATTGAGCGATTTTTTGACTAATCGCTAATCCTAGCCCAGTTCCTTCGGCACTATGTCTATCAGTGCCAACCTGTTCGAATGGCAAGAAAATTTTCTCAAGTTGTTCGGGATTCATTCCGATGCCAGTGTCTTCAACTTGGAAACGAATTTTGAAGATTTGGGGTGATCGGTCAAATGAATTATTTAGTTCTGAATGATTTTCTTTTATGCGATCGCCCGTTGGATACTTCTGAATAACCTCAACCCTAAAGTGGACCTTACCCCCCTCTGTGAACTTTATTGCATTACCTAGGAGATTGATCAAGACTTGCCGTAATCGCTTTTCATCAGCATAAATCCCCATCGGTAGATCGGGTGAAGGGCTAAATATAAACTGAATATTTTTTTCGATCGCGCGAAGTCGAAAAATATCAGCGATTCCTTCCAGGAAAGACGGAAAATGGAAATCAGTCGGATAGAGCTCCATTTTCCTGGCTTCGATTTTGGAAAGGTCGAGAACATCATTGATTAGTGTTAGTAAATGAGCGCCACAGTTTTGAATAGTGGTGATTCCTCGTAACTCCTGTTCACTCAGGCTCGTTGAACGCTGGAGAATTTGGGCATACCCCAAAATTCCACTGAGAGGAGTTCTCAGCTCATGACTCATATTCGCTAAAAATTCACTTTTGGCTTGGTTGGCAACCAGTGCCGCTTCCTTAGCCTTCTCTGCTACTTGTGTTGCTTCGGCAAGTTCAGAGGTGCGCTGCACGACTCGATTTTCTAAGTGATCGAAGGAATCTCTGAGCTGCTGCGCCATTCGATTAAATGATTGAGACAAAATGCGCAGTTCTCGAATGCCCTTTTCTTGAAGGTTTTGGTTTAAATCACCGCTCGCAATTGCCTGACTTGCCCGACTCAGAGTAGAGACGGGGCGGGTAATCCGGCGGGCTGTTAGGATTCCTAATCCGGTTGCGATGAACAATGCCCCCACGCAGAGAAGAATAGTTGTCTGGGTATTTGCATTAATCTGAGCCATGAAATCAGATTCAGGAATGGTGACAATGACTAGCCAATCTAGCCCGTATTCATCTTGCCAAGGAGAAACCTGAACGAATTGCCGCTCGTTATTGAGAGAGAATTCTAAAATCTGCTGGGTTTCGATTGCCTCAAAACCACCAAACTGCTGCTCTAGATACTGTGCAGTTGCTCGAATGTAGCTGTCAGAGCTATTTAGAGCCGTAAGCCTCTGAGTTTCGCCATTAACAATATCGTACGTTGCATTGAGACTCGAATTGCCAATGAGTAACCCATCTCGCTCAATGATAAAGACCTTTCCGTTTGGGCTAATATCTAACGTATAGAGGAAGTCACTAATATCACTGAGAAGCAAATCGACGCTAAGAGCACCCAGCAATTTGTTGTCCTGACTATAAATGGGACGAACTGCGGAAGCCGCGACATAGCCCTCAAACCCATCTGCGGTATAGATACTGCTCCAAGTTTGTCTGCCTGCCTTGACGGCATCGATATACCAATCATCTTCTGGCGCGTAATATTCGGTTGCATCTATTAGCGTGGTTCGATTGCCCTGAGAGTCAGTTGCGTAGTTATAATCTTTGCCAGTGACTAGCGAATGTTCAACGATAGAAACGCCAGATTCAGGGGGCCAGCGTTGAGCCGCAACTCCTTCTCCGGTTTCGAGATAGTAGCCCACAAAGGCAATGTTTTTGTAGATGCTTGCTTGCTTCCAGAAATAGCGTCCATTGGTTTGAAAGTTGCGGATGTCGAGTATTCCGTTTTCTAGAGCATCTACATCGATTTGGGCCAGCTTATGAGGAAGTTCTAGATAATTATCAAGATGTTGCTCGACGCGATCGCCCACTTCAGAACTGAGGCGCATGGCTAGGCGATTGACCGCTTCTTGTCCATTTTTAAAGGACAAATAGCCTACGATTCCTACCGTGGCAAAAATCTGTAACACAAATGGCACGACCAAGACAAAGCTTAAGGGAATTCCTTTAGAATGCGGATGGCGTTTACTTCTAGGGATCATCATCGCTTGGGACTTTGAATCAAGACGGTGGGGCTGAGATAACTTTTGTTCCTTAAAGTATATGGAACAGAGAAAAATTCATGGTCTTGTACACAAGATGCCCCGACCGAGAACATTGTTAACAATGATTAGACATATCAGCACCATCCAATCTTAGGCATAGGTTCCGACGATATTGGAAATATACTTATGCAACAAAGCATTATCAACGGTAGGGCATATGATTCTACTGCCATTTAGCGCCGAGAGCGTCTGCTGACAATCGAATAGTTGGCTCCCTGCGAGCCAGCCCTCTAATCGACTGATCTGATGCTCTTGGATTGGGTCGGTTATCGTAGTGGCTAAGGGGCCAAGTGCATTGCGAGTCTCCTGAATCATGACTTCCCATCGCTCATAGGGCACCCGCTTGATAGCATAGCCCAAATTATTCATTTGTTGAAGGATTTGGTCGAGTGGGACGGGGGTCGGATTAACGAGATGAAAGGATTGACCAAACGATGTGAGCTGTCGAGACAAATGAACGGTCGCCTGGCTGACGTAATCAACTGGAGTCATATCAAGATTCAAGTCAATTTGGGGAGCCGCCTTGAGTTCAATAAAACTTTTGAGCAATCGACATAACAAATCTCCTACATTGCAAATTCCGGTGTGTTGGTTGCCGCTAATCATTCCCAGTCGATAAATGCAAACTGGCAACCCCGCCTGTCCTGCCTGGGAGACGAGCTGTTCGGCAACCCATTTGCTTTGAGCATAGCCCCCAGTGATTTGATAGTCTCGCGCAATCGAGGCGGTGGGGGCGATCGCATCATGTTCAAAAATAGTCGTGTTACTCATTGCCATTCGTG
The DNA here is from genome assembly GCA_051117555.1 of Elainellaceae cyanobacterium. Classification (GTDB taxonomy): domain Bacteria; phylum Cyanobacteriota; class Cyanobacteriia; order CAZCXK01; family CAZCXK01; genus DBGGTD01. The sequence continues at coordinate 120,659 of JBNPEG010000048.1, read as the reverse complement.
CCTCAAAGACATCTAATGTCGACATGAAATGGACGGGTTTGAGTTTGACATGGTTCGCAAATGACAAGATAGATTTTGTTCCCACAACATTAACGGCCTTTAGAGCCGCATAGGGAAGAACCAGGTTGACGTTAGCGGCACCGTGATAAATCACATCAACGGTGGCTGCTAATGCTTGAAACTTGTCTCTGGATAATCCGAGTAGAGGTTGGGTGAGATTGCCAATAACGGGAACAATGCGAGGATAGAACTGGGTTGAATCAAGTTGGTATTTTGTAGAAATTTGGCGGAGCTTTTGATACGCGTCCGTCAGGTTTTGAGCACGAATCAGACAGTAAATCGTTGCGTCTGTCTTATTTAAGAGTTCGAAAAGGATAGACATCCCAATAAAGCCTGTTGCTCCCGTGAGGAGAATTGACTGGGGATGAGTCCAGCGGGTTTGATCGGCAACCGGAGTATTGATTGTGAAATCGAGAGTTGCTTCGACGAGTAGCTCTTGCACCGTTACTCGGTTGTGCAGGGCAGAACTAGTAAGAGCATCGGTTTGCTGAATCTGCTGAGCCAGACCGCTGATCGTAGGCGCCTTAAAGAACTCATCGAGGGATAGTGCGATTTGACAGGTCTGCTCAACTTGAGACATGAGATCCATTAGGCGAAGCGAGTTGCCCCCCAACTCAAAAAAATCATCCGTAATTCCAATCTCTTCAATGTCTAAAACAGTTGACCAAATAACTGCAAGTTCTCGCTCTAGTGGAGTGTTTGGTGGGACAACTCTGCCATCTAATCTGGGTCGAATATTGCTTGGTGAAGGCAGAGCTTTTATATCGACTTTGCCGTTTGGGGTGAGTGGCAGAGAGGCGATCGCCACGAATGCCGAAGGCACCATGTAGTCAGGTAGCCGCTGCTGCAAATAGGAACGAAGCTGTCGAGAAAGCTGGTGTGCTGCTTTTTCTTTGAGTGGATTATTGGCATAGGATTGCCAAGACTCGTGTAAGCGAACAGTGTAGGGGTGAACTAATTCGATGGGTAACGGGCTAGGCTCAGAAGTGGGCGATCGCCGTTTGAGCAAAATATCGTAATGCCCATCGGCTGCCCCTTTTAACCAGTTTACGGTCATGTCGTAGGGCAAATCTTGAGAGAGTTTCCACACCTCTTCTGGGTCTACACCCTCGGACTGATCGATCTGTGCGTGAGCTTGCCGCAATTCTTCTACTGTGGTTGGGCGGGGAGACTGGTTGAGCAATTGCAATGCTCTAACCGCAGGCAGGACTCTTGCATTCGGGACATTGTGAATGCTTAAGACTAATGGGCACGTGTCCACCAAGCGTTGACGTAATGCTGTAACCGTGAATCGTTGCTGTTGCCAATCCAACGAAGGATATTCGACCAGCGTGGTTGATTCAGAACTAATGTGCAAGATGGCATCATATCGAAACTGAGTCAGTTCATTCTCAAACGTCCCACGCTTCAACACCACTTGGACGTGGGTGATTTGAGGTAGATGATGTTGAAGGGCCGTAAAAAATTGAGGATCTACCGTGAGTTCACCTTCCAAATCGAGCCTTTTTTGGATGCGATCGCAAAGGGCATCGATTGGCAGGTCACTCGGTGCCTGAAACATCTCGACTGAGGCAGCAAATACTTCTTGCAATGCATAGTTGCGAATATCTCCAATAAAGATCATGCCTCCGGGTTTCACAACCTCGACGGCCTGTTTAATGACGCTGAGGAGATAGTCAATACTTGGAAAATATTGAATAACCGAGTTGATGATGAGGGTATCAAATGATTGAGGGGTTAGTCCTTCAAAGTTATCTGCAATTCGTTTTTCAAGGACGACCTGGGGCAGGTTTATCGAAGACTGGTTGAGCTGCTGGTTGATATACTTCAACGCAGCCTCTGAGAAATCAGTGCCTACATAGTGGGTGCAGAACGGCGCAATGCGAAAGAGAAGTAGACCTGTACCACAGCCAATTTCTAAAACCTGTCGGGGCTGAAGTGCCAGAATTCGCTCGACCGTGTTATCAACCCACTCATGCATCTCACGGTCAGGAATGAGAGAATTTGTATAGGTACTAACCCATCCGCTGATATTAAATGTGTTATCCCATCCTGATTTAGCAGGATTCAAATGGTCGTCATTGTGAATGAACCGCCATTGGTTGATTTGTTCTGCTTCGAGTTGAGAGCGATTAGCGCCATCTAGGTGTTTCCTATCATGCAAATCTTGGATGACATAGGCAATGAGATGTTTGTCTCCTGAGGCATCATCTCTAGCCACGACAACGGCTTGTTGCACCGCAGTATGTTGAGCAAGCACGGTTTCAATTTCTCGCAACTCGACGCGAAAACCGCGAATTTTTTCTTGGCGATCGCTCCGATCAAGGAATTCTAAATGACCATCTGGGCGATATTGCACTAAATCGCCTGTCTTGTAGACTCGAACGGGAGAGTTGCCATTGATGCTGACATACACAAACCGTTCTGCCGTCAATTGAGGACGATTGAGATAGCCGCGTGCCAGCCCTGTCCCCCCGATGTAGAGCTCACCTATTTCACCCACTCGAACCGGTTGCATGTCCACATCAAGAACATAGGTTTGAACATTTGGGAGCGGTTTTCCGATGGGAATCACATCGTTATCAATGTGAACGGCGTTTTCTCCAACTAAATTGCACCAGGTGGCAACGATAGTTGATTCGGTCGGGCCATAGGTATTAATTAGTTTCACCTCTGGGCTCACATAGGTCTTCCAGATATTGAACCATCGAGGTAGCGCCCGTTCCCCTCCAATGAGCATTAGCCGCACCGTTTCTGGAAAGCGGGCTGTTGAGAGTCCACCACAGAGTTTGTGCCAGAAAGCAGTAGGAAGATCTAAAACCGTTAGCTCAAAGTCATCGCACGCCTTGAAAAATGAAGGAACCGAATGCATCATGTCGGGGGTACGCAGTACAAGCGTCGCCCCCCGCGCGAGGGTGATGAAGATTTCTTCTGTCGCTTGATCAAAATTAATGGATGAGAATTGCAGGATGCGATCGCTCGCCACAATACCATACGCATCACCCGCATCTCGCACAAAATTGACTAATGATGCATGTTCAATCATCACGCCTTTGGGCGTTCCGGTTGAACCCGATGTGTAAATGACATACGCCAGATTATCAGGTGTTGCCAGTGGTTCAGGATTTTGGGCAGGTTCCTGAATAATAGTGTCCCAATCAGTTTCTAAACAAACTACGGGGATAGAACACGTCGAAAACCACGATGCAGGATGCTGCTGGCTGAGCATGACAGAAATCTGAGAATCACTCAGCATCAGCGCTAATCGTTCGTCAGGATAAGCAGGGTCAAAGGGCACATAGGCACCCCCAGCTTTAAAGATGGCAAGTAACCCGATCATCATTTCGAGCGATCGCTCAAAATGCAAACCAACTAATACGTCTGGACCAACATTTAATCGGCGTAAATAGTGAGCTAGACAATTTGCACGCTGATTGAGCTCTTGATAAGTCAGATGGGTGTTTTCAAAGACAAGGGCGATCGCATCGGGAGTCTCGGCGGCGTTGACCTCAAACCATTCGTGAATGCAGATATCGCTGCACTTTGCAAGAGTGGAGAAAATTGACATATGACTTTTTCATCTCGATTCGAGACTCGATAAATTAGCACCACAAATATTTCAATTTAATACCACCCGTTTATGCTGAAGCCTCAGCATTCCAGGGCTGAAAATCTATTTTCAGAGCAAATTTTAATATCAAATGCCCAATCAAATTATGCACAAATAGAGAGCTATTTGCAAAAAAATTAACGCCTAGAAAATGACCTGTTGCTATACAAATAAAGCACATTTTTAAGAGTATAGTTCAACATTTTCAACCACGCTTAATCGCGGTTTCAAGAAAATTTAATTGATGATTTTGTCAAGCGTGAATATATGCAAATCTGATGCAAATCTGATTGAGCGCATCCGGGTTTTGCGTATATTTACGCTTGACTGGACAGAAATAAGCCAATCATTGACAGTGCGGGCATCTTGCCCGCGGTGATCGAGACGCTCATCCAGTGAAAGGCATCTTGCCCGCGGTGATCGAGACGCTCACACTATGGGTATGAAACGTCCGCTGTTTTGGTAATGGTTAGCTCTTTTTACCCTGATCTGAAGCTATCCAGCAGCAGTGATACACGACCTTGCGCTGTAATATTAGGACGTTGAACGTGGGTAGAATCCCCTCGCTGCGTTCTAAGCCACAAATCTAAGACGGTAGGGCTATACGTCGTTTGTCTGCTACGTTGACAGATTTGCACGGCGTCGCAATGCTGCCCAGATTGAAGGACGAACCCCAACGTGTTTTACCACCAGAGCATATAGCCAGAGGTTCCATAGCGACATTGAAAAGGCCGTCGCTAATGATGCTCCCAAGATACCGATGTGGGGAATGGCGATCGCATTCAGCACCAAATTCACGACAGCGCTTGCTGCAAACACTTGCGCCATTTGATTTTGGTGCCCCGTCATCATCATCAAATAGCCCACTGAGCCAGACCCTACATTAACTAACTGCCCGATTGCCAACGCGATCAGCGACCAGCGTGCGACTTCAAACTCGTCTCCAAACCATTGCAAAATCGGCACCGCAAAGACGATCAGTCCGAGGGTCAGGATGAAGGCTGGAATAAAAATCCAATACGCAACGGTCGAAACAACTTTCTGCAACATCTGCCGATCGCCTTGGGCATACAGCTTGGCAAAATTAGGAGCCGCGATCGCATTGACTGCAACCAGGACTACGCTCACCCAGCTTGCTGTTTTCAGCGCTGCACTGTAGATTCCGACGGCTTGGGTGCCTGATAATGACCCCAGCATGAGGATATCGGTTTGGTTCAAAATCACAGACGAACCATCGATGAAGATTAGGGGCAATGCCGTCATCAACCATAGACGAATATCAAAAGTTGGGGAAACGCTGCGAAGTTGAGTCGAGACGTGGTGGCGAAACCGCCAGAGCTGAATACCGATGGCGATCGCCAATGCTCCCATCGAAAGCGCGATCGCTGAGATACCCGTTAAAACCTGCCCGGTTTGCCGCCAGGCGATCGCCCCCACGAGCAGCAAAAGCGGCCACGCCACTAACCACGGCATATAGGCGAGCCCGATGCGCTCAATCCCCCGACTCATTTCAACATGCAAATTCATCAGAGCTTGTAGGGGCACCGTCCATAGTCCTGCGATGATCAAGACGGCATAGGAAACGCCAATTTGAGCATCGAGCCAGTGTACACACACCGTACCCACAGCGGCAAGCAATAATCCATTGATGCAGGTTTGCCACCAGCTTCCCCAGATGATGCCCTGCAAGCGGTTCCAGTCTTGCGTGATGATATATACCGGAATGAACCGCAACAGCACTTTGGGTAATCCAAATCCGGCTAGAAAGGCAAGAAAATTCCCTAATGTAATAGAAAAGTCGTATGCTCCGTAGCCGCTAGCGCCCATCCACCGAGTTAGCAAAAGCTGAGTCCCATAGCCGATACCGACTCCTAAAACTTGTGCAAGCAGAGCAATTCCGGCGCCTTTCGCAAGAGAGTGCCCTAAATCAGAGGCGGGCAGCGCTCTGAATGCACTCAATGCTCTGAGTCGGGCAAGCGATCGCCGCATAGGTTATGCCAATTCTCGATTTTGGATTTGCGATTTTGGATTGACGGCAACCAGCCTTATAAGGGTTCTGGCCTGTTCATCTGTAGTCTTACTTTGAAGAATTGGTATTAGTCGCCCATTACATAATCGGGGCATGATAATCAGGGGCGGGGTACTAGGTCTGCAATCCAATGAATATTGGCGCTGATGATATCGTCGAACAGCGGGTTATGACGTAAGGATGTCACCCAGCAATTGAAAGAGGAGGGCATTTTGCTCCGGCGTTCCGACCGTAACGCGCAGCTTATTTGATAATCGCGGCTGCTTAAAATAGCGGACGAGGATACCTCGCTGCTTCAATTCTTGATAGAGAAATGCGGCTACTGTCGGAGCCCCGTCGTGGCGAATATGCTCAGGAGGCTGGACTAACAAAAAGTTGGCCTGCGAGGGAAAGACGTAGAACCCTAGCTGAGCAAACTGATTTGCCATCGCCTGACGTTCTGCAATCACCTTCTGCGCCATTGCTGTTTTATACGTCTGATCGGCGATCGCAGCGGCACCGACTAAACAGGCGATCGCATCCACGTTGTAGCTGTCTTTGACCTTGATCAACCCCGATAACAACCTAGGATTAGCGATGCCAAATCCGAGCCGCAATCCTGCTAACGAATAGCCCTTAGAAAGCGTTCTCAATACAATCACATTGTCATAGGCGTGCACGAGGTCTAGTGCAGTAGCGTCAGCAAAGTCAGCATATGCCTCGTCAATCACCAATATCCCAGACAGTTGAGCAGCAAGTTTGTCGAGCAGCTCGATTGGCATGCCAGTGCCCGATGGGCTATTAGGAGATGCGACAAATGTGACTGCGCCTTCTGCATTCACCAACGCGTTGACAGGCAACGTGTAGTCATCAGGAAAGGGAACTTCAACAATGTCAGCATCTTGAATATTTGCCAAGGTTTGATAGAGCACGTAGGTGGGCATGGGATAGACCACGCGCCGACCTGGTTCGGTGCAGGCTCGCATCAGCATAGTTAACAGATCATCACTGCCATTGCCGACCAAGATCCAATCTGGAGGAACCCCTAACGCTTGACTCGCCGCATCTTGAAACGACCGTGCCATGGGATGAGGATATCGACGCAGCAGTTCGCCACTAATCTCGTGCAATACGTTCATCGCATGGGGAGAGGGCGGATATGGATTTTCATTGGTGTTGAGCTTGAGGATTTTAGTACCTGGCGCAGGCTGTTCTCCTGGAACATAGCCTGCCATTGCGTCGATATTGGGGCGGAAGTAACTCATGGGTGGCGATCGCATTGACTCACAGGTCTAAAGTCTATCAGTCTTGAATCAAAGATTCTATAAAATAAGGGACATGGCAATGCATGTCCCTACTCAAAATTAAGTCAAATTGTTATCGGCGAATGCTAACTCTAGTCAGTTCGCTTCTTCACTTCGTCTTTCACATCTTCTGCGGTGTGACGAGCCTGAGCCTCAGCTTGCTTTGCTTGACCTTCCATCCGCTCTTGAGGATCGCCTTTCGCTTCGCCAATCGCTTCTTGAGCTTTTCCTTCAAGATTCTTGGCAGTTGCTTTTACTTTATCTTCAATACCCATATGTTTCAGATCCAATTGCTTTGTTCTATTTTCAAATTAACAAAGTTATGGGCTTAAAGCATCCCTCTAATGAAGTAATCACTGCCACCCTTCCATTCTCTCATTAGGATGAGAGGGGATTTATGGTTGGCTTTTTGGGGTTGCTGTAATTGATTCAGATATAGCACGTGAAAGATGTGTTAGAACAACTCAAATGACTGAAGTAAGGCATTAGCAAGTAATTTATTAACCCGGCAACTTTTGTTTATACATAGTTTGAAATTGTGCCATGATTGCCAGATTACTATCGTCCACTGTCTGCCGTTTGATATAACAACTCACTAATCCGCTACGATACCCTCAGTGAAATTAGAGATTGAACCTATGCCTGTGATCACGATTCAGCAATCCCCCGGACGCACGATTGAGCAACGGAAGCTATTGGTCAAGCAAATCACCGAAGCGTTTCAAGAAGCCTACGGAGTACCCCCAGAAGCGGTCATGATCTTTTTCCAAGATTACAGCGATGATATGTGGGGAAAGGCTGGCTTACTTCATACTGACAGAAAGCAGTAGAAAGTTGCAAGCAGTCAATTAGCATAAAGTCATTGCGAACACCGTGAAGTAATCTCTGAACCCAGTTGAAATGTTCCTGGGTCACATTAATGTTTGCAGCTCTCGCAACGACGTTTGCATGTGCCACATTGACGTTTGTATGTGCCACATTAACGTTTGCAGGACTCATAACGACGTTTGCATGTGCCACATTGACGTTTGTATGTGCCACATTGACGTTTGCAGGACTCGTAACGACGTTTGCATGTGCCACATTGACGTTTGTATGTGCCACATTGACGTTTACACGACTCGCAACGACGTTTGCATATGGCACTTTAAAATTGTGATGTGCCACATTGACGATTTCGTGTCTTGGATGGCGATCGCTCTCCGATATTCAACTCAGTCGATCTACCGTTCTGTTCACTAGTTTCAAGTCCCAGAGTGCACAATGTTAGACGAATGCTTCAAGCTTGCCATAAGCTTTAAAGATCCTGATTTGGATGAGGAAGAGCGCGATAAAGAATTCAAGAGTTGAGCTAAGCAACAGAGAGTTTTCGATTAAATTTTGGTGAAATTAATCCTGATTTGATGGTCTCGAAGTGCGATCGCCATCGGCATTAAGTATATTGGTTTCAGCCACGCATTCATGGTTCCTTTTCCGTTTGAGTCAGAGATAGATATTGCGAAGCATTAGACCCCCAAATGAAAGGTTTGGAGGATGGCGCGAGTGCTTCTGATTAATCGGGAATGCTGAATCTAGACAGGTTAATTTGCTGAATCAGCATCACCTAATCGATTAGTCCACAATCATCTTCAACTCAATTTTGCTGGGAGCATTACTTAATGAATCTTTCAGAGCACGCTAAATGGTTGGCAGAGGCACTTGCGCAACAAGCTGAGGAAACTGCCAAGACGATCGATCATGCAGTCGAAAATACGAAGAACACAACTGCTGCAATTGCTGCGTCTGGAATGACAGCGATTGAAAATTTCAAAGAGGCTTCTGATGATGCCATTCAGCAAGGCGTTAATACTGTAAATCAGACGGTTGACACTCTCAAGCTCACAACCTCAGATGTCACAGCATCAGGATTTACCACCATCGAGCACCTAAAAGAACAGTCGAAACAAACCACTGAATATAGCTTAAATGCCCTCAGCAAAGCGATTGAAGATGCTCAAATAAATGTTATTGGGATGAGTGCCTCTGGAGTGGCGATCGCCAACTCACTCAAAGATTTGCCTCGAACGGTCGAAGAATTAGCAAAAGAGATGCCCAAGCTTGCCCTTCGTCTCCGTACAGCAGGCGTTCGTATAGATGATACGCCTCGCTCCAGTGCTGACATGATGGGACTATTTGACAAGATTCCAGGGACGTCCAAACTTGGAGCCAATGAGCGCACCATTCGCGAATTTCTATCCGACAAGCATGGAAGTCATGTTAAACCTCACTCTCAAGGTGGTGGCAACGGTGCCAATAATGTTGTCTGGGAAATTGGTGCTGATAATATTCGTCGTGGTGCGCGCACCATGACAGGCGGAGAACAGATCTATATCCGCGTCTACAACGCAGTTGATTCAATTCTCAAAAACTCAGCAGCGATCGCCAAACTCGGTATTGCAGCGACTGGCACAGCTATTTTGACTCAAGCTGTCGTCACCGCAGTCTCCTATTCTCTCGATCTGTACCGAGGGGATATTTCAATTGATGAATACCGTGATCGCATCTTTGAAGCTGCTATTAGTGCTGGAATTATGGCTCCCATCTTCTTCCTAATCTTGATAGCAGTCTTAGCATTATTTCCCGAATTAACGATTTTGCTATCTGCACCTGTCGTCGTCGCAGGATTTAATGCCCTTTTTGGCATCAGCGTCGCCACACCAATCATTCAATCTCTCATTCGCCATCTCGAAGCTGGTGGCTTTGGAGAAGAAATCGCAGAAGGATATCAATCATTAACTATTGAAGCCCAAAATCTGCTTGAAACATCTACGAATGAGATTCGACAATTTTGTGAAGAAATTAGTCTAAACGGGACGTGGGGACTGGCCACATAGCATTAATCCTTTCCGGCATATTTTAGCTTTCGCAGGGGCGGTTTCTCTAAAGGAGACGCTAGCTAGCACGTTTTTCGGATGTCGCGGGCGCTACGCAAACCGTCCCTACCTGGATCTGCGCCAGACTTCCGAGGATTAGTATAAATTCTTTACTGCGGACTTGGTATCTCTCCTTCAACCTGATTCTCTAGCGTCCCATCTACTGTTCCGCCCTCCGTTTCAGGAGTCTCCGTACCGGGTGGCTGGTTCAACGGCGCGATTAACTCCTCCTCAACCGGACGAATGATCGTCGTTGTATTATCTCCTTCTGCTTGAAACACGCCTCTTAGCGCTTCACTGAGTGATGGAGCCATCGCGATGCGATTTTCATACGCCACAATCACGCGGACGAGGGTGGGCAGCCGATTTTGTTCGGCCTCTAGATAGAGGGGTTCAACATAAAGCAGCGATTGCTCAATGGGGATGACGAGCAAATTGCCTTGAATTGCCCGTGAACCTTGCCGATTCCACAGCGAAATTTGTTGAGAGATGATCGGGTCTTGGTTTATGCGGGCTTCGATTTGCTCAGGCCCATAAACCAGCTCTTGTTTCGGGAAACTATAAAGCAGCATCGTGCCATACTGCTGTCCATCGGATCGAGCGGCTAGCCAGGCAATCAAATTTCGTCGTTGAGCGGGGGTAAACGGTCGCAGCAAAATAAATTCGCCCGTCTCCGCATTCGGCAACCTCATTAGAAGATAGTAGGGTTTGACCTGCTGCTGCTCGCTAGCATAGATTTCGCTAGGTGCTCGCCACTTGTCTTCCCGGTTATAAAACACTTGTGGATCAGTCATGTGATAGGTCATGAGCTGATCAGACTGCACCTGATAATAATCTTGAGGATAGCGAATGTGTTCCCGCAGCGTGTCGGGCATGTCGCTGAGCGGACGCAGCATATTCGGGAAAATTTTGTTCCAGCTTTGAATGATCGGATCGCTCGGGTCGGCCACGTAAAACGTCACTGATCCGTGATAGGCATCTACTAAGACTTTGACAGAATTGCGAATGTAGTTGAAGTCGTTTTCATTGGGGTCTGAGTAGGGATAGCGATCGCTCGTGATATAGGCGTCAATAATCCAATATAGATAATTATTTGAACCACTACGATTGCGAGATTGCCCGGTATCAGCGACGACCAAATAGGGGTCAGTGTCATATCGCAGAAATGGGGCGATCGCCTTGACTCGGTCGGCAATAGTGCGGCGAAACAAGAATCGAGTATCAGGCGTAAAGTCTTCAGTGAATAACATTCGCCAGTCTTTTAGGTGTTTGGCAAACAGCAACCGTCGCCAATACGCACCAATCGAAATCCCCCCGGCGCCGTCATAGGAGTTGTAGACGTTGTCGCTTCCGCTAGGAAAGTCAAGCTCTCGCACGCGGGTGCGGGTCATCACATAGTTGTCTGTCATCTCGCCATAATAGATGCGGGGTTGCCCGACGGGGATGCTCTCTTGAATAGCGTCGCTACTCGCCACATGTTCAATGCCGCGAATAAAGTAGTCGGGCAGCCCTCCTGGCCCCGCCGTATTTACCGGACTTAGAGTAAAGCCGTATCCGTGAGTATAAATCAGATGGCGGTTGACCCAGGTTTTTGCCTCTTCAGGCACGGCGCTATAGTCTAGCTCTCGGGCAGCAATTAAAACCTGTCGTCGTTCGGGCTCGCTGTCGGCGGATGACCTGAGAGTATATCGATCAATATCTGCATCTGGAAATTCATAATATAGGCGGATGCGTTGCAGTTGGCGATTGGTTTCGAGGAGAGGACGCGTATCCCAAAGCCGGATATTGTTGACGGTGAGGTCATTTTGTTGAAGTTCTTCGTAGGTGAGCGCCATTTGTGGATTAAACGTCTCAACCTCAATATTACTTAGGTCGAAGGCGTCGCGAGTGAGCGCGATCGAATGTTCGATGTAGGGGCGTTCTCGCTCCAGTTCATTGGGCTGAACGATGATGCGCTGAACCAGTGCCGGTAAAACTAATCCGGCGATCGCCGCTGCAATCACATAGGCGGTGAGTACACTGACGACAGGTCTTAACGGGGGCGCTGACCCAGCAAATGGGGCAGACTCAGGAGACGTTGAGACTACACGAGTTCGCCCATTTCCCGATCGCCCATTCGCATCCCCGTTTAGTTGCCTCCGATTCTCATAACTCGACTTACGGAGCGTCGTTTGTGTCGCGCCGCCCTGAGACGGTGACGACCTATCAAGATTGCGAGTCTGAGACGACGCGGATGATGGGATTGGCCGAGATTGTGGAGAGCGATAGGCAGCGTTCTGATGAGTTGTTAAATCAGTGCGTGATGATCGAGATGGGGGGCGATCGCCTGTTTGGCCAAATCTCCGGAAACGTTTCCAGACGATAGCTCGCCAAATCAAAATGATGCCGATGATCAGTGCGGCAATACTGAGTATGGAATAGGCAGGTAGTTGGGCAACGACATTGGTATAGCTCGCACCAAAGGTTACACCTTGGGGAGAATACAGCAGCTCGTAGCGATCGAGCCAGTAGCTTAATGCCACGATTAGCATCAGCCCGCCTCCTAGCCCGTGGAGGTGGCGCTGTTGATCGGGAGAAAATCCTGGAAATTGCCCTTGGCTCAAACTATTGCCAGAGAGTAGATAGATCAAGCTGACGGATGCCAATATCCAAACCGCTAGCCCAATCAGCCAGAAATTTAAGACTTCCCAAATGGGCAGTTGAAAGATATAGAAACTAATGTCGTTACCAAATAGCGGGTCAGAATTTTCGAAGGAAGTTGGGGAAAGAAACAGCAGGAGCTTATCCCACTGTTCTGACATGACTAGCCCGAACCCGACACTCATGAGAACGGCGGTCGCCCGAAGCAAAAATTGAGGATAAATCAGCAGCGCGATCGCTGAAGCAATTAGTACGCCCAACTGCCATGGCCGATCTTGGAGCGTTTGTCCAATTTGCAGAATAGACGCAGGGCGAAAATTTGCCGGAATGGTCGAAGAGGCTTGATAGAGGCTCAGGTTGGGGTGCCAGTGGCTGATGGCAATTTGTCCGTAATAAATCACCATCATGCCCAATATCAAACTCAGCCCAAACGAGAGGGGCAGTAATCGAATAATCCCCATGCGAGCGGGTAACGGAGGCGCGTTGGCGCCATCAGCACCTGACCAGGCTAGCTTGCGGGCGATGGCTTGATTAAATAGCAGCACGCCCGCACTGATGCCAAACCCAACCAATACAAGTCCACCCTGCGTTTTCAGCCGAATTTGAAAGACTCTCAGAAAATCGACTTCCTGAAACCAAAAGCCCTCTGCAAGTAGCGTTGTGGCGATATCACCAAGGGCGATCGCCCCAATGACAATCACAATCCACCGCAAATAGTGGATGCGCTTACGCTCAGATGATGGCTGTGACGACGGCGTGTTTGTGACCATGAGAGAATCGCCCACTCAATCAAGATATCTCTAGGCTAACGGTTCTCATCATACGGCTGCCGTCGTGTTTGTTGTTTGCTAGCTATACTTTTGGTTTGATACGGTCTCTAGATTAAACAACAGATGGAGCGTCTGCATGGCGTGTCGGCGAGCTTCGATGTCTTGTTGAGCCCGAAGCTGCACCATGGGGTCGTGCAAAATCTTGTTGACAATGCCGCGAGTCAGCGCTTCGATAATTTCTTGATGCTTTTCAGCAAACTCAGACCCCAACCGGGAAAGCGCTTTCTCTAGTTCCTGTTCTCGAATGGTTTCGACCTTATCGCGCAGGCTGCTGATTGTAGACACGGTTTCGAGCGATCGCCACCAGACTTCAAAGGCATCAACCTCTTCTTCGAGAAGTTCTTCGGCTTCCATTGCCATCTGCCGACGACTTTCTTGATTTTGAGCCACGACAGCCTTGAGATCATCTACATTAAACGACTGCACATGATCTAAATCATTGGCATCAGCATCGACGTTACGCGGCACGGCGATGTCAAAAATCATCAACGGCTGATTGGGTGCCAAAATTTGCTCTAGCTTTGAGCGGTTCAACAAGGGCTCGGTTGCGCCCGTGCTCGTGAATACGAGATGGGACTCCGCAACAACCTGTCCTATATCCGCTAAGAGGTGCACCTTGAGGTCGACTCCTTTAAACTGCTGAGCCAGTTCTTGAGCGCTCTTGAGCGAACGATTCACAATCGAAATTTGACTGGCACCTTTTGAAATCAAGTGCTGAACCAGAAGACGCGCCATCTTGCCTGCGCCCAAAATAGCAACTCGGCAGTCTGCTAAATTGTCGACTTTGACCTGCGCTAGCTCAACGGCAGCAGAGCTGATTGACACTGCTCCGGTTCCGATGCTGGTTTCAGTCCGCACCCGCTTACCCGCCGTAATAGCTTGCTTAAATAGCCGATTGAGAATGCGCCCAATCCCGTTGTGTTGTTGTCCAATTTTGTGGGTGTGCTTCACCTGAGACAAAATTTGCCCCTCACCTAGCACCAAACTATCAAGCCCTGCCGCCACCCGCATCAGATGCATGACGGCATCATGGTGCAGCAGGGTAAACAAATAGGGGCGTAGCTCGTAAAGCGGAAGTTTGCCATACTCAGCCAAAAATTGCCCAATCTCACGAATGCCGTGTTCGGTTTCGCGGGTGACGGCATAGAGTTCTAAACGGTTGCAGGTGCTTAAGATGGTGACTTCTTCAATATGAGGGTAGCTTTTGAGTTGGGCGATCGCCGCCTCAACCTGTGGAGTTGGGATACTAAGCTTTTCTCGAATGTCTACAGGTGCAGTTTTATGACTTAGACCTACAACGGCGATATTCATGTCTCCTCCCAAATTTTGCTATCGTGCGTGCCGAACAAGACGATTTGTAAAAAATTTCAAGTGTTCTGTTACAACCCAGATCTATCTCAATTAGACCGGTCGAACGGTGAATAAACTCACTCTATCCATGCTTACCATCGAAGGCATTCACAACACGCTAAGAAAAATTAATCAAATTTTCGCAATGTAAATGTCTATCTCGGAAGTATCGTGGTATATCCCAAGGCTGATTTGAATCGCAATATCCTTGATACAGGAGCTAGTCAGCGATCGCGGGACTATTAGGCAAGCTCATGACCGATTCAGATTTTGTAGATTCTTAAATCTACCTTTCAAAGTCTATCAATCCTTTGGCGTCCTCTCTTTGAGATGGGCTGACTTCTTACACAAAAGTTTGTCTTCTTAGGATTACAACGACGAATTGATACTCGTTGCTTGATAACTGCACGCTCTGTCAGTTAACCAAGACTATGCACTTTTAATTGTCCTAAAAGCTAAATCCCCTCTTGGACGGACACTGGCTAGGCTTTGTCATTTCTTTACGGATGCTCCATTACAGAAATCAGCACCCAAGCCAGATATATCAAGGACTCAGTAGTTTTACTCGTAAATTTACGTAGGATCTAATCTTATTTTTTGATTGAAGTTCCGTGAAATCCCTAGCCACACACCCGCTGTAAATATTACAAAAAGTCAGTTGCAGTCTTTTGTAATCCAGAGTCATCACCTAATTCTTAAAATTCTTTTTTGACAAGCTCTTTTGAATCACTGCAAACGTCTATGGATATCTGGCTATGGATATCTGGGATCAAATTCATTAGGAGGAGATTCCCGATGGACGTCGACTGGCATATTCTGCACGTTTGCTGACCATCAATATTGTGTTGTCAACCCATCGATTGACATGCATTGACGTCATGGAGATGAGGCTTACTAGTCCTCATTCCATGCTTCCATTCATTTTTTGTGTATCCAGTCTGCCGTCTACATTTCGCCTTTTTTTATCTCTAGCCAAATTCGACTGAGTTCGAGGATCACTCCATGACCCATATCTCTACTCAGAATACGACCGTAGCAACTCCAGCCTCTCGTTTAAACGTAATTTCCCAGTCTTCTCCCTCTGAACCGGAAGAATTGACCTTTGACCTAGCAGGGCGATTTATGAATTCGGTCGGAGAACCCTGTCTATCAGGGGGACGGTTTTTAGGAACCTTCTCCTACAATCGACAAGCCGTCGACCAGGTGCCTTTCTTACCTAATTTTGGCCGATATGAGTTGAGTAACTGGATCTTCAAATTTTTCGATGCGCGCGATCGCCTGGTTGGAACCATGTCATCCGTTAAACATCCATCGGCTAGCTCAGCCTCTCTTAATCGTCAGGTCATTGCAGTTGTTAGACCGGCGTGCATTTTTCTGCGAATCGATACAAATTTCCATTCGTCGTGGGGATCGCCCGATTGGACACTACGCCTGCTCTTTTCTCTACCCAATGATGATGGTTTTCTACCCAGTGACTTGACAAGTTCAACCTTTGTCTCTGGTGAAACTCGACCGATTCGCGCGGACGCTAACATGCCTGTGCCAACGGGCGAACGCGTGGCAGTTGCAAATGCAACGATTCAACTTAAAGAGTTGTGCATGGAACCAACCACGCGGCTCAAAACGGGGTCCTAATCGTCATCGTCACGGTATTAAAAGTGAGGAGACCATGCGTCAGGATCAATGCAATTTTTTCTCTGGGAAACCTTGATAATTAGGACACGCTCCAAATCTGGTTTGAGCTTTCTGAGTAAGAAAAGATTTCCAAAATGTATCCGGCAGCCGGCCTCATCAGAATTCATTAATTGAGCTAGGTTGACTATGATTAGCAGATCAGAAATTAATAAATCAGAATATGGAGGCTATCAGGTCGAAATTCTTGATCGAGTCGGTCTGATAACAGTGCCTTCTGTGCTCACGGTGTTAGAAGCCGTTGACTTCAGGCAAGCGTTCCAGCAGATTTGTCAGAGCAACCCAAACTTAGTTCGAGCTGAACTCGACTTTAATCAAACTCATTTTATGGACAGCAGCGGCCTTGGAGCTCTCGCCAAAATCAGGGAGACGGCTCGGCAGCATGATCTTGAGCTCATTTTGCTTAACGTGTCATTGCAGCCTATGTTGGCACTGACAACAGCCAGTTTAGATACAGTATTTACGATTCGGCAAACCAACGTAGGAGACGGTTTGACGGGAACGTTGCAATCCCCGAAGGATCGCTTCCGACAGAAAAAGCCCACTCTGCCTACGACTCATCCCTCTGTAAATTCAAAGGCAAAACGAGCGGTTGACATCCTCGGGGCGCTTGTGGGTCTAGGAATCACTGCAATTTTATTTATTCCAATTGCGATCGCCATTCAGCTCGATGATCCGGGGCCCATTTTATTCGGGCAAATTCGATGTTCCTGGATGGGGGGAAGCTTCAAAATGTGGAAGTTTCGATCGATGGTGACTAATGCTGAAGAATTAAAGGCCGAATTGGAAGCTCAAAATGAGGCTGAAGGCGCTATCTTCAAAATAAAAAAAGACCCAAGAATTACACGAGTCGGTCGGTTTTTGCGGAAGACGAGTCTTGATGAATTACCTCAATTCTGGAATGTCTTGAAGGGTGAAATGAGTTTAGTGGGCACTCGCCCCCCCACTCCTGATGAAATTGATAAATATGAAATCCCCCAGTGGCAGCGACTCGATGTGAAGCCTGGTATGACAGGTGAATGGCAGGTGAACGGTCGATCTACGGTTAAAAATTTTGAAGATGTGATTAAACTTGACCTGAATTATCAGAAAAACTGGAGTCTCCTGTATGACATTAAGTTGATTCTGAAAACCATTTTTATTGTGTTCAGTAAAAAAGCAGGAGGGTCATAGATACCTGAATGATTGGATGTAATTTGATTCAATTTCAAATGCTATTAGAAAGGAAGCTAAAGCTTCCTTTTTTTTATTAAGATAAAAGCGGCGCTTGTCCTAGAACATTTGTAAAATATTTTCTTATTTATTTCGCCAATTCTTCATCTTGACTTTGCCCAAAGACGTCTTACACCCGTTAGTTTTGATTATGTGGGCTGAGCATTGCCCAGCCCATCCCAATAGCGAGGCGGACAGTTCGGGGGCTCTAACTGTCCGTTTCGCTTTGGGGGGTCTACCTACATTTTCTCGACAAATTCTCTTCGCTTCAGATTCAGAGATGGCTAACTCGACGTTGTATTCCATGCTGCATTCCATGGGAAGATTAATTGGAACACTCTGGCTCACGAGAATTAGAATCAGCCTAGAACTGGATAGCTGAAGTAGGGCGAGCACCATGAATTTGAGCCTGTGCATGATTGTCAAAAACGAGGCGAAAACATTGCCTCGCTGCTTGGCTAGCGTTCAAGGCAGTGTGGATGAAATGATTGTCCTCGATACAGGTTCCACAGATGAAACCGTGGCGATCGCCCAAGCAGCAGGTGCTCAGGTTCATCATTTTGTCTGGACTAACAATTTTGCCGAGGCTCGCAACGCATCACTCACCCACGCCACTGGTGACTGGATTTTGGTACTCGATGCCGATGAACGCCTCGCTGAAGGGATCGGTGACACCTTACGCCAGACCATCGAAAATCAACAGGCATTAGTCGTAACTCTCGTCCGGCAAGAAATTGGAGCAACCCAGTCTCCCTATTCTCTGGTGTCCCGATTGTTTCGCAATCATCCTGACATTCGGTTTGATCGTCCGTATCACGCCATGATCGACGATAGCGTGGCTAAAATCTTGCAGCAGGAAGCGGATTGGCAGGTCATCCAGATTCCTGATGTGGCCATCTTGCACGATGGTTATGCACCCGGGGCGATCGCCAGCCGCAACAAGCTCGACACTGCTCGGTTCACGATGGAACGATTTTTAGTCGAACACCCGGGCGATCCGTATGTGTGCAGCAAATTGGGGGCGCTTTATGTGCAGCTAGGACGAGCGCACAATGGGATTGAGCTACTCGAACGCGGCTTAAAGTCTGATGCGTTAGAGCCGCCTGTCTATTACGAGCTTTATTATCATCTCGGTATTGCCTACAGCCGCATGGGGCACCTCGCGCAAGCTGCACACGCGTATGAACGAGCGATTCAGCAGCCTATTTTGCCTCGTCTCAAGCTGGGTGCTTACAGCAATCTAGGATGCTTGCGTCAACTGTCTAGTGATCTCACGGGCGCAAAAGTTTTATTTGAGAAAGTTATTACGATCGATCCGACATTTGCCATCGGACATTACAACCTAGGAATGACGCTCAAAGCTCTAGGACAGTTTTCAGAGGCGATCGCCCATTATCAAACTGCTATTCGCCTTGACCCCACCCATCCTGATGCCCACCAAAACTTGGGCGTCGTATGGTTTAAATTAGGCAAAATGCCCGAAGGGTTAGCGGCATTTCGGACAGCCATTAATCTTCACTATCAGCATCTCAACCCACGTGAGGCAAAGCGCTTGCAGGAGGGGCTTAACCAGATGGGGTTTTCTATTTAAGTGTTATAGTCGCTTCACAGAATGCACCGATAACGAGACACTGGTGTGGAGTGGCTGGTGCGGAGTGAGATGTGAGTAGGACTCACAGGTGTCAGGCGACATCATGCCGAGATAGATATACGAGCTAGATAGATACACGAGCTAGATAGACTGATGAGACAGATTATTTAGAGGAGATCCCCTCGTCTGATAGACTTTTAGAGCAATACAAAATCCGCAAAACGACGCAGTATCAATAGTTGGGAGGGCTCACTGGTGGAGAGTACACTAGGATTAGAAATTATCGAAGTAGTTGAACAGGCCGCAATCGCCTCAGCACGCTGGATGGGGAAAGGCGATAAGAATACGGCTGACCACGTGGCAGTTGAAGCCATGCGGGAACGGATGAACAAAATCCATATGCGGGGTCGAATCGTCATTGGTGAAGGCGAACGTGACGATGCACCGATGCTATTTATTGGTGAAGAGGTGGGCATTTGTACCCGCACTGACGCGCAAGATTATTGCAACCCTGACGAGTTGGTCGAAATTGATATTGCAGTCGACCCTTGCGAGGGAACCAACCTCGTAGCCTATGGGCAGCCGGGGTCAATGGCAGTATTGGCGATCGCTGAAAAAGGTGGATTGTTTGCAGCCCCAGACTTTTACATGAAGAAACTGGCGGCTCCTCCGCTTGCTCGGGGTCATGTCGATATCAACAAATCAGCGACCGAAAACCTCAAGATTCTCTCCGATTGCCTCAATCGCTCCATCGAAGAACTTGTGGTCGTCGTCATGAAACGCGATCGCCATACTGACCTCATCAAAGAAATTCGGGACGCAGGCGCTAGAGTTCGCCTAATTTCGGATGGTGACGTTTCGGCTGCTATTTCGTGTGCCTTCGCCGGAACAAACACCCACGCTCTGATGGGCATCGGTGCAGCTCCAGAAGGCGTCATTTCCGCTGCCGCCATGGAATGCCTCGGCGGGCACTTCCAAGGTCAGTTAGTTTACGACCCAGAGACTGTAAAGACTGGCCTGATCGGGGAGAGCAAAGAGAAAAATATCGAGCGGCTGCAATCGATGAACATCAATGACCCAGACAAGGTTTACAACTCAAACGAACTAGCTTCTGGAAAGACTCTCCTATTCGCCGCCTGTGGGATTACTGCCGGTACCCTGATGGAAGGCGTTCGCTTCTTTGGCGGCGGCGCTCGCACTCAGAGTCTAGTCATTTCGAATCAATCGCGCACGGCCCGATTTGTGGATACGGTTCACATGTTTAATGAACCCAAGTATATCCAGCTTCGATAAGGGCGAGCGATGCTGATTGCATGCATGACGGCTTCTGGAGTTATGTCCCAACGGGTATTAGAGCCCATTCCTGATTAACTGATAAACGTTTGGAATCCTCATCCCCAATCCCGCTCCCAGACCAGGAGCGGGAGATCTTGGTTCAGTTACCTGCTCTCTCTGCCAATTCGAGAGACGGCTAGAGTGAGGAATGATGCTGACCTACTTAGCCCAACGCTAACTGCTCTCTGAGAGACTGATGCATTACATCCACGGGCACAGGCTGGTTGAGCCAAATCCTTAATGCGGCTGCTCCCTGTTGGACTAGCATGTCTACCCCATCGATTGCCACGAGGTTTCGCGCCTGAGCATATTGTAAAAAGAGGGTCGGATTAGGGGTGTAGATTAAATCATAGGCGATCGCATCAGGGGGCAACCGTTCTAAGTCTGATGGGCTCACCGGAGACTCATTCGTCCGGGGGTGCATTCCTAACGGGGTTGTATTGACAAGCAATGTGCAGTTGGAGAGCAACGCGGGCAGAGCATCCCATGGATATATCGATAGATTGACCGAGAGGGACGAATCAGTCCAGCTTGTGCGGAAGGCGTTTAGCTTTTCCATGTTGCGACCGACGACGCAAATCTCAGCACATCCCAAGCTGGCGCATCCAGCCACAACGGCTCTCGCGGCTCCGCCATTGCCCAAGACGACGGCGATCGCCTGTGACCAGTCTGTACGCTGGGGCAGCGGGGCTAGAAATCCTTCCACATCGGTATTGGTGCCCGCCCAGCCTTGTGGAGTTCTCCAAACCGTATTGACCGCTCCAATGGCTTGAGCCGTTGACGACATCTCGGATAAACAGGGCATGATACGTTGCTTATGGGGAATGGTAATGTTGAACCCCATCAACCCGACTGCGGTAAAGCCCGCGATCGCTCGCTCCAAATCATCAGGGTGGACTTGAAACGGCAGATAGACATAGTTTGCTCCGATATGGGCGATCGCGGCGTTGTGCATCACTGGAGACAATGAGTGCTGAATAGGATATCCAATTACTCCAAGGAGTTGGGTTGTGCCTGTAATCATGGTGTGTTGCTAATCCGATCGATTCATGTAATGCCGTAGAGATTGTGTGTAAAAATCAGAATGCGCCGCATGTCAAAATACCATGCAAGGAACCTTACTCAAGGGTCGCTACAAAATTATCAATGTACTGGGCGCTGGTGGATTTGGGCAAACGTATTTAGCCGAGGATGTCCAGCAGTCTGAACAGGCCCAATGCGTCGTCAAGCAGTTTAAACCGGCTAGCCAAGATACAAAGTTTCTTAAAGTGGCTCGCCGACTGTTTGAAACTGAAGTTGAAACGTTGGAAAAATTAGGGCAACACGACCAAATTCCTCAGTTTCTAGATTCGTTTGAAGACAATCAAGAATTTTATTTGGTGCAAGAGTTTATCGACGGGACGCCTCTTGGCGATGAACTCTACCGCGTCACCCGTATGAGCGAAGCCGATGCGATCGCCATGCTTAAAGACGTGCTTCAGATTTTAGACTTTGTCCATCAGCATCGGGTGATCCACCGTGATATTAAGCCTGAAAACCTGATCCGGCGGCATTGCGATCATAAATTTGTGCTGATTGATTTCGGAGCCGTGAAGCAAATCCGCTCTCAAATTCTCACTGGTATGGAGCAGACTCGGCTTACCGTAGGCATCGGCACGGAGGGCTACACGCCGAGCGAGCAGCTTGCGGGCAAACCTCGGTTTTGCAGCGACATTTATGCGCTCGGTGTGACGGCTATTCAAGCTTTGACAGGAATGCAGCCCTTTCAGTTGCCTACCGACCCTGATACTGGCGAAATTTTGTGGCGTGATTATGCGGCCGTCAGCATGGGACTGGGGTTGGTACTTGATAAGATGGTGCGCTATCACTTCAGTCAGCGCTATCCGTCAGTGGCAGATGTGTTGGAGGCGCTCGAACGCCTTTCTCAACTCCCAACCGAATTAACCGAAATTCCTGACTCGGCTCTGCTGTCAGGCTTTGACCCTGATCACTCCGCTCAAATCAATAAGCGTCTACCGTGGTGGCAAGGGATGCGGGGCGGCGTCATGAGCATTGCGATCGCCACTCTTGCAGTTGCTGGGTTGGTATTAGGCATTCGGCAGGTGGGGGGGCTCGAACCCTTAGAACTGACCATGTATGACCGCATGATGAGGTTGCGGGGCGATCGCAGCCCTGATCCTCGACTGCTGATTGTGGGCATTACCGAAGCCGATTTGCAAGCACTCCAGCGAGCCACTCCCTCTGACCAATCGATTGCAGACGCAATTGAGGCGATCGCCCAATATCAGCCCAGGGCGATCGGGCTCGACTTGCACCGTGACTTGCCGCAAAATCCGGGGCATGACGCGTTGCTAAATCAGCTCCAAGCCCACGAGGTTGTCGCTATCACCAAGCTTGGCGATACGGCTGCCGACCACATTCCACCCCCTAGCACTATTCCGAGTCAGCGAGTCGGCTTTAGTGACTTGCCCATTGATCCAGACGGCGTCGTCCGGCGGAATCTGATGTTTGCAGAATCAGGCGGTAAGGTCTTTCACGCCTTTTCGTTGCGGCTTGCCCTGCAATACTTGAGGGCAGAAAATCCTGAATTAGAATTGCAGCCTGACCCTGAGCAGCCCAAACACATTCAAATCGGTTCAACCTCATTCCCCCCTCTGACCGAAACATCCGGCGGATATCGAGATGCCGATGCGGCAGGGTATCAAATCTTACTCAACTATCGCACCTCTGATCGCCTTGCTCAGCAAGTCTCACTGATGGATGTTCTCAACGGGCAACTCGAGCCTGACTGGGTAACAGACAAAATCGTCATCATTGGCACGGTTGCCCCGAGCAGCAAAGATTTATTCTATACGCCTTTTACAGCGGGTCGAGAACAAAGCCATCAAATGCCAGGAGTCGTGATTCATGGTCAGATGGTCAGTCACATTTTGAGCGCCGTGCTAAACGAAGATGCCCTATTTTGGTACTGGTCTGAATGGGGAAAAATCCTTTGGATTGTCGGTTGGGCTGTCGTTGGCGGCGGCATTGCTTGGTGGTTGCGCCATCCTGCTGTTCTCAGTTTAGGGGGCGTCACGATGCTCGCAGTGCTGTTGGGGGCTAGCTTCGTTATCTTTACCGCCGAAGGCTGGGTGCCTATTGCCGCTCCAGCGATCGCCCTGGTGCTGGCAGGAGGCATCATTGTGGTGTATCGCTCATATCATGTGCAAAAACAGCAAGACGTCGCAACCACGTTTTGGCGTGAAAATTCATCAGGTGGGCAAGTTGCCAGCCCCTCGAAACCTAAGGATTCGCCCCGAAATTTGCCCAGACGTCGACGATAAATTCAATGACGATGCATTCAATAAAGTTGCCTAAAAAGTTGCCTAACGGTAGCGATTGCGGTTATTTGAATCGCTGAATAAGCCAAAAACAGGACCTAACAGCGCGCCAAAAACAAACCCACCGGCATGCGCCCAATAAGCCACGCCGCCGCTCTCCATGCCGACTGTTGATGGCACATTGAGACTTGCAACTCCATAAAACGCTTGCTGCACAAACCAAATCCCCAAAAACACGTAGGCAGGCACTCGCAGTACCGTGATATAGAAGAAAATCGGAAACAACGTCAAGATGCGAGCCTTTGGAAAACGAATAATGTAGGCTCCCATTACGCCGGCGATCGCCCCACTTGCTCCTAATGATGGGATTTGAGAATTTTGTGAAAACACCCACTGTGCCAGTGAGGCTAAAATTCCACAGGCAAGGTAAAAGATTAAATATTTAGCGCGACCGAGCTTATCTTCGATATTGTTGCCAAAAATCCATACATAAAGCATGTTGCCGCCTAAGTGCAAAATCCCGCCATGAAGAAATTGCGACGTGATTAGCGTAATCCAAATTAACGCGGACGCTTCACCCTGAAAACTGGCCGTTAACCGCTCTGGTACGACAGCCCAGGTTCTAAAAAACTGCTCTAGCTGAGGCGGACTCAACTGAATTTCGTAGAAAAAAATCAGCACGTTAATGATAATTAGGGCAATGGTGACGTAAGGGGTTGTCCGCGTTGGGTTGTCATCATTTAAGGGAACCAAGGGGAGATCTCCTTTCTGATCGTGATGTCCACATGATGCCAGGTTTGAAGTTGTACAATGATTCAAATGTCGCAGGTAAACCACATTTAGCTCAAATCCTAACGTTTTTCCTGGCGATCGCTCTGACGCTAAGCACTATAAATGAAATAGCCTGACCATGATTCAGGTTTATAGCGGTTTTATCATTTCCATAATGAATTATCCTCAACATAATTATTCTCATCGTGCCGCATCCTGCTATTCAGAGGATGTTTTAAAAGTCCTATTTTTTGTTGCCTTAGCGACTAAAGTTCTCTTGACAGAGACGCTTCGCGTTACATGTCGCTTGCGAAACGCAGGCTACACGGACAAAAAACCGTTGGTTTTGCTGGAGTCCGCTGCGGCGGACTTTGTTTGTATAGGCGCGGTTTTAACCGCCGGCCCCTTTTAAAACATCCTCTCAATACTTTTCACACCTAGAAAGTTGAATCATGTCGAATGGTAGTTGAATGATAATGTCTATGTCCTAATGCAAGATTCATCTAGTTTCAGCATTTAGTTTCAGCATTCAACGATGGCAGAATTTTAGAGATTTTGAGTTTGCATGGCGATTTTACACGGTAGCTGGCTGATTCACCGTCAAGCCCATATCCTTCCCCTTCATCAACGCAAACACCACGATGGCTCTCACCGAACCCATCTGCTCGGCGGACGCTTCTTTATCTGGGGAGAAACCTGGCGCAGAGTCGAGCCGAATGATTGGGTGCCCAATGGCTCGACAATGCCTCATCCATTTGTCATGGAGGCTGAAGAACTCGCTAAATTTTTGCGATCGCTCCACCAGGATCACAATCTAGGCGGTCTAGAGGAGATTCTAGATCCTCAAGCTAAGCCATATTTGGCGCATTGGCATACTGTTACAGCAGCCTTCCCGACCTACCGTGTGCCCCTTGCTAAGCGCAAAACCCTTGCGGCAGTGCCTCAGCATTCTGCATCTACTACAGTCGATGCAGTCTTGCAGGGTAAGTCGTCTGCTGCCACCGACCTAACCCTCCATGCTTGGTCCATTTCAGGACTCTGCCTCTCGCCATCTGAAGCGATTCAACTGTTGCATTCGCTGCCGCTGGGTTCTGTCGATGCAAACGAGTCTCGGTTTTCTCCAGAGTTGCGGTTTTGGTCGCATGTCGCCCGTTGGATGCTAGACCTCCTATCGCGGTCTAAGTTTTTGCCACTACTCGCCCGTCGCGCTGACAATACTCGATTTACGCGCTGGCAGGCCCTGCTGGATAGCGGCACCGATCAAATGCGGTTGCGGCACTTTATCAGCCATATGCCCGCGGCGTGTCAAATGTATGCAGATAATGTGTATGCAGATAATGAAAATAATACTCATTCTCTAGAGCAATCAGAGATCTCAGATCCAGCCGCCGATAATGTTCCTACCGATGCAAGCACTCCAGCATCAGATACGACGAATGGCTCATCTGGCGATGTACGTTCGGACGGCATATCCAACCATTCAAACGCCGGTGCTGATTCGAAAGACGCTGCTGGGGTGTCTATGTTTGCCGACCAAATTGCCCATCAAATTATCGATGACGAGCAACGGTTTCAGCACGCCAAAGATTTGCTGTTTAGTTTTCTCAACAATACGATCGATGCTCAGGTGCGGTCGGTTGCGAGTGCTGTGCCGATGCCTGCCACTCAGCTTCCCAAGGATTTGCCATTGCGAGAATGGCTGCAATCGTTAGGCAGTCAACCGATTTTAGCGGCTGAACCAGAACGGGGCGATCGCCTGGAAGGGGCTTTAACCACCTGGCTAACTCCCATAGAACGGCAGCTTACCCAACAAATCTCCCGCTTTCGCACCGGATTCCATTTACATCCCCCAGAGGCCGGTGAGACGAATTGGACGCTGGAATATTGCCTACAAGCCAATGATGACCCCAATTTTTTGGTGAATGCCGAGACTATTTGGAATAATCCCGTTGAGCGACTCATCTATGCTGGACGCACTATTCAACAACCTCAAGAAACGCTCTTAGCGGGGCTAGGGCTTGCAACGCGTCTGTATCCACTCATCGAACCCAGCCTTCAAAACCAGCAGCCTCGTTCGTGTTTGCTCACCCCCACCCAAGTCTACGAATTTATCAAGTCGGTGGCTTGGTTACTTCAAGATAGCGGTTTTGGTGTGATCTTACCGCCGAGTCTTTCGAATCCAAATGGGCTGGCGAGTCGACTCGGGCTGAGCGTTCGGGCTGAGCCGCCGAGGCGGGGCAAGCGGCAACAACTCGGCTTACAGAGCTTGCTCAACTTTAAGTGGGAGCTCACCATCGGCGGTCAGCGCCTTTCGAAAACCGAATTTGATCGCCTGGTGGCCATGAATACCCCGCTGGTCGAAATTAACGGTGAATGGGTCGAACTGCGATCGCAAGATATCAAAGCTGCCCAGTCATTTTTTGCGGCACGCAAAGACCAGATGACACTGTCATTAGAAGATGCCCTGCGAATCAGTACGGGTGACACGCAGACGATTGAGAAATTACCCGTCGTTGACTTTGAAGCATCGGGAACGCTCGAAGAACTCATCCAAACCTTGACCACAGGCAATGAGAGCATCGAGCCGATTGCAGTACCTGATAGTTTTCAGGGTGAGTTACGCCCCTACCAGCTACGCGGCGTATCATGGCTGGCGTTTCTTGAGCAGTGGGGTCTGGGCGCGTGCCTGGCAGACGATATGGGACTGGGTAAAACCATTCAATTAATTGCGCTCTTGCTTCATTTGCAAGAACATGACAATCTTGAGCACCCCACGCTGCTGGTGTGCCCCACGTCAGTCTTGGGTAACTGGGAGCGAGAAGTAAAGCGGTTTGGTCCGAGTTTGAAGGTCGTCGTCCATCATGGCGACAAGCGATCGCAAGGTAAGGCATTTGCGAAAACGGTTAACGATCAGGATTTGGTCGTCACCAGCTATGCGCTCGCCTATCGAGATATCAAGGATCTCAGGAGTGTTTCATGGCAAGGGATAGTGCTCGATGAAGCCCAGAATATTAAAAACCCGGATGCAAAGCAGTCTCAAGCAGTGCGAGAGCTCGACGCCCAGTTTCGCATTGCTCTAACCGGAACTCCTATTGAAAACCGCCTGTCTGAACTGTGGTCGATTCTTGATTTCCTCAATCCTGGCTATCTAGGACCTCGCAACTTTTTCCAGAGGCGCTTTGCAGTACCAATTGAGCGCTATGGCGATACGGATTCGCTGCAAACGTTGCGATCGCTCGTCCAGCCATTTATTTTGCGACGCTTAAAAACCGATCGAGATATCATCAAAGATTTGCCTGACAAGCAAGAAATGACCGTATTTTGTGGCTTATCAGCTGACCAAGCAGCGCTCTACCAAAAACGGGTCGATCAATCTCTTGCCGCCATTGAATCCGCCGAAGGTATCCAGCGACGCGGCATGATTTTGGCACTGCTTGTGAAGCTCAAACAAATTTGCAACCATCCCGCTCTGATGGATGACGCGAGCAGTGACGCGCCCAAAAAATCTCGCAAGCGCTCAGCATCTATCGATCCAGCGTCAAACCCATCAGCGTTTAAACTCGCATCTGGAAAGCTTCAAAGACTTGAAGAAATGCTGGAGGAAGTCATCTCAGAGGGCGATCGCGCCTTGGTGTTTACCCAATTTGCAGAATGGGGCAAGCTGCTGAAAGCCTACCTCGAACGCCAGTTTGAGCGTGAAGCGCTATTTCTCTATGGCAGCACGTCTAAGAAACAGCGCGAAGACATGGTTGATCGCTTCCAAAACGATCCGCAAGGCCCCCGAATTTTTATCTTGTCGCTCAAAGCAGGAGGGGTCGGGCTTAATTTAACTCGTGCTAATCATGTGTTTCATTTCGATCGGTGGTGGAATCCGGCAGTGGAAAATCAAGCAACAGACCGAGTCTTTCGCATTGGGCAAACTCGCAATGTGCAGGTTCACAAGTTTGTTTGCACTGGCACCTTAGAAGAACGGATTCACGAGCTGATTGAGAGTAAGAAAGCCCTGTCAGAACAGGTAGTTGGCACAGGCGAGAACTGGCTCACTGACTTTGATACTGACCAGTTGCGGAACCTCCTATTGCTCGATCGGAGTGCCGTGATCGGCCATGATGATAATGAATAGTATGGCAATGGCAGGGGATGATAATGGATAGAATGAGTTACCGCTATACATGCTAAATTGCTTTCCACGATCATCACTCTTTTCCAAGCTTCAACTACCGCTTGATCAGATTCAATAATGTAGATGAGGTAAATTCTTACAAGAAAATTCACAGCGTGACGATTCGTAAGGCAACCCCTCACCAAACTTTTCCGCTGAATCTCATCGAAAAGGGACGTAGCACTCCACGTCCCTTCTCAATAATGAACTCAAGCATAGAATTCTCAGCGATTCTGGCGGATCGCTCCTAGCTGCTCAAGGCGCTTGTTTTGCTGCTCAATTTGAATAGATAAGGGCATCACAAACTAGTTCACACAGTTCGAATACAAACGGATTCTAAATTTGATAGTAACCACAAACTCCCTGTTGCTGGCGAGTAACAATTCCAGCCTGGGTCAAAATTTTGAGATGCTTCGGTATATAAATTATGCCTACTATTTTTCCGATCGTGAGGGAATGTATAGTTGGCTATAACGTCAATTCGAGTCAATGGTTCGACGCTAGTATACTCAGGCTAAGACTGAAGCGTAGGTTACAGGCTAAACGCTCCAAGAGTGCCCATTGCCATCTATCTCTGACTAGAGAATTATATCAATCAAAGACAGACAATGGAGTTTCAGCCTGTATATCTGAATTTTCCACGTCTGTCTCAGTTAGTTAACAGAGTAGTGCGATCGCCTTTACTCTGAGTCACGCTAATCTAGCGACTAATATCTCATCATCGCAGAGATTGCACCACATCGGATGCTACAGTCAGGTCTGCGTAGAATACATCTGAGCTTGGATCTTGCTCAATCGCAGCATTTGTCGAAGAATTTGCAAGAATCCAAAGCGTAACCGCTATGACAGCAAGACTTGCGGTGATGCATTTATTTAGTCGAGAGCGAAACGAATTTCGTCTAGGATAACGAGAGCGCATTCTATTGCCTCTTTCTCAATGCGACATTAGTGCCAACAGATGACACTCCAAATAAGGTAGGGCTAGGCACGATCTTCAAAGCTTTTACTAAAACTGCATGAAGCAAGAAGTTACACAACACAGGCAACTCCTTGCGAGTGCAACGCATCTAAAAACTGTGCGTTTGCACGCTAATCCTTCGGTAGTAAAATGACTATTCAAGTCAATAAACGTCCAATTAAAGCTTTTCTGACTGCTCAACTTATTGCCTTAGTGCCACTACCAATGACAGGACTAAGCAATCTACCTCTATTGATAGAGTAGAGAAAAATTCTGAAGTTTGCAACGTTCGTAGGTTAGATTATAGGCGTTAAATACCTTATATCACTGGGTTATAACGATCTTTGCTAGTCTTGAAATATTCGTTATCAGAGAATATAATATATTGCTAGAGGGGTGAAAGGCGATCGCCCTCCCTATAGCAACCCTAAATCATTCATGAAATGGGAGTGCGGGCATCTTGCCCGCATTGGCAACGCCTCTCCATCAGGAGAAACGAGACGCTGATGCGATGCATCGGACAAGCGTTGGCGTCCTGGGGATTTTTACAAATCATTTGGGATTGCCATATTCGCTCCTAGATGTACCAGAAGCGAATATGCTACTTTAGCACACGTACGGAACTCGATCGCCTACTAATGCCGATGACTACTCAACAGGCAACCCTAGGCCAAACTTACCTTGAAAACCTTATTTTTTTCATCCTCGGCTTTCGGCAAGTGTAGGCTCAAAATACCGTTTTTGTAATCTGCATTTACTTTCTGATTGTTGATACGAACCGACAGTGGAATCACTCTATGAAAAGTGCCGTAGCGGAATTCGCTGCGAGTTGAGTGGCGCTGATCTGGGCGAGTTTCAGACTTGCGATCGCCTCGAATCAGAACAGAATCAGCCGTGACCTGAATGTCTAAATCGTTCGCATCAACACCCGGAATTTCTGCTTTTAAAAGAATCGCATCGGATGTTTCTTCCATTTCGACGGCGGGCACAATAGAGGAGGCATTACCTTTGTGTGTCGAAGGCATAAAAACATCATCCAAGAGTTGATTCATCTCATGATGCAAATTGTCCATTTCTCGTAACGGAGCCCGGTGAATAATAACCATGATTAGTCCTCCAATCGTGGAAATTTAGGTTGAATCTTTAACTATTCACAGCTTAATCTTTGTTTGTTTGGGAGTCGGTGGGCATGACCGAACTAAATGAGATCGGATACTACAGCAACGATTGAGCGTTAGCACGCTGAGTATATTTGAGAGTCTCTCAGTCTTAGCAAAATTGAATCGATTCAATTTTTACCTTACTCAAACGTCAGACATGGCATGCAATTTTTGTCCGTGCTGCGGAGACATACTCCTTCGCCATATTCGCAATCAGCAGATATGTTGGTTTTGCAAGAGCTGCAAATTAGAAATTCCAGTAGGGATCATTGACCAGAACATATCTGTAAGAGACAAGCCCTGGATGGCTCGACCTGAAGCTGTCGAGCCATCGAACCCATCATAAAGACTGCTTGTGCTTCTTAATCCACCTCTAATATTCTTCTTGCCGCTACACGCTCTACCAATCTCTCATCTCAATGCTCCCAGAGTGACGGGTCTGATTCTAGCAATTAGAGCGGTGAAAGTAGGCGATCGCCCTTGCCAACATACTGTTGACTCCCGATCGCAGCAGCACACGCTCGAGTCAAGTCGCACTCCCATAAAGCGCCCATGCTATCACCCTCCTGCTAGGTCATAAAAGAACAAGCATAGATTGAGACGACATGTTGACTCTACTCAATCCATCATTTTCAAATATTGAGCGCAAGCAAAACCCGGCTTTAGATCTGCAAGAACCATGATTGCCAGGTTAATACGTTATACTCCCTTTCATCCTTGAGGATGACGCTACCGCGTCAGGGATGATTGGTATTCATATTTGCTTTCTCGAAATCCAAGTAGATGAAAGTACAACAATGAAATCGCAAGCAGAATAACTAATCCTGATAGTTCTGGCATTATTCGGAAGCAGTTAGATTAGCTGAGATAGCATCAATCACTAAGTAATCATAAATTATGGTTATTGTTTGCCGTCACAAATGGTTAGTAGATTTTTAGCAGATCGACGTTTCAATACCACTGACGGTGTTAATTGTTCTGGTCTTGGATAGACTCTTCTCACGTTGGTAGATGGAGACAACCACTAATGATTGGACGGTCTATTCTTAAACGAGATAGCTATTTATGTAATCAGTTAATATATTTAGCTAAATCCTGACATAAGCGACCCTGGTATGCAGGATTTTAGAAAGGAAAGATCAATATTCTGACAGCATAGGGAAAATCTTAGACTCCATAGAATCTAAGACGTAATCGTGTATGCGTGAGTTGGAGGCAATGTATGACAGGGAAAGGACTGTCTTAGGGAAGCTATTAACTTAACAGCGTCACTCCATTATTAAGCGTAATTCTTGTCAAAATGTATTCAAAGTCGTTCTAAATCTACTAATATTAAAGAGCGATCGCTTCATGAAATGTTTGCTAATATGTTGCGATACAACCTAAAAATGTTCAGCTTGCTTGAAAATCACAGCATCCGTGATACATGACGATATAAATCATTGCAAAATCATTGCAGAGTATTTTTGCTCGCATAGCGTAATGGTTTACAGTTTCTTCGAATTAAACTCTGTATCTTTTCATAGTTGAGGTAGTTTTATGCCGAAATCTTCTGTTCAATCCCCGTCCGAGCCCATGGAGACCAAACTTTTAGAGGTGGACACCGAGCTTGCTTCTCAGGAAGTCCAGCTAGCGGCTCAACTCGAAGCTATTCAAGAAAAGCGGAAAAGCCTGCAAACCGTAATTCACATGTTTTCGTCGTCCGGTGAGCCAGTTTCATCCGGGGTTCCGCTCGATGAAGCGGTATCATCTGCAGTGAATGGGTTTGTTTCTGAATCTCCTGAAGCTGCTGCCAAGTCAGTAGATAAACCGTCTACCCTTAAAGAAGAAGATTCTGCATCTGACGATAAATCACCGAAACGTCAAAGCTCTGCACGTCAGAGTAAAGCGTCCAAAGCTCCTAAATCCGCTGCGAAACCATCGACAAAGAGTGCAACAACCTCTCAAAAATCGAGCGCTAAGAGCAAGAAGTCGAGCGACTGGCAACCCTATGTTCGCAAAGAATATAGCGATCGCTCATTGCCACAAGCTGTATTAGCGGTGCTTCAAGACCATCCCAAGGAAGTGGTAGAAGTGCCCAGCATTATTGATGCCATCTTCGTGGATGATATTCCCAAGCCTGCCCGCACCAGTGCGCGCGATCGCCTATCCAACGTGTTATCGGTAGGCCTAAGAAACAAAAAGTGGTATCGCGGAAAGACCGGGCTATATAGTGTGTCGAAAGAAGTGGCAGATGCAAGCCGAATCTCATAAACGCTCAATTGACCCACGACGGCTTTGAGTATAGCGGATACCTGCTTTGGACTCTTCCATAGCAGGAGTTTGCTATATCCCTCTTACCATCCATGCATCTATGTTCCTCTATGTTTCTCTGTACCTTGTCTTAACGAATTGATTGCAGTATCTAGAGCTAGAGAAGATATCCTAGAACTACAGGACGCAAATTTGTAGCTTAAGATACGGGTGGATAACTATGTCCAAAGAGAAGGTACTTCAATTCTTCACCAAGGCAGCGGAGGATGAGCAGCTAAAACGCGAGCTTCAATCCGTCACCAGTAAAGATGAACTAGTTGGCTTAGGGCAAAAAGAGGGATTTCAGTTTTCTCCTGACCATGTCGAAGATGCCATTGATGAGTTAAAGCAGCAGCCAGGCTTCTTTAGAACTCTGGCTGAAGCGGTGCTCGAAATTTTCAGCCCAGAACACGACAATTATCCGACAACAGGAACTCAACCCTTCAGCGGCGAACCAAACCGGAATCGGTAATCAGTCGTAATTACTAAGAGGACGGGGCTTACGCAGTTACCGATTCAATAGGTGAATGGTCTTAGCAATAGCCGAAGACGGGTGCTTTTCAACGCGCCGACGCGCTAAACCTGTCACCTAAAATTTGGGACTGGAATCCGTAAGCCCCAAATGTAAGCCGATTAGCTATGTTTTGAATTGCAACTATGGATGGTTTGTCAGTACGATGTTTCCCGATTCATTCCAACAATTGCTGAGACGCTTCACTTTAAATGGAGCATGGGTATGCGGGACGTGGGCAGTGCTCACGCTCAGCGTAGGGTGTCGCACATCGCCTGACTCGTCGTCGATTGCTGATAGTCCATCCCCAGTGGAACCGGTGCCTCAGGCAACTCAGTCTTCTCCATCCTCTGAATCAACTCCATCCTCTGAATCAACTCCATCATCTGAAAGTGCGGCTCCCCTTGCTCAAAGCCCTTCTCCTCCTCCAAGCCCACCTACCTCGTCTGGTCAATCATTGCCAGACCAGATGTTAAGACAATGGCAGCCTCTATCGGAGAGCCTATTTGCGTTTGGAGAAATGACAGTAACGCCTGACGAAATCAGGTGGAGTGATATAGGGTCAACACCCTATACAGTCATATCTCAAACCGATTATGAATATCTGTTAAGTCTTGATCAGCCACTTGTCTTAGATGGCACGTCCTATTCCGTTGTAGGGCTTATGCTTGACTCGGCGGAGCAAGGTGAAGGAACCCCAGACGTAGAAGTTGCCTTCTATGAGAATGAAAATGACATGCAGCAAGGCAGCTACTCAATCTGGGGAGTGTATTTTGCTGACTAGATGTTGTGGGTCGGGAATGGATGCGGCTATGCGCTAGCCTTGGAATTATTGTCGGTAGCGTAGAAGGATTGCTTCGTGCTGCAATTGGATTGGGTGATGTTTTGGGAACCCCTTCTTTTCTGTGGGGATTGACCGTGATTGCGGCGGCAACTAGCCTCCCAGATGCATTTGTCAGTATTCGAGCCGCCCGCCAAGGGAAATCAATCGTCAGCATGGCAACTGTTTGGGGAAGCAATATTTTTGATTTGCTGGTGGCGATTCCGGCAGGTGTTTTGATTGCCGGAGCATCAATCATTGATTTTGCGATCGCTGCTCCTATGATGGGGGTATTGACCCTGGCAACCATTCTGCTGTTTACAATGATGCGGACTTGTCTCACCCTGACTCGCGGTGAATGCTGGTTGTTGTTGGGTGCATATGGGGTGTTTATCGGTTGGATTTCTCTAGAAACGTTGGGTGTTACTAATATTCTGATTTTGTCTCGTTTGGGATAGGTAATGCCGTTTGCTGCGTGATCATTCCTCCGATGAGGACGATAAATCAAGGAACGTGATGAAATTTTTTAGCCAGTCTGTATTCTCATTCTGTAGTGCGATCGCCCTAGTGATCTCTCCTCCAGCCCTGGCGGACTCAGATCTGCGTATTACCTTAGATCAAGATACCGAAGCCTTTGAGAATCGAAACATGAGTGAGAGCGCGATTCGAGTGTCGGTCAGCTATCAACCGCCTAACGAAAGCGACGAACTAGAGAATCTGCACTATGAAATTTACTATGACGATACTGTGCAACTAGAAGCCTCTCAATCCACCTTTTATCGAGGTGGCGTGAGCCTTCGAGACTTAGACCAGAATGGAATGCCGGAAGTAATCGTCGAAACCTATACCGGAGGAGCCCATTGCTGTACCTCGTTTACCGTATATACCTGGCGAGATAGTCAGTTTGAGGACATTCAGCTCGACATGTTAGACGGAGGGGGTGGAACGTTTCGGGATCTCGATGAAGACGGGTTGCAAGAGTTTTCAACCTATGACAATGCGTTTCTTTATGCATTTAGTTCCTATGCGGGGTCGTATCCTCCATCCGTGATTCTGACCTTT
This sequence comes from Elainellaceae cyanobacterium, assembly GCA_051117555.1. GTDB lineage: Bacteria > Cyanobacteriota > Cyanobacteriia > CAZCXK01 > CAZCXK01 > DBGGTD01. Next base: position 85,059 of record JBNPEG010000048.1, on the reverse strand, counting down.
CAAGATGGGGAATTTCGCGATATGACCCACACCTACGAACAAATCGTGCGATCGCGCGCTTGGAGCATGTTTCAAACCTTGGAGTCTGCCGAGTCAGAGGGGTATGAAGTAAATGGGATTTTAGCCGGATATGTGGCTCAGAAAATTTTGTTAGACGAATATGAAAGCGGCTGGGAGCTCATGTTGGCTCGATACGATCGCGCGTCTGACTGGGGGCTCGAGATTCTGAATGACCAGGGTAACGTGATTGGGCGCCATCCTGACTTTCCAACCGCGCTGCGGGCATTTTTAACCGAGCTTGACTATCTGACTGAACAAGGCGATGCAAACCCGACCGTGAGCCGTATGGAGTAAGACTCAAGAATCGGGACACATCAGGTGCTCCGCACGCGCTGGCGGGCTTGAATGTCGTCGAGCTTGGCATCGGGGATGGCTTGGATTAGTTTGCGCGTGTACTCTTGCTGAGGATGATTATAAATCTCATCCGCCGGACCAATTTCCTCAATGCGCCCTTGGTTCATCACCATGATGCGATCGCTTGCGAATTTCACAACGCTTAAATCATGAGAAATAAAGATGTAGGTCAGCCCAAACTCTTTCTGCAAGTCTTTGAGTAAGTTGAGCACCTGGGCCTGCACTGAGACATCCAATGCGGAGACTGACTCATCACAGATAATAAAGCGAGGCTCGCAGGCAAGGGCACGGGCGATACAAATGCGCTGACGCTGCCCCCCTGAAAATTCGTGGGGCATCCGAGACAGCGCATCTGCTCCTAAGCCCACTCGTTCTAGCAAATCAATGGCTTTGGCGCGGCGATCGGCGTTTGAGTTTTCTAAATTGTGGATGACCATCGGCTCTATCAGGGCAGCCCCCACTGTTTGCCGTCCGTCTAGTGACCCATAGGGGTTTTGGAAGATGATTTGCATAAAGCGGCGCAAAGAGCGCAGGGGGCGATCGCCCATTTGCAAGATTGAATGACCATCAAAGTTGATCTCGCCGGATGTGGGCTCAATGAGGCGCAGCAAGCACCGACTCAGGGTTGATTTACCGCATCCTGATTCACCTACGAGCCCCAATGTTTCACCTGGATAAACATCAAAGCTAACGTCATCGACCGCTTTGAGAGATAGTTTCTGCGCAAACCATCCCCTGCGAACTGGAAATTCTTTGGTAAGGTGACGAACCGATAGCAATGGCGCCTGCTGCTGGAGCGATTCGTAGCGATCGCGCACCGCTTGCTCCGTTACTTCTACCAGCAGCGCATCTTTCTCATCGGGCGTATGAAGTTTTGAAATGATTTCGAGGTTTCCGTCAGCGGTTGGGGTGACGGTCATGAAATCAGATACGGTAGGCAAGCGCTGAAGTCGCTGATTGGGACGAGGGCGACAGTTTAACAACCCTTGGGTGTAGGGGTGCTGAGGATGGGCAAACAGGTCATAGACTTGAGCCGTTTCAACGGCACTGCCTTGATACATAACCATGACCCGATCGGCGATTTCGGCAATCACGCCCATGTCGTGAGTGATGAAAATAACGGACATGCCCCGGCGATCGCGCAGGTCTCGCAATAAGTCTAGGATTGTGGCTTGAATGGTGACATCCAGAGCAGTCGTCGGTTCATCTGCGATGAGAATTGCCGGATTTCCAGCTAGGGCGATGGCAATCATGACGCGCTGCTGCTGCCCGCCCGAAAGCTGATGGGGGTAGCGATCCATCATGGAAGACGGGTTTGGTAGCTGCACTTCATCAAAGAGGGCGATCGCCGTTCGGGAGGCTTCTTTGGGGTCAACGTCTTGGTGCAGCAAAATTGCCTCTACCACCTGATGCCCACAGGTCAACACAGGATTGAGCGACGTCAGCGGTTCTTGAAAGATCATCGCCAGTTTGCCGCCGCGATATTTTCGCTTTTGCTCGGGTGGAAGCGTCAGTAGATTCAGCCAACTATTGCCCGGAAGCTCAGCATCTCGAAACAAGATGTCTCCCGTAACGCGAGCGGTGTGAGGAAGCAGCCCCATTGCCGCAAGAGAGGTCACCGATTTACCCGATCCTGATTCTCCAACAATGCCTAGTGTTTCACCCGAATATAGGGAAAACGAAACATGCTTGACGGCATTTACCGTCTCGGTGCGGGTAGGAAACTCAACTGATAAATCTCGGATTTCAAGAATAGATTGACTCACAGACTTCTATAAGGAGGCAGAAAATAGGAGGAATGTAGTTCTCTTTCATCAGCATACCGAGGAGCCATAAGCCTGAGATGTGCTCAGTGAGCAAAGTTAACGATTTGCGCTAATCGGCGAGAGAATCGAGAGGTTGCAGCAAAAATTCTGCATCGATTTCAGGGAGTGATGGATTAATACTGATACCTGAGCCAATTTCAAACCCCGCGGTCGTCGTCAACCGGGGACGGATCTGGCAATACCAGTGGAGTTGAGGTTCTCCTGCCTTATAGCGAGCCGCAGTATTGATAATGTAATTGTAGTCTGGGTTGTGTAGCCTCTCCCCCAGCGTAGCCAAGACCTGCTGTAAGATGCGAGCAAAGTCAGATTTTTCGACAGGCGTGATGCTGCCAAAATCGGCTTGATGCTGTTTGGGCATAATCCAAATTTCAAAGGGTACCTCGGCAGCGTAGGGCACAAACGCTAGAAACGACGAGTTTTCAAAAATAATGCGTGTCTCATCCTGCTGTTCAAAGGTCATGATGTCGCAATAGACGCATTGCCCCCAGTCGTCAAAATAGCGCTGCGCTTCAGATTCTCGCCAGCGAATATGATGGGGAACCATCCCGGTCACAATAATTTGAGAATGGGGATGGCTTAGAGAGGCTCCCGCGCGATCGCCATGATTGCGAAACAAAATCACCATCATGTTTTGGTGTACCTGCATCAGATCTAGATAGCGCTGATGATAGGTTTCGATCAAAATTTCAACCTCCTCAATCGACATGGTGGCAATATCTTTATGATGGTCAGGGCTTTCAATGATTACCTCGTGCTGCCCATAGCTCGGCATGGTAAGATACATGCCAACCTCGGCACGATGGATATGGACATCAGGCGTTAAAGCCGGATATTTATTGGGCACTACGCGGGTTTGCCACGGTTTTGAGTCGGGCAGCTCCGCAATGATGGACGGCAGTTGGTGTTCATTTTGAGGGCAAAACGGGCACGACTCGACCTGATTGGTGAGAGGCTTTCCCTGTTTGCTGCTCGCTTGAAAATCACGGGGACGCTGACGACGAGACGGAGCATAGATGACCCATTCCCGCGTGGCTTTGTTTAATCGAATTTGACCTGAATGCATAGGTAATTGTTCTCGAATTCAGCAGAATTCTGTAATCTAACCAATGGCAACCCTATTAACATCATCGCGTGGCAAAGGTTTATCTCGAACATATTACACGCTCATTTGGGACAACAATCGCTGTTGATGACATTACCTTCGGCGTCCCCGATGGAGAATTTTGGGTCTTAGTGGGGCCGTCAGGCTGCGGTAAGTCTACGATTCTTCGCACCATTGCAGGTCTAGATCGGGCAACTTCTGGCAATCTTTACATCGGCGATCGCCTCGTCAACACTATTCCAGCTCGCCAGCGTGATGTATCGATGGTGTTTCAAAATTATGCGCTCTATCCCCACATGACCGTTGCTCAAAATCTTGCCTTTGGCTTGCGAATGCGGCAGGCCGATCGCAAAACCATTGACGATCGCATCACGCTGGTTGCCAAATCGCTCAATATCGATCAGTTGCTCCACCGAAAGCCTGGACAACTATCCGGTGGGCAGCAGCAGCGAGTGGCCTTGGGGCGGGCGATCGCCCGCCAGCCCCAGGTGTTTCTATTAGATGAGCCTCTGTCCAATTTAGATGCCCAGTTGCGAGAAGAAACCCGCGCTGAACTCAAGCAGCTTCACCAAACAGTAGGAATTACAACCATTTATGTGACCCACGACCAGATTGAGGCAATGACCCTTGCCGACCAAATTGTTGTGATTGATCAAGGGCGCATCCAGCAGATTGGGCCGCCACAGGAGGTCTATGCTCACCCTGCTAATCAAATGGTGGCAACGTTTTTGGGAAGCCCGCCTATGAATCTCTTGTCAGGCGTATATCGCGACACGATGTTTTACAAAATGTTAGTGCTTGAAGGGCAATCGATTCCCTGCCCAGATAGATTTTGGGAGTGCTTAAAGCCCTATACCGATCGCCCGATTCATGTAGGGATTCGTCCCGAACATCTCCAACTCGCTGCTCAGGGTAGAACCGGGCAGCTCATGGTAGATGTCATTTTGGTAGAACCGCTTGGCAAAGAGATTTTGATTCGCGCGAAGGTGCCAGGTGAAATGAATCAAAACCCATCTCTTATGAATGTGCAATTACCACCGGATACGTCAGTGCGGGTAGGCGATCGCCTCCATTTGGTCATTGATTTAGACCGCGCCTTTGTGTTTGATCCGCAAACGGGCGATCGCCTTATTTAGTCAGGATTTAATCAGGATCTAGCCAGGTGTTAGCACGATATTAAGCGTTGCCCATGATGCTTCATCTAAAGCCTGCCGCATTGCTGCGTCGCTAGATTGAGCCTCGTAGAGAACTCGTCCTTCAACCTTGAGGCTAACCGAGTCATCCTGAAATACCCAGGGAGTTACTGTAATGAACTCGGCATCTGACTTCGAGCTAGATGGAATCGACGTTAGCGTCAAGGTTTGAACGCCCTCGGTCATGGGCACGTCGGGCACCTGTTTAGAGCCCTCAAACCCAATGCACATAAGAATAGAAAGCCAGTCCCACGTGGCAATCAACTGACGGTTGCGCTCAATCACCGACCGAGAGACAGAGGATTCATAGTAGACGTCTGTTTTGAGTAAGCCCACTAGCTCATGTTGATAGGCTTTCTCGTCATGTAAAAATTTTTCAACTAGGTGGCGATCGCTCGACTGCTGCCAACTCGTAAACCGCTCATAGAGTCCCGTTCCATGCAGCGACACCAAAAGCGATACGTATCGACCCAACGATAGGGAGAGCCGTTTAGCATCTGACCAAATCCCCATGTGAGTCGGGATTGGAAGCTCCGTAAAGTGATACGGATACCCCGTTTCGGGATTGAGTTGAGGGGTGGCCTCCCACGACAGCCAGCCAATATCATGCTGTTCGGCTGCAAGGCACACATCTCTCCATGGAGAAAATGTGCCAGTTTGATCGGTGTTGCCCCACGCCCGCGCTAGCTGCCCCGATACCCACGCATGAGCAGGCTGAGTGATGCAGATTCGTCCTCCGGGGATGGTGCGGAGTAGCATAATGAGACAACTTCCGAGCGTAAACCAACGGCTTGTATCAACTCAAATAGGTGCTAGATTCAAGACGTTGCTATCTAGCAATGTTCTTTGAATCTAGCACCTTGGCTTCTAGATAGCATCGAGTATTAACAGTTATCTATGTTCTCGATGCCATCTTATCGGTGTGAAGGGCGATCGCCTTACACAGGAGTTTGACTAACATCTAAGCCCAAACTTGTAACCGCATTGCGGATGAAGTTGATTTGCTGCTCAAAATCTAAATTCTTGAACTGATTCAAAAATTCATTCGCTTCTGACGGAGCTTGATAATCAGAAGGCACATCAATGATGGTGCCATTCTCAATGCCTTGTGCAAGCAGCAGCCAGACTTCAAGCTTTGCAGGTGGGCTCAACACGCCGTATTCGCGGCTGATTTCGGTATTTGCCTTGCTAGCAATATCGCGCTGAGCTTGCAGTTGATTCTCTTTCGACATCGCCTTAATGCGATCGAAAACTGCTGATGCAACTCCTTCAACATCGTTGGTAGGGGAGGGAGTCAGACTGCCCTTAATTTCTTCATAGGCATACCAAAGCAGGGCTAACTGAGTGTCAACCTCGAAGCCTCGAAATGCTTCTAGTGGCTGCTTTACAGCATCATCGGTTAAGTAAGTCATAGAGAACCTCCTAATGCGTTCTCATCGTCAAAAAAGACTGTGTTTCATGCCTTCTTTATAAAAGTTAACAACTTGCCGATCACAAACCACCCGACAAAAGGGAGAGATGCCTCTCTCTCTTGATGAGTAGATCTACTTGTTGGTTAAATCGTCGTTAAGCTGTCATATCGGAGTCATAACAGCGTCATTTCGGTTCTTTATCTTAAACATAATGGGTAAATTGACGTGCTTTCGCGGTGAGAGGAGCTTTCTGCGTTCGGCTAAACCGCAGTGCAGCACAAACGTCATGATTTGCCAAACATTGATTTGCAAAATACTGAATACAGGGAGCCGAATAAAGTTGACATACCATAGCCTAAATAGTTGGAAAAAATCATTAACCTATCTTTCATTTGCTCTGGTCGGCGCCGGAATTGCAACAACAGGTAACTATTTGACCGGGGGAATTAATTCTCGTGTTGATTCGGCAGTTTCTGACGCTGTTCAGGGGCAAACGTCCATAGCGCAGGCAGCCCCGTCGAGCGTCGCCCCAGCTACGAATTCTGACTTCATCAGCAAGGTTGTTGATCAGGCTGGTCCAGCCGTCGTCAGAATTGACGCATCCAGAACGGTGGCCGTGCAAACGCCCGAATTTGATCCGTTCCTCCGCCGATTTTTTGGGTCACAGATTCCCAATGCGCCGTCAGAAAGCATTCAGCGGGGTGTGGGTTCGGGGTTTGTGATGGATCGCGACGGACATATCATCACGAATGCCCATGTGGTAGCCGGGGCAGACACCGTTGACGTAACGCTTAAAGATGGTCGTTCATTCGCAGGAACGGTTTTAGGGGCTGATCCCATTACCGACATTGCCGTCGTACAAATTGAGGCCAATGAGTTGCCGACGGTGACCCTCAGCGACTCAAATCAGATTCGTCCAGGGCAGTGGGCGATCGCCATTGGCAACCCGCTGGGCTTAGATAATACGGTCACGGCTGGAATCATCAGCGCGACCGGGCGTACTGGCGGTGAAGTAGGCGTACCCGACAAACGAGTGGACTTCATCCAGACTGATACGGCCATTAATCCAGGCAATTCAGGAGGCCCCCTGCTTAACGAGCGCGGGGAGGTGATTGGGGTCAATACCGCTATCATTCAAGGCGCTCAGGGTATCGGATTCGCCATTCCAATTAATACGGTTCAAGATATTGCCAGTCAGCTCATTGCCACTGGGCGCGTAGACCACCCCTATTTGGGCATTCAAATGGCAACGCTCACTCCAGAACTTATCCAGCAGATTAACAACACCCCAAACAGCGGTTTGAATATCAGCGAAGACAGGGGAGTATTAATCGTTGGCGTTGCTCGCAATTCACCCGCCGCGAAAGCAGGCTTGAAAAGCGGTGATGTAATCCAGACCATTAATGGTCAGACTGTATCGACGTCCGAAGAGGTTCAGGCACTCGTATCTGACAGCCCGATTGGCAACGATTTGAACCTCGAATTGAAGCGGAATGGGCAAGCCCAAACTGTTGTCGCTCAACCGGAACCATTTCCCAATCAGAGCTAATTTCTTTGCCAGCTTAATACCAATTCTTTAAACAAAGGCCACAGATAAACAGGCAGGGTTGGGACTTTTTCAGCGCTTTTGCCCGCCAATCTAAAATCCAAAATCCAAAATCGAGAATGGGTATAAGACAGCCAGGTGTAAAATCGCACCTGGCTTTTGTCTTGGATGGACGATGCATTTCCGTATTTCTGCTGAAACTTTATCAATGAAATTGCGGATAAAGCAGATATGAACCTGAAATAAACTAGAGCAATGGCTTGAACGGATGGGGTTTGGAGTCTGGTCTCAGAACTTTATCGGGAGCTTCATAAAACAGGTGCCGAGTTCAAAGATTGAACGAATCTCCGCAATTTCCCTATCGTTGCTGCTTTGCTTACCCGTATATTTGCAGAAAGCCGCCCCCTCTTGTTGATTTGTCTTCTTGACTTGCCTTGTTGATTTCCCCCTGTTGATTTGACTGATATTAGGAGTAAGTGTCAAATCATGATTACGACCTCTGATTTTTCTGCAACTACAGCAATTCATTCTTCTATGTTGGCGGATTTTGATAGAACTCTTGCCTTCTCAGGCAGCATACATCCGTCTGTAACGAGTAAGTCTAAGCGCATCATAGATGTCGTGGGTGCTCTAATTGGGCTGATGATTACGATTCCGGTCACAATCATCGTGGCGATCGCCAACCAGTTCGATAATCCAGGACCTCTCTTCTACATCCAGCTTCGTTGTGGGCTAAACGGACAGACGTTTAGAATGTGGAAGTTTAGGTCAATGGTGGTTGGCGCGGAGCGACTCAAGCACTTGGTTCCGAATGAGGCAAAGGGCAATATTTTTAAGAGCAAGAATGATCCGCGCGTAACTCGTGTCGGTCGTTTTTTGCGAAAGACGAGTCTAGATGAATTCCCTCAATTTTGGAACGTGCTGAAGGGTGATATGAGCCTGGTTGGGACTCGCCCCCCGACCCTCGACGAGGTCGAGAATTACGAGAGCCACCACTATCAGCGCTTATCAGTCAAACCAGGAATTACGGGTGAATGGCAGGCAAACGGTCGCTCTCAAGAGTCAGATTTTGAGCACATGGTGCAAATGGATATTGCCTACCAAAAGAACTGGTCTGTCGTCTATGACATCCTATTAATCCTTAAGACAATTCGTGCTGTAATAACCTGCCGCGGCGCATACTAGGAAATAGTCAGCATTTTGGGAAGGAGGGTTTAGAACCGCTCAACCCAAGGACGCAATTCTACTTCCCACGTCCAGGCGCTTCGATGCTGGCGCAAGACATGCAGATAATTTTGGGCGATCGCATCGGGATCAAGAAAACTATCGGGATTATCAGGCGGGTTTTCGTGTCCGGGTGGAAGAATGGCACCATCAATGACGAAGTGGGCAACGTGAATGTTTTGGGGAGCGAGTTCTCGCGCCATACTCTGCACCAACCCTCTTAGCGCAAATTTACCCATCGCAAAGGTTGCAGACTTTGGGTATCCTTTCACACTGGCAGACGCTCCGGTAAACAAAATGGTACCGTGCCCTCTTTGCACCATTCGCTTGGATGCCTGCTGTCCTACCAAAAATCCACCAAACGCAGTAACTGCCAATGCCTTCTCTACATCGGTAGCATTGAGATCAATGAAGGCACTACGGGTTCGATAGCTGGGGTTATAGACTACAACATCTGGTGAACCCAGACGAGAATCTACCTCATCAAATAACTGCCGAACTTCATCTGTTTGAGAAGCATCACAACTGAACCGTTCTGCTCCTAGTTCGTTACAGAGCGCTTCTAGTTTATCGATGTCACGAGCAACTAATCCAATTTTCATTCCTTCTTGAGCAAACAAGCGGGCCAAAGACGCACTAAGACCCTCTCCCGCTCCAATAATCAGAGCAACCTCTTGAGTCGTTTGCATTTTTGTAACCCCATCTCACGAGTAGGTTGATGTTGTTTAGAGTAATTTAAACAGCATCCGGTTCTCACCCTAACGCGATCGCATTTCTCCACTATCATAGGTGTGGAATAGCGATCGCCTCCCTAATGACTAGCTAAATCATAGAATAGTGAGGGCTTGGGCATTCTTTTGCCCCGGTATATTGATATCATGACTGCGTAACATTGCCATGCAGAAAGAAACCTCGTTACACCGAAGTCGATTTCTGCTGAGATGGGTTCTCGCTACCCTCCTCGGCGGATTTATCGTGGGGTTTCTGGAAGAGAACGGGATGCAGTTTGCCGCCACCCTTTTTTGGGCTGGGGCGATTGTGGGTAGCCTGCAATGGGTTGTTCTGCGCCAGGTGATGCAGCGTGTTCAGTGGTGGCCCCTTACCAGCACCATCGGCTGGATTGCCGGTAGCCTGATTTTGACTCTAAGCGGTTCCTTTTATCGCCCGATTGTAGAAACTCTCTGGAATCACCTGGGGCTGTGGGAGGTTTTCTGGCTCAATATTGTCACGGGGCCAATTCCGATATCAGGCATGGCGATCGCCCAAGGATTGGTACTCAGACAACACACGCAGTCTCCAGCTCGAACCGTTGGCCTCTGGATTGTAGCCAGTGCGATCGCCGGAGCCGTGAAAGGTGGAACCAGTGCCGCCGTCTGTGCTGCGATTTGTTACTCCTTACCGAGCATCCTGGTCGGGATCGTCGCCGGGCTGGGGTGGGCCGCTTACGGTGTTCTGACAGGGCTGATGTTGCTGCGATTATTAACCCTGGGCGATCGCCCCTCATCTTAACCTGTGGGCTTTCTGGTAAACGCCGCTGGATCTGCGCTCAACGTCACGTCCATCATTAGCGTGATGCAATACACGTTAGTAATAGAGTTCATTATATTAGGCTCAAATTAGATATTTGAGTTAACAATGAATTCTACTCTGGAAGAATTTTATGCTAACGCTGATTGCTACTATCGCCTTGATTGCAGGTATCAGTTGCTTTCTCACCCTGTATGCGCAGGGTTTCTTTCGTCGTCGCCGTTCCTATAGCCTGCAACGCCTTCCCAATCCTGCTGATGAAGGATTTACGCTGACCTTAGCAAGCCTATCAGACTCATTTAGAACGCAGGGTCGAATTACCGGGTTTTGGTTAGAAGCTGATGCCATCTTTAACGCTCGCTTGACTGCAATTCGTCAAGCTCGACGCTCAATTCAGTTTGAGACTTTTATCATGACACCCGGCAGACGAGCATCAGACTTCGCAGATGCACTCATCGAACAAGCCGAGGCAGGTGTTAACATCCAGCTTGTTGTTGATCATTACGGCACCAAATCAATTCCAAATAGCTATTGGAAACGCTTGCGGAGTGCTGGCATCGAAGTGCGGTTCTTCAATCCGTTTGATTGGCGATCGCCCTTTGACTACCTTGATCGCACCCATCGCAAATTACTACTCATCGATCAGGTCAAAGTTCTCATTGGCGGTGCAGGCGTTTCTGATATGTGGGACGGCAAAGAAGCCTCAAAGGAAGGGATGCCCTGGCTAGATTTCGAAGTATGTTTTGAAGGTGAGACGGCTGCCTTCCTAGAAGGCATTTTTCTGCAACATTGGCTGGATGCCGGAGGGGTCATCGATCTTGAAGGAAAAACCTTTAAGGCATTTACCAACCATGATTCTGATACCCTCATTACATCAGGAGAAGACCCCACTCTACGAGATTCGTCTGTTCGTTCCCTATTACAAACTCTGACCTATTCAGCCCAAACGCGACTCTGGTTAGCGAGTCCATATTTGTTGCCAAATGATGACTTTCGCAAGGGACTATTGCACTGCAAAAAAAAGGGCGTAGATGTAAGACTCTTAACGATGAGTGCCTGCACAGATAAATCCTACGTCTATTACGCATCAAGAGAGATGTATCGAGACTTGTTAGAAGCAGGAATTCAAATTTTTGAGTATCAACCTAGCATGTTGCACAGTAAAACAATTCTGATTGACGACAGTTGGATAAGCTTTGGGAGCGCAAATTTTGATTCGCGCAGCTTTTTTCACAATGATGAACTCAACTTATCAACTAAAGACGCAGGGCTAGTTCAAAAGATAGAGCAGTTTTTTGAGTTAGCGTTTTCTAGAAGTCAGGCGATTACTCGTCAACGATGGCAGCAACGACCGCTCTGGCATCGTTTCTTAGGCCAATGCAGTTTGTTGCTCAGACATCAGTTGTGAGGGTGTTTTGAAACAGGTGTAGTGGTTTTAGATGCGTTGTGGCGTCTCGAAGGGTAAACCACGCCCGAAAACGTGCGCATTCGCAGACTCCCACGGACTCAAGCAATTAGCAGGACTTGGAACCCATATTTCGCAAGCGACATACAGCGCGTTCGCGTAGCATTCTGCAGGAAAACGTCTCCATCAAATTATTTTAGTCGCTCAGGCAACATAGACCTCCTGATTGACTGACAAACGCTTCGGAGGCTGGCGGTTGTTTCTTCTAACGAAGACGCTATGCGTCTACAATTGCCGCTATAAAAAGTTCTGTCAGTCAACTAGCAGAAACCTCTCATACCAATTCTCAATTTTGGATTTGCGATTTTGGATTGACGGCCACCGGCCTTGCAAGGGTTCTAGCCTGTTCATGGGTAGCCTTACTTCGAAGAATTGGTATCAGAGCATCTCTGCAATACTGTTTATTGATACTTGGACTACACCACTTTAGAAATAAAGCTTCAGAAGAATCATAAAAATATCAGTGGGGATTGAATTGCGGTGAATCCAATCCCCTTTCAATAGGCAAAGATGCAGCTTTAATTAATCAATCTTTTTCTTAACTTCGTCTTTGACATTCTCAACAGTATGCTGAGCTTCAGCTTCAGCCTGCTTAGCTTGTCCCTCAACGCGATCCTTTGGATCACCGGTGACTTCTCCAGCCACCTCCTGAACCTTACCCTCAATATTTTTCTTTACAGCGTCCGCTCTATCTTCTAAACCCATAATATTCCACCTTGTTGTGTTGAAGCGTACTTTCTCAATATTCAGATTAGCAGTAGGGGTTCCTAAAATCTATCTGTCACAAGACAGAACGAAATGATTAGTAGAAAAATGTATCTTTAGACGTATTGCAAATATTATAAAAAGCGTGATTTTTTTCTAAGCTAAGAATCATATTGGAATAGCATAAATAGCATGACATTTCTTTGAAATCCTTCTTAAAGTTTATTGGCTTTAAGTTCGGTTAACACGACATTAATACCTCTTAAGAGCGACTTTAACTATCTCTAAAATGCCTCTTTAGGATGTCGCTAAACAACAGGCCAATCTGATTGACTAAGAACGAGGAATAAAATGTCCTTTTAACTTGTATTTTGGGAGCATTTAGATGAATATCTTAGCTTGGATTGTATTAGGTCTAATTGCAGGAGCGATCGCCAAAGCCATTTATCCTGGACATCAGGGCGGTGGCATTTTAGGTACGCTGTTGCTAGGCATCATTGGGGCCTTTGTAGGAGGTATCCTCTACAATCTCATCACCACGGGCACGTTGGCGCTCACGGCATCAGGCTTGAGCATTGGCGGCGTTATCTTAGCAATCATCGGTGCAATCATTGCACTGTTTATCTACTATAAGGTTGCGGGTCGCAGTGCTGCATAATGCATGTGATAGATTGCAAAATCAATATCCTGAAGTCAATGTTCTATTGAGTTTAGCTTGATTGGCGAAGTCTATTGCGCAAAACAATTTGGAATGTAGGATTTCTAACGTTATGAGCTTGTAGTATCTGCTTGAATAGTGGACACTGCAAGCTCGATTTTTTAGAAATGTATGAGTTGTACCAGAAGCTGATCTAATGAATGATTCTATTGATATTTGTGTAAGCTCCAAGAAACTAAAACAAGAGCTTCTAGATTTTGTGTTAGAGGCTGACGATGATGTGGCGATCGCACTGGAGAAATTTAGTGCTGATCAGCTCACGCAATGGTCAAACGTCAATTATCAAGATGCCAGTCAAAGCGCCTTAGTGATTGATATGTTTCTGACTGAAGGAGATATCAAAGGTCAGACACCCATTGATGTATTTCTTGATAGTAATCAAGATCTTTCAGAGGGCGATCGCCACCTACTGGGTGGGTGGAATCGTAGCTTCAATGGCCTATTCGAAGTCATTGACGCTTTGCCTGATGGCTTCGAGTGTGTCAACTGGCTGACTGAGAAGCGATATTTAATCAGGCATAACGGTTTGCAAGATCAGGCTAAGCTAGCCCGATTGAGTCCCAGCGAAATTGTTGTAGCCCGTATCTCACCCCTCACAGACAACGATTGGATATGGTCAGGTCCTATCCAATTGCTGGGAAAATTAGGCAAGCCTAAACTTGCAGTGGCGATCGGCAATTTCAAAAATCGATTTAAGAAGCATCTCTACGGAGATGCACCAGAGCTTTTAGAAGAATCTTGGCAATCGGTAGAAGACTATCATCAAGAATTTATTGACTTCTTTGATGCTAATGAAGTGACGTTACCAGGGCATCAGCTCGACAAAAAACTGAAAGAATTTCAAGATCAGGTCGCTCAGCATCGGTTAGAAAGTTCTGGCATCGACAGCTCTAAACCACTCAGTGAGATTGCCAAAGAGGCAGGGGTGTCTCAAACGGACGTCACAGACACCGCAGCAGATTTAGGCGCAGACGATGCGACGGTTAACCAGCTATTTAATAGCCAAAAGTCGGTCAAGATGGTCATGCCTAAAGTTGATCTGCCAGACATTTTACGAAGGGCACCCGACGTCACCGTCATCGTTCACCCTCGATGGGGACAAAGCTTCCTGACCGACTATCATCAACTAACAACGTTGTTGGAATCAGCGGGCGAATCGGTGGACAATCAAGACACTGAAGCCCTAGATGCGCTTGTAAAGCGTTATTTAGAAAATGATGCCATTAATCCTCATGTGTGGTGGCATCTTGCTCAGCACTATCCGGTTCAGTTGGAAACAGCATTGCGTCGAGTGCTAAATCGCCCGGACTTTGTTATGGCCAGCGATTTAGACCCCACATTAGAATCGTTTGGAAAGCACTTAGAACCTGAACTACCCGAAATTGCTAGCGCTCCTATACACCTGAATAATCTATTTCAAGATGCGCTGTTGAACGTTAATAAAAACAAGTCTAAAAGTAAGGCAAAGGCACGTAAGGGTAGACAGAAATCAGGATTTGGTGCCTAATACCAATTCTCGATTTTGGATGGTAAACGTCGTATTTCTTCGACAGTATTGACACATTCATTCAATCAGGGAGGTGATGAGATGAATAGAGCTGCTACTGGCGATCGCAAGAAATAGAAAACCTCAAGAGCATGGGTTCCGACATTTCTATCTTTATCTGGAATATCTCCAAACCCCAAAATTGTGCTGCTCTAACAGTTTGAATCAATCGGAAATGTCTATACTACTTATCATTCTCGTCAAGGAGAATTTCCGATGCTATATCATACGACTGATGAATGGCTACTAGATGATTTTGATGTCGCTGCTAGAGAATCATCGCAGGAACCATCTGATGAATTACTTCAAAAATATATGCAAAGCCCGTTTTCAATTTCTTGGTCAAAGCTGGATGCTCTTGTGAAAGCTAAACGTGGCTTTATGTCGAAGTGAATTAATTACACTAAGGAACATCCATATAGCGATCCTAAATCGCTTGTAAAACGGGCCTCAAATCTTCCAACCGCCAGATGCATCGGTCGGGATCAGTCTAATACCTTAAAAGGACGGGGATAGCCTGCGTTCAATTTGAAGCTAGAGATTTTTCCTTTCGTGACGGTGCAGGTCTAGATGAAGACGATGGGCATATCGCCTTACGATCTCGCGTTAGAACGTCGAACGTGTGTACAATCTCTCTCCATGGGGGAGCTATACACAAATCTAAGGCCGTGGAGCTACTCTCCGTTCTTTGGTTGTTAGTGGATTTTTTCAAGCGGTATGACTATTTGGCATTATTTAAATTCATGGGTGATCTCTCTAAAGGCGATCGCTCGCATTGCGTCAGGCGCAAGATTACACCGCTGCTGTGTTCAGTGTGCTCGATATTCTATTCACTATGTAGTAATCGGACTATTAATGGGGGCATCCTGGCTTGGGGTTACCAAACCCGCGATCGCAGCGTTGCCTGATGTGCCATCCACTCCATCTATCTCAATTGCGCAATTGAGTCTGGATGACTCCGCTCCACCATTGCCAGATTCTAACTTTGTCACCGACACGATCGACAAATCGGGATCAGCAGTCGTGCAAATTAATGTATCTCGCTCGCTAGGGGGCAACGTGCCTGATTTCCTTCAACCCTTTTTCGGCTCTCCGCCGGCACAATCGCCCTACAGACGGATGCTGCAAGGCGTTGGTTCTGGGTTTGTCATTAGTGCTGATGGCAAAGTAGTCACTAATGCCCATGTGGTCAGCAAAGCAGATAGTGTGAGCGTGTCGTTTGCAGATGGGCGAGTCCTGGATGGAAAAGTCT
Organism: Elainellaceae cyanobacterium; assembly: GCA_051117555.1. Lineage (GTDB taxonomy): Bacteria > Cyanobacteriota > Cyanobacteriia > CAZCXK01 > CAZCXK01 > DBGGTD01. Next base: position 69,129 of record JBNPEG010000048.1, on the reverse strand, counting down.
TAGGAACCGACCCCGTCACCGATATTGCCGTGATTCAGGTGGAAGCAGGCGATCTGCCGACCGTCGTTTTGGGAGATTCAGATCAGGTCAGGCAAGGGCAATGGGCGATCGCCATTGGTAATCCATTGGGGTTGCAGGAAACTGTCACCGTGGGCGTGATCAGCGCAACCCATCGACTCAGCCAACAGATCGGAGTGCCAGACAAAGATGTGGGATTTATTCAAACCGACGCAGCCATTAATCCTGGAAATTCGGGAGGTCCGTTGCTCAACCAGCGGGGTGAAGTCATCGGGGTCAACTCAGCTATCATCGGCGGCACCCAAGGACTGGGGTTTGCTGTGCCCATCAATACTGCGAAAGAAGTGGCTCAGCAACTGATTGCTGGAGGAACTGTCGATCATCCGTATATCGGGGTACAAATGGTCGCCCTCACGCCACAAATCAAACAGCGCGCCAATAATGTTCCTGGAGCCAGCATGCGTGTTGAAGCAGATAGCGGGGTCCTGGTTATTGGCGTCGCTAGCGGAGGACCTGCTGCAAAAGCTGGAATCAAAGAAGGAGATGTTGTTCAAACTATTAACAGTCAAGTGGTTAATGATGCCGAAGCCATCAAGAATGAAGTTAAACAAGCTGGAATCGGCGGGAAACTTGAGATGGAAATTCTACGTCAAGACCGTTCGATGACTGTGACGGTTCAACCTCAACAGTTTCCGTCACAGACTTAGACCCCCACTAAAAATCTGGGCATCTTGAGAAAGATGGATTTGGTGAACAATCTATGCTAGGTCTGCTTGGATGGATTCTAATCATCGCTGTCTGGCTTTCAGTCCCGATTTCGAGTCTGGTCAATATCCATCGACGCATCGAAGAGAATAGTCATGAAACCGATGATCGATGATCCCTGTGGGGATCACTCCAGTCGCAATCAGTCCTCCACTGGAATGATTTCTAGGCTTCCCTCTTGGGGAAATCCAGATTCATCGGGACTGCCAAACTGCCAGTGTTGACGATACCGACTGAGAAAATTCTGTCCTAAGATTCCGTCTACTTCCAATACATCAAGTACTGGATGATCGAGAACGATGATGTCGAGATTTTGGGCATCCTCATTTCCCATTGAGAGCCGTTCAATCTTAAGATAGTGGCCTGTTTCAGTCCCGCAAAACCCAACCAAATCAATGGGCTGAGCAGGGTCGAGATCAAGATTCAACTGTTGAGCCAAGCGGCTTGACACGATGGTTAGCGATGCGCCGGTATCTAGCATAAAGCGGGCTGTCTGCCCATTTACGACTACGTCGCCTATCATGAGCCCTATTGTCCCGATGAGCGGGATCGCGTCTGGGTTGAGAGCAGTTGCGGGTAATAGCTGGAGTTGCTTGGCATGGGGATCAAGCACCACATCAAATTCGCTCAGGAAATCCATTCCTAATACGCCTGCTGTGCCAGTCGGGTTGGTATTGAAGGGAAGCCCAATTCCTGATATACCACCCACACTCGCACTGCCAACGCTAATCGCTGGAAATTCGTATAGATTTAAGCTGAGATCGGGGCATTGGTCGCCCACCACGAATGAATTCATTGGATGACCCGAGACAGGAGTGCTTGATAACTCCATGTCCTGAGCGACGTGCTGAGCCAACACCGAATTGGACGCGCCTGTATCAATGACAAGCCGTTCGGGGCGATCGCCCACCATCGCGTCAACGCCGAATATCGTGGAGTTGGGGTAAAACTCTTCTAACCCTGGATCACTGGCAGATTCGAGCCTGACGGTGGCCTGTCCTGTAGTCGTCCGATCCGCCCAGGCAATGCCAGTCGCAACTACGCTGCTAACCGAATGATTGACGTCGCCCACTGGAAGAGCTGCATGATGGGTAACACAGTTTTGAGAACTGACACGAGGCATACGCGTAGGGCTAGCAGCATCCCCAAAGCAAAGCAACACAAATCCAGCATAGAGGGGATCAACAAATAGAAATAGCATTTGTCTCGTGCCCGTTAGAAGGATTCAGGAGAAGGATTCAGATCTGCTGCTTTGGACTCTGTAAGGTTTAATATTCCGCCGTAATTGTACATCTACGGTTTTTATCGCGGAAATAATGATTTGCAAACCTGATAAATGATGAAATTCGTTTCACCAACATTTGCCGAGAGTGGATAAATAAGCAAATGCAGCAAATTCAACGGGATCGGCGTAGCTACCTCTTTTAATCCATATGGTTTGATGATTCGAGTCATTGCATTTGAACAGACCCTAAGCTTTCCCCTAATTGCCTATCTAGCTATGCTAGAGTTAAGATTATAGCCTCTAAAATGCCCGTCAGGGTGCCCGCTACAGATGTTTTATCGGCATTTCTATGGGTGTGTTAGCAGTGATTCAATAATCAGTCTTCCTAATATCTCGGAGTCATGTTTATCGTAATTCCTTGAATTTTGCAATAGAACATTCAAATATACCTTTCAAAAGGTGCTAAGTTGTATGCGTTAGTTTCTTATAGAGCGCGTTTGCTCGATATGTTGTCGAGCAAGTCTCTGAATCTAACGCTCTGTTATCTTTTTTCCAGGTGGTGTCCAGTGTCTATTTACGTCGGAAATTTGTCCTATGATGCAACTCAGGAAGACTTGATTCAAGTTTTTCAGGAGTATGGCAAGGTCAGTCGAGTGAGCTTACCCACAGATCGAGAGACGGGTCGCCCACGAGGTTTTGCATTTGTCGATATGGAGTCGGATGATCAAGAAGCCGCTGCAATCGAAGATTTGAATGGTGCTGAGTGGATGGGGCGCGAGCTGAAAGTCAACAAAGCTCGTCCCCGCGAACCAAGGTAATTACTGGCAGTCGTTGAGCGATCGCTCACGATTTGTTTCGTGGCGATCGTTTGAAGTTAGTTAGTATGATAGAGGAGTAATCCAAACATCGGAGATGTTGATCTTGGGGGATAGGCAAGTGCGCCGCCCCTTTTATGTTTTTATCAAAAGGAACTGTATGGCTCAAGTTATTCTCGGAGAAAACGAAGGAATTGAATCCGCGCTTCGACGATTTAAGCGTGAGGTATCACGAGCTGGGATTTTTCCAGACCTTAAGAAAAATCGTTTTTTTGAAACTCCGCTCGAAAAGCGCAAACGCAAGAAGCTGATTAAACAGCGTCAGAATCGTTATCAAAAGCGTCGCTAAGTCACAGATTTAAGTAAGTCCGCAGTGAGTTAGGTGATACGTAAAGATTGAGATGCATGGGTTCATTGCATATGCACCTCTCCCACATTTGAGAGGCGTTTAATTCAGTGATTCATTTTTTCCCCCGACGCTAATGGCATGTGGCCTTGGCGAGGTACATGGAAGTTGGATGCTGTGTCGGGTGCGATCGCTCAAGATTTAGTACTCATTCATAGAATTAGCGTGAGACGCGAATTTCTGAACGTGGGCATTTTTGATTCATGCCTTGGGCGATCGCCAGCGGGCGTCACCTTATGCCGCATATTTCATCACGTGCTTGGGGTGATGGGGTGAAAGCAAATGTGAGATACTAGCAGACTATATTCTGCCAGTGGCGAGAGGTTTAAGATCCCGATGAGTATTCACCTGACCCCTGAACAAGAAAGATCTATTCAAGCTAAGCTGCGAGCTGGAAAATATCACTCTGCCGAAGCAGCCCTCGACACTGCGCTGCGGCTGCTTGATGACTATGAACGCGCTGAAGATCAGTGGCTTGGCTCCATGTATAAAAGAGTCGAAGCTGCGATTACTCGGACAGAAGATATGCCCTTGCTCGATGGCGAGAGGTTTATTTATCAAATTTTGGAAGAAAAGTTTCAGGCGGGTACGCTTCGTCAACCCGAAAACCTGTATCGAATTAATTCATGGGTAGGCCGCACTCTCGAAGAAATCGCTGACAATTTTGCGTTTACCGATATATATGGTGGAGAAAGATTCTTTCGGGATTTTGATGAAACCTGTCGGCAACTTGTGCTTTCACCAGGTCGAGGCAAACGCTATGACGAAATTCGCCTGGGGTTGAGGGGGTTTCGCTTGTCGGGGCATGTGGTGTTTTATCGAATTGCCGAGACTGGGCTAGAGGTAGTCTCGATAGCAAGCAGTCATCGTCTCCTCGCTTCGCCGCTGGATGAATCTGGACTTAACAGCCTTGAACAGCACTGACGCGATCGCAAATTGCTATAGTTCAATGCACCGCCAAATAGCCTCAATCGAAAAGTCTTTTTTTTAGTAGTTTTCCCAAAAAATTACTCACCAGAGTACAGGCGTTATATCACCTTGTATTCACAGAACAAGTAGGCATTTTTGATTTCCCCCTTAACGGGTGACAACATTGATCATCTATGCGATCGCCAATACTTCCAGCAGCGTCAGCGGTTGTTGATTTCTCAGAGTCTTGCTACGTCTGCTGCGTTGGTGTGGCATCACTGACGGTTGCTTCAGCCAGTTGGGAAGACGTGCGATCGCTCTGAGCCATTGTGCAAGACACAATTCCTGACATAACAACTAGGAGACATCCGGCAAGCAACTGTTTTTGCAAAAAATCACCGCTCAAACCCTCTAGCGATCGCCACCTTCTCTCTTGCAAAAGCGATTATTGACTGAAGTCGATCGCCATAGTGACGACTATCCTGCATTACCCGAATTGCGATGTACTTTTGCGAGGCGATCGCCCGATTGGAAATTGGACAATAAAACGCTTTTGCACTTCTCAACGTGTCGATGTGATGCCTCAACATGCTAAAACAGCGGTCAACGTGTTAATGCGATGCCTCACCATGCCAAAACAGCGGCGAACATGTTAAAACAGCGGCCAACGTACTAATGCGATCGCCCGACATGCCATAACAATTCCAACCTCTCACATATAGCCTCTATACTTATAGATTGTGAAGTGACCCAGAGCGATCGCCATGTTAAGAGCTGGAATTGTTGGGCTTCCCAACGTCGGAAAATCTACCTTGTTTAATGCGGTGGTTGCCAATGCCAAAGCAAACGCTGCAAACTTTCCGTTTTGCACGATTGAGCCAAACGTGGGAGTGGTGGCCGTGCCGGATGAGCGACTTGGTGTGTTGGCGAAGATTTCTGAGTCAGCAGAGATTGTTCCGGCACGAGTTGAGTTTGTCGATATTGCGGGGCTTGTACAAGGCGCCAGCAAAGGCGAAGGGTTGGGCAATCAGTTTTTGGCAAATATTCGAGAAGTCGATGCGATTATTCATGTCGTGCGCTGCTTTGAAAACGACGACATTATTCATGTGTCGGGGTCGATTGACCCGGTGCGCGATATTGAAGTCATTAACCTAGAGCTGGCGCTGGCCGATTATGCTCAGATTGAGAAACGGCTTGAACGGGCGCGCAAACAGGTGCGCAGCAACAAAGACATTCAGACTGAAGTCGATGCGCTCGACAAATTGCTTCCCGTACTGGATTCGGGCAAGCCTGCGCGCACAGTTGAGCTAAGTGACGAGGAAGAACTGGCGATTAAGCCTCTGGGGCTGCTGACCCGGAAGCCGATTATTTATGCGGCGAATGTGTCAGAAGATGATTTGGCGACGGGTAATGAATGGGTGGAGAAAGTTAGGGCGATCGCCGCTGATGAAAATGCTCAGGTTGTGATTGTCTCAGCGCAAGTCGAGGCCGAGCTGATTGAGCTCTCAGAAGACGAGCGCAAAGACTTTTTAGAATCATTGGGCGTGGAAGAAGGCGGGTTAAAATCTCTGATTCATGCGACCTATGACTTGTTAGGGCTGCGCACCTATTTCACCACCGGGCCTAAAGAAACTCGCGCCTGGACGATTCATGCTGGCATGGTGGCTCCCCAAGCTGCGGGCGTCATCCACACCGACTTTGAGCGCGGCTTTATTCGTGCAGAAACCGTCGCCTATGGTGATTTGGTCGACTCTGGCTCAATGAACGCCGCCAAAGATAAAGGCTTAGTGCGCAGTGAAGGCAAGGAATATGTGGTGCAAGAAGGAGACGTGATGCTGTTCCGCTTTAATGTCTGATCAGATAATTGCGACAAAAAATGTAAGTTCTGCTACTTTTTCTCGATTATTTCCTATGATCAAGACAGAACACCGTGTCCTGATCAGGAGATTATCGATGAATAAGAACCCGCGCGATCGCCAACAAGTCATCCAAGAGCTTCGTCATCGTCTGCGCTATGCGAATCCGCTTGAGCGAGAAGAGATTCGCAGAGAGCTCAATTTTTGGATGTATGGACGATAATTTTCTCAAACCATCTGCTAAACAAATTTCACTGTGATGTCTTACGAATCGTAAATTATTCGCGATTAGTTGGAGATAGCGGTTCAGGATGTCCTTCCCCCTGAACGGAGTATCATGAAAGGGTGCTAAATATCATCCCAACGCCAGAACAGAAGACGCAGTGCTACATACTTTGTTGCTGGTTCACCCGGCTATATTTGCCGATATACATCGTTCGTTTAGATGAACGAACTGGAAACATATTCTTCTTGGCAGGTGAAGAAAATATAGTCGAGATCTATCCGAGTGGGCAATGGAGGTATATCGTGTGAGCCAGCCTAACTTTCAATCCATGAATCAGAAAGAATTGCATGACTATGTGCTCGCTCATCGAGACGATCAAGAGGCATTTTATGCCTATGTCGATAAGCTACATGCAGAAGGTAATTGGGTCGAGATGCCGCCAATGGAATCATTACGAGACCTAGAACAATACCCCGAATTTATCGAGCGGTTTTCAGGTCGTTCAGACTCATAGCCTTAGTTAGGGTTGATCGGTGATGCTAGATGTGTTTCAGAGTGTTTTACAGCGTTTCTGTTGCCTTGACGCTTCGGCATGAGTGGGGGCGAGTTCAAGCGCTTTTGCATAGGAGGCGATCGCCCCGTTCCATTGCTCCATCAATCGCCGACATTCCCCTCGCTGAAACCAGCCCTCTGCATAGTCGGGATGCTGCTGAAGATATTGATCGTAGTGGGCGATCGCTTCTGTATATCGCTCTAACACTCGCAATAGTGTCGCTTTGATATACACCGCTTCGTGCCACGTGGGATGTTTCTGACAGGCGCGATCGCACAGACTCAGAACGGCGTCATAATGCCCCTGTTTCGTGAGAATGGCCGCTTTGCGAAACCAGGCTTCATCACGTTTGGGGTCAAGGGCGATCGCGCGATCATACATCTGTAAGGCTGCATCATCCCGCTCTGCATTGCTCAACACGTTGCCGCGATAATACCAGGCATCATAAAGGTCAGGAGATGCATCTGTCACTATTGCAAAGTCGTCAGAAGCAGCCTGCCAGCGTCCAAGATTCATCAGCGTCCAAGCGCGACCATAGTGTGCGTGAATTAGATCGGATTGATGCTGAATAGCTCGATCAAAGGCATCAAGTGCTTCTTCATTGCGACCCAAGCAGGTCAGTGCCCATCCCTTCTGACTCCAGGCTTGTGCATAGTTTGGCTTTTGTTTTAGGGCTTGATTGTAGTGAGCCAGAGCTGTTTCATACGTCCCTTTCTTCAAATCCTGGTCGCCCTTTGCCAAATACTTCTCATGAGACGGACGCAAAAAACTTCGATAGACCAAAACTGAAATGATCGCCCCAATCAGAATGCCCGGAGCATTTTGGCGAAATAATGCGTAGCCCATTCCCACGCGCATGGGAGACACCCCCAACGCTGCTGAAACCGCCGATGAAATACCCCAAAGCAGTCCACTTGCGGGAGGCACAAACCATAACAGCCCAAATAAGAATAAAATGCCGTATCGCCGGAAGCGGTTAAGTTGAGCTTGCAGCGGTTCGGGGAGCCACGGTTCGAGAATACCATAGCCATCAAGTGACGGGATGGGAAGCAGATTGAGCAGTACGGCAAACACGTCAATCGCAATTAAAAACGCTAGGGCAGACCAAAACCAGCCGTTTTCTTGAAACCCAAATGAGTCTGAAAAAGGAGGCGCAAACCCTGTCCAAAACGGAATTGAAAGGGCGATCGCTGATACCGCGCTCATCGCTGGGCCTGCGGCAGATACTGCGCTTTTCCAGGCTCGACTTCGCAGCCGATGATGGTTGATATAGACGGCACCACCCGGTAGCGCAATTCCACCCAGCAACAGAAATACTAACGGTAGAACTAGACTTAATCCTGGATCAGTATATTTCAGCGGATTCAGAGTGAGATAGCCTTTTTCTTTTACCGACGTATCACCCCCCCAATAGGCTGCGATCGCATGACCAAATTCATGCAAACACAGCGATATCATCCACCCTAAGCCCACTACTAAGGCAACTGCCATCGGACTTTATTCCTGTTTTATTCCTATAGATAGTGTTTATAAACAAATGAGATATGTTACATTCTAACGCTAACTCAATTAACTTTTTTGACTGATTTCATACAAAAGAAATGAATGAATATTGTCGCATTCAAGCTAAAGTGGTTGACTATCATAGGATGGGTCAGTCCAGCATAACCTCCGCTGCTCAGGGGTTTTAGTTTTTATCTAGTAGCCCAATAACTTAGTTCAGATTAGTTTAGATATAACAGGATTCGCTTCCTCTCCCTGCAATAGTTGTTAAACCCAGGGTCTGTAGTTACTTCATACGAAACTTCGGAATGCTTTCTTAATATCAAGTTTTTGTAAAGAGTCTGACTAACCTTTATTAAGCTCTAGAGTCTCCGATTAATATACTCTTGTAACGTTTGAAAGCCTTGTTTTTAAGGATATTTTTTCATCCTACTTGACATATCAAATCCTGATGCAAGGAAAAAAACTAGCAATCGACTCGCACGGAATCTATTCGTTGACTAAGTAAACAGAATCGATTTTTTCGCTGCTTGCGCTCTACGCATTGTAGTCCCCTCCCCAATCATCCAGTCCGCTTCTTTGCTTCTCATAGCAATATGCAAGGAAAACAACGTCAGGATTCCCTATGCCGCCTAAAGTAATCCATACACCCGATAGCTTTCTTAGACATCCTGTCGCACTCGCCTGCACGATGTGGCGAGATCTGATGGCGTCTCGTGAATTGGCTTGGAGACTGATGGTGCGTGATATCAGCGCTCAATATCGTCAAGCTATGTTGGGTATTCTTTGGGCCTTTGTACCTCCGATTGTCATGGCTGCTGGCTTCACATTAGCAAGCAATGCCAATGTGATTAGTGTCGGAGACACTGATATTCCATATCCCGCTTATGTAATGTTTGGCACGTCGATTTGGCAAACCTTTGTAGAAGCTGTTAGCGGTCCAGTGCAAGCAGTCATTAAAGCAAAGCCAATGCTCGCGAGAGTCAATTTTCCTAGAGAAGCGATTATCCTCGCTAAATTGGGAGAGGTTGGCTTCAATTTCGCCATCAAAATGGTACTGATTGTCGGTTTGTTTATCTGGTTTCAGGTGCCTATAGGATGGTCAGTAATTTTAGCTCCTGTAGCCCTAATTCACTTGATTATGTTAGGAACTCTTGTAGGAGTTTTGCTAGCGCCTGCGGGTGTTCTCTACCAGGACGTATCGAAGGGGCTGACTATGCTTACCAGTTTCTGGCTGTTCATTACGCCTGTTGTTTATCCGGTTCCCAAAGAAGGCTTATTCGGTCAACTTGTTAGTGCTAACCCCGTTACGCCGCTGCTAGTGACAACACGAGAACTAGCAACGACAGGGATTATTTCTAACCCTAGCGGATTTTGGTTAGTCAGTGCATTTACCTTTGTTGGTCTCTTGATAACGTGGGTCATCTTCCGAATTTCGATGCCATATGTGATTGAAAGAGTGAGTGCATAATAGTGGTAGGAATTCACAAGCTAGACGTTCTTCCACAGTCCGACAGCGACGATGTAGTAATTTCGATTGAGCAAGTATCTAAGAAGTTCTGTCGAGATCTGAAGCGATCGCTCTTTTATGGCTTACAAGACATCGCTGCTGATTTGGTGGGGGGACGTCGCCATATGCATCAGCTGCGATCGCAAGAATTTTGGGCATTAAAGTCTATTAGCTTTCAACTCCACCGTGGTGAGGCGCTAGGGTTAGTTGGCACTAACGGCGCTGGCAAAAGCACACTGTTGCGAATCATCAGCGGATTAATCAAGCCTGACACAGGAAAAATAGAAATTGACGGACGAATAGCACCTCTCATTGCCTTGGGTGCAGGCTTCAATCCGATCCTGACAGGGCGAGAAAACATCTATGCCAATATGTCTATTTTGGGATTATCCACAAAAGATATTCGCAAGAAATTTGATGATGTCGTTGATTTTGCCGAAATTTGGGATGCAATCGACGCTCCGGTGCAAACCTATAGCTCTGGTATGGCTGCACGGCTTGGATTTGCCTGTGCAGTGCACACAGAGCCTGAGATTTTGCTGATTGACGAAGTACTAGCAGTGGGAGACGCTCGCTTCAAGGCAAAGTGTTATCGCCGTCTCTATCACCTGCGCCAAAAAGGGACATCATTTATTTTAGTCAACCATAATCCTCAGGCGATTCTCAATACCTGTGACTCCGCAATTTATTTGTCTCAAGGTAAGCTAATTGCAGCTGGCGATGCTGAAACGATCGTTACCCAGTATGAGCAAGATTTGTTTCTTGACGGTACTGAACGAAGTGATAACCAGATGACATTGCCTAGCAAAAAACCTGGAGAAAGCTTAGGTCTAGACATTCGCGCACTCTTTTTTAGAGATGCAAACGACAATATTTTGAAGACTCTTGTCTCCGGAGAACAGATGAGCTTTTGTGTGGCGTGCGACGCTCATGATACAGTAACGGGCGTTACACTTCACATCAAAATTAGCAAGATTGGTGGTGAAGATAGCATGGGTACTACCCTCTTTCTGAGTGGTGACAATGACAATGTGTTCTTTGAAGTTACTCCAGGAAAGCATGAGATTCATCTGCAAATGCCCTATCTCGGTTTAGAATCGGGAACCTACAACATGAGTATCAAGCTTAAGAAAGATTCTATTTATACGTTTGATGTTGTCGACTCCTTCAAATTTAAAGTCCAATCCAGCAGTGGAATGAGTCGATGCGCATTCTATCAACCCAGAACTTGGAGACTGACACAGGCGTGAGGTTCCACATTCCAATTTCTTCTCAATGAATAGATGAATAGATAGGAGAGGACTCAATTGTTGAATGAAAGTTTTACAGAGAAAGTAGGGTTCGCAGTCGGCACCGGACGGTGTGGCACCAAATTTATGGGGCAAGTCGTCGCTCTAGAACCCAATGTTTCATCAGTGCATGAACGCAATCCTCTCAATGAAACATTTCATCGGTACTGTAACTGGTATGGTTTGCCAGTAGACTCTGAAGGTTTTCTGAGTGCAAAAGAACTTGAGATTCGGCAAGATCTTAGCAATCATATGTTTTCGTTTGAGGCAAGTGCCCATCTTTCTCTATCAATCCGAGAGCTCTACGACCGCTTCGGTGCTAAATTTATATTGCTTGTTCGTAGTCCTGAGCGAGTCGTTAACTCTTACTTGCGCAAGGGTTGGTATAGCCAGCCAGCCGTTCGGACTAATCCAAACTTGGCCCCTAGTTTCCAGAGTTCTTGTCCCTATTTCTATTACTTCTTAGGACGAATCATGCCGTCTGGGGAAGAGTTTCTGCGTTGGAATCAAATGAGTCGTGTGGGGAAACTGGGTTGGTACTGGAATACACTCAATGCTAAGGTCCTAGAGCAATTTGAAACTCTGCCCGAAACCCATTATCGAATCGAAAAACTTGAGGATCTGACGTATGACCGGTATCTAAGTCTTGCTCAATTTTTGGGCATTCAGTCTTCGATTTCACAGACAACGTACAACGAACTCGTGCATAGACCTCCTAACGCGAAATCTGGGGTGCCAACTATCGCAACATGGAATGCTTCTGAACGGAGTGAATTTGAAACAGAAGTTAAACCGATGGCTGAGAAGATGGGGTATGAATATAAAGTTAATCACTTACCCATTCCACACCCCCAACCTGATAAGCCAAGGAAACTAACTTGGATTAAGCGTCAGTACTGGAAGTTAAGATTTAGCGGTGCTGAAATAGATGCGAGTAAACAGGATAAAAGTCTTATCAAGTAGTGGATCTAACTCATTTTGTAGGAATTCATAGAAGCCTGCTTTAACTTGGACGGCTATCAAACCTCTAGAATATCGACCATGTCTAATCCGCACCTTAGCATTATTATTCCTACCCATAACCGTCCTCAATTGCTACCTCTAGCTGTCGAAAGCGCTTTAGCTCAAACCTTTCACGATTTGGAGGTGATTGTTGTCGATGATGCCTCCACTGAAATAGCCCAACTGCCCGATGATCCTCGGTTACGGGTCATTCGCTTAGATCAGTCACGAGGGGGAGCAGGAGCACGTAATGTCGGCACTGAGGCAGCAAAAGGACGTTGGGTGACCTACTTGGATGATGACGATCGCCTCCTGCCGCATATGGTAGAAATATCTCTAGCCGCACTGGCTCACTCGTCAGCATCCCTACCGATAGGCGTCATTTCCGGGCTTGCAAAAGTCAATGACCGAGGGGAGATTATTAAAGTCCAATTGCCTCCAACCCTCCGTACTAAAGGGAGTGACTTTTTTCTGGAAGCGCAAGAACCTGGGCGATCCTACGCAACGAAACAAACCCTAATTGTAGAACGAGCAGTAGTCTTGCAGATTGGCGGATGGGATGAACAGTTCCGCTCTCGAGTCCATTCAGAATTTTTCCTGCGGCTCAATCCGGTCTGTACCCTTATTGGCGTGCCTACTGTAACCTATCATCTCCGCTGCCACGAGGGGGTTCGCGTATCGGGCAATCCGGCTCTACGTCAAGAGAGCTTCCATCGTCTTATTCAAAAGCATCGAGTTGCGTTTGAATCTCATCCCCGTCAGTTTGCTCAGTTTGTGTATCGGCATGCCCGCAACTCTTGGCAGCAGGGGCAATTTCAAGCGGCTCTAGTCGCGATCGCCTGGGCCCTAAAAATCGATCCTACCCAACCCGTACAATTCTTTCTTCATGGATTTCGTCGATATGCTCGCCGGTTCAAACCTGCGTCGTCAAGTTGACGATCTGAGTATAGATGTTGGCCATACTTGCTGGCCATAGGTGTTGGATAAAATACTAACTCTTAGGAATCATGATTGACTCTATCAAACTAACAAGCCCCGTTTTTTCTCGATTGAGCCTAAGTCTGGGACGGTAAGACATGGATAGTCCTCTCATCAGCATCATTATTCCCACCTATAACCGCCCTCAACTGCTACCCCGTGCGGTTCAAAGTGCTCTGGCTCAAACGATCGACAACTTTGAAGTCTTGGTAATCGATGACGGCTCGCCCGAACCAGTTAATTTACCAGACCATCCGCGGCTACGAGTCATACGATCGCCCAAAAACCAAGGCACAGCTGCCACTCGTAATGCCGGAGCTAGAGCCGCACAAGGACGCTATATCACCTACCTAGATGATGATGACCAGTTGTTGCCTCATATGGCAGAAGTGTCTTTAAAGGCACTCAACCATACGACGTTGCCTCAGCCAGTTGCAGTCTTGTCGGGGTTAGACGTATTGAATTCGGATGGTGAAGCCGTTGAGACTCGCTTACCCCCTACTCTCCCTCGCGGTTCCTATTTCTTTCTAGAAGAAATTGAGCCAGGAAAATCATTCCTCTCCAAGCAAACATTAGTTGTGGAACGTGATGTGTTGCTAGGTATTGGAGGATACGATGAAACACTCCAATCCCGAGTTCATACAGAAATGTTTCTACGGCTCAATCCGGTTTGCTCGATTGTTGGATTACCGACTGTTACGTATCAACTCATCACCCATGAGGGTCCCCGTATTTCACGAAATCCGAGTTTGCGCCAGATAAGCTTTCAGCGCTTAGTTAAGAAGCACAAGCCTATCTTCAAGGCGCATCCGAGGATGTTTGCTGACTTTGTTTATAAGCATGCGCAAATGTCATACAGGCTGGGGCAAAAGAGAGCCGCTTTTTTCAGCCTACTCTGGGCGGTGCAAATCCATCCTCGCCATATTTTGGGCCGAGTCACGTGGCATCTGAGAAAAAATCCGATATAGCCCTATGTCCTATAGCAATCCCAGATGGGTTGTGAGCGGTGGGGCGGGCGCCCCGCCCCACCGCTCACACACAATTCACAAGCGATTTAGGATCGCTATAAATGCTTAAAAAATCTCGAAAAGCAGCCAACGTTTGCTCGACCATCGAATCTAGTCTATTGAGTCTTATTTAGGAGATTAAAATAATGGAAACGTCACGCACTTCTGAACCCAACGTTACGATTGTTGTTGTTCCGCGAGAGCGCTTTAGCTTTACTCGTGAGTCACTCGAAAGTATTTACCAACATACGGAGATCCCGTTCAAATTAGTGTATGTCGATGGAGGCTCTCCTCAGCATATCCAGCGGTATCTAAAAGAGCAGGCTCACGAAAAGGGCTTTCAACTCGTCCGAACCGAACACTATCTTTCTCCCAACCAATCTAGAAATATTGGGCTGCGTCAGGTGAAGACGGAATATTTGGTCTTCGTAGACAATGATGTCATCGTCACACCAGGTTGGCTCAAGGGTTTAGTCCAGTGTGCTGACGAAACAGGCGCAGCAGTCGTTGGGCCACTCGTCTGCATCGGCACTCCAATTCATGAATACATTCATAATCCTGGCGGTTCGGTTTATATTACTGAGACGCAAATCGATAATGCCATGGTGCGGCGGTTTCACCATAAATGCCACTTTAAGAAGCGCGTGAAAGATGCGCGCGATCGCCTCCAACGAGCCCAATGTGACTATGTTGAGTTTCACTGCATGTTGGCTCGCACTGATATCTTTGAAAAGACCGGTCCTCTTGATGAAGGATTACTCAGCACTCGTGAGCACCTCGATTTTTGCATGATGGTCACTCAAGCGGGCGGCAGCGTTTATGCTCAGCGAGACATTATCGTAACCTACGTTCCAGGGCCTCCTCTCAAATGGTCAGACCTTGGCTTCTTTATGTTGCGCTGGAGTGATGCCTGGGATTTGGCTAGCCTGGAGCATTTTCGCAACAAGTGGAATTTAAGGGAAGATAGATACTTTCAAATCCGTTATGACAGGTTAGGATTTCGTCGGCACAAGGCCTATGTTAAACCTTTAGCCAAATCGCTCTTCTTCGGGCGGCGTAGTTCTATCATAGAAAAAAATCTGATTCGTCTTGACAGAAAAATCAATCGCATTGTCAGCGATCGCTATGATCGAAGACAGCCTCACAGACAAACACCACAAGATCTAGAGGTGTCAAGACCGACGGCGATCGCCAGTAGTTCTAAGTAATTGTCTCTGAATAATTGTCTCTAAATAATTGTCTTGAAAAGAACTATCTAGAGCACGACAGATCAAACCCATACATTCTGCGGCAAGCCCGTTATCAACTTTTCTGCAAGGCTTGCCGTTTTCCTTTTTTGATTCAAATAGATATAGCGATCCTAAGTTGCTTGTGAATTGTGTGAGTAGTGGTGTAAAGCAAAGTGATCCCCACACTGCTGGGCTTTATCCAAGCGCACACCAATATTTTTTTGGATTACAGGATAGAAAAATAAATTTTTTTGAAAACTTCATACAGACTTTAAATAATTTTGCTTCCTCATGAGAGTTTTCTAATGAAAAAAATAAATTTTTTTTGCATACTAAGTGTAGCTGATTAAGAACTAAGATTCCGCAGATTGAGTAAATGAGCAACTGATTAACTAACATCTGACGAATAATCAAATGTGCTCAAACAATGGACGGTTAGATTGAAAAACCCTTATTTTGTAATGATCTCATTACTTTGTAAGCGAGAAATTAATCCATTTCTAAGACGTTTAATGACCCTAAGAGATTCTCTGTGTGTCTCATCTAGCCCCCCTTCTAGGACGTAGTAGTATTACCAACTACCAGCATGAATTTATCTCCGTTAGTCTGCCTCAAGATAGATTTTGTCTCTCTTACGATGTCTTTCCAAACTAGAAATTAGCTGGAAAACCTGACTCGCCAATTGAATAGAAATAGCTGAATTCCCTGATTTAAGGGGAAAGCAATCTTGCCCGAAATCACACCTGAACCTGCCGAAATGATCATCAGGGAGCAATATAAGGAGATGGAACAGGTGTAATGCTCCAGATAAAAATCATTCTGAGGATAGAGGCTTGAGAATAATATTTATTGTAAGCAGATTTCCAGTTTTATCTGAAGCATTTATTCTGAATCAGATTACTGGACTAATGGATCGAGGCCATGATGTCGAAATCTATTCTCTAGAGGGACCGTCTCATGAATCAAAAGTTCATCCTAACGTCGAGTCGTATGAGCTATTAAAGCGCACTCATTATATTCCTGATATTCCCAAAAACTATGTTTGGCGAACTTTAAAGGCACTCAAACTTTTAGTTGCTATAGGCTATAAATCTCCACTCATCTGCCTACGCACACTTAATGCCTTTAAGTATGGTAAGCATGCCTTATCCCTACGCTTTTTGTATGCGGTAATACCGCTGATCGGGAAACCTGCCTACGACATCGTGCACTGTCAGTTCGGAATTTATGCGCTTCAGTCCAAACGTCGCGAAGATGCTGGTGCGCTTCGTCTCCGAGAGTTTGGTGTTTTGCAAGGAAAGCTTGTTACTTCATTTCGAGGATTTGACATTAGTTGGTATGTTAAAGCTCGAGGACGCAACATTTATGATCGTCTGTTTAGAAAGGGCGATTTTTTCTTGACCAACTGCGATTTTTTCAAAAATCGGGCCATTGATTTAGGGTGCGATCCTCAAAAAATCAGGGTGTTAGGGTCTGGGATAGATTGTAGCCGGTTTGCCTTTAAGCCCCGCTATTTTCCGGTGGACGGTCGAATTCAGATTGCTACTACCGCACGACTGACTGAAAAGAAGGGACTCGAGTACAGCATCCGGGCCGTTGCTAAACTGCTAAACACGTATCCAAACCTCGAATACAAGATTGTGGGGGATGGGTCACTACGAGATGATTTGCAGCGACTGATTGATGAATTAGGAGCCAGTCACTCGATTAAATTGCTGGGTTGGATGCAACAGCGTGAAGTTGTTCAGGTTCTAGAACATTCTCACCTGTTTGTTGCGCCGAGTGTTACGGCAGCGGATGGCAATCAAGATGCTCCGGTCAACACTCTCAAGGAGGCAATGGCAATGGGGTTGCCTGTGGTCGCAACTCGCCATGGGGGTATTCCGGAGTTGGTACAAGAGGGTATATCTGGCCTATTGGTGCCAGAGCGGGATGCCGAGGCGATCGCCCGAGCGCTTGCATCCTTAATCGACCATCCAGACAAATGGGTCGATATGGGCAAAGCAGGTCGTGCCTATGTTGAGGCTCACTACAACATGCATCGTCTCAATGACGAATTAGTTGAGATTTATCAGCGACTTCTTAATATCCCAGAAGACGCAGATCCTCATATTAGAACAGATCAACGGCTCTGTACGAAATCAATCTCGTCAGTCTAGGCATTCCGTTAGCTTCAGTCAATTTGCACATCCCTATAAGCGATTTAAACAAGGAGACGATTTAGTGTCACAGTTATCATCTCAACATATTTCTACTCTTGAGCCTTTGGTTACTGTTGTCGTCACCCCTCGTGAACGATTTAGTTGTGCAGCCGCATCACTAGAAAGTATCTATGAGCATACGCAAGTACCGTTCGATTTAGTATACGTAGACGGTAATTCACCGACCCATATCCGGCAACATCTCGATCAGAAAGCCCGCGACAAGGGATTTAAGATTGTTCGAACGAATTACTACCTTTCTCCCAATCGAGCGCGAAATTTAGGAATCGCCCACGTTAAAACACCCTATCTTGTCTTTGTAGATAATGACGTAATTGTGTCGCCGGGTTGGCTCAATGCACTCATAACCTGTGCAGAAGAAACAGGCGCAACCGTAGTGGGGCCATTGATGTGCCAGGATGAGCCAGTCCATGAAACGGTGCATTTTGCCGGAGGGGAGTCGCGGGTTGTTGTGGATATTAAGGGGCGTCGGCATCTCCGCGAGAAGATGTATAAGCAAGGGCATCGAGTAGCCGAGGTGTGCGATCGCTTCCAGCGTCAGCAGACAGAACTTGCAGAATTCCACTGTGTACTCATTCGGACGGCAATTTTTTCAACGATTGGGCGTCTTGATGAAGCGATTCTCAATACCAAAGAACATCTTGATTTCTGCATGACAGTTGCCCAAGCAGGCGGAACCGTTTACTTCGAGCCCGCTAGCATTGTGACCTATGTTCCGGGGCCCCCACTCGATTGGTCTGATGTTCCGTATTACATGCTGCGTTGGAGCGACGCTTGGACGCTCGGCAGTCTCAATCATCTCCGTCAAAAGTGGGATCTATCAGAAGACGGTTACTTTAAGGCAAAGTACACCAAACTTGGATGGCGACGCCGTGCAACTATTCTGCGCCCGCTGAGTCGGGCTCTCACCTTCGGCATCAGGAGCCACTATTTGGAGAAACTCTTACGTCCTGCTGAACGAGTTTTCAACCGCTATTTAACAACTCGCTATGCACGTCGATATCTTACCGAGGAACAATCGCAATCTGCTGAGACGCCTCAATCCAACACACCAGCAACTACGTGAGAAAGGCAGATGCATAAGCTCGTATCCGTAATCATACCGTGCTTTAATGCTCACAACTGGGTAGCTGAAGCAATTGATAGTTGTCTCCACCAGACGTATCCTCATATTGAGATTATCGTGATTGATGACGGTTCGACTGATGATAGCCTCAAGGTCATCAAACGTTATGGCGATCGCATCATTTGGGAGACAGGAGAAAACCGTGGCGGTAACCATGCCCGCAATCGAGGATTTCATCTAGCTAAAGGAGATTACATTCAATATCTCGATGCCGATGACTATATACTTCCAGAAAAGATTCAACGACACATTGAGACTTTGGAAACGACGAATGCTGATGTGGTATACGGAGATTGGCGATATCAATACCATGCCTCGGATGGCAGCATTTCTCTCGGTGACATTCAAATATGTGGACCAAAAGACGACTTTTTGGAGTCATTACTGGCAAATGAGCAATGGACTCCACCCGTTGCGCTGCTTTTCAAACGCTCTGCAATTGTCAATCAGGATTGGGACGAAACCTTAAAATCAGGGCAAGATCGAGACTTTCTAATTTCGCTTGCAGTAAAAGGTGCCCAATTTGTCTACCAATCAGGCTGCTATGCAATCTATCGGAGGCATAGTCGACAAACTGCTTCCACGCTGTCAAAATTGCGCTTGCTGACTCAGCATTGCCGGATTATGGAAAAGGCTGAATATCAGCTAACTCAGCTTGACAAACTTTCTGACACATACCGTCAGGCACTTGCAACTGCGTATGTTGGCTTTGGGCGGTTTTATTTGTATGGGGATTACCCGAGCCTGAGCACAAAACGCTACATTCGATATTTGCGGGTATTAGACAAAGCGCTCAGTCTATCGCCAGAGTTTCAAGCCAAGCCTCGTAGCGTGATGTATGTCCCCTTGCAACGCATATTGGGATGCCGACGCACCGAAAAACTTGCGTACTTTATTTCTAACGTCAAAGCCCGTTTCCTCCGCCTCCGCTCTAAACGCAGTCCACTATCAACGACGACTTCAACGTTGCCGCCTAAGCAACCCATCGATATATACTAACTTTGCCATTGAAACCCATCATTCCCCTAGTAAAAAGACGGTGGAAAAAGCAGCGTGCGATCGCTTGATGGTCAAGACTTACGCGGTTGAATGCTCTCTTCGAAGCCTCTGAAGCTCCTATATATCACTGATCATCAGCGTCCCTGTTCTCCCAAGCCCGCATCTTCCCAGGATTGAGCAACCCATAGGGATCGACCCTTTCTTTAAATTTCAACTGCTCCATGTCCACCTGTTTACGTCCACCATCTTCTAAGACATACGTGTGAGGATTGGCAATAAACGCACCTTGATCTTCGTGGTACTTGATAATCTCATTGAGGCGCTCTGGGGTAGTAAAGCGTACCAGTTGCAAAGCGGCAGGAATAGCACGCCCTCCAGAGCGTAGAAACTCCAGATGCATCATGACCTCGTTGCCAAAGTGCTCATACATGTGGTTCACAAGCGTAAGCTCTGGGTCATAGGGAAACAGGGTTTGCAAGTACGTCAAGGATGGATCAACGCTGCGGGCATGAAGGGTGGTGTGATTCCAGGTGTATTCCAGGATGGGAGTCCCTTTGCCTGCGTCGTTGGCATCCTTCTGATAGCACAGAGTTCCTCCGTATTCTTGAATCAAATCTGCTAATGGTTCCAAACACGACTCAGACACCATCAGCAATGCACAATGGGAGACTTTAGGAATCACGCTGCGAAATGTGGCAAAGTAGGTAGGAATGGGATCTGCACAAATGCACACCAGTTTTTTAATGATGCCGTCTGAATCACAAAGAGCTTGCCCAAATCGCGCTGCACTCATGAAATCTGAGAATGCGACGATCAGTTCTGCCCACGGATAGGCCGGGGCAAGGGGAAGGGTCAGTTCGGTGATGATGCCATTTGTCCCGTAGGCATGATTGACTTTTTGCACCTCATCGCCGCGTAGTTCGATTATCCGTGGCTGGTCTTCCATTGTGACAACGCGCACCGCATGTAAACTACCGCGATCGCGCAATTGACCATACATCACCGAACCAATGCCACCGCTGCCACCGCCGATAAAGCCGCCAATCGTAGCGGTGCGATAGGTTGAAGGAACCATGCGCATTTCCCAGCCGGTTTCCCTTGCCTTCTTATCGAGCGCAGCGAGTTTGACGCCCGGCTCAACACCGGCCAATCCGGGTTTGATCCAGCGAGTCTGCTGCATCCTGCTCAAATCTAGAATCACACCCCCTCGCAGGGGAACGCACTGCCCATAGTTGCCCGTTCCGGCTCCGCGAATCGTCAGCGGCACCCGATGCGTCACGCAAGCTTCTGCAACGCGCAGCACCTCAGCCTCGGTTGTCGGACGCACGACTAGATCGCCTCGCTTGTCTGACAGTTTTTCTTGCAGAATGGGGCTAAAGGTGTAGTAGTCCTGAGATAGCTTCGTGATCTGATTGGCATCGCGGATGATTTCAATGCCATTCAGGGATGCAGTAAAGGTGTCCCAGTCGAGCGATCGCGATGCAGCCGCAGTCATGAGTTGACCTCCCTAGATTGAATGAATCACACAGCGCCCAAGTTTTCAGCATAATTGAAAATCTGAAATTGGGTAGCTTGTGCACAACGTTTGATGTCGAAGAGAATGCCGCGTAGACATGAAGGAAGATATCCATTCCGAGTTGACACATCCTGGCTGGGATGATGCAGTAAAAGATAGGCGTGATAGTCGTCAAACGATGGGGAATAACGCACATGTTAGGCTCGACTCAAGCAATCTTAGAGACTGCTCAGCACGGGGAATATGCCGTTGGCGCATTCAACGTATATAACCTTGAAGGCGTTAAAGCAGTCATCAATGCCGCTGAAGCCGCAAACAGTCCGGTGATGCTGCAAATTCATCCGAGTGCACTTAAATATGGCAAATCTCCCCTCGTTGCGCTTTGTTTAGAAGCTGCCAACGCGTCAACCATTCCCGTTTCAGTGCATCTCGATCACAGCACATCAGTCGACGACATCCAGAATGCTCTCCATGCAGGCGTTCGATCCATCATGGTCGATGGCTCGTCATATCCCTATGACGAAAATCTTGTATTCACCCGAGACATGACACAACTGGCTCACGCCTATGGTGCAGCAGTCGAAGCAGAGATTGGCAGAATCAGCGGAACAGAAGATGGACTCACCATTACTGAAAAAGAAGCCAAAATGACGGATCCAGAACAAGCCGTCGAGTTTGTCAATGCAACCCACGTTGATTCATTAGCTGTCACGATTGGAAATGTTCATGGCAAGTATTTACAACCTCCTCGGTTGGATTTTGATCGGCTTGAACGCATCCAAAAATTGGTTTCCGTCCCGTTGGTTCTGCATGGTGCATCGGGGTTGCCTGAGTCAATGGTTCAGCGGTCAATCCAACTAGGAGTTTGCAAATTCAACGTGAATACTGAAGTCCGTCAAGCCTATATGCAAGCCCTCCAATCAGAAATTGGCACCCTGGATGGGACAGATTTGTTGGATATCGCAGAAAGAACAATCTCGGCAATGCAAGGCGTAGTTGCCGCAAAATTGCGCCTTTTTGGCTCTGTTCAAAAAGCTCAGTTGCATCAAACTCCCCATACTTAAAAATATGCGATTAATTCTTTACAGCAAACCCGACTGCCATTTATGCGAAGGATTGCAGGAAAAACTTGAACAAATCACAACCCTCGACTTTGACCTCGAAATTCGCGATATCACCACTCGTGACGATTGGTTTCAGACCTATGAATATGAAGTGCCTGTGCTGGTTTTGGATCGTGAGAATCAGACCGTAGCAGTTGAAAATCGAGACAATTCCAGTCAACCGTCGTCTCAGTCTCAGTCTCTTATCCCCATTCCTCGCCCGTCTCCTCGTGCGTCTGTGCGTCAACTGGAACAGATGTTGCAGAAATATCTGGTTCAAAATTCGGAGAATCGTGCAGAATGATGGCAGCACCTGGGAGGAGTGGTGGAGATGAAATTACGTGAGTTATTAAATGCGCTACCGATTATTCAACAATTAACCGTTCAAATTCCTGATCACCCAGCACTGGATGCAGACGTGAAGGGATTGTCGACTAATTCTCATGCCTGTCAACCGGGGGATGTGTTTATCGGGATGCCGGGAACGCGGGTAGATGGGGGTGAGTTTTGGGCCAGTGCGATCGCCTCTGGCGCCATGGCTGCTCTGATTTCTCCGTCAGCGGCTCAAACGCATCCACCGTCTGCCGATCAAGATTTACCCTGTATCATTCAGATCCCTGACATACCGACAGCCTGCGCTCAAGCAGCTACGGTGTTTTATGGCTATCCAGCTCAGAACCTCCAGTTGGTGGGCGTCACTGGAACCAATGGAAAAACGACAACGACGCATCTGATCGAATTTTTGCTACTCCAGACGCAACACCCCACGGCTCTATTTGGCACTCTCTATGCTCGTTGGGCGGGGCATCAGTATACGGCCGTTCACACCACCCCTTTCGCCATTGACTTGCAAGAACAGTTAGCAAATGCTGTGCATGCAGGCTGTCGGTTTGCCGTGATGGAGGTCAGTTCTCATGCGCTCGCGCAAGGGCGGGTCTTAGGCTGCACGTTTGAGGTTGGCGTGTTTACCAATCTGACGCAAGATCATCTTGATTTTCACAAAGATTTAGATGACTATTTTGCGGCAAAGGCATTATTGTTTAGCCCTGATTATCTAACAGGGCGAGCCATTGTGAATCAAGATGATCCGTTTGGTCGCCGACTGATTCAACAGCTTCCGGCTGAACGAGTTTGGTCCTATAGCACGCACGATTCGTCAGCCAATCTATGGACGAGCGATTTAGAGTATCAGTCTAACGGGGTGCGGGGCATATTACACACGCCTAGGGGGGATATTGCCGTGCAGTCGCCGCTTGTTGGGCAGTTTAATCTAGCAAACGTGCTGGCAGCAGTCGGCGCTGTGCTGCATCTCGGACTTGACTTAGAGGCGATCGCCCAGGCTCTACCTCAGTTCACGGGCGTCCCTGGACGCATGGAGCGGGTTCAGATCAGCTCCAATCAAGACATCAGCGTGATTGTTGACTATGCCCATACGCCCGACAGCTTAGAGAATTTGCTGAATGCAGCGCGACCATTTATTTCGGGGCGAATGATTTGTGTGTTTGGCTGCGGGGGCGATCGCGATCGCACCAAGCGTCCTCAGATGGGGGCGATCGCTGCTCGCCTCGCAGACTGGGCAATCGTCACCTCTGACAACCCCCGCACCGAAGACCCAGAGCGAATCTTGCACGACATTTTAGCAGGCATTCCCGATTCAGTTGATGCGTTGGTCATGGGCGATCGCGCTCAAGCAATTCGTCACGCGATTCTGAATGCCAACCCCGGAGATGGCGTGCTGATTGCGGGCAAAGGCCATGAAGACTATCAAATTTTAGGCACAGAGAAGGTCTATTTTGACGATCGTGACCATGCGAGAACCGCACTTGCTCAGCGAATGTCGATGGCGTCACACTCTTGAGAAAGCCTGCACAGAGGTGGAAAATTTCGCCAATTCTAGCTAGATTCGGGAAGCAGGGATCGCGCCGAGCTAGTTCTGTTTCCATGATGCCTATTTGCTTTTTCTGGAGCAATGTGCAATTGCGTCACGTATAGAAACGGGTGTGTGGGGCGCGGCGCGCCCCACACACCCGCACTTAACTCAAGTGCATACCGCTATAATCCACCCGTTGCTTGAGCCTGACAAGCCATGAACTCATCTTCCCCCGATCGCTCTCTTTATGAGCTAGCCCTCAGTTGTGAAAATCCGCCTGGACTCCTCAAAATTAGCCCAACCGTTTTCAAGTCGATGGTTGAGCTTTTGCTAGATATGCTCATTGAACACCCTATCTCGGCGGGCTTGTGGGTCAAACTGCCGCGAGGAGAAGTCTGGCAATCAGAAATCCGTCGTTATCTCGAAACAGGTCAGTCAACAGCGCCTGTTTATATCTTAAAAAATCAGCGAGATGCTGACTCAGCAGAGTCTGATCGTGTCGCATCAGACTCGGTCGGTGGCGAGCCGTTGGTGATTGACTCTGGCCTTACAGCATTACCCCTGTCGTGTCCGGTTACCCAAATTTCCCTGGCTGCTGATAGTCGATTGCGTCGCGAATATTTTGTCTTGGTGATGGCTCCGCAGTTTTCTGTGCTGATCTTGGCGCATCGCCCCCGTTCGGTTCGCAACGTCTATAGCGTTGATGAATCTTTGTTAGATTCATCCATATCTAGTGCTGCTGACGATTTAGAACGCAGACCCCCGTTATTAGGGCTGTGTTCGTTTGATGTCCAGATCATCCATAGGGTCTTAAACGGCATCAATCAGGCGATCGCCGGACAGTCTGGATCCCCCCCATCAGAATCATGTTCGGAGGTCGCCCCTGGGTTGGCAAATTGGGATGACGTGATTCAGCAGACATCAAATGCCACCCTTGACCCGGCCATGATTAGTCAATTCGTAAGCCATCAGATTCAGCGGCACGAGCAAACGTGGTATAGCAATGTCACCTATCGGAAGCAGGCTGAACAGGCATCCGCATTGCAGCTTGAGAATGAAGAACTCCTGAATCAACTGCGTCTTAAGAACGAATTTCTAAAAAACGTAGGGCAAGAGTTGCGAACACCGCTTGCCAACATGAAGACGGCATTGACCTTACTAAACTCACCCCAGCTCAAACCACCGCAGCGACAGCGTTATATGGATTTGCTGAGCCAAGAGTGCGATCGCCAAAGCTCTCTGATCACGAGTGTTCTTGACCTGATTCAACTCGAAGATATGGACGAACCCGCCTCCATTAAACCGTTGCGGATTGTTGATGTCGTACCGGCGGTCGTTAGCACCTATCAACCGCTCGCCCAAGATAAAGGCATCGCGCTATCCTACACAATTTCACCAGACTTGCCTACCGTCTCATGTCTTAGCAACTGGCTGAGGCAAGTTGTGATTAACCTGCTTCACAACGCCATTAAATTTACGCCGAGAGGCGGCAAAGTATGGGTTCGCGCCCGGCAGCAAGGCGACTATGTGCAAATTGAAGTTCGAGATACCGGCAGCGGTATAGCGACTACAGACATTCCTAAAATCTTTAATCGCTTTTATCGGGTGCGTCACGGTAAAGATGACTCCAGCGGCGCAGGGTTAGGTCTTGCTATAGTCCAGCAGTTGCTCTTACGGTGTGGTGGCTCAATCTCAGTGAATAGTCGTCAAGGTGAAGGGTCTGCCTTTAATGTGATGCTGCCTATTTACGGTAAAGGAAACTAGGCAATGATTCCTGAATTTTCGAGTGGCAAGAAAATTGTGAGTACTTCACCCTGTTGAGGATGCTGACGAACTGTCAATTTTCCACCAAGGGCATGAAACAAATTTTTTGTAACTGCCAAATTGAGGCTCAGGTTGCCTGTTTCGGGTTGAAACATCAACAGATGCCCGACCGACTTGAGCGTAGATGGAAAGGCTGACTGCGACTCGTTTGGATGGGAGTCATTGGCAACCTGCGTGACGGCTGTATCAGATGGAGAGGGGTGCAGTCGTGAGTGAAATTGCAGCTTGAGCTGATTTCCGGCAGGCACCACATGAACCTGAATCTGGCTTCCGGACGGCAGGGTGCTGGTAATTCGATCAATTAGCCCGGTTAGGATCTGATCCAAAATAATGGGATCACTCATGACCATCGGCAATGTTTGAGGCAACACGACATCGAGAGTCAAGTTGTGCTGCTCAGCCTGTTGCTGCCATCGCGGAATAGTCTGCTGAAATACTTGAGCTAAAGAGATTTTGGCAAGAGGGCTGAGTTGTTGAGTTGATTTTGTCTCAAGCTCAACAGCGCGAAAGATTAGCGTGAAGCGGTCGATTTGCTTAGTGCATTCTCGATCAATCATTTCGAGTCGCCGCACGGCGTCGGGCTTTAAATCTTTGCGCCTTAATAGGAGCCGAGTCAAGGTGCGAATCGTGGTTAGTGGCGTGCGGACTTCGTGGGCGATCGCTTGCAGCAGCTCAGCGTCAGAATTAGAGCGAGGTTTAGTAAATTCTTCTAAGGATGTATCGGCTGCTATGGAACCGTTGTCTGAATGCGCTGATTCAGGCTGGGTGCGATGGCTGTCATAGTTCAACAGCGATCTTAACTTGAAGCGTTCACCCCGGTTTCGATTTTTTAATGAGGTCTGCCTGACATTTTGGAGCGTATTTAATCGCCACCGCTCGGCATGACGAACCTTTGCTTCTGTCTTCCACTCACTAGGTTCAGGCAAATGATCTAACATGAGCCGCGTGAAGTCTGCCACGGTTCGATAGTTTGGAACAACCGGAGCGAATTGTTCGACTAGCTGAGTGAGTCGCCCAACAATGTGGGGAGCTGTCAGTTGCAAACGTGACCGTAGCGATCGCCACGCTTGCCAAACGATATCCGGAGTGAATGAGAACTGAAAAGCAGGAGGGTGATTGACGCTATCTTGAAGCGTCATCACTACGCTAAACTCTGGCGTCAATACGAGGCAAAACTGCTCTTGAGCCAGGGGATCTTGGGGCAATAGGGGTAGGGTCGATGAGGCGGATGACGTGACGGTTGCATCTGGTGCAGGTAAAAGCTGCAACGGTGACCATGCATCCGATGGGAAATCTCCCACAGTCAGCGTCCACGTGGAAAACCGTGTCACCACGTCTGGATACATCAATACCGGGAGAGGACCTGATAAGACCACTCCCTCGGTCGGCAATGTCGCACCATTTGGAATGGTCTTCGAGTCAGGCTCAATAGATTGCTGCAATAAAAGATTTAAAGCAGCGATCGCCCCATACCACTCTCGTTCGCCTCGGTCAGAGACATCAGTTGACCGACCCCCGTGCTGAACGGGCTCACCGAGAGCAATAATTTCGCTGAGGGTTGGTAGGTACTGCTTATACACCGATATCCACCCCGTAACAGGTTCCAGTTCTTCAAAAGATTGAGAGGTTTTTAGATGGATCACATCTTTACCTCTATAAAGAAGATAACTGGCTGCCCCTGTTTCCGAATACCCTTGGAACCGAACTCTTTGATCGCAATACCCGCCAATTGTTACCCGAACCAATGGGACGGCGCTAATGCGGGGTCTTCTTGGGCAGGAATGTGATGATCAACCCACTCAGAATCGTCGTCTAAGATAGATTGAATCCCTTGGCGAATTAACGATTCAAGCTTTAGCTTTTGCCCCTCTAATGACGAACACATCGACTCTGTATCCACTGGTTTTGGTGTGGTATCGTCAACGACTGTATACATCCCCGGCATTCGACTCAAGACGTAACAAATAAGCCGTTGCCGCAAATCTGGGATCGAAAATGCTTGCTGATACGGATGATGAGGATATGTTTCCAAAATACTCTCAGTTTCCTGAACAACCAGCGGCAATGACAAGTTAATAATTGTTTTTGACATTACTATTCACCCAACCCTATTTCAAAAATTTTCTGATGCCAAACTCCATCGCAATGGGCGATCGCCCAGCGAAGACTAAATCCATAATCATGAGCCTCTAAGAGGCAGATTTGAGCAAACCCTTAGCAACCCTGATAATTTAGTGAGACCCTCCTAATTTCAAGAGAAAATTCTCTGATGTCGTTCTTCAAAGAGGGAATAAATAACTGTTGAATTTCTTTGGAGTTTGGCGGTTTTTTAGAAAGCTTTGCTGAGAATTTACAAAGGCTTTATCTAGGAGTATTATCGCGTGCCTCCAAGACGAATAGTAAGAGAACTCATCAAAAGTTTACGCTTTGTTTTCATAACTTTATATTCAGTCAAATAGGCTATAGTCCTTGCTGGATAGGCATTTCAGGCATTTATAGTAATACCTGCCTGAGTTGACATTAGTATAGGAATCGGGGTCTATCTGAATATTGACGGTTGATCTGGCTTTGGAAGCAGCGATCCAAAAATATAAATCGCCTGCGAAAAATGATGAGTATAGACTATTAAATAAATGAGTTTTTATGAATGTCTCAGGTGTTAATTTAACCCCTGGGTTGATAGATTTATTCAAATTGGAAGAAGTCAAGATATTTAATCTACCTAATGACATATAGCAATCCCAGACGAAGTCAAGCCTAAATGTCATATAAGATGAGGCGATCGCGGGCGCATCTCGATTCTTTAAAGCCCCTGTAGGCCCTTTCAATAGTCTTAGTGCAACGCATTCATTAATATGACTATCGTTTTATGCCCCGGAATTCATGACACTAAGCTTACTCAATGCTTTATCGAAGACCTGAATGATACGCTGGGGCACTCTTGGGTATTTCCGACCGATCGCTATCCTGCCTATTCAGCCGTTCATCTATTTCAATGGTTGCGCGATCGCGCGAATGTATTTCCAATGAGTCCTTTGACCGACTCTGCCACCCGTCCATCTCTCCGCTATCCGTCGCTGACGTTCATCAGTTTCAGCGCTGGATCGGTTGCTGCAATCGGCGCAGCGCTGGCATGGCAGCAGTGCGGGGGAAATGTTAAAGCGCTCATCGCAATGGATGGCTGGGGTGTGCCTCTGTGGGGAAATTTTCCGATTTATCGAATCAGCCACGATTACACGACCCATTGGAGTTCTGCATGCCTCGGAAGCGGCAGCGATAGCTTCTATGCTGACCCCGCCGTGTCGCATCTAGACCTGTGGCGATCGCCCCAGTCTGCTCTAGGATGGTGGATTCACCCCTCCCATCTATCCAATAATCCTCTTCATTCACTAATTCGGTCTTGCCCACTGACCTCACATGCTGCGCCCCATCCAGTCCAGACCTTTACGACGGCTGCCAACTTCATTGCCACTCTGATTGAACGACATTCCTAACATTCATCGTGTTCTCATGCCCGTGCAGATCATGCCAGCAACAGACTGATTCTAGATAAAGCTGAAAGAAACAGCTCGTCCGAGAAATAGTCTGTTCTCAGAGACACCCTGGATATGATTTCACTGGGATGGAACGTCTCATTAGGTCATCAAACATTGACAAAGTGATAGCTCCAAAATGCCCTGTATTTGAAAGACAAGCGCATTAGCCGTTTCTGCCTATTAAGAAAAATTCAGTATCTATGCTTAGACCGATAAATTACCTCTCGACAGGAGATAGCATGGACACTAGACTGTAATATTAATTGCTGATTGCATCATTAGATACAGATCCGTTCTCATCTGAGACACCATGCGCGAAGCTTTTCCTCTTAATTCCCAAACTCCTAACTCGTCCGGCATTGCTCTAGCATCAGAGCATACGCCTTTACATGCATCATCCAATCCATCATCTCCCCAGATCGGAGCTCCGGTTCGGGCAACTGGTTCATATGCCCTGATTGACAGCCTAAAACGACATGGGGTAACCCATATCTTTGGCTATCCAGGAGGCGCAATTCTGCCAATTTATGACGAACTCTATCGAGCAGAAGCAGCGGGCGACTTGCAACACATCCTGGTTCGCCACGAACAGGGAGCCTCACACGCTGCGGATGGTTATGCGCGGGCTACCGGTAAAGTTGGCGTGTGTTTTGGAACATCGGGTCCCGGAGCGACCAACCTAGTCACCGGCATCGCAACTGCCCAAATGGATTCGATTCCACTGGTTGTTGTGACAGGGCAAGTGACTCGTTCCGCAATTGGCAGCGACGCCTTTCAAGAAACAGATATTTTTGGGATTACGCTCCCGATTGTGAAGCATTCGTACGTTGTCCGCGATCCGGCTAACATGGCAAGAATCGTTGCGGAGGCGTTTTATATCGCTCAGTCAGGTCGCCCAGGTCCAGTCTTAATCGATGTGCCTAAAGACGTCGGCTTAGAAGAATTTGATTATGTGCCTGTTGAGCCTGGAGCTATTAAGCTTCCTGGGTATCGTCCTACGATTAAAGGCAATCCGCGCCAGCTGATTCAAGCACTCAAATTGATTCGAGATGCTGAAAGCCCCTTGCTGTATGTGGGGGGTGGTGCAATTACAGCCGGAGCCCATTTCGAAATCAAGATGTTGGCAGAGCGTTTTAATATTCCGGTTACGACAACGCTGATGGGGAAAGGCGCATTTGACGAAAAGCACCCCCTCTCTGTTGGCATGTTAGGAATGCATGGAACCGCGTATGCCAATTTTGCCGTGAGCGAATGTGATTTGCTGATTGCGGTAGGCGCCCGGTTTGATGACCGCGTAACGGGTAAGCTCGATGAGTTTGCCTCGCGTGCCAAAGTTATTCACATCGACATTGACCCGGCGGAAGTGGGCAAAAATCGGGCTCCAGAGGTGCCAATTGTTGGGGATGTCCGCAAAGTATTGAGTGACTTACTGCGGCGCGATGAGGAAGGTGGCATTTCTCCTCAGCACAATCGTACAGCGGCATGGCTTGAGCGCATCAACCGATGGCGACATGACTACCCTCTCGTTGTCCCGTCCTATCCAGAATCTCTAGCTCCTCAAGAAGTTATCTTTGAAATAGGTCGCCAAGCCCCTGATGCCTATTACACAACCGACGTTGGACAGCATCAGATGTGGGCAGCGCAGTTTTTGAAGAATGGGCCACGTCGATGGATTTCGAGTGCAGGGCTTGGAACGATGGGCTATGGGATGCCTGCCGCCATGGGAGTCAAGGTGGCATTGCCGGATGAACAGGTGATCTGTATTAGCGGAGATGCTAGCTTTCAGATGAATCTGCAAGAGCTAGCCACGCTTGCCCAGTACGGTATCAATGTTAAGACCGTGATCATTAATAACGGCTGGCAAGGCATGGTACGCCAATGGCAGCAAACCTTTTTTGGTGAGCGCTACTCGTCATCCAACATGCAGGTTGGAATGCCCAATTTTGTCACGCTCGCAGAAGCATTTGGGATTAAGGGAATGCTGATTCGCGATCGCTCCAAGCTCAAAGACGCTGTTGCCGAAATGCTGGCTCATGAGGGGCCGGTTTTAGTTGATGCGTGGGTCAAGAAGGACGAAAACTGCTATCCGATGGTAGCTCCCGGTAAGAGCAATGCTCAGATGATTGGTTTGCCCGAGCAACCGCAAATCATCAAGGCAAGTGAGCCGGTTGAATGCAGCAATTGCGGAACATCAAATTCGCCTGCTCATCGCTTTTGTCCATCGTGTGGCACAAAGCTCTAACGCTCCGAGAGGATGCTAACGTCATTAGTCGGTCGGTCATCAGTTGGTCGATTGATACAAGCCGCCGCTAGCAGTCAGCCAGTAGCGAGATGTCTATCTTATGATCTACTCATGCAGCGATGAATGACCGGATTGGCTGACAAGTTTTTAAGGTTTGTCAGCCAATTAGGACAAAGGCTCTGGCGCTTCTACGCCCGTATGCTTGGCATCAGGATAATGCTCCTCCATAAGAGATTCTGAGCTGAGAAAGGTCAACAATCCCGAACAGTCCTGTCCAGGAGGTTGCATTTTCTTTACACTGATTTACTAGAGGTTTACGGACACTCAACGTTTTCCACAATAGAGTCGTAACGGAGACTTTATCGTGGCGTTTAGCAAGTGTTGCGCTGTTTGTATATGCATTATGAAGTTTCGCGCAGGCGATTATACAACAGCCCCGAAGATCATCCCTACTGCCTAACCATTTTCCTTGAGAACGGTATTAAGGCTCAGTATCCTGTGAAAAGTGAGTCAGAAGGTCGGGCACAGTATGGGGAATTTCTGGATTTTCAAGGATCTGATTTACACAGTGTGGATGAATCTCAGACTCAACAGTTTTCAGAACGGCATCCCTGTCGTCCAATGTTGCTAGGATGTATGCGATTTTTGTCAAGGTCAAACTGTGACGACTGCCCGCGTGCCCGGTCGATTCTAAGTTGGTAAGCTGACGACTGGTTGCCCGCTTTTGATAGACGACCCTCCAAAGTGGATGAATGCGTCCTCAATCTCGCGGAATTTTTCTCTGGACACGTAAGCTGGAATGTATGGCCCTACGGGCTCAGGTTTGTGTGTAGACCCCGCGCGCCGCGCGGGGTCTACACACGTTCAGCGTCCTAGCGCAAGAGCGTAAGGCTATATTTTGGGAACAATTCGGGCATCCTAATCGGCTATGAACCGGATTAGGTTATTCAACTTAGGACACGCTGTGGTTAAACAATTTGGGGCGTTACCAATCGGATTGCGGGGATTGATTTTTGTTTTAGTAGTCCTGGGCATTTTTTTTCGTGTTGTTAACCTCGATGGCAAAGTCTATTGGCACGATGAGGTGTTCACCTCGATTCGTGCAGCTGGGTATGTTGGAGATGAAATTGAGTCTCAAATTTTTAACGGCACTGTCTTGAGTGCCGATGATTTGCTAATTTATCAGCGCCTAAATCCTGAGAAAGGTATTGATGACACACTCTATGCGTTAACAACTCATCCAGAACATCCCCCGCTTTACTATTTGATGGTGAGGGGTTGGATGGAACTGTTTGGCAGTTCAGTCACCGCAATTCGCAGTTTGTCTGTATTAAGCAGCCTGCTGACATTTCCTGCGTTGTACTGGCTATGTCTCGAACTGTTTGGTTCAGCAAGGGTCGGAGGAATGGCGATCGCCCTATTTGCCGTTTCGCCGTTTCACATTCTCTATGCCCAAGAAGCCCGCCACTACAGTTTGTGGACGCTAGTAACCGTGCTCTCATGTGCTGCATTGCTACGAGCCATGCGAGGTAAGACATGGCAAAGCTGGGGAATCTATACGCTAACGCTGATTTTGAGCTTTTATACATCCCTATTTTCGGCATTAGTCGTCATAGCACACGGGATTTGTGTGCTTGCTTCTGACAGCCTTCGCTGGACGGTGACGCTACGAAATTTTCTGATAGCGGGTGTTCTAGGGGCGATCGCCTTTACTCCATGGCTTGCAGTGTTAGTCGGTAATTGGTTTCAGTTTCGCAACAAAACGGGATGGACTGAGATTCCATTTCCGCCCTCATTTCT
Source organism: Elainellaceae cyanobacterium (assembly GCA_051117555.1). Lineage (GTDB taxonomy): Bacteria > Cyanobacteriota > Cyanobacteriia > CAZCXK01 > CAZCXK01 > DBGGTD01. The sequence continues at coordinate 35,600 of JBNPEG010000048.1, read as the reverse complement.
GCTGAAACTGTGGGGGCTTCACCTGAGCAGCAATTTTATAGACCCGGGGTTGCAGATTGATAATATCTATACCTATATCGTGCCTCCGCTGACGCTGATTTTGGTTGGATATGCACTCTACTATCTTCGCCGAACGACCCCACGCCGCGCCTGGGTGCTGATTTTTTCGCTGATTGGCATCACGGCTTTGGTTCTAATCTTGCCCGATTTGATTTGGGGAGGGCGGCGATCGTCTCAAACCCGGTACTTCGTGCCGCTGCTCACGGCGGCACAGCTTGCAGTCGCGTTTTTGCTGTCCCAGATGCTGATTCGAGCTCGATCGGCTCAGCAATGGATTTGGCAGAGTATTACGGTGGTTGTGATTACAGCGGGCGTTGTTTCTGGCAGCATAATTATCCAGGCAGATACCTGGTGGAGTAAGGTCGTTAGCTACTCTAATCCAGCGATCGCCAGCGTGCTCAATCAGATGCCTGCCCCTCTCGTGATCAGCAGCACTGGCTCAGTCAATATGGGCAATGTGATTTCGCTGAGCTATCTCGTTGAGCCTACCGTTAAGTTTCAGCTTGTGCGCGATCCCAATGTGCCTGATATTCCAGAAGGATTCAGCCATTATGTTTTGTTCTACCCAACCGAAACCCTGATCCAACGGCTCCAAGAGGTATACAATTTCACAATTGAGTCTTTTGAAGACAAACGCATTCCATTGATGAAAATAACCAGACCGTAATTCATGGTGGAATGTAACTGAGAGAAACCTGGAAAATTTCTGAGTGAGGCTGTGAATCTGCTCACTCGTTGAGTGTTGAGGTGGTGTGGCGTGAAACTGATTATTCAAATTCCTTGCTACAACGAAGAAGAAACGTTGGGGGTCACCCTTGCTGACCTTCCCCGCCACATTCCAGGAATTGACGAAGTTGAATGGCTGATTATCAATGACGGCAGCAGCGATCGCACTGTTGAGGTCGCTGAAGCATATGGGGTTGATCATGTTGTCAGCTTTGAACACAATCGAGGGCTAGCAGTCGGCTTCATGGCGGGGTTAGAAGCCTCTCTCAGAGCCGGAGCAGACATCATCGTAAATACGGATGCTGATAATCAATATTGTGCCGACGACATTCCGCGACTGATTGCTCCTATCCTATGCGGCGAGGCAGAGATTGTCGTCGGTGCGCGCCCCATCCGCAACATTTCGCACTTTTCGCCCATCAAAAAGTTTTTACAAGGGTTTGGAAGTTGGGTCGTTCGATTAGCTAGCAGCACCCAAATTCCAGATGCACCCAGCGGCTTTCGTGCCTTTAGCCGCAATGCGGCCATGCAAATGAATGTTTTCAACGAATATACGTATACCCTAGAGACGATTATTCAGGCTGGGCAAAAAGGCATGGCGATTACGTCTATTCCCATCCAAACGAATGGCTATTTACGCCCGTCTCGTCTGGTGAAAAGCATTCCGTCGTACTTGCGCCGATCAATTTTGACGATTATTCGCATCTTTATGGTCTATCGACCAATGCGATTCTTTGCAATGTTGGGCGGCGTTCCATTCGGGATGGGAGCGCTGTTGTGTCTGCGCTGGCTGATTCTTTTCTTCTTTGACGATCCAACTCGTGCCCGCGCTCCAAGCCTGATTTTGGCCGCTATTTTAATTCTAATTGGCGTTCAGCTTTGGATATTGGGGCTCATTGCAGATCTGCTCGCCGTTAACCGCAAGATGCTAGAAGACATCCAACTGCGATTACGACGAGCAGAAATAGATGCTCATTCTGCAAGTAGACGGCAGAATGGCAAATCTTTTATCAACAGGCCATCAAAGTCAAACTAGTTGTTGACGCCAGCCTCATCGGGTTCGCTGGGTGACTCGTCTAACACGCTGGGCTCAACGCGAGGGGGAATACCTTCTTCACCCGTCATCTCGCTAGCGGGCTCGTCAGACATCTCAGCACCAGATTCTTCAGCCTCATAATCCGGTTCGCTGGGTGATTCGTCCAACACGCTGGGCTCAACGCGAGGGGGAATGCTTTCTTCACCCGTCATCTCGCTAGCGGGCTCGTCAGACATCTCAGCACCAGATTCTTCAGCCTCATAATCCGGTTCGCTGGGTGATTCGTCCAACACGCTGGGCTCAACGCGAGGGGGAATGCTTTCT
>JBNPEG010000048.1:5781-33354 GCA_051117555.1 Elainellaceae cyanobacterium | reverse complement strand
CTTTCTTCACCCGTCATCTCGCTAGCAGTCCCGTCAGGCATCTCAGCACCAGATTCTTCAGCCTCATAATCTGGTTCGCTGGGCGACTCGTCCAGCGTACTTGGTTCAACCCGAGGCGGAATGCCCGTCTCAGGAGATACATCACCCATACAACGAGAATTTAAGGGAAATCGTTCACACAAAATTTCCAGACCTTCGGGCGACACGGTGATTTCTGACTGCGCCTCTGCAGGAACGCTGAGTAGAACGCCAGCACTTGCAACGCTAGTTACTCCAATTAATGTTTTGACTAATGAACGAGGATTGAATACTCTCATGAAATTAATTCCTTAACCTAATATTTACCTCCACTCACTACATTGAAACATCGCTAACTCTTATACCCCTCTCCCGCAGGGTGTACTGGTTGCCCGTCCAGAGGTGGATTTTGGATGATCCATTCATGCACACTTATCATGCACACTTAAGCTGCAACCTTAAGTTAACGTTATGCCGTCTAGCTCCAAAACTTGAAATTAAGTCGCTATATGGACCCTCAATGGTTGAAATGGGCAAAAGAACTTCAGGCGATCGCCCAAATTGGGCTGACGTTTTCGACCGAGAATTCATTAAATTCATTTGATGTGCAGCGATATACGCGCCTTCGAGAAATTGCCACCGAAATCTTGTCCATTCAAGGCGACCTTGAACACCCCGTTGTATTAGAGATTCTTCAACAAGAGAAGGGCTATGCCACCCCCAAAGTCGACGTCCGAGGGGTCGTATTTCGAGATGACAAGATTTTGATGGTGAAAGAAGTCTCGGATGGCGGTTGGACGTTGCCGGGAGGATGGGCTGACGTGAATGAGACTCCGCGAGAGTCTGTCACTCGTGAGATTCGAGAAGAGTCAGGCTATGAAACACAGCCGACCAAACTCCTGTGCGTCTTTGACCGCAGCAAACACGCTCATACGCCATTGTTGCCATTTCATGTCTACAAACTATTTATTCGGTGTGAATTGACAGGAGGAGAACCCAGGACAAGTATTGAGACAAGTGACGTCGGCTTTTTTGGTGAAGATGAACTGCCAGTCTTATCTACGTCAAGAGTATTGGCGTCTCAAATCCAAAGATTTTTTGAGCATTATCGCAATCCTGATTTACCTACCGATTTCGATTAATTTTTCCTTAGGACGTCACTAAAGGCCGGAAGCAGTTGCTGAAAGGCTTGTCCCCGATGGCTGACGTGGTGCTTCGTTGCGGATGGCATTTCGGCAAATGTTAACTGATGCTCAGGAACGTAAAACACCGGATCGTAGCCAAAGCCACTGGTGCCGCGCGGTTCATCTAAAATCTCGCCTCGGCAAATTCCTTGGCTTTGGAGCGCAATCGAGCCATCAGGACGGGCAATGGCGATCGCACAAATAAACTGAGCCGTCCGGTTAGATTCGCCATTTAGCTCTGATAACAAGCGATGAATTCGCTCATTGTTTGTGCTGCCATAGCGCGCTGAATAAAGCCCGGGTGCTCCGCCTAACGCATCGACCGCCAACCCTGAATCATCGGCGATCGCCCATTCACCTACTGCCTTAGCAACCTGAGATGCTTTCAGGCAGGCGTTTTCCATAAACGTCTGTCCGGTTTCCTCAACCTCTAACTCGGCAGGCTTCAATACGAGCTGACATGGAAGATCGCTTAGATAGGCTTGCATTTCGTCAAGCTTGCCTGGATTGCCCGTGGCAACAACGAGTTTCATACAACGCAATCATTTATTCAAGGCACAACTGACTCAATCATACTGAGCTTGCCCACTCTTTTGCCCAATTTAGATTTTCCTGGACTCTCTTAGAGGACTGTGCTTCAGAATAGAGGCGCAGAACTGGTTCGGTGCCGCTAAAACGAATGAGCAACCAGCTTTCATCTGCCAGTTGAAACTTGTAGCCATCAATGGTTAGCACGTCCTGAACGGCTTGCCCCGCGACGGCTTGGGGAGTATGGCTTTCTAACTGCTCTAACAAGCGCGATCGCACGTCCATATTGGCAAGGGGCAAATCGATCCGGTCGTAGAATGACGTGTAGCCCACCTTTTCTTGGAGCTGACGATGGAGATCGCTCAAGTCCATTCCAGATTGAACGATCGCTTCGAGCAGATACAGAGCCGAGAGCAGCGCGTCTCGCTCGGGAATATGATGCCCGTAGCCGATACCGCCAGATTCTTCTCCACCAAGGAGCACATCGGCAGCTAACATGCGGTCGGCAATATATTTATACCCGATGGGCGTTTCATGAACTGTAAGACCATACAGGTGGGCAATTCGCGGGAAAAGATTAGACCCACTAATGGTTTTTACGACTTCGCCGGTGTATCCACGTCGGGTCGCTAGATGTTGAATCAGGACGGGGATCAAAATTTGAGAACTGAGGAAATTGCCCTGCCCATCGGCGGCTGCAACGCGATCGCTGTCTCCATCAAACACCAGCCCCACGGTTAGCGAGTCGGGGTGAGCTTGGCGATGCGCTTTAATCTGTCGGAATAATCCAGACAAATATCGAGGCAATGGCTCAGGGGCTCCTCCCCCGAACAGAGGATCGCGGGCACTGTTGAGCTCGTGAATGCCATCCCCCAGCAGTTGAGCTAGCCCTCCTGCGGCGGCTCCATGCATGACATCGGCAAACACCGTTAGCGTGCCCGTGGCGATCGCCGTTTGAATCGCGGCGATATCAACCTTCTGCTGAAGCTCTGCACAATAGCTTGCCCACGGGTCAAATAGTTCAATGGTCGCACCGTCTTTTCCAGCAATTTCGATGCCTTGATCACCTTGCAGCAGCGCCTCGATTTTTTGGGTGACCTCCGGCGGCACCGATCCGCCAAATCCAGCTTTCACCTTGAGCCCGGAATATCCACCGGGATTATGGCTTGCCGTAATTACAATTGCGCCGAGCGCCTTTTGATCATAGGCCGCCCAGCTAAAGGCTGGAGTCGGCGCATAGGTTTCAGACAATTTGACATTAAATCCTGCCTTTTGAATGGCCTCTGCGGCAACCCGAGCAAATTCTTCAGACAGAAAACGGCGATCATAGCCGACAATCAGCGTGCGATTTTCAGTGTTAGCGCCGTATGCTTTTTCTAGAGCGATCGCAGCTAACGGCGCCACCTTTGCAACTCGTTCAAAGGTAAAATCTGCCGCAATCAGACCTCGCCAGCCGTCTGTACCAAATGTGATGGGCTTTGCAATAAAGGATGCAGGAGAAGGATGAACCGCCATATCACCTCTGCGTTATAAAGATATTCTTTACTAATGTCAACACTAGTCAGCCTGGCGGGTTGAGCCAGACAAATTAAGATAGATACATAAGGGTGCCTCAAGTCTAGCCGGTGAATTGGCGATGCACCAGACTAAATCGGCTTGGATTTGATAGCAGAGGGTGAAGAAATGGTAAGGAATTAGAGAGCTTCAACGCGATCGCGTCCGTGATATTTGGCTTTAAGTAGAGCTTGCTCAGCTCGACGTAACACCTCTCTGGCATGGTGATCGCTATCGAGATTTTGTTGAGCAACCCCAAAGCTAACGGTGACATCTAATGCACCTACTGCCGTCTGAATGGGGTTGGCACGAATCGCCCGTCGGAGTCTTTCCGCAACTTCTATTGCTGCTGGAAGAGATGTTTCTGCAAGCACCGCGACAAATTCTTCTCCGCCATATCGATAGAGAGTCGTATCCCGCCTCAAATGCTGCTGAAGGTCTTGAGCGAGGTGCTTTAAAACGTCATCGCCAATCAGATGACCATGGATATCATTAATCAGTTTGAAGTAGTCAATATCACAAAACAGAATGCTGAACGGAGGCTGAATTGCCCAAACGGCTTGAATACTGAGCTGATCAAGTTCATGGTCTAGTGAACGGCGGTTGAGCAGATGGGTTAGCTCATCGCGAATAATTTCAAGCTGGAGTGAATTGCTCTGAAGTCGGAGCGCCTCTTGCTTGTACCAAGGATTTTGATAATGTTGGGCATTCATAAGGGCGATCGCCAGCTGATCAGACACCTGACGCACAATTTGCAGCTCAAGCACTCCGCGAGTTTGCTCGGATTGACTGAACAGCAGAGCGATCGCTCCAAAAAATTCTTCCAACACAAAGAGTGGAACCACCAACGCGGAAACGGCTCCCATTTGGGAAAACCAAGGACTCAAGCTTAAGTTCTCATCAAACTGCTTTAAATCTAAATAAGAGGTTCCACCTTGAAGGAACATCTCCATTACGTCTTGCCAAATCGCTGGAACAATATATTGGGGGTCAATCGGGGCTAAATGAGCATTGGGATGATCCCATGATGCCAAAAGACTGGCAGACCTGTTTCGCAAGTCAACAACCATGCAGCGATCGCAGGATAAGCTTTGTCCCAGTTCCGCTAAGATTTGCCCCACGATCTTATCCGGATTCAGACTGGAGTTGATAAGATGGACGATTCTCCCTACCAGAGCAGTTTGCTGACGGACTTGCCGAAGCTGCTGTTTCCAAAGAAGGGCATTGCATGCCAGCTCTAGTTGACCACAAATGATCTGTAATGCATCAATCTCGTCAGCGCTCCATGCAGGATCGGATTGCTTATTTGGATTAGCTTGAGGTTGATCGGGTGAGGAGTTAGCGGGGTGGGGCGATCGCTTCAGTTGAAGTAAAAAGCTCGGATATGCCGGCTCAGATTGCTCACCCGATATTGACTCAGCAGAAATTTTTCCCTGAGTCGCTGCTGAGATAATCAACTCTCCCGTCTCTCGCTGCACTAGCGATGGCATTATATGATGATGAGCCAGCCAAGATGGCACCGTATGAGGACGAAAGGTTTTGACGGCAGAAGCAGCAGCAGGGAAAAGCGGCTCATCCCTAGAATGGGCGGGCGACTGATTAGAGACTTGGTCAAGATCAAACTGATCGGACGTTAGATCTGTTTCATCAAATACTTGCCATGCTCCAGCCGTTACAAATACTCGAAGAGCCCCCAAGTCATGAGGGTCTAAGCCAGCCCAAAGAATACCGTCTGCTCGATAGACTCCTGCGATCGCACTTAACACATCCTGAAACAGGATATTCACTGATTCAGCATTTGCAACTGCTGCCTTAATAGAAGGATAAATCTGCTTCCAACGCGATTCCATATGCCTGTCCAGAGTACTGATCTTCAGCTCAATCTCGACAGCACCCTATACACCCATGCTAGATAAAATGCTCATGTTTCCACATAACGTTCAGTGTTTGCCTGCAAAACCCGTTTGCTTAAGATGTTGCCTGCGAAACTCAACTCATCTGGATTGCTATATTAATCACCCGAGCATTCTAGAGTCATTCCCGAGAAAACTATCAATGTCTATCCCCTTGAAGATGCGAATTTGACCAGTATATCGATTATTTCTGCTTTTTCTCAATCGTACTGGTTTAGCTTCCGCCTTTATCAATTTACGTTTGAATCCTTAACCTCAACCTGTTAATTATTCATGACGTATGCGATCGGAATTAATGAATCTGAATGCCTGAGAAATGAGCCTGCGTAATAGAATAGGATCTTGCCCTTTCTGGCCATCAAATTGCAGTCAACTCAGAATTTTGCAGTCAATATATTGAGTGCTGCATCTACTTCACTCAATCTCAACAGGTTTAATCATGGATAATTCGATTCGTTTCCTTATGTGTCCGCCCCATCATTATGATGTGGATTATGTCATTAATCCTTGGATGGAAGGAAACATCCATCGCTCCTCGCGCGATCGCGCAGAAGAGCAGTGGAACAAGCTCTACCAAGTTCTAACCGAACATATAACTGTTGACTTGGTTAAGCCTCAAAAAGGGTCGCCCGACATGGTGTTTACGGCAAATGCCGGTTTGGTCTTGGGCAAAACGGTTGTATTAAGTCGGTTCTTTCATCCGGAGCGGCAGGGGGAAGAGCCCCACTTCAAGGCTTGGTTTGAAGAACAAGGCTATACCGTCCACGAATTGCCCAAAGGGCTGCCATTTGAAGGTGCGGGTGATGCATTACTAGACCGGGAAGGTCGTTGGTTATGGGCAGGTTATGGATTTAGAACCGAACTCGATGCCCATCCGTATCTCGCTAAATGGCTAGACATTGAAATCTTGTCTCTACGGCTCATGGACGAGCGTTTCTATCATTTAGATACGTGTTTCTGCCCGCTGACAGGCGGATACTTACTCTACTACCCCCCTGCATTTGATGCCTATTCCAATCGCTTAATTGAAATGCGGGTGCCTGCCGACAAGCGAATTGCAATTACTGAAGTCGATGCTGTTAACTTTGCCTGTAATGCAGTTAATGTCGATCGCACCATTTTTTTGAATCAGGCGAGCGATATGCTCAAGGGTCGCCTTGCTGATGCAAACTTTGATGTCATCGAAACGCCTCTCACAGAGTTTCTCAAAGCGGGCGGAGCCGCAAAATGTCTAACCCTACGAGTGACCGAGCCGATTCGGGCAGAGCTGCCGTCTGGGGCTGCTGTTGAAAGTCGAGTCCTAAAATTTGAAGGGCATCTGCTCGATTCAGGGCTTATTAACCGCGCTCTCGATCTCATCGTAGAGGGGGGCGGAAGTTTTCAAGTCTTAAACTTCCAGCTAGGTGAACAACGGCAACATACCTCGTCAGCAGATGTTAAAGTGTTGGCTCCAAGCCATGAGGTTATGGAAGAACTCATGAGTCAACTCATCGACATGGGAGCGATGTCTCCACCTCAAGAGGTTTGCAATGTTCGGTTAGAGGATGTTCCTCAAGATGGAGTTGCACCGGACGACTTTTATGTCACGACCATTTATCCTACTGAAATTCGCATCGATGCTGAGTGGGTGCGAGTGAGAGCCCAGCGAATGGATGGGGCGATCGCTGTGGTAGACACGCCAGATGGCCCTGTCGCTCGATGCAAACTTCTACGAGATTTGGAAATCGGCGAGAAGGTTGTTGTCGGCGTGGAAGGCATTCGCACGGTTCGCAAACCTGAATCGCGGGAGCAGCGCAACACACAAGAATTTAGCTTTATGGGATCGGGCGTGTCGAGTGAGCGTCGTGTCGAACTGGTCGTTGAGCAAATTGCTTGGGAATTGCGTCGTATTCGCGATCAGGGGGGTAAAGTCGTAGTGACGGCGGGTCCGGTGGTCGTTCATACTGGCGGGGTAGATCACTTGGCTTGGCTGATTCGAGAAGGATATGTGCAAGTGCTGCTAGGCGGAAATGCGATCGCCGTTCATGACATCGAACAAGCTCTGATGGGAACCTCTCTGGGTATGGATATGAAACGGGGAGTCTCGGTTCGCGGCGGGCATCGTCATCATCTCAAAGCCATCAATGCCATTCGGCGCTCTGGCAGTATTGCCAATGCCGTCGAGCAGGGGATTCTCAAGAGCGGCATTTTCTATGAATGTGTCCACCATCAGGTGCCCTTTTCGTTGGCGGGGTCGATTCGAGATGATGGCCCGCTTCCAGATACCCAGATGAATCTAATCGAGGCCCAGCAAGATTATGCCAGACTCATCGAAGGAGCCGATATGATTCTGATGCTCTCAACGATGCTGCATTCGATTGGTGTGGGTAACATGACCCCAGCGGGCGTGAAGATGGTCTGCGTTGATATTAATCCGGCTGTGGTTACTAAATTGAGCGATCGCGGTTCGGTTGAGTCGGTGGGTGTCGTAACTGATGTGGGGCTATTTCTTAGCCTCATGGTGCAACAGTTAGGCAAACTTACGAAGCCCTATCAGATTGCTTAGTTTCGCGGCTGCTTGATCAAGTCAGGTTCTGTTCAAATCGTGGAGGGGAGCGTCCTGTCTCCCTCCCCGATTCAGATTTTGTTCTGCCATCGTGATTGCATGAATCAGTTTCAAGAGTTTCAACCCATTGCTGCGATCGCCACCACTCCAACCGCAGCCCACACGCTCCTGCGATTTTGTTCTCCCCATGATGTATGTCTATGGGTGCCCAGTTCAGTCGAGCTTGAAGGCACAACTCCCTATAGCGGTTCTCTTCGAGATCACGTCACTATGCTGTGGAAGACGCATCGTAGCTTGATTTTTGGGCTAGCGGCTGGCGCTGTCACCCGGCTGATTGCTCCGCTACTTCAGCATAAATCAGTTGACCCCGCTGTCGTTGTGGTTGATGAGGCTGGCAAATTCGTCATTAGCCTTTGCAGTGGTCATCAAGGTGGTGCCGATCATCTGTCTCAGCTAATTGCGCTCCAGCTCGATGCAACCCCTGTAATAACGGGGGCAGCTCATGCCCACAACGTGTCGGGGATCGATAGTATCGGGAAACCCTTTGGATGGATTAAAGGACCGGGCGACTGGACAGGCGTGAGTGCTGCGATCGCCCGTCAAGAGCCCGTACACGTCATTCAAGAGGCTGGCTCCGCCCTTTGGCAAACGCATCTTCCTCCCGATCATCCGTTTCGGTTTGACGAAGCTACTGACGCTTATCCCCGCGCCCGCCTGTGGATTAGCCCCAGCCAGCGAATTCCTCCCACCTCATCCTCGCCATCCTCTATTCCTCAAGCTCAATGGTATCCACGAGTCTTATGGGTTGGAGTGGGTTGCGAGCGAGGAACGTCTCGAACCGTGATCGAAACGGCTGTCCGAGATGCATGTGCAAGCCATCAGTTAGCAGCCGATGCGATCGCTGGAATTGCCACCCTCGATCTCAAAGCCGATGAGCAAGCCATTCTTGATTTGTGTCGCGATCGCCAGTGGGCACTCCGGTGTTTTTCAGCGGATGATCTCCAGGCCATTCCAGTGCCCACCCCTTCGGCTATCGTCAATCAAGAAGTTGGTACTCCGAGCGTTGCAGAAGCATCTGCCATTCTTGCAGCTCAGACCCCCGAATCACTGATTGTCCCCAAATGTATTGTTCGACTGGATGGGCAACCCGGAGCAGCAACGGTGGCGATCGCTCAAGCCAAACACGAATTTACGGGTCGACTTGGGCAGGTATGCCTGGTGGGTATTGGCCCTGGTTCCCTAGACCAAATGACTCCGGCAGCACAACAGGCGATCGCCCAGGCTGATGTTGTGATTGGCTACTCTCTATATGTAGATTTAATCCGATTCATTCTGCGTCCAGGTCAGATTGTTGAATCTTCTCCCATTACGCAAGAAATTCAGCGGTCGAACCGGGCAATCGAGCTAGCGACATGGGGGTTAACCGTAGCAGTGATTTCATCCGGAGATTGTGGCATCTATGGCATGGCAGGATTGGTGCTCGAACACCTTCAAACCCAGGGTTGGAATGGCAAGACTCCCACTGTTCAAGTATTTCCAGGGATTACTGCGATGCAAGCTGCTGCCTCCCGCATCGGTGCGCCACTAATGCATGATTTCTGCGCAATTAGCCTGAGCGATCTGCTGACGCCATGGCCAGTCATTGAAGCTCGACTCCATGCCGCTGCCCAGGCAGATTTTGTGATTGCACTTTATAATCCCAAATCTCGGAATCGCACTGAACAGATTGCGATCGCCCAACGTATTTTGCTTCGCCACCGTAAATCTGATACTCCGGTAGCATTGGTTCGGTCTGCGTATCGAGACGATGAAAAGGTGACGCTAACCACCTTGGCAGACTATCTGAATCACCCGATTGACATGCTAACTACTGTCTTGATTGGTAATAGCCACACGAGAAACCACGCTGAGTGGATGATCACCCCGCGTGGTTATCTAGGCTTCAACTCGCCAAACGATTAGTATTTGGAATTAGTTTTTGAAATTCATCGGACCGTCATATCCAGACAATGCGGCAAGATCTTCAAGAGGAATAGTTCCTGAATATATCTCACCGTTGATTTCCCACGAGGGATACCCTTCGACTCCCGCAGCCTGGCATAGCTCCGGCTGAGCATTTTGCCCTTGGGGATCACATTCGATGTAGTCGATCAGGGCAAAGGCTTCACGACCAAACATGGCTTGTTGAGCGTGACAGTGGGGACACCAATAGGCGCTATACTTCTTGGCTCCGATATCGCTGAGATGCTGAGCCAACGCCATTTCAGCCTCGCCTGAGGTCGTTTGAATGGGAGGAGGGGCTTGCCCTGTCGCACTTCCAGACGATGCTGTAACAGGGGAGCTAGGATTATCAACCCCCGAATACACGCCCAGTGTCCCAACTAAGGTGACAACTGCCACCAAAAATCCCGTGAAGAGCAATTGACCTCTATCGTCCCACGCACGACCCATCAGGGTCAGCGCAAACATACTCACACTCAAAATCGCAGACGTAATGCAATAAATGCAGGTGGTCCTGATTTCGGCAGCGAGCAGATACATCAGGTATCCGCTAAATACAGTCATTGCGGTTGCTCCCGCAAATAGCAGCAACCAGCTCCACTGATCAAGTTTGAGCCGAAGATCTTTATTATTCTCTGGTTTGACAGCAAGGGGGCCCAGAGACAAAACGCCCATGCTGAAATAGCCCAAAAAGCCAAAGAGGGTCAACGGTAGCCCGAAAACGGTCGCATATGGGCTAGAGAGAACCTGCTCACAGCCCTGAGCCGGACAGGCAGCATCACCCCCCATCACCTTAACTATGGTGAGGTATGCCGTACCTAATGCCCCAACCGTGGCGATCGCCCCAATGATATATCGAGATCGTAAATGAATCCAAGGAGTTTTTTGACGTCGGCGGCTCATAAGACCTTCCCACGGAAATTATGCTGTTTGGATGAACTTACCAAGCTTTACCTTACCCATTCTGGCTTACACTGTTCACTTTTGTTTTTGAAAAATCAAGAAATCTCTTTTTTTTGGCTTAAGCGTTTTAGACTCCCTTTCGGACTCCCTTTCGAGGCGTCTTTCCAGATCACTATCTTGGACAGGTCATGACTCGGGATAGGATTCTGAATAAGATGGAATTGCCGTTGCTGAGCGGGATTGGGATTGCGGAGCCGTTAAACTTCGCCGCATTGCATCAACAAACTGACTCACTCGAATCGGATCGACGGGCTGTTCGATCTGGCCCCGACGTTTTAATGAACTGGAAACAATCACGCCATCCGCCGCCTGGATGAGCTTGGGTATGTTTTCCCATGTCGCACCACTGCCAATGAAGACAGGCGTTCCTTTTGCGGCGGCTGTCGCAAGTTCTAAATCTTCTAAACTTGGAGGGCTTCCGGTTGTCCACCCCGACAAAATAACGCCGTCTGCTAGCCCTCGACCGATGGTTTCTTGCACAGCAGTTGTTAGGTTAGGCGATCCTAATGGGCGAGCATGTTTCACCAATACGTCGGCCAAAATCTTGACATCACTGCCCAGTTCACGGCGATACCGGAGCAAATGGTGAGCTTGCCCTTCAATCAGCCCTTGGTCGGTCGCCATGACACCAGTCAAGACATTGACGCGAATAAACTGAGCCTGCACACAGGTGGCGATCGCCATTGCACTACAAGCATCATTGCGTAATACGTTGAGCCCAATCGGGAGCGTCACCAGACTCGTTAAGCGCTGAACGACCAGGCTCATTGCGCTCACAACAGCTGGATCAACCGTATCTTTTGGAAAGGGCGCATCAAAAAAGTTCTCGACGATGATGCCATCGACACCTCCAGACGCTAAGGCAGTTGCCTCTTGCTCAGCACGAGCAATCACTGCTTTCAAATCACCTCCCCAGCGAGGCGACGTCGGAAGCGGCAGCAAATGAATGACACCAATAATCGGATTTGCAGTCTTAAATATCTGAATCAAGTCCACGTGTTCTTAAATTCGAACCCGTTAATCACAATACACACAATGTTAAGCTTTAAGATCTAACTTTAGCAGCAATATGAACTGAACTTTGAATTATTTGAGACTCTCGGGATTCGTCGATGATGCATTCTGGCTGTTGTCATCGTGTTAAGAGCGGTTAATTCTCACAATTAGTCGTGATTCGTCTAAAATGTGTAGTTATGTTATGCATTTTTGCGTTAGGATGTCATCGCTATCCGATAAAATCAGCAAGCGATTCTAATTAACGGTATTTGGTTAGCATCCTGGCACGATGCAGGGTTGGAAGGGGGTTAGCCGTTGATCACCAATCGCTACTGTGCGAAACCACTATCCCCATCATCCTACGTTTGGATCGAGCCAGTATCCACTTACTCATTGTGTATCAATAAGAACTTTTTATGGGCGATAAGCCAACAGTTTCTATTTCACATCTCGGTTGTGAAAAGAATCGAGTAGATACAGAGCATATGCTGGGTTTGCTTGTAGAGGCAGGCTACCTAGTCGACAGCAATGAAGAGCTTGCTGATTATGTAATTGTCAATACTTGCAGCTTTATTCAAGCTGCCCGAGAAGAGTCTGTACGGGTGCTTGTTGAGCTTGCAGAGGCTCAGAAAAAAGTAGTCATCACCGGATGCATGGCGCAGCACTTTCAGCAAGAATTGCTGGATGAACTGCCTGAAGCGGTAGCGCTTGTAGGCACAGGAGACTATCACAAAATTGTAGATGTGATTCATCGTGCCGAGGCCGGTGAGCGAGTCAAGGAAGTGTCCGCTAATCCGACCTATATCGCTGATGAAACTATACCCCGCTATCGAACGACGACCGAAGGGGTGGCATACCTGAGAGTCGCGGAAGGCTGTGATTATCGGTGTGCATTTTGCATTATTCCCCATTTGCGAGGCAAGCAGCGATCGCGCTCAATTGAGTCGATTGTGGCGGAAGCGAAGCAACTCGTGGCTGAGGGTGTTCAAGAAATTGTTCTAATATCCCAGATCACGACTAATTACGGACTCGATCGTTACGGAGAGCCTAAGCTTGCCGAATTATTGAGAGCGTTAGGTACCGTTGAAGTGCCCTGGATTCGGATGCATTATGCCTATCCGACCGGATTGACCCCCGAGGTCATTGAAGCAATTCAGGAAACGCCGAACGTTTTGCCGTATCTAGATTTGCCCCTCCAGCACTCCCATCCCGATGTGTTGCGGGCTATGAATCGACCCTGGCAAGGACAGGTTAACGACCAAATTATCGAACGGATAAAAGCAGCACTTCCGGATGCGGTGCTGAGAACAACGTTCATCGTTGGCTTTCCTGGCGAAACGGACGAGCAGTTTCAGCATCTACTTCAGTTCGTTCAACGTCATGAGTTTGACCACATTGGTGTATTTACATTTTCCCCTGAGGAAGGCACTCCGGCCTATCTAATGCCGGATCAGATTCCCCAGTCTGTCATGGATGCGCGTCGAGATGCATTGATGCAAATCCAACAGCCCATCTCCTGGCGGAAAAATCAAGCTGAAATTGGAACTGTAGTCGATGTCTTGATTGAGCAAGAAAATCCTGAAACCCAAGAATTAATTGGGCGATCAGCCCGCTTTGCTCCAGATGTTGACGGTTTAGTTTACGTTCAGGGCGAGGCGAGGCTAGGAACGATTGTTCCGGTTGCCGTTACTGACGCCGATATTTATGACCTGTATGGTCATGTTGCAGATACTCAAACGCAGTTGAGAGGCGCGCTTAATCGTGTCTCTTTCAGTGCGCGATACCACTAACACGCGATTTAAGGAGACACGATGACCCTCTCGTTTAAGAGTTTAGGACTTTCGGACGCCCGTGTCCGGATTCTCGAAGATTTAGGATTTGATACGCCAACCGAAATTCAGGCACGAGCCATCCCTCACCTACTATCCGGTCGAGATGTTGTTGGATTAGCTCAAACAGGCACGGGCAAAACAGCGGCATTTGCTCTACCGTTGCTGGAGCAAATCGACGTTAAAAATCGAGCGGTACAGGCGCTGATTCTGACACCAACTCGCGAATTGGCAGTTCAGGTCTATCAATCGATTCGAGGTCTCAACGACGACAGGCGGCTGTTTACGCTAGCCGTGTATGGTGGGCAAGCAATCGATCGACAAATTCAGCGCCTTCAAAAAGGGAGTCAGATTGTCGTAGGCACACCTGGACGAGTGCTCGATTTGCTATCGCGAGGCGATCTTCGCCTGGATGAGCTGAATTGGTTAGTTTTGGATGAAGCTGATGAGATGCTTAATATGGGCTTTATTCAAGATGTCGAAGATATTTTGAGTCAGGCTCCGTCAGAACGCCAGATGGCTTTCTTTTCGGCGACCATGGATCCTTCAATCCGTGAACTAGCTACAAAATTCTTGCGATCGCCCGTCACCGTTGCAATTGAGCAACCCAAAGCGGCTCCCAGCCGCATTAATCAAATTGCGTACATGATCCCACGAGGATGGACAAAGTCACGAGCTCTCCAACCGATCCTGGAGCTTGAAGATCCTGACTCTGCCCTAATTTTTGTACGGACTCGCCGCTCCGCAGCCGAACTGACCCGACAGCTTCAAGCGGCAGGGCATAGCGTCGATGAATATCATGGGGATCTAAGCCAAGCTCAGCGAGAACGGCTTTTGCTTCGATTCCGCCAGCGTCAGGTGCGATGGGTTGTTGCCACCGACATTGCCGCGCGAGGTCTTCATGTCGAAGACTTGACGCATGTGATTAACTATGACCTGCCTGATAGCGTCGATAGTTATGTCCACCGAATTGGGCGAACAGGGCGCGCTGGTAAAGAAGGAATGGCGCTCTCGCTGATTCATCCTCTGGATAAGCACAAATTGCGCAATATCGAGCGTCATATTCGGCAGAAACTATCGTGGGGTAAGATTCCAACTCGGGCAGAAATTGAAGCACGCCATATTCAAAAGCTGCAAGATCAGATTCGAGAAGCATTAGCAAGCGAGCGGATCGCCTCGTTCTTGCCAATTGTGTCGCAGCTTAGCGAAGAGTATGAACCTCACACCGTTGCAGCAGCGGCGTTGCAAATGGCATACGATCAAATTCGTCCAGCTTGGATGCGAGAACAAAACGTGGTTGACGAGTCACCCGCCCGTCCTACAAAGTCTCGTTCAGGTTCACGAGGGAAGCAATCCAAGCGAAGCCGCCCCTCACTTCCGTCTAAAAACTAGGCATTGCGTTAGAGTTGGGAATGGTTTGTTTAAGCACTATTCCCACTGCGCCGTTCTTAGCCTTGTCTCAGATATTGAAATCAAAGGCATGATTCTGCTGTCTACCGAACTGCTCGCTTACTATCGATGCCTCAGCACGCAGCTATTTGCCGTTGTTGATGTCGAAACAACCGGACATCGGGCACGTCATAATCGCGTGATGGAATTGTCGGTGCTTCAGGCGACGCTGGCAGATGGAATTCATCGACAGCAAACTCATTTGATTAATCCCCAGGAGCCAATCCCACCTAAGATTGTTGAGGTGACTGGCATTTCTCAAGAAATGGTGAGCGTTGCACCTCCTGCTGAAGATATCTTTCCGCTCTATGTTTCTTGGCTCAATCAAGGTATTTTAACTGCCCATAATATTAAGTTCGATTATCCATTTCTCAGAGCAGAATATGCTCGGCTGGTGACAAATTTCTATAAGCCTGCCAGTGAGCGATTTTGTACGGTAGAACTGGCTCGCCTGATGCTGGCAGATTTACCATCTCGGAGCTTGCCGAAGCTGGTGAAGCATTTCCAATTTCAGGTGGGTGTATCTCATCGTGCCGAAGCGGATACCCAGGCGTGCTGGCTACTGGCAGAGCGGTTGTTACACGAAATCCGAAATGAAGACGATGAAACACTCATCGCTCGATTTGCTCGCCATTGGATGCCTCTAAAAGAAGCCGCAAAATTATTACGGCGTTCTAAGAAACAGTGCCAGTCTTTGATGACAGAATTAGGGGTAGAGTCCCGCTTCTCAGGACGCCGTGAAAATGGGTTTCCGATGTATCGCCGAGGTGATGTGGAGGCGATTTTCTACGATCGCCAAGGCGGGCGTCAGCTTTCTTTGATTTGATTGCAGACGGTTAATGACAGGATTAATCACAAACGCGCTGTAAAGTAGACGTAAAATCAGGATATGAAATGGCAGCCGCCTCGGCGCGGTGGATATGGGTTGCCCCTTTAGCGGTAAGCGCCGCGATCGCCAAACTCATGGCAATGCGGTGATCGGCATGGCTATCGACCTCAGCTCCATGAAGCGAGCTGCCACCTGTGATTTCTAATCCATCTGGTAATTCTGTCACGTTTGCTCCCATCCGGTTGAGCTGATTGGCCATCACTGCAAGGCGATCGCTCTCTTTCACTCGTAGTTCAGCAGCATCCTTGATAATCGTCGTGCCGCTGGCAAATAGAGCCGCCACTGCCAAAATCGGGATTTCATCAATTAGCCGCGGGATCAAGTCTCCCTCAATCGTGCAAGCCTGTAGTGAACTTGATCGAACTCGAATATCTGCAACTGGTTCTCCAGCAACAGTGCGCTGATGTTCGAGTGACACATCTGCATTCATCTGACTGAGCGCATCTAGAATGCCAGTACGCGTTGGATTCACGCCCACATTTTGAATCAAGAGATTTGATCCTGGAATAATTGCACCTGCAACGAGCCAGAAAGCCGCCGAGCTAATATCTCCAGGGACAATGACCGTTTGCCCTCGGAGCTGAGCAGGCCCTGACACCGTTGCGCTCCGTGTTTCGGGATCAGTTGTAATGGCTGCTCCAAATGCTTCTAACATGCGTTCGCTGTGATCCCGCGATCGAGAAGGCTCCGTGACGGTAGTCTGGCCGTCTGCCATCAGTCCAGCTAGCAAAATGCACGATTTTACCTGCGCTGATGCGACCGGAGAATAGTAATGAATGGGTTTCAGGGCTTGCCCTTGAATCGCAAGGGGAGCCCGCCCGCCGCTGCGAGACCAGATGTTAGCGCCCATCTGCTGTAAGGGCTGAATAACACGAGACATAGGACGCGATCGCAATGATGAATCTCCAGTTACCGCAAAAAATCGATCCGGGTGCGAGGCGAGCAGCCCAATCATCAATCGCATCGTTGTTCCTGAATTGCCAGCGTTTAAAACATCTGTAGGTTCTTGAAGCTGTCCGAGCCCAATGCCTTGAATGATGACCTCATCAGCGTTTAGGTCCGAAATTTCCGCTCCCATGGCTCGTAGACACTGTGCGGTGCTCTGCGGATCGTCGCCCAGCAACAGTCCTTGAATTTTGGTTTCGCCTTGGGCGATCGCCCCGAGCATTAATGACCGATGAGAGATTGATTTATCACCTGGGATTTGAATGGAGCCTTGCAAAGAGAGCCCTGCATCTGGAGGATTAATCATCAAAATATGATGAGATTCAGTGATATTCAGGGTTATGGTAGCCGTTGACATTAGGATAAACTAGCTGCTGGGAATTACGATACCAGCCAATCTTGCAATCCTACCGTTTTCTGGGTTTCTTATGATTCCCGTGACACCTCTAGGCTTTTTTGTACCTCAAGCTCCTTGATATTTATGCTGAATCAGCACCGCAAGCCAGTCTCGCTTTCGTTGATGTCGTTTGACTTGCCACTTTGGTCTGTTCTGGAAACCTCTGCAACGGTTTTCGAAAAAGATAATAATCGATTTCATATTTTATTGACCGAACCCATCATTCAAAGCAAACACGCAGAGCCCAGCGCTCCTGATATTGGACCATTGCCAACTACTCTACAAACGCCTCGTTTATTATGGTTAGAAGTGTCTCCGTACCGAGTCATCATGACCATGCAAGGAAACGGTAAGCTGAGCTATCGCCATTTTTGGGAGCAGGGCGTTTATGGCTTAAATCGGTACTGGCTGCAAAATGAGTTGTCAAGCCATAATCAGATTCGCCTCCGCAACTTTACTCGTCACCTAGACTTAACGGGCTCGCCCCTTCCCAAGCACCTCCGCTTAGAATATGAGCTTTGGTCAAACCAGCTACGACTAGGTCACTACGTACTCAATCTTGAAATTCATTGATCCCGCTGGCGGCAAAATTCTTGAATTGAGTTCGGTTCGTGATGCAGGTCAGCCGTAGACTAAGTTATCGGCGATATCGTGCAGGAGTTGGGCGACTATGGATGGGGATAGAAACAGTTATAGAAAAAAGGGATTCGGCCAGATATTGATGATTATCTGGTTAGCGATCGCATCCGGGACTGCGCTGCCGAGTCAGGCTCAGCCGTATTCCCAGTTGCTCAGCCAGAGCGCACCCAATTCTCAATCGGCAGAAGGGCAGGTCAATATCGGGTTGCAATTTATTCAGCAAGGACGCATGCAAGAGGCGATCGCAGCATTTCGAAACGCAACCGAACTGAATCCGAATCTAGCAGCAGCTCACTATAACCTTGGCTTAGCACTTCGCCAAACTGGTCAACTCCAACCCGCGGCTAATTCGTTTTACCGAGCCATCCAAGCTGACCCACGATTTGCGGTTGCGTATGCCAATTTGGGAGCAGCTCTTTTAGAAGGCAACAACTTTGATTTATCAGGTCAATATTTGCAAAGAGCAGTGGCTCTAGATCCAGAGCTAGGACTGGCTCACTATAACTTAGGATTGGTCTACAAGCAGCAACAAAATTTCGACGCGGCGATCGCTTCCTTTCAACGAGCGAGACAGCTTAGCCCCAGCGCACCAGAACCCTCCTACCATCTAGGACAGATTTATCTTCAACAAGAGAAGTTCGATCAAGCTCTCACCGCATTTCAACGAGCCGTTGAACTCAATCCAAATTACCCAGAAGCTTACTACAGTTTGGGAACGCTTTTGTTTAGCCGAGGCAGTCTTGATGAAGCGTTAGACGCCTTTCGCAGTTCTGCTGAAGCAAATCCAAACTATCCCAATGCTTACTATGGTGCTGGTTTAGTCTTTATCCAGCAACAACAATATGCAGATGCGCAACAGGTGTTGCAATATGCGCGAGGTCTGTTCTCGGCTCAGGGCAATACTCAATGGGCAGCGCAAACTGATCAGCTCTTGCGCCAGGTGCAGCGCCAGGGAGAATAACTTCTTTAAAGGTCATCTTCTGGCTTATCTTGAAACCCCCTCACAATGCGAGAGAGCTCACTCTTCTCATCCACTGAGATTCGAGTGGGTGAGCCGCTAATAATTCGTTCAAGATTGCGGAATGAGTCTTTAATTTGAGGCCCTTCTTCACTGATCACATATTCGCGAATGCCCTTATCGTGCCATGATCCCCGCATTTTAAAGACATTAATCGCGCGAGCCATCTCGCCACGGATTTCGACATACTGCAAGAGCAAGATTGTATCTGTAATGGTCGAGATTTGAGAATCGGTAATCGAGTTAGACCCCATAAACTGGTCTGTTGTGTTGGTGAAAAATCCGGTGATCTCTTCCTGTTTCGCAAAGCCTGTTACACCAATCACAAACTGTCGAAAGGCATTATTGGTTACACCCCGATCTAATGCCGACAGCGAATCAATGGCGACCCTTGACGGTTTGAAATCTGCAATCTCTGATTTAATAATTTGCAAATGATCTTCTAGCCCTGCTGACTCTGGATAGGCGCAAATGATCTTTAGCAACCCTTGTTGCTCTAACTCTTCAAAATCGATGCCCCACGAATACGCGTTTCGCGATAACTGCGCTCTAGACTCTTCGTAAGCAAATAACAATGCCCGTTCTCCTATGCGACAGCCATCTTGAAGAAACTTACTGACTAACAAGGTTTTACCTGTTCCTGTTGCGCCCGTCGCAAGGATAATTGAGTCTTTGAAGAATCCGCCGCCGCACATTTCGTCAAGGGTTTTAACGCCAGAGGACACCCGGATATTAGATGAGCGCTGCGTCAGACGCATCGCGCCAAGCGGAAAAATGCTGACACCTTGATTGGTTATCGTAAACGGGTACTCTCCCTTCATATGAGTCGTACCTCGTAGCTTTAAAATCTCGATGGTTCGACGCCGCCGTTCGCCTTCTAGCACATTGCGAACAATGACGACGTTGTCGGATACAAATTCTTCGACCCCGAATCGAGCGACTGGCCCATATTCTTCAACCCGTTCGGTAGTCATAATCGTGGTTGCACC
Source organism: Elainellaceae cyanobacterium (assembly GCA_051117555.1). Lineage (GTDB taxonomy): Bacteria > Cyanobacteriota > Cyanobacteriia > CAZCXK01 > CAZCXK01 > DBGGTD01. The sequence continues at coordinate 13,497 of JBNPEG010000048.1, read as the reverse complement.
CATTTGTTTCAGACGTGCAACCAACCTGAAGATCTCTCGACGAACAACTGACGCAACATCGTATTGTTGGAAAACAGCCGTTACCGAATCAATCGAAACGCGCTTTGCCTTGTATTTACGAATGGCATATTGAATCCGCTCGATGAGAGCAGACAAATCAAAATTGCCGACCACATCTTGCCCTTCGGGGTCGGGAGATGCATCTAAAATAAACAGTTTTCCATCGTCGATAAGTTCTTGTAGGTTCCAGCCAAAGCTATATGCATTTTTAATAATGTCAATGGGGGATTCTTCAAACGTAACGAATATTCCTGACTCATCAAATTGAGTAATTCCGTTGTAGAGAAATTGAACAGCGATTAGTGTTTTGCCAGTGCCTGATGTGCCACTGACCAGGGTTGTTCGACCAACGGGCAGACCTCCATGACTGATATCGTCGAAGCCTTCAATTAGGGTACGAATTTTCTGAATACCTTCTAAGGCTGTCTCGTTCTGCCGTCCGTCGTAATTGTTCTTCTGCATGATTCTTAGTAAAGACGCATTTTTTAAGTCAGCGAAGGGGCATAATTTTAAGCACGAGCACTACTGTCTATAATCAGTTGGAATAAATGATTCAGATGAAATATAGCAATCTTAGATGGGTTGTGAGCGGTGGGGCGGGCGGCGCCTGCCCCACCGCTCACACACAATTCACAAGCGATTTAGGATCGCTATACATTGAGAGAGAAGGTAATAAATTGCAAAATTTGAGACGCATTTTGCTCAGGATAGGAGCCGCTTTTCATCTGCTAATGGGTCGCTTATCAAAACTCAGCATCGACGTCTTAATTATTCATAGTCTGCATCGTCATCAAGCAATTCATCATATAGTAAATCTAGACCAATTAAAACCCTTTCCCGATCTGACAAATCACCGATGATTTTTCGTACTGGTGGAGGCAAAATCTTTGAGAGAGTAGGTGTTGCCAAAATTTTATCTTCTTCTGCTAACTGTGGGTTTTTGAGAACATCGATCACCTTTAGAGCATAAACACCCCTAAATTCTCGTTCCAAAATGCTCTTTAGAGTTCTTAAAGCCCGAATTGAGTTGGGGGTGTTTCCCGCTACATACAGCTTCAAAATATAGGTCTTATTCGAGGAAGTCATAAAGCAATCTAAGAATGGTTCTCAAAAAAGGCGAGGATAAAAATAGGCAAGTCTGAATATCTCGTTTAGTTTATGACTCTCGTGGAATAGATCGGCGATACATTTCACATAAGTTTGCCAGAGTATCGATAAGCGTTAATCGATAATCGAGCAATATCTCTTCACTCCGGCCTTCCAGTTTTAGCTGTTTAGAAAAGTCATCCATCAGCTCCATATGGATTTCGACAACTCTGGCAACCGGAATATCGGCAAAGAATGTCATATTTACATAATTATCAATCCTTTGATTTAAATTATCGTCATCGGAAAAGTAGTTTAGGATAATTTCTCGGTAGACCGTTTTTAATTCAGAAAAGAATTCTTGCTTTTCAGCAGGCTGCATGTTGCGCAGAAAATTTCGAGGATTTCGTCTGTAGTACACACCGAGATATCCTAAACGCTCTCTTAGCTTTTCCGCTAACCGTTTCTGATGTGGAACTAACACATCTTCGGATGATGACTGGGGTGATGTTTGAGATCCGGATCTATCTTTAGGGAGTGAACAAGCGGGTGAGAGCTCTAAAAATTTAGTAATAGCTTGATCAATGAATGACCCAATCTGGTCAAGTTGAGCAACCCTCATTCTTAAAATTGCTGTGTGGTATTGCTCGTCTGGAACGAGGGGAGTAGCTGAGTTAGACGTAGATGACTGCGTTGATGTGGGTTGCCTCGTCTCAAAATAATCTGGAGATTCGATTACGACGACTGGAAGGAAGACTTCTCTCTGCTCAAGTTGCTCAAGAATTGATGACAAGCGGCTGTTGCCTTCTAGGACAAGGCAGTCAATTTGATGATTATCCTCCTCCACAGTCGTCAGAAACTCAGCAGCAGAACTGAACTGGTTCAGCGTATAGTGATCCTCTCTCATAGCATGTGAAAGTTCGGTTGCTAGAGAGCCTGAATAAAGAAGAGCGCAAATCGAAAATTGAGGGTGCAAGATAACGAAGGATACAGACTATCAACAGCTAGTGAGAATGTAGACCCATATCGACATTTCGTGTAGAAATGTTGCTCGATATTAGAATACTTAATATTTATTGTAGTTCTAAAGGTTCTCGATACTTATGTGAAGAGGCATAATTGGATTAAAGCAGATTTAGGCACCATGCGGCGAATTTACTGTTTCCTCGTGAATTATCGATTGGCTGGTTCTGATGTATAGAGACTGTCTCCAATGCCGTTCACGAATCCTGATTTTCTCATTACTTTTCTTGAACGCTTGCCTATCTGTATTCATACAGATAGTGTATTGTCTCTTCTTAAGACGCTAGAGGAATACCCGTGCGATCGCCTTCTGATTACCGATGAGCAGCAGCGACCATTAGGCATATTAGCAGCTCACCGCATTCTCCCGTATGTGCTTGCGCCCCATCAATCCGACGCGTCGCTCCTCTCGTCTCCGAAGCCGTTGGAGGGAAGTATTGCCGAAATATTGAGTAAATCATCCTGTGACCAAGACACTCAACCTCTGCTTTGCCCGGTTATCACCCTCCCGATTAAATCAAGCTTAAATCAGGCACAAGCGAGTCTACAAGATTTTCCTAATCACGAATGTGTGTTGCTAAGTGAGACGAATATCCCGGTAGGAGTATTAAATCGGCTGGATCTCTGGAAGTTTCTAGCAACCCACGGGTCAGATTTAAATAAAGCTAAGATTTGGAGTCCGGCTCAGCAAGACAATCCCTCAATTAACACAGGCAATACTAGCTCTGCCGGTCGGTTGGCTGATGATGTCATCCAATCAACAAGTCAGCTTTTAAGACATTTTCCACTGCCTGTGATGATACAAACCGGAACGGGAGAGGTTGTATCTCAGAATTTAGCGTGGCAGCAGCAGGTCGGAGCGTCTCAAACAGCATCCAAGCTTCAGCATGATATGACTACCATTTTGATGCAAACGGCATCGACCTATGCATCAGCACCCCATCCCTCCCTCTCCGATTCAGTAGACAGTCATACTGCTTTCGATACTGCATCCAATCTGAACGAAGTCTCCCCTGTAGACTTGAATGCTCGCTACGGCGAATTTGGCGCCGCAGATCTATGTAAACCTGGAAACACCTCCAATACTTGCATTTGCGTCCAGTTAATGGAGGACGGGCGCGAGCAGGTTTGGAAGTTCATTAAAGTTCTGCTGCAGATTTCTTCGGATTCGATGACTGATGCGCACACGATTGCTGAAGTGGCGACATTATCGACAGCAGGCAGTTCGGATTTAGCCATTTCTGATCAATGGCTAGTATCGTCCGTCTCATCATCTCCCGACATTCCGTTGACTCAAGATGCTGCTTCGTCATCATCGCTGGGTCAATCTGAAACCGATTTTTGGTTGGTTCTCGCGCAGGATGCCACAGAACACGAGCGAATCGCTAGAGAGCTAATTGCTAAAAACGCAGATTTAACCCAGCTTAATCGATTGAAAGATGAATTTTTGGCCTGCATTAGTCACGAACTCAAAACTCCCTTGACTGCCATACTTGGGTTGTCGAGTTTACTGAAAGATCAACAGCTTGGTCCGTTGAATAGTCGCCAGGTTTACTACGCTCAACTGATTCACCAAAGCGGTCGCCACCTTTCGTTGATTGTCAACAACATTCTCGATCTGACTCGCATTGAAACAGGACAGCTTAAGTTAATGCTAGAGCCAGTTGAACTTCGTGGCATTTGCGAAGCAGCATATCGGCAGGCTCAACAAATTTATAGTTCTGAAAATATATCGTCTGATCAAGATGATACACACGTTAAAACGGCGCCATTTTCTTTAGACATTGAACCTGGCTTAAACCATCTCATTGCAGATGAACTGCGGCTAAGGCAAATGCTAGCTCACTTATTGTCGAATGCCGTGAAATTTACCCCTGCCGATGGAGAAATTGGTCTGAGCGTAACATCATGGGACGGTTGGATGGCTCTTAAAGTGTGGGATACAGGCATCGGCATCCCAGCGGATAAGCAGCATTTAATTTTCCAAAAGTTTCAGCAGTTAGAGCATCCTTTAACGCGCCGATTTGAAGGGGCTGGTTTGGGATTGGTCTTGACGCAGCGGCTCGCTCAGTTGCATGGCGGTGATGTATCATTTACGTCTGTAGAGTCCCAAGGAAGCCAATTCACATTGCTTTTGCCCCTCTGCCCGCCCCAGATTAAGGCAATGGAGCTTGCCAAGTTTCAGTCACTTCTTGCATCAACATCGACGTTGAGCCGACAAAATCATTTGGTGGTGGTGGTGGAAGGCTCATCCTCTCATCTAGATTCTCTGACAGAACAATTAACCCAATTAGGCTATCGAGTGGCGATCGCCCGTTCAGGGACAGAGGCGATCGGTAAAATTCGTCGGTTGCAACCCGTTGCCGTGTTGATGAACCCAGATTTACCGCTACTGTCGGGTTGGGGCGTGATGACGCTCTTAAAATCGGATGTTCAGACTCAGCATGTTCCAGTGGTTATCATGGCATCACCTGTTGAAACAGGGTCTGTTCGCTGTAACGGAGCTTCGGGATTTCTAAATTTGCCCATCCAGCTTGAGGCGTTACGAACGACCCTAGAATCTCTCACGCGTCTGAAATCTGACGCCGATGCTCATACAGAGAGTTTGTCTGATCTGACCGTGCTCTACTTGAATGTAGGCAGGACGATGGGTGGAAATGAGGACAAATCTGAGGGTGAATCAGGGCTTGACGTCTCAGGATTTCTAGAATCAGATGAGGATAATCAAATCCTAGAATCTGGAGCCCCTGATCTGACGACACGATGCGATTTAAATCATCTGCTGTATCCCTATCACTGTCGGGTTTTAGAAGTAGACGATGTTGATCAGGCTGATCTTCTAGCGCGGGTCTGGAACCCGGATGTCATTCTGATTGATGGCAGCATTGCTGATCCAAAATCTCTGATGCAGGAGCTCAGTCAAAATCCCTATCTGGTGACGTTGCCGATTGTGACTCTCACGCCCAACATAACGCAAGTGGCTAATCAGATACCGGGACTTGCAGTATTTCCGTGTTTAGAATTACAAGATACTTACGATAATACGGTGAGCCCGTCTCAAGCGTCTGCTCTGATTCAAGCACTTCGAATTGCGGCTGGTATTGGTTGGGCTCCGCATATTGCCCTGGTTGACTTAGCCGACCTAACTACTCATTCCACCGAAAATTGCCAGTCATTTGAAGTCGTATCGGTGCACAATGGCATGAAGCACACTGACACTTGGCTGAGCGCATTAATGCGCTATTTTCAAGCGGCTGGGCTCCAATGTTCGATCCTTAATGCCTGGCCTGATATTCGCCATCAGCTTCAGCATCGGTCGATTAATTTATTGATACTTTATGTGAGCTCAGAACAGTCTATGAAGGCGTTAGCAGATACCATGAGCTGGCTTGAAACTCTAGCAATAACCGTTCCTGTCTTTGTGCTAGATGGCAGCTATGCCTCTCATGCGTCTGCTTATATCCAGACTCAACAGCTACAGCGCACGAGTCAATCATCCCCTCTGCATATCGTGTCAGCGTCGGTGTCTATGAAAGAGTTACTCGATCAGATTCATGGCGTTTTGTCTAAGACCATGCTGAGTCAATAGGGATTTAGCTAAGCTAGGGCCGAATCTAGGCTGCGGTCATGCCTCAGACCTAACACTATGTAGTGTCGTGACATGTCTAAAATAGTGCAAACCCTTAAAGGGCTGAAACTCTTGAAACCGGTGCGTTACGCTGCGCTAACAGCACCCTGCCAATGCATTATTTTAGCTGTGCCACGCCAGTAGTGGCCTGACATGCTTAAGATAGTGCAAATCCTTAAAGGGCTGAAGCTCTTGAATCCGGTGCGTTACGCTGCGCTAACGACACCCTACCTAATGCACTATTTTAGCTGTGCTACACCAGTAGTGTCGTGACATGTCTAAAATAGTGCAAATCCTTAAAGGGCTGAAGCTCTTGAATCCGGTGCGTTACGCTGCGCTAACGACACCCTACCTAATGCACCATTTTAGCTATGCTACACCAGTAGACTGTGCCGTACTTAACCCAAGCGCATACCGCTATATCTTCAGGACTGACCACAGGATGATCCTTAGGACAAATCTCTAGTGCGAGTGGTTTGTTTTTCTCCTGAAGGCTAGGCTTTGATAGCACGGGCAACTTGCCTGTACTCCATTTCATTAGCTAATTTATAGCCATTTTCAATTGTGCTCAATTCAAGCACATACTGCTCTAGGATTGCGATCGCCATCTTAAACGGCGTATTCCAATCTGTCCTCAGGATTGTCCTTAGGAATATCTTCAGGAAAATATCAGGAAAATCCTTCGGACTGTCCTCAGGACATGCTAAAGTGTACGAAGAAAGACTGGAGGGTCTAGGGAGAACAGCCTCCACTGGTGGGTAAAGCTCCTGCTGGCGTACATGTGCCAGAATGACTGACAGTCCATCGACCTAAAAGACTAGGTGATGCCAGTGCTAACACCAACATCACCCTCAGAATCACTATCAGAACACGAATCCAATTGAACACGAACAGTCGAGCCAGCGCCAAAGCTGGCTTTTTTATTGTACAGGTTTAGAGACTTTCCATGCTATTTCACCAGGAGCCCGGTATCCTGCCCGAGTGAATATAAACCCTGCTTCAGAAAAGCGATCGCCATATTGTTGAATTTCATCGGCGGGCAACCGTAGTAAGTAGGCAACCTCTGAGGTTTTAAGGAGCCATCCTTGCTGGGCGGCTCGTTCTAGAGTCTCATAATATGCCAATGGATCCGGTTCGGGCATCGGGGGCTGAAACCGCGAGGCAATTTCGGAGGCGATCATGCTGACAAGCCGAACGATATCGGGGGATACGGTAGACAGTCCTGAGGATTGCTCTGAGGACTGTCTAGATGATGAATTGGTAGCTGAATCCAGTCCTCTCATCTCAAGAAATTCTGCTGTACTTCTCCCTGAATTAATGAACTGGTGCAGATCATCCATCAGTCTCAGTTGCTCAGCATTCACATAGGATCGATTGCCAATTCGTTTAGGCTTGATTCCCAGAGCCTCGAGCCTACTGTAGACTGCACTCCGCGCCAGGTCGCCATAGCGTTCGGTTAGCTGACTAACGGGAAAGCGGTCAATTTCTCCATAGCTCATTCCATTATCCTCTGGACTGTCCTCAGGATATTTCCTAATCATATCGCTCTCTTTACGGATTTATTGAGCGATCGCGTTTCTTCACTAATTTTTGTTCTTAGGAAGACGAGTGCAGTTGCAATCTGTCTGGCAGACAGTCCGGAGGACAGGTTGAAACGCATCCTTGCCACTCGTTTTCAGGACATTCCTGCGGATAGTCCTGAAGATGTATTTGGAAAATATCTAGAGACTCGTGTCAGGGTGATATAGCCCTACGGGCTTAGGTTTATCCCTCAAGTCAGACGAAAGAAGAGAAAAAAACAAACCACAATAAAGTGCTTTGCAACTAGAAATCATGCATCATCGACGGGAGCCCACGATGAATCAAGTCTCAAATCAAGCAATCGAAGAACGCCCAGTTCACATTAAAACGAACTCAAT